>NZ_JAVKPS010000006.1:0-251414 GCF_040981005.1 Kocuria sp. CPCC 205258 | reverse complement strand
AGGCATGACAAAAGGCCCGAACCCACATCCGTGGGTTCGGGCCTTGCCGATGTCCTGAGACATCACATGGTCGGGATGACAGGATTTGAACCTGCGACCTCGTCGTCCCGAACGACGCGCGCTACCAAGCTGCGCCACATCCCGTGAAGCATCCGGTCTCGGCCGGAAACAACTGCTCCATCATAGCCATCCGGCCGGGCGGGTGGGAAATCGGGTGCCCGCGGCTGTGTCGCAGGGGTGGTGCATGACCTGTGGACCGTTGACCGGAGGCCCTGCTTGTGCTTCTGTGATCGCACAGTACCGTCGGTCCACGGCGGACGTCGCGGGGGACGTCCTGCCGGAACATTCGCGGCGCCATGTCTCGGGGGAGGGATCGTGCGTCGACGAGCATTCAGCAGAGGATTCGCCTCGGTCGTGCTGGCGGTGGTCCTGTCGCTCACAGCCGGTGGCCCCGCTGCGGCTCTCCCGGCAGGGCCCGACGGCGCCACCTCGACGGAGGAGATCACCGAGGCCGTCACCGCCGAGCAGCTGGAGGGCCACCTCCAGGCGTTCCAGGACGCCGCGGACGCCCACGGCGGCAACCGCGCCGTCGGTACCGACGGTTACCGAGCGAGCGTCGACTACGTCGTCGAACGGCTGCAGGCCGCCGGCTACGACCCCCGGGTGCAGGTCTTCACGGTCCCGGGTGACGAGGACCACGACGACTACCACGACGACTACCACGACGACGACCACGACGAGGACTCGGCCACGGAGCGCCGTGTGACGTACAACGTGCTGGCGGACACGGCCACGGGGGACCCGGACAGCACCGTGCTGGTCGGCGCGCACCTGGACAGCGTGCCGGAGGGCCCCGGCCTCAACGACAACGGCTCCGGCGCAGCGGGCGTCCTCGCGGTGGCCGAGGCCCTGGCCGGCACCGACGTGCAGAACAGGGTGCGCTTCGCCTGGTGGGGCGCGGAGGAACTGAACCTCAACGGCGCCGACCACTACGTCTCCGACCTCCGGGCCAACGACCCCGGGGCGTTCGAGGACATCGCGATGTACCTGAACTTCGACATGATCGGTTCTCCCAACTACGGGCGTTTCGTCTACGACGGCGACGCGTCCGGGAGCAGCTGGCACGGCGACTCCGTCGAGGCTCCGGACGGATCGGACGCCATCGAGGCGGCGTTCGAGGGCTACTTCGAGTCCGTGGGGATCGCCGCCGACGAGGTGCCGCTCGACGACGGCAGCGACCACCTCGTGTTCGCCGGGGCCGGGATCCCCGTGGGTGGTCTCTTCACCGGCGACACGGGCGAGAAGACGCGCAGGGAGGCCGCCCGGTACGGCGGCGAGGCCGGCGTGGACTACGACCCCTGCTACCACTCCGCCTGCGACGACCTGGACAACGTAGACCTCCAGGTCCTGGAGGAGATGAGCGACGCCACGGCCGCGGTCGTCCTGGGCTTCGCGTCCTCCACGATCGACGACGGGGCGCCCCTCCGGCCGCCGGACGGGTGGCCACGCCGCGGGGCGCTCGAGGAGCTCGGGCCGGTCCTCGTCGGTCTCGCCGCCGTGAGCGTGCTCGTCGCGGCAGCCGTCGCGGCGGCCGTCGCCGTGCGGCGCCGCGCCCGCGGGCGCCGGTGAGTCGGGCCGGCTGGAGTTGTCCCCCAACTAGTGGACAAAAGTTATTGACCGGTCGGTAACTCATTTGTGAGCATGTGCAAATCCGAGTCATCCCTCGATGACTGTGAACCGCGTCACGGCCGGGCTACCTCCCGGCCGCCGCTCACCTGGAGGTTCCATGCCCGTTCGCAATCCCAGCCACTGGATCACCGCAGCCGCCCTGGCCGGCGCCCTGACCCTGACGGCGACCAGTGCCGTCGCGGCCCCCACCCGCGACACCAGCAACAACAACACCACCCACAAGATCACCCAGGCCGTCTCCCAGCAGAAGCTCACGGAGCACCTGAACGCCTTCCAGTCGATCGCGGAGGCCAACGACGGCAACCGCGCCTCCGGCACCTCCGGCTACCAGGCCAGCGTCGACTACGTGGTCGAGAGGCTGCGCGCCGCCGGCTACACCCCGGAGGTCCAGGAGTTCGACTTCCCGTTCTTCCAGGAGCGCACCCCCGCCACGGTCGCCGCGGACGGCACGCAGCTCGCCGCCGGGGACGTCGCGGTGATGACCTACTCCGGCACGGGCACCGTCACCGCCCCCGTGCAGGCCGTGGACACCACCGGAGCCCGGGTGGGCAGCACCAGCGGCTGCGAGGCGAGCGACTTCGCCGGCTTCGAGGCGGGCAATGTGGCCCTCTTGCAGCGCGGCACCTGCTCCTTCGGGATTAAGGCCGCCAACGCGGAGGCCGCGGGCGCCTCCGCCGTGCTGATCTTCAACACGGGCCTGCCGAACGCGGAGGACACCGTCGCCGGCACCCTGGGCTCCCCGGAGGCCACGTCCCTGCCGACGGTCGGGCTCAGCTACCAGGCCGGCGTGGACCTGCTGGACGCCCAGGAGGTCACGGTCGCCACGGACACCGTCTCGGCGACCCGCACCACCTACAACGTCCTCGCCGAGACCGGCTCGGGCGACCCCGAGAACACGGTGATGGTCGGCGCGCACCTGGACGGCGTGCTCGAGGGCGCGGGCATCAGCGACAACGGCACCGGGTCGGCCGGCATCCTGGCCATCGCGGAGGCGATGGCCAAGACGAAGACCGAGAACACCGTGCGCTTCGCCTGGTGGGGCGCGGAGGAGCTCGGCCTGCTGGGAGCCGAGCACTACGTGACCGATCTGCGGAAGAACGACCCGGAGGCGTTCGAGGACATCGCGATGTACCTGAACTTCGACATGATCGGCTCCCCGAACTACGGGCGCTTCGTCTACGACGGGGACGCCTCCACCTTCGACCCCGGCGACACGAACGTCCCCGAGGGCTCCGCGGCGATCGAGGCGGCGTTCCACGAACACTTCGCCTCGGTGGGGCTGGCCTCCGGCGACACCGAGTTCAGCGGCCGCAGCGACTACGGGCCGTTCATCGAGGCCGACATCCCCTCCGGCGGTCTCTTCACGGGCGCCGAGGGCGTGAAGACCGAGGAGCAGGCCGCACTGTACGGCGGCCAGGCCGGTGTCGCCTACGACTCCTGCTACCACTCGGCCTGCGACGACATCTCGAACGTGAACCTCCAGGGCATGGAGGAGATGTCCGACGCCGCCGCGGCCGTCGTCCTGCGCTACGCGACGTCCACCCACGACGTCAACGGCGAGGGCAAGCCCTACCAGCAGAAGGGCAAGGGCGCCGTCGGGCACCCCAAGGGCGACGACCGCGGCCACGGCCCGCACTCCGAGCACGGTCGCGGCCACGGCCACGGGCACGGCCACGACAAGGCGGCCGCCTGACGGTCCCGAGGCCCAGTGAACGGCCCCGCCCCCGGCGCGTCTCGCGCCGGGGGCGGGGCCGTTCGCTGCGCCACAATCCGCTCAACCGTTGTGCCGCTGACGTGCAGTTGAGATTCTGGGCACAGGGCTCCACCAGCACGATGGAGCCGACCCCACGGTCGAGCCCCCGATCGGCCCCTGCCCCGGGAGATCCCATGCGCCACCGCACCCACCACCACCGGACCGTGGCCGCCGCCACCCCGACCGCGACGGGGTGGTCCCGGTGACCGCGGCGGGCGTGCCCGTCGGGAAGGTGCTGGAGCACCTCGAGGTGTTCCAGGCCATCGCCAACGCGAACAACGCCAACCGCGCCTCGGGCACGTCCGGCTACCGGGGCAGCGTGGACTACGTGGTCGGCCGGCTGCGAGCGGCCGGCTACGCCCCGCGGGTCCAGGAGTTCACCTTCCCCTTCTTCCAGGAGACCGCCCCGGCCACGGTCAGCGCAGGGGGACGGCAGCTTCCCGCGACCGACGTGGCGGTCATGACCTACTCCGGCTCCGGGACCGTGACGGCGCCGGTGCAGGCCGTGGGGACGACCGGCGAGAAGGCCGCGAGCACCAGCGGGTGCGAGGCCGGGGACTTCGCCGACTTCGTCCCGGGGAACATCGCGCTGCTCCAGCGGGGCACGTGCGCCTTCGGGGTGAAGGCCGCCAACGCCCAGGCCGCCGGGGCCTCCGCGGTGCTGATCTTCAACACGGGACTGGCCGGGGCCGAGGACGCGGTCGCCGGCACCCTGGGCGAACCCGGCGGGGTGACCGTCCCCGTGGTCGGCCTGAGCTACGCGGCGGGCGTGGCCCTGCTGGGCGGGGGCGAGGTGACGGTCAGCACGCAGACCGTCTCCGAGAGCCGGGAGACGTTCAACGTCCTCGCCGAGACGGACTCGGGGGACGGGCAGCGCACGGTCATGGTCGGCGCCCACCTGGACAGCGTCCCGGAGGGTCCCGGGATCAACGACAACGCGTCCGGCTCCGCGGGGATCCTGGCCATCGCCGAGGCGCTCGCCGGCACGGAGACCGCCAACGCGGTGCGCTTCGCCTGGTGGGGCGCCGAGGAGTTCGGCCTGCTCGGGTCCCGCCACTACGTCACGGACCTCAAGACCAACGACGCCGGGACCCTCGGGAACATCGCGCTGTATCTGAACTTCGACATGATCGGCTCCCCGAACCACGGGCGCTTCGTCTACGACGGCGACGCCTCGGCGTTCGGCCCGGAGGACGGCTCGGTGCCCGCCCCGGCGGGCTCGGCCGCGATCGAGGCGGCCTTCCACGAGCACTTCGGCTCCGTGGGCCTTGCCTCCGGCGAGACGGAGTTCAGCGGCCGCAGCGACTACGGGCCGTTCATCGCCGAGGGGATCGCCTCCGGCGGTCTGTTCACCGGGGCGGAGGGGATCAAGACCGTGGAGCAGGCGGCGCTGTTCGGGGGCCGGGCCGGCATCGGCTACGACTTCTGCTACCACGCGTCCTGCGACGACCTCAGCAACGTCGACCTCCGGACGCTGGAGGAGATGACCGGTGCGGCCTCCGCCATCGTCCTGCGCTTCGCGAACTCCAGCGAGGACCTCGAGACGGAGGGCCGGCGGCTGCTCGGCATCGTGGCGCCCGTTCCCCCCGCCGCTGTCGACCAGGGCCGCGGCCCGAGCAACGCCGCCGCGCAGAGGCAGGCCGAGTGAGGCGGCCGCACTGAGGCCGATGCGGTTCCCGGCGCCACAATCCGTCCGGTCATTGTGCCTCTGACCTGGAGCTGAGATCCTGTGCGCAGGACTCCACCCGCCCGATGGGGCCCATGACGGACACGGTCGAGCCCCCGATCGGCCTCAGGCCCCGGGAGAACCCATGCCGCACCCCACACCCCGCCGTTGGACCGTGGCCGCTGCCCTGGCCGGCACCCTCGCGCTCACCGTGCCGAGCGCCGTCACGGCGGCGCCGAAAGAGGCCGACGACGCCGGAGCGCTCGCCCCGACCGCCGCGGCCGTGCCCGTGCAGCAGGTGCTGGACCACCTCGAGGTGCTCCAGGCCGTCGCCCACGCCAACGGCGGCAACCGGGCCTCGGGCACCCCGGGCTACCGGGGCAGCGCGGACTACGTGGTCGGCCGGCTGCGCGCCGCCGGCTACGCCCCGCGGGTCCAGAGCTTCTCCTTCCCGTTCTTCCAGGAGGTCGTCCCGACCACCGTGGCCGTGCCCGGCCCGGGCGGTGTCCCGCGGACCCTGACCGCGGCGGAGGCGGCCGTCATGGTCTACTCGGGCTCCGGCACGGTGACCGCCCCGGTGCAGGCCGTGGACACCGCCGGCGCCCCGGCGGCGAGCACGAGCGGCTGCGAGGCCGAGGACTTCGCCGGCTTCACGGCGGGCAGCGTGGCCCTGCTCCAGCGGGGCACGTGCACCTTCGGGGTGAAGGCCGCCAACGCCCAGGCCGCCGGGGCGTCCGTGGTGCTGATCTTCAACACCGGTCTGCCCGGCGAGGAGGGCGTGGTCGCCGGCACGCTCGGGGAGCCCGGTGCCACGACCCTCCCGGTGGTCGGTCTCAGCCATGCGGCAGGGACGGCCCTGCTGGGCGGGGGCGAGGTGACCGTGACGGCCCAGACCGTCTCCGAGAACCGCGAGACCGTCAACGTCCTGGCCGAGACGGGCTCGGGCGAGTCCGGGAGCACGGTGATGGTCGGCGCCCACCTGGACAGCGTCCCCGAGGGCGCGGGCATCAACGACAACGGCTCGGGCTCCGCGGGGATCCTGGCGATCGCCGAGGCGCTCGCGGGCACGGAGACCGCGAACACCGTGCGCTTCGCCTGGTGGGGCGCGGAGGAGTTCGGCCTGCGCGGCTCCAGCCACTACGTCGCGGACCTGAAGGCGAACGACCCCGCCGCGCTGGAGGACATCGCCGTGTACCTGAACTTCGACATGATCGGCTCCCCGAATTACGGGCGCTTCGTCTACGACGGCGACCACTCCGCTTTCCCGCCCGTGCAGGGCCCCGACGGGCCCGTGATCGCCCCGGCGGGCTCGGCCGCGGTCGAGGCGGCCTTCCACGAGCACTTCGGCTCCGTGGGGCTGGCCTCCGGCGAGACGGAGTTCAGCGGCCGCAGCGACTACGGGCCGTTCATCGCCGAGGGCGTCCCCTCCGCGGTCTGTTCACCGGCGCCGAGGGGATCAAGACCGCGGAGCAGGCCGCGCTGTTCGGCGGCCGGGCCGGGGTCGCCTACGACTTCTGCTACCACGGCGCGTGCGACGACCTCGCCAACGTCGACGCCCGGGGGCTGGGCGAGATGACCGACGCGGCGGCAGCCGTGATCCAGCGCTTCGCGGCCTCCACCCAGGACGTCGACGGCACGGGGGCGGACGAGGGCGCGCAGCAGGGCGGGCGCGGGCTCCCGCTCGGTCCGGCCACCGCGGACCAGGGGAGCGGCCCGCGCAGCGCCGCCGAAGACGTGCCGGTGCAGTGAGCGGCGGGCGGTCGGGACCGGGCGGCCCCCCGACCTTCCTCCGCACAGTCGTTGTCGGGGGGGCGGTGGCGTTCCACGACGGCAGGACGAGTCCCCCCGGAGCACCCGCGCCGCCACCGCCACTCCGCGCCCCATTGCTCACCCGGCCACCGGATGGGAGGGTGAGGCCATGACTCCTCCCCGGACCCCCGACCGCTCGGCGCCGAGCCGGCGCGGCGTCCTGTTCGACGTCGACGGCACCCTCATCGACTCGAGCTACCTGCACACCGTCGCCTGGTGGCACGCCTTCAACCAGGCCGGGCACGACGTCCCCATGCACCGCATCCACCGGCTCATCGGCATGGGCTCGGAACAGCTGATCGACGAGCTGCTGCCCGCGGACCGGGACCGGGACGGGGACGACGCCATCGGCGCGGCCCACGGGGCCCTGTTCTCCGTGCACTGGCCGGGGCTCAAGCCCACCCGCGGCGCCGCGGAGCTGCTGCGCCGCTGCACCGACGCGGGGCTCGTGGTGGTGCTGGCGTCGTCGTCGAACGTCACCGAGGTGGCCGCCATGCGGGAGGCCCTCGGCTCGGACGACCTGCTCACGGCGGTCACGACCGCCACGGACGCCGAGCACAGCAAGCCCGCCCCGGACATCTTCGCCGCGGCCCTGGAGGCCGGAAACCTGCGCCCCGAGGACGCGATCGTGGTGGGGGACGCCCGCTGGGACGTCGAGTCCGCGTGGAAGCTCGGCCTCGACGCCGTGTGCCTGACCAGCGGCGGGATCAGCGAGACGGAGCTGCGCGAGGCCGGGGCCGTGGCCGTCTACGCGGACCCGCAGGCCCTCCTGGACGACTTCGAGAACAGCCCCCTGGGCCGGCTCGTCCCGGCGGGCTGAGCGCCCCCGCCGGCTCCCGCGCGGACCGCGCCGCGCACCACCGCGAACGAAAGGCCCCGGAATGACCACCGACGACAGACCCGTCCTCGTGTTCGACGTGAACGAGACCCTCTCCGACATGCGCCCCCTGCGCCACGCCTTCGAGGAGGTCGGGGTGCCGGGGGAGCTGGCGGCCACGTGGTTCGCCTCCGTCCTGCGGGAGGGCTTCGCGCTGGCCGTCCACGGCGAGGCCCAGCCGTTCTCCGTGCTAGGGCAGGAGACGGCGCGCGCGCTCTTCACCCTGCACCCGCCGGCCGGGGACGTCGAGCACGCCGTGGCCCACGTCCTGGACGCCGTGCAGCAGCTGCCCGTCCACGCCGACGTCCCGGACGGGGTGCGCTCCCTGGCCGACGCCGGGTTCCGGCTCACCGCCCTCACCAACGGCTCCGCGGCCACCGCCGAGGGCCTGCTGGAGCGGGCGGGCGTGCGGCAGCACTTCGAGCGCGTCTGCTCCGTCGAGAAGGCCCCCTGCTGGAAGCCGGCGTCCGAGGCCTACACCTGGGCGAGCGGGGCGTGGGGCGTGCCGTCGGAGCAGATGCTCATGGTCGCGGTGCATCCGTGGGACCTGCACGGCGCCGCCCGGGCGGGGCTGCGCACGGCCTGGATCGACCGGCACGGCTCGCCCTGGCCGGCGTACGCGCGCACCCCGGACCTCAGGGTGTCCGGGGTGCGGGAGCTCGCCGCGCGGCTGGCCGCCGGCGGCGCCGGGCCGACCGTCTGACGGCTCAGCTCACAGCTTGACGACCATCTTGCCGGTGTTGGCCCCGGCGAGCAGGTCGATGAACGCCTGCGGGGCGTCGTCCAGCCCTTCGCGCACGGTCTCGTCCCACCGGATCTCGCCGGCCGCGAGCCAGCCGGCCATCTTCTCGCGGAACTCCGGGCCCAGGTCCTGGTGACCGCTGACCAGGAAGCCCTGCAGGCTCAGCTGCTTGCCGATCGCCAGCGCCAGGTTCCGCGGCGCCGCCGGGGGCTCGGTCGCGTTGTACTGCGAGATCGCCCCGCACAGGCACACGCGGCCGTGGACGTTCAGCGCGGAGATCGCGGCCTCCAGGTGCTCGCCGCCCACGTTGTCGAAGTAGACGTCGATGCCCTCGGGCGCCGCGCTCCGCAGCTGGGGGAGCACCGGGCCGTCGTGGTAGTCGAAGGCGGCATCGAAGCCGAGCTCCAGCAGGCGGGCGACCTTCTCGGGCGAGCCGGCGCTGCCGACCACGCGGGCGGCGCCGCTGAGCTTCGCGATCTGGCCGACGAGCGAGCCCACGGCCCCGGCGGCGCCGGAGACGAACACCGTGTCCCCGGGCCGGAACCGTGCGGCCGCCATGAGGCCGGCGTACGCGGTGAGCCCCGGCATGCCGAGCACCCCCAGGTAGGCCGACTCCGGGGCGAGGGCGGGGTCCACCACGGTGGCCGAGGCGGCCTCGACGAGCGCGTGCTCCCGCCACCCGGCCCCGTGCAGCACCGTGGCGCCCACGGGCAGCTCGGGCGCGGAGGAGGCGATGACCTCGCCCACAGCGCCGCCGTCGAGCGGGTGGTCCACCTGGAACGGGGGGACGTAGGACTTCACGTCGTTCATCCGGCCGCGCATGTACGGGTCCACGGACATCCAGCGGTTGGCGACCACGACCTGGCCGGGACCGGGCGCGGGCAGCGCGGCCTCCTCGAGCCGGAAGTTCTCGGGGGTGGGGGTGCCGTCGGGGCGGGAGGCGAGCACGACCTGGCGGGTGCTGGTGGGGGATGTCATCGGTTCTCCTGGGGGTCGAGGGAAGGGTGCGGGGGAGCGGGGATCAGTCGTCGGCGACGGTCACGCGGACGTCGACGTTGCCGCGGGTGGCGTTCGAGTACGGGCACACCTGGTGGGCCTTGTCCGCCAGGGCCTGCGCGGTGGCCGGGTCGAGGTCGGGGAGCACGACCTCGAGGTCGACCTCGAGGCCGAAGCCGCCCTGGCCGTTGCCGCCGATGCCCACGCGGGCCCCGACGCTGGAGTCGCCGAGCTTCACCTTCTCCTGCCGGGCCACCATCTGCAGCGCGGAGTGGAAGCAGGCGGCGTAGCCCGCGGCGAAGAGCTGCTCGGGGTTGGCGCCGTCGCCGGAGCCGCCCATCTCCTGCGGGACGGCCAGGCCCAGGTCGATCCGGCCGTCGGTGGTGCGGGTGCGGCCGTCGCGGCCGGCGCCGGTGGCGAGGGCCTCGGCGGTGTAGACGGTGTCCATGCTGGTCACTCCTGGGTGTCGGTGGTGGTGGTTCGGGTTCCGGTGCTGTCCGCACCGGGGCGGTCCGCGGCGTGCGGATCGGCGGGGGCGCCGATCCGCCGGGCCAGGGTCCGCAGCGTCTCCATCTCGGCGGCGGTCAGCCCCGAGGCCTCCAGGACGCGCCGCTGCACGGCCGGGGCGCGCTCGCGCAGCCGGTGGCCGGACGGCGTGAGGTGGACGGTGACCCGCCGCTCGTCGTCGTGCCCCCGGCGGCGCTCGAGGAGCCCGCCGGTCTCCATCCGCTTGAGCAGCGGGGAGAGGGTGCCGCTGTCCAGGCGGAGGCGGGAGCCCAGCGCCGAGACGGTCTGGCCGTCCTCCTCCCACAGCGCGAGCAGCGCGAGGTACTGCGGATACGTCAGGCCGAGCTCGGCCAGCGGCTCGCGGTAGGCCGCGGTCGTGGCCCGTGAGGCGGCGTAGAGCGCGAAGCACAGCTGCGCGTCGAGCCGGAGATCTGCGTCCATGACCCCATGGTGGCACAGGTATCGGTTGAGCACAACTCAGTTGTGCACAACCAAAAATGGGGCGTGGGTCAGCGGGTCGCCTCCTCCAGGTGCTCGAGCACGTGCCGGTACGGGTGGCCGGTGGCCTCCGTCATGCCCTGCTCGCACGTGCGGTTGAGGGACGCGTAGGCGTCGAAGCGGCGGCCGGTGACCTCGCGAGCCTCGGCCGCGGTGGCCGAGGCCGTGAACTCGGGGTGCAGCATGCCGCGGTCCCCGGCGTAGGCGCAGCAGCCCCAGTCCTTCGGCACGACCACGTCCTCGCTGATCGCCCGGGCCAGCGTCTCGAAGGCGCCGGTGATGCCCAGGTGCACGCTCGAGCACGTGGGGTGCAGCGACATGGACCGGATCGGGCGGCTGACGGTCAGCCGCCCCAGCACCCGGTCCGCCACGAACTCCACCGCGTCCACGAACCGCAGCGCGTGGTACTCGCTGGACGCCGCCGCCAGCTCGGACATGGTCTCCAGGCCCTCGGTGCAGGACGCGGCGTCGCAGACGACCGGCAGCTCGCCCTGACGGGTCGCCTCCCACAGCCCGGCCAGCGTCCGCTCCGACATCGTGGCGTACCCGGTGGGCAGTCCCTTCGACTTCCACGGCGTCCCGCAGCACAGGTTCCCGATGCCCTCGGGGACGGTGACGTGCACCCCGGCGCGGTCGCACAGCGCCAGGAACGCCTCCGAGGCGGTCAGGCCGGTACCGCCCCCCGGTCGGGCGGCCGTGCCGAACATCGAGTTGATGCACGCCGGGAAGAACACGGCCTCCGCGGCCGGGTCCCGCCGGTGCGGCCGGGGCGGGCCGCCCGCGGGCAGCTCCGCCTTGTACTGCGGCACGTGCTCGGCGCCGAGGACGGCCCGGGCCACGGCGGTCGCGGCGGCCGGCAGCGCGGCGGGCAGGGCCTTCGCGGCGGTCAGACCGAGCCCGGCGCCCGTCGTCGTCGCCCCCCACGCCCGCGCCGCGGCGCCCCAGCCGGCGTCCGCGACGCGGCTGTGGTCCTCGGCGCGCAGCCGGCGCACGAGGTCGCCCGTGTTGATGAGCACGGGGCAGGCCGTCACGCACATCCCGTCCACGGCGCACGTCTGCAGGCCCTCGTAGTCGTACTCGGCGCGCAGCCGGCCGGCGAGCTCCGTGTCCCCTCGCTCCTCGGCCGCCGCGATCTCCCGGCGGCCCACGATGCGCTGCCGCGGCGTGAGGGTGAGGTCCTTCGAGGGGCAGACCGGCTCGCAGTAGCCGCACTCCACGCACCGGTCCACCTCCTGCTCCACCGTGGGCGCGGTCTTGAGGTCCCGCACGTACACCGTGGGGTCCTCGTTGAGCAGCACGCCCGGGTTCAGCAGCGCGCCCGGGTCGACGAGCCGCTTGAGCGCCACCATGACGTCGTAGAGCTCGTCCCCGTACTGCCGGCGCACGAACGGCGCCATGTTGCGGCCCGTGCCGTGCTCGGCCTTGAGCGAGCCGTGGTGGTCGAGGACCAGGGCGACCATGTCCTCGGTGAAGCGCTCGTAGCGGGCCAGCAGGTCCGGGCGGTCGAACTGCTCGTTGAGCATGAAGTGGACGTTGCCGTCCTTGGCGTGCCCGAAGATCACCGAGTCCCGGTAGCCGTGGGCGTCGAAGAGCCCCGTGAGCTGCTCGCAGGTCTCGCCGAGCTCCGCGACGGGGACGACGACGTCCTCGAGCAGCGCGTTGGACCCGCTCGGCCGGGCCCCCGCCACGGTGGTGTAGAGGCCCTTGCGCACGGTCCACAGCGCGGCCCGGGCCGCGGGGTCGTCCGTCAGGGCGGGCGGTACTGCGAGGTCCAGGGTGCGGAACAGCCCGGCGGCGCCCGCCGAGAGCTCCTGCTCCTCCTCGGGCGTGCGGCCCTGGTACTCGACGAGCAGCGCCGCGTGGTCGCGGACGTCGATGTCCAGGAGCTGCGCCGGGGCCAGTCCCGTGCGCTGGGAGACCTTCAGGGACGTGGCGTCCAGCAGCTCGACCGTGGCCGAGCGGGCCGCCACCAGGGCGGGCACCGTGCGGGTGGCCGCGGCCAGATCCGGGAACACCAGCAGTCCCGTGGAGGCGAACGGCAGGATCTCCACCGTCCGGAAGACCGCCTGGGCCACGAAGCCCAGGGTGCCCTCGCTGCCGACCATCAGGTGCTCGAGGATCCGCACCGGCTCGTCGTGGTCCAGGAAGGAGTTGAGGCCGTAGCCCATGGTGTTCTTCATCGAGAACTGCCGCTCGATCGTGCGCACCGACGCCGGGTCGCCGCGCACCCGGTCCCGCAGCCGCAGCAGACCCTCGTGCAGGGCGGGCTCGAGCTCCCGCAGCCGCCGGTCGGCGTCCGGGTCCGCGGTGTCCACCCGGGTCCCGGAGGGCAGGACGAACACCAGGGACTCCAGCGTCCGGTAGGTGTTGGCGTCGGTCCCGCAGGCCATGCCCGAGGAGTTGTTGGCCACCACACCGCCGATCGTGCACGCGGCCTCGCTCGCCGGGTCCGGCCCCAGCTTGTGGCCGTACGGGGCCAGCCGGGCGTTGACCTGCCGCACCGTGGCCCCGGGCTGCACACGGACCCGCTGGCCGCCGTCCAGCACCTCGACCTCCCGGAAGTTCCGCCGGACGTCGACCAGCACCTGGTCCGTCACGGACTGCCCGGACAGGGACGTCCCGCCGGAGCGGAAGGTCAGGCCCAGGCCGTGGCGGGCGACCGCGCGGAAGAGGTGGCCCATGTCCGCGGCCGAGCGCGGGCGCACCACCGCCGCGGGCTGCAGCAGGTAGTGGGAGGCGTCGTGGGCCAGCGCGCGGTGCTCGAGCTCCGAGGTCACCACCGCGTCGCGGCCGCACCCGGCTCGCAGCTCCTCCAGCAGGGCCTCGGGGGCGGGGGCGGGGTGCGTGCTGGGGGCGGTCATGGGATCTCCTGACGGGGAGGCGGGGCAGCCGGGGTGGTCCACGCCACATCCTATGGTGTGACCACAGGCGCCGCAGCGGTCCGCCCGGCAGGGGATTGTGGGCGGCGCCGTTTTGGGGGAAGCTCGGGCCACGGGCCCGCCGGCCCGGGAGCCGACCCCTGGAGGAGATCACCATGGACCCCATCTGCCCGTCCTGCGGCGGGCCCCTGCGCCAGATCCCCGAGGACCAGTGGCCCGAAGGCGGCCCGGTGCCGGAGGGCACGGTCGAGATGTACCTGTGCGACAAGACCAACCACCGGATCATCGTGGCGGTCCCCGAGATCTCCGGGTGAGCGAGCCCGAGCCGGAGGTCCGCCGGGTGGTGGTGGTGCACGGCTACGACGCCGCCCCCGACCAGCACTGGTTCCCGTGGCTGCGCGAACGGCTCGCCGCCGAGGGCGTGCGGACCGAGGTCGTGGAGCTGCCGGAGCCGTCCTTCCCGGAAGCCGGGGCGTGGCTGGCCGCCGTGGCACGGGCGGTCGGCGAGCCGGACCCGCACACCCACCTGGTGGGCCACAGCCTGGGCTGCATCACCCTCCTGCGCCACCTCGCCGGTCTGCCCCAGCCGTGGACGCTGGGCGGGCTGGTGCTCGTGGCCGGCTTCACGGGACGGCTCGAGGCCGTGCCGCTCCTCGACGAGTTCCTCGCCGAGGACATGGACGTCTCCGCCGTGCGCGCCAACGCCCGGCGCCGCCTGGTGCTGCGCTCGGACGACGACCCGACCGTGCCGGCGGCCGCCACCGAGGCGCTCGCCGCGCGGCTCGACGCCCCCGTGCGGGTGGTGCCGCGGGCGGGACACTTCTGCGGCTCCGACGGCGTCACCCGCCTGCCCGCGGTGCTCGAGGCCCTGGTGCCGCGCGGCGGCTGAAGGCGCCCGCGCGGGCGGCCGGCGTGCGGGCGGCCGGGGGAGGCCCGCTCAGTCCGTGAGCGTCAGCAGCACGGCCTCGGGCGGGCAGAACAGCCGGATCGGGGCGAAGCGGGACGTCCCCAGGCCCGCCGACACGTTGACCGGCACCCCGCCCTGGGTGATGAGCCCCTTGCAGCGCTCCGGCTCGAGGTCGCAGTTGCTGACCAGCGCCCGCCCGCCCGGCAGGCAGACCTGCCCGCCGTGCGTGTGCCCGGCCAGCACCAGCTGCGCGCCGTCCGCCGCGAAGCGGTCGAGGGTCCGCAGGTAGGGGGCGTGGGCCACCCCGAGGCGCAGGTCCGCCGTCGCGGGGTCGCCGAAGCCGGGGTGCCGGTCGTAGCCCAGGTGCGGGTCGTCCACCCCGGACAGGTCCAGGGCGAGGCCCGCGACCTCCATCCGGGCGGAGCGGTTGATCAGCGGCGTCCAGCCCGCGGCGTCGAACGCGTCGTGCATGTCCTGGGTGGGCAGCCGGGGCGCCTCGTCCCGGCCCTCCCCGGAGGTGTCCCGCCACAGGTAGCGGAACGGGTTCTTGGGCCGCGGCGCGAAGTAGCAGTTGGACCCCGGGACGTAGGCCCCGGGGAAGCGGAACAGCGGCTCCAGGATCTCCAGCAGCCACGGCAGCGCCCCGGGGTGGGAGAGGTTGTCCCCGGTGTCCACCACGAGGTCCGGCTCCAGCGCCGCGAGCGAGTGCACGAACTCCCGCACGGCGCGCTGGCCGGGCCAGACGTGCAGGTCCGACAGGTGCAGGATCCGCAGCGGCGCGCTGCCCTCGGGCAGCAGCCGGAGCCGTTCCGTGCGCAGCTGGAACCGGCGGCGCTCGACGACGACGCCCCACGCGCCGAGGCCCGCCGCCGCCCCGGCACCGGCCGCCGTCACGGCGGCGGCGGTCCGCAGGGCGGGCGCGACGGCGCCCCGGGGGGTGTGCACGCGATCCACTCCCGCTCCCGGCCTCAGCCGGGCTCCGAGGTGCCGTTGCGGCCCTCGAGCACGCGGTCGGAGGGCTCCTCGAACTCGTCCGTGTCGTAGTCCCGGGCCACCTCCTCCATGAACCGCTGCCACTGGCCGCCGGCGTAGGTGGAGCCGTCCACCCAGTCGTCGCCCTCGGTGCGCTCCCCGCCGATGGACAGCCCGTTCAGGGACCGGGAACCGAACTCGTAGTTGCCGACCCACGACGCGGTGGCCAGGCCCTGGGTGTAGCCCACCATCCAGGTCTGGGTCGAGTTGTCCGTGGTGCCCGTCTTGGCCGCGGAGGCGCCCGGCAGGCCGATCTCCCGCTGCCAGCCCGAGCCGCGGATCAGGGTCTGGTTGAGCGCGAAGTTCACGCCGTCGGCCACGTCCTCGCTGATCACGCGCTCGCAGGACGTCTCGGGGATGTCGTACTCCTTGCCGGTGTAGTCCACGACCCGCTCGAGGGCGCGGGGCTCGCACATCTCGCCGCGGTTGGCGAACGCCGAGTACGCCCGGGCCATGGTCATGGGGGAGATGTCCACGGAGCCGCCCAGCAGGGACGCGAGGACCGTGGTGTCCACGGGCTCGCCGTTCTTGCCGTTGACGATGCCCAGGGACTCGGAGATCTCCCCGATGTCGCACAGGTCGAGGTCCTCGGCCATCGCGTAGATCGCGGTGTTGATCGAGTTGTACAGGCCGAAGTCGGCCTCCATCTCGCGGGTGTAGCCGGACTCGGCGTTCTGGATCTCGAAGCCCTCGCCGTTGTTGCCGGGCTCGATCTTGTACCCGCGCTCCAGGCACGAGGCCTTCCACCGGTGGTCTGCGGGCCACCGGGTGCGGGTCGCGTCGATCTCGTCCTCCGCGCCGTTGCCGGCGTCGATCCACGCGGCGTACGTCAGCGGCTTGTAGGTCGAGCCGACCTGGAAGCCGCCGGCCCCGCCCATCCACGAGTCCACGTTGAAGTTGTACGTGGTGTTGGAGGCGCCCTCGCCGGTGGAGTAGTAGGTGTTCTGCGCCATCGCCACGATGTCGCCGTTGGTCGGCTCGAGGGAGACGAGCGCGGTGGAGACGTTGTCCGGGTTGTCGTCCCGCGGCTGGGTCTCGTTGACCGACTCCTCGGCCACCCGCTGGGCCTCGACGTCGAGCGTGGTGGTGATGGTGAGCCCGCCGAGCTGCAGGGTCTTGAGCCGCTCCTCGGGGGTCTCGCCGAACGCCGAGTCCTGGAGGATGGAGTTCTCCACGTAGTCGCAGAAGTAGGGGGCGACCTCGGCGGCCGTGCACCCGGAGTTCGTGGGGTTGGGGTCCACCTCGATGGGCTCGGCGGCCGCGGCCGCGTGCTCCTCCTGGGTGATGGCCCCGGTGGTGAGCATCGTGTCCAGCACGATGTTGCGCCGCTCGGTGGCCGCCTCCGGGTTCGCGGCCGGGTCGTAGTAGTTGGGGGACTGCACCATCCCGGCCAGGACGGCGGACTGGGAGACGCTCAGGTCGGACGCCGGGATGCCCCAGTAGTACTGGGCCGCCGCCTCCACGCCGTAGTTCTGCCCGCCGAAGAGCACCATGTTGAGGTAGCCCTCGAGGATCTCGTCCTTGCTCAGCTCCTGCTCCATGGACAGGGCGAGCTTGATCTCCTTGATCTTGTCCGTGTAGCCCTTGTCGGCGCCGATGGTGGTGGCCTCCTCGCCGGCGCGGACCTGGGAGTCGATGAGCAGGTTGTTCACGTACTGCTGCGTGATGGTCGACGCGCCCTGGCGAGCGTCCGGGCGGATGATGTTGTTGCCCAGGGCGCGCAGGATGCCGCCGAGGTCCACGCCGCCGTGCTCGTAGAAGTCGCGGTCCTCGATCGCGAGGATCGCGGCACTCATGTGCGGGGACATCTCGTCCAGGGACACAGGGGTGCGGTTCTGCGCGTAGAACGTGGCGATCTCGGTCCCGTCCCGCGCCACCACGGTGGAGGCGCGCGACATCGGCCCCGCCTCCATCTGGGCCGGGAGGTCCTTGAACCACCCGATGGAGGCGTTGGCGGCGAGACCGGTGGCGGCTGCGGGGGGGACCAGGAGACCGGCGGCCACGATGCCGGCAACGACGCTCGTGGCGATGAACGCCACGACGTTGCCCAGGGCTGACGGTGCCTGCGCGGCAGGGTTCTTGCGGGAAGCCATTCGGACAGTCTACAAGCGCGAACCTGGCCGCAGCCGGTGTGCGGCCCGTCACGGCGGAGCGCGTCCCCGCGTTCGTGGCTACGCTGGGGCCATGACTACCTGGGAATACGCCACCGTGCCGCTCATGATCCACGCCACCAAGCAGATCCTCGACAACTGGGGCGACGACGGGTGGGAGCTCGTCACCGTGCTCCCCGGCAGCACCCCCGCCGACGTCCCGGCGGGCAACGTGAACGCCCCCGTCCAGACCAACCCCATCGCCTACTTCAAGCGCCCCAAGGGCTGACGCCCGGACACCGCAGCCCCACCACACCGGAGGACTTCCATGAGCAACGGCTCCGCCGTCGAATCCCGCATCGCCGAGCTCGGCCTCGAGCTCCCGGCCGTCGCGGCCCCCGTGGCCGCCTACGTGCCCGCCGTGGTCACCGGCTCGTGGGTGCACACCTCGGGCCAGCTGCCCTTCGTGGACGGGCAGCTGCCCGCCACCGGCAAGGTGTCCGCGTCCGGGGCGGCGGGCACCGTCTCCCCCGAGGACGCCCACGAGCTCGCGGCCCGCGCCGCCCTCAACGCTGTGGCCGCGGTCAAGGAGGCCGTCGGGGACCTGGACCGGGTGGTCCGGATCGTGAAGGTCGTCGGCTTCGTGGCCTCCGATCCCGGCTTCACCGGCCAGCCCGGCGTGATCAACGGCGCCTCCGAGCTGCTGGGCCGGATCTTCGGCGACGCCGGGGTGCACGCCCGCTCCGCGGTGGGCGTCGCGGTCCTGCCGCTCGACGCGCCGGTCGAGGTGGAGCTCGTTGCCGAGTTCCGCTGATTCGCAGCCCCCGCGGCAGGGCCGTCCGCCGGCCGTGCGCTGGTTCGAGATCCCGGAGGGCCAGCGCGGGGCCGCGCAGGCCTGGCTCGAGCGGGGTGCCGGCATCCCCGGCAGCGCGCCCTCACCGGCCGCCGCGGTGGTCTTCGTGCGGGACGGCGAGCACGGCGTGGAGACCTACCTCAAGTACCGCCCGGGCAACTCACCGCTCGGCACCGTCGGATTCCCCGGCGGGACCCTCGAGCCCCACGACGACGAGCCCCTCGACTGGGCCGGGCCCAGCCCCGCGGACTGGGCGCGCAGGCTCGGCGTCGAGGACGACCTCGGCCGGGCGCGGCGCACCGTGGTCGCCGCGGTCCGCAAGGCGTTCGAGGAGGCCGGCGTCCTGCTGGCCGGGTCGGACACGATGAGCACCATCGAGTCCGTGGAGGGCGCCGAGTGGATGCGCTCCCGGGAGGCGCTCGCCGTGGGGGACGTGTCCCTCGCCCAGGTCCTCGGCCGGCGCCGGCTCGTGCTGCGCTCCGACCTGCTCAAGCCCCTCGCGCACTGGATCACCTCCGACTTCGCCCACCGCCGGTACGACATCCACTACTTCACCGCGGTGGTCCCCGATGGGCAGGCCCCGTCCGTGCTCGAGTCGAAGGGCGTCTGGGGCCGCTGGGTGGACGCCGCGCAGGCCGTGGCCGACCCGGCGGGCAGCTGGCTCGGGGACCTCGTGGGGCAGGAGGACACCGTGGGCCGCACGATCGACGACCTCTCCTCGCCCGGCGTGCAGTGCGTGCTCGAGTCGGTCGCCGAGTGCACGTCGGCGATCGCGTTCCTGGCCAGGAAGCGGGCCGTGGTGGCCCGCAACCCGGTGCTCGAGGTGCACGACGGCCGGCCCGTGCTGCGCCTCGACCTGACCTGAGCCGCCGCCGCGCCCGCACACGCGGACGGCCCGGTCACCCGCGAGGGTGACCGGGCCGTCCCGATGCGGGGGCAGGACTCAGCGGCTGCGCTGCTTGAGCCGCTGCAGGTCGAGGATCACCACGGCGCGCGCCTCGAGCCGGATCCAGCCGCGCTGGACGAACTCGGCCAGCGCCTTGTTCACGGTCTCGCGGGACGCGCCGACGAGCTGGGCCAGCTCCTCCTGGGTGAGCTCGTGCGCCACGAGGATGCCGTCGGTGGCGGGCCGGCCGAACCGGTCGGCCAGGTCCAGCAGCGCCTTCGCCACCCGGCCGGGCACGTCGGAGAAGACCAGGTCGGCGAGGCTCTCGTTGGTGCGCCGCAGCCGGCGGGCCAGGGCCTGCAGCAGCTGCGCGGAGACGTCGGGGGAGCGCTCGATGACCTTCTTGAGGTTCTCGTGCTTGAGCCCGGCCAGGCGCGTCTCGGACACGGCGGTCGCGGACGTGGAGCGCGGGCTCGGGTCGAACAGCGCCATCTCGCCGAACAGCTCGCCCGGGCCCATGATCGCCACGAGGCTCTCGCGACCGTCCGGGGCGGTGCGGCCGAGCTTGATCTTGCCCGAGATGATGAAGTACAGCTGGTCGCCCGGATCGCCCTCGTGGAACAGCGTGGAGCCGCGCGAGAGGTCGACCTCGGTGAGCTCCTCGGTGAGGGCGGCGAAGGCCTGGTCGTCCAGGGACGCGAACAGGGGAGCGCGGCGGAGGACGTCGATATCCATGGTTCTCCTCAAGATGTGCCGCCGGGCCGTTGCCCGTGGCGGCCGATGTCAGCGGGAGTCGCCCGCACCGGTGTGTGAGCGACCTAACGTACCTGACGTTCACTGTAGTGTCTCCGGCCCGCGAATCCCAAGGACGGGCGCGGCGGGCCCGGGCGGGGCGGCAGGCCCGCTCCACGGATCTCCCAGCCGCGCTCCCTATGCTGGTGGCTCGCTCCCCGGCTCCCGGCCCCGAAGAACTCGCAGAGGAACCCGATGTCTCCGTCCTTCAACCTGCTCGACGTCCTCCTGGCCGTCGTGCTCCTGGGCTACCTCTTCTACGGGTTCAGCCGCGGCTTCTTCAACTCCCTGTTCTCCCTGGCCGGGCTCGTGCTCGGCGGGGTGGCGGCGTTCTCGGCCGCCCCGTGGGTGAGCGCGCAGGTGGACCCGCAGTACCGCGTGGGCGCCGTGCTCGCCACGGTGCTGGTCCTGCTGGTGGCGGGGCAGATGCTGGGCGGGCTGGTGGGCCGCGCCCTGTCCGCCGTGACCGAGCGCATGCGCCTGGGCGCGCTCAACCGGATCGCCGGGGCGGCCCTCGACGTGGCCGTCGCCGCGCTCGTGCTCTCGCTGCTCGCCTCGCTCGTCGGCCAGCTGGGCATCCCGGCCGTGTCCCAGCAGGTGGCGTCCTCGACCGTGCTGCGCACGATCGACGAGCACACCCCGGGGCCCGTGCGCGCCGCGGTGACCGAGGCCCGGGACGCCGTGGGCGGGGCCACCGGCATCCGTCAGCTCGACGAGCTGCTCTTCCCCGCCGAGGAGGCCCCCGACGAGAGCACGAGCACACCCGCGCTGCAGGCGGCCGGGCAGTCCGTGGTGCAGGTCTACGGCATGGCGGTGGAGTGCCGCCAGAACCAGACCGGCTCGGGCTTCGTGACCGACGCCGGGCAGGTGGTGACCAACGCGCACGTGGTGGCCGGGGTGGACGAGCCGGTGGTGCAGACCCGGGACGGGCAGGTGCACGCCGCCGCCGTCGTCCACTACGACCCGGGCTCCGACCTCGCCGTCCTCTCCGCGCCGTCCCTGCCGCTGGCCGCGCTGCCGCTCGGGGTGGACCCCGCGGCCGGGGACTCGGTCGCCTTCATGGGCTACCCCCTGGGCGGGCCGTTCGCCGCCGGGCCCGCCACCGTACAGGGCACCGCGCTCGCACCCGTGGAGGGGACCGGCGGGACGATGGAGATCATCCAGCTGGCCGGCCAGGTGCAGCAGGGCAACTCCGGCGGCCCGCTCGTGGCGCAGGACGGCTCCGTCGTCGGCGTCGTCTTCGCCAAGGCCCTCGAGGGGCAGGTCGGCTACGCCCTCACCCTGGACGAGCTGCGCGGGGCGCTGGGCGCCGCCGCGGGCGCCACCCAGGCCGTGGGCTCCGGCTCCTGCGCCGCCTGAGCGGCTACCCCTCCAGGGTCCGCAGCAGGTGCTCGACCGCCATCTCGTAGCCGAAGGCCCCCGCCCCGGCGATCACCACGTCCGCCTGCAGGGACACGTAGGACGTGTGCCGGAACGCCTCGCGCCGGTGCACGTTGGACAGGTGCACCTCCACCACGGGCAGCTCCGCCGCCTCGAGCGCGTCGTGGATCGCGATCGAGTAGTGCGTGAAGGCCGCGGGGTTGATCACGATCGCCGCGCCCTCCGTGCGGGCCTCCTGGATCCGGTCCACCAGGACGCCCTCGTGGTTGGACTGGTGGAACTCGACGTCCCACCCGCCCGCGGCGGCCCGGGCGCGCACGGCCTCCTCGATGTCCGCGAGCGTCGTGGTGCCGTACACCTCCGGGCGCCGGACGCCGAGCAGGTTGAGGTTGGGGCCGTTGAGGACGTAGATCGGTCTGCGCGTGGTGGTCATGCCCGCATCCTCTCACCCCGGCGCCCGCCGGTCCGGGCGCGGCCCCCGGACGCCGCAGCGCCCCCTCGCACGGCAGGAGCGAGGGGGCGCTGCGGAGCTGGGGCGCGGACTACTTGGCGAGCGAGTCCACGATCTGCTGCATCACGGTCTGGTCCGCGAGGGTCGAGACGTCGCCGACCTCCCGGTCCTCCGCCACGTCCTTGAGCAGCCGGCGCATGATCTTCCCGGACCGGGTCTTGGGCAGCTCGGGGACGATGAGCACCTTCTTGGGCTTGGCGATCGGGGAGATCTCCTTGCCCACGTGGGCCCGCATCTCCTCGGCCAGCTCGGTCTTGTCCCGGCCCTCGGCGTCGGCCTGGTCGGAGAGGATGACGAACGCGATCACGGCCTGGCCGGTGGTCTCGTCCGTGGCGCCCACCACCGCGGCCTCGGCCACGGACGGGTGGGACACGAGCGCGGACTCGATCTCCGGGGTGGACAGGCGGTGGCCGGAGACGTTCATGACGTCGTCGACGCGCCCGAGGATCCACACGTCCCCGTCGGCGTCGCGCTTGGCGCCGTCGCCGGCGAAGTACATCTCGCCGAACCGGGACCAGTACGTGTCCACGTAGCGGTCGTCGTCGCCCCAGATGGTCCGCAGCATCGCGGGCCACGGCTCGCGCAGCACCAGGAAGCCCGAGGTCTCGTTGGGCACGGACTGCCCGGTGTCGTCCACGACGTCGACCTTGATGCCGGGGATCGGCACCTGCGCGGAGCCCGGCTTGGCGGTCGTCACGCCCGGCAGCTGGGAGATCATGATGGCGCCGGTCTCGGTCTGCCACCAGGTGTCGACGATCGGGCAGCGGCCGCCGCCGATGACCCGGTGGAACCAGGTCCACGCCTCGGGGTTGATGGCCTCGCCCACGGTGCCGAGCACCCGCAGGGACGAGAGGTCGTACTCCGCCGGGATCTCCTCGCCCCACTTCATCATGGTGCGGATCGCGGTGGGGGAGGTGTACATGATCGTCACGCCGTACTTCTGCACGATCTCCCAGAACCGGCCGCGGTGCGGGGAGTCCGGGGTGCCCTCGTAGATCACCTGGGTGGAGCCGTTGACCAGGGGGGCGTAGGCGACGTAGGAGTGGCCGGTGACCCACCCGACGTCGGCGGTGCACCAGTAGACGTCCGTCTCCGGCTTGAGGTCGAAGACGTTCTTGTGGGTGAACGCGCCCTGGGTGAGGTAGCCGCCCGTGGTGTGCATGATGCCCTTGGGCTTGCCGGTGGTCCCGGAGGTGTAGAGGATGAACAGCGGGTCCTCGGCGCCCTGCTCGGACGGGGTGTGCTCCGGGGAGGCGGCCTCGACGGCGTCGTGCCACCACACGTCCCGGCCCTCGGTCATCTCGATGTCGGCCTCGTTGCGGCGGACCACGAGGACGTGCTCCACGGTGGCGCCGCCGCGGGAGAGGGCGTCGTCGACGGCCGGCTTGAGCATGGAGGGCTTGCCGCGGCGGAAGGTCCCGTCCGCGGTGACCACGAGCTTCGCCTCGCCGTCCTCGACGCGCGAGCGCAGCGCGTCGGCGGAGAACCCGCCGAAGACCACGGAGTGGATCGCGCCGATGCGGGCGCAGGCCAGCATCGCGATGACCGCCTCGGCGATCATCGGCAGGTAGAGGGCCACGCGGTCGCCCTTGGTCACGCCGAGGCTCTCCATGGCGTTGGCGGCCTTCGACACCTCGTCCTTGAGCTGGGCGTAGGTGTAGCTGCGGCTGTCGCCGGGCTCACCCTCGAAGTGGATGGCGACCCGGTCCCCGTTGCCGGCCTCCACGTGGCGGTCCACGGCGTTGTAGCACGCGTTGAGGGTGCCGTCCTGGAACCACTTGGCGAACGGGGGGTTCGACCAGTCGAGGACCTCGGTGAACTCCTTGTTCCAGGTCAGCAGCTCCCGCGCCTGGCGGCCCCAGAAGTCGACGCCCTCCTCCTCCGCCTGGCGGTAGAGCTCGGCGGTGGCATTGGCCTGGGCCGCGAACTCGGGGCTCGGGGCGAAGGTCCTGCCCTCGGCTGACGTGGTCTCTGAAGCCATGTGGTCTTCCCTTCTCGTCGCACACCGCGCACGGACCCCCGGCGGCACCGGACGTCCGTGTCACAGCTCACATAGTGTCGTTTTCACCCTAGACGATCGGTGCACCCGGTTCCACAGGGGCCACGCCGCACCGAGTCACGGAAGCCCTCCGGGCGCGCCGCCTAGAATCGGGGCATGGTCCCGACTGCCGTGCCCCGCCCGCCCGCCCACCTGCGCGTCGTGGACCCCGCGAAGGCGCGCGCCGGCGCCGCACGGCGCCGCCGGACGGGCGCCCCCGAGTCCCCGCTGGCGCTCAAGCGGCGGGCCCGCCGGATCAACGCGGTGCTCGCCGGGGCGTACCCGTACGCGGTCGCCGAGCTGGACTTCCGCTCCCCGTACGAGCTGCTCGTGGCCACGGTGCTCTCCGCCCAGACCACCGACGTACGGGTGAACGCGACCACGCCGCGCCTCTTCGCCGCCTGTCCCACGCCGCGGGCGCTCGCCGAGGCGGACGAGGCCGAGATCCAGCAGATCATCCGCCCGCTCGGCTTCTACCGGGCCAAGACCCGGGCCATCCGGAACCTGGCGCAGAAGATCGTGGACGACCACGACGGCGAGGTGCCCGGGCGGCTGGAGGACCTCGTCACCCTGCCCGGCGTGGGCCGCAAGACCGCCAACGTGGTGCTCGGCAGCGCCTTCGGGATCCCCGGGATCACGGTGGACACCCACTTCGGCCGGCTCGCCCGCCGCTTCGGCTGGACCGCGGAGGAGGACCCGGTCAAGGTCGAGCGGGACGTCGCCGCCCTGTTCGAGCCCCGCGACTGGACCGACCTGTCCCAGCGGCTCGTCTACCACGGGCGGCGCATCTGCCACTCCCGGCGGCCCGCGTGCGGGGTGTGTCCCGTCGCGGACCTGTGCCCGTCCTACGGCGAGGGCCCCACGGACACCGCGCAGGCGGCGGCCCTGCTCAAGTACGAGTTCGCCCCGGGCCGGGAGGAGCTGCTGGAGCTGTTCCTCGCCGGGCGCAGCCGGGCCCAGCTGCAGGCCGACGGCTGGCCCCTGAGCTCGTGAGCGGCACCGACCACCGACGACGCGACCACCGAGGAGGACGGCCCGTGGGCGACGCCTACCAGGACCTGCTGCGCGTGGCCCGCAGCGGCCGGCAGCTGCGGATGGAGGACCGCGAGCCGTGGCGGATCGGGCAGATCGACGAGAACTACCGCCGCTCGGCCGTGCTCATCCTCTTCGGCGCGCTCGACGACCTGCCCTCGCGCGCAGCCGAGCACGCGGAGGGCGTGGGGCGGGACCTCGACGTCCTCCTGGTCCAGCGGGCCGCGACGCTGCGCTCCCACCCCGGCCAGGTCGCCTTCCCGGGCGGGCGCCTGGACCCCGAGGACGGGGACCTGCACGAGGTGCTGTCCGTGCCCGGCGGCGAGGTCAGCGCCGCCCACGTGCGCGCGGCCGTCCGCGAGGCCGAGGAGGAGACCGGGCTGGACCCGCACGGGGTGGAGGTGCTCGGCGCCCTGGCCCCGGTGCCCCTGCCGGTCTCCAACCACCTCGTCACCCCGGTGCTGGGCTGGTGGCGGGACGTCTCGCCGGTGGACGTCGTGGACCACGCGGAGTCCTCCCTCGTGTTCCGCGTCCCCGTGCTGGACCTCATCGACCCGGCCAACCGGCACTCCGCGACCGTCACGCGCGGCCGGCAGACCTACCGCTCGCCCGCCTTCACGGTCCCCGTGCCCGGCGCCGCGTCCACCGTGACCGTCTGGGGGTTCACCGGAGTGCTCCTGGACCGGGTGCTCACGGCGCTGGGCTGGGCCGTGCCCTGGGACACCGGCCGGGACCTGCCCGCACCGCTGTAGCACGCCCGGGGCATGACGCCGCCCCGGGCGCAACATTGCCGGAGCCGCGGCAAGCGGACTTACCATTCCAGGGTCCCCCGTGCCCACGACCCCCCGAGGAGGCTCCCGGTGGCCTCGCCCCCGCCCGGCCCCGAGCGGCCCCGGCTCGCCGAGCAGCTCAGCGCCGCGCGCCGCCGCCGCGGCCTGTCGGTCCGGGCGCTCGCGGCCTCCTGCCGGCTGCCGGCCAGCACCATCCAGGGCTGGCTCAGCGGGGCGCACCTGCCCGGCCCGGCCCTGCGCGAGGAGTTCACGGCCCTGCTGGACGCCCTCGGGCTGACGGACGAGCGCCCCGCGGAGCTGTGGTGGGAGGACGTCAACCGCTCCCGCACCCCGGTCAGGCCGGACTCCATTCCGTACGTGGGCCTGCGCTCCTACCGCCCCGAGGACGAGACGCACTTCTTCGGCCGGACCGCCGAGGTCGCCGTGCTCGGCGAGCGGGTGGTGCGGCTGGCGGACGCCGGCGGACCCCGCATCCTGGCCGTGGTGGGAGCCTCCGGCGCGGGCAAGTCCTCGCTGCTGGGCGCCGGGCTCCTCGGCCGGCTGCGGGCCGAGGGCGGACCCCTGCACGGGTGGAGCGCCGTGGCCACGACCCCGGGCCTCGACCCGGTGCGCCGGCTCGAGGACGCCGTCGCGGCGGCTCCGGACCTGCTCGTCGTCGACCAGCTGGAGGAGCTCTGGACGGGCGCCCGGGAGGCCGAGGAGCCCGGGCGGTTCCTGGACCGGCTCGCCGCGGCGAGCCGGGACCGGGTGGTCGTGGTCGGCCTGCGGGCGGACTTCTTCGGCACCGCGAGCCGGCACGCCGAGCTGCGCACCGCCCTGGAGCGCCCGGTGCTGCTGGGCGCGCTGACCCGCGAGCAGCTGCAGCAGATCGTGGTGGGCCCCGCCGAGGCCGTCGGCGCCCGGGTCTCCCCGGACCTGGTCGGGGTGATCCTGCGGGACGTCGCCCCCCGCGGCACGGAGGCCGGCGTGGGCCTGCTGCCGATGCTCTCCCAGGCGATGCTCGGCACCTGGGAGCACGCCCGCACCCGCGAGCTGACGGTGGCCGACTACCACGCGGCGGGCGGCATCACGGAGGCCGTGGAGCGGCGGGCCGAGGAGGTGCACGCCCGGCTGGGCCCGCGCGAGCGGGAGGTGGCCCGCGCGGTGTTCCTGCGGCTGGTGCGCGTGGTCGGCACCGGGACCTCCGCCACGGTCGTGCGCACCCCGGTGCTCCGGGAGGAGCTGCCGGAGGGCGGAGCGGCCGTGGTCGAGGAGTTCGCCCGCGCCCGGCTGCTGACCATCGACCGGGACCAGATCCAGCTCAGCCACGAGTCCCTGCTGGACCACTGGTCCCGGCTCAGCCGCTGGATCGAGGACAGCCGCCGCGACCTCTACGTCCGCCAGCAGCTGCAGCGCGCCACCCAGATGTGGCTCGCCAACGACCGCGACCCCCTCGCCCTGATCCCGCTGGGCCAGCTCGCCTCCTTCCGGGACTGGACCGGTGACCCGCGCCAGCAGGCGCTCCTGAGCCCGGCCGAGCGCGAGTACCTGGCGGAGAGCGAGCGCCACTACGAGGACGCCCTGGAGCGGCAGAAGCGCAGCGCCCGGGAGATCGAGCGGCGCGGCCACGTGGCCCTCGTCCTGCTCGCCCTGGCCGTCTGCGCGGCCGTGGTGGCCGGGGCGCTGGGCGTCCGCGCGGAGCGCTTCCAGACCGTCGCGGAGACCGCCCGCGACGAGGCGCTCTCCCGCCAGACCGCGCTGGAGGCCTCCCGGATCCGGGGCGAGTCGCCCAACCTCGCCTCGCAGCTGAGCCTCGCGGCCTACCGGATGGCCCCCACCCGGGAGGGCACCTCGGCCCTGATCGACGCCACCGCGGTGAACGCCCCGGAGCGGTGGCTCGGCCCGGACGGCGCGTCCCGGCTCGCGGCGCTGGACGACGGCTCCGTCGTCGCGCGCGCCGCCGGGGACGGCCTGCTGTCCGTGTGGCGGGACAGCGACCGGCTCGCCGAGAACCGGGAGGACCTCGCTGTGGTCGACGGCGCCCCCGGACTGAGCGACGTGGACCTCCTGGCGGTGGACGGGCGGGTGCTCGCGGCGGTGGGCGGGCTCGGGCACGTGAGCCTGTGGGACGTCACCGGGGCGCCGGCCCGGCGGCTGGCCGGGCTTGACGTAGGGGCGGGGACCCCGGTCAACGCGGTCGTCCTCTCGCCCGACGGCCGGCAGCTGCTGGCCGGGGGGCGGGGCGAGGTGCTGCGCTGGTCGATCGAGGACCCCGGCGCCCCCGCGCCGCTGCCGGCCCTGGCGCTGGGGGAGGACGCAGACGTCCTGGCCCTGGCGGCCGCCCCCGACGGAACGGTCTACGCTGGCGGGACGTCCGGAGAGATCACCCGGTACGCCACCGACGGCGCCCGCGCGCAGCGCCTCGACCCGGTGCCGACCGGACGGGTCGTCCGGGCCCTGGACCTCGCCGACGACGGCGCGCGCCTCGCCGCCGGGCTGAGCGCCCGCGAGCTGCGCCTCTACGACGTGGAGGGGGAGCGGGTCTCCCGCTCCGGGACGCTCACGGACTTCGGCAGCTGGATCAGCGACGTCTCCTTCACCCCGGACGGCGAGGCCGTCGTGGCCGCCAGCTTCGACCAGAACGCCTACGTGCACCGGCTCTCCGACCTCGCCCGGATCGACTCCCTCCCCACCGCCGCCCGGGTCACCAGCGCGCTGCGCGTGGGCGAGCGGGTGCTCACCACCTCCCAGGACGGCACCACCCGCTCGTGGGACCGGCGCGGGCCCGTCATCCACCGGCAGGGCGAGCCCGTGTACCAGCTCTCCGTGGACCGGCAGCACACCGTGCTGAGCGCCGTCGGCGTCGGCCCCGACGTCGTGTCCCTCTTCGACCTCTCGGGCGAGGACCCCCGGCCGCTGCCGCCCCCGGAGGCCCCGCCCGGGGAGACCCTCTGGTACGCGGGGGCCGTGGCCCCCGACGCGTCGCTCATCGCGGGGGGCACCGAGGACGGGGACGTCCTCGTGTGGCCCCTGGACGGGGGCCGCCCGGAGGAGCCGGAGCGCGCCGCGGCCATCGAGGCGGGCATCACGGGCGCCGACGTCACGACGGACGCCGGCACGATCGCGGCGTGGTCCGAGGTGGGCTCCGAGATCGCCCTCCTGCGCCGCGGCCCCGAGGCGCCGCTCCGGCGGGTGGCCACGATCCCCGTCCCCGGCACGGAGGCCGCCCGGTTCGACGCGGACGGCACCCTGTTCGCCGCCGCGGACGACACCAACGGCGTGGAGCTGTGGGACGTGTCCGACCCCGCCGCCCCGCGGCGTGCCGCGGGGCTGGCCCTCGACTCCGTGGCCACCTCGATCGCGTTCTCCCCGGTGGCCGACCTCCTGGCCGTGGGCACGGAGGCGGGCCGGGTGCGGCTCTGGGACGTCGCGGACCCGTCCGACCCCCACCCCGTGGGCGAGACCTCGGACGCCCTGTCCTCCGTCAAGGGACTGCAGTTCTCCGCGGACGGGACCCTGCTGGCCGGGGCCTCCGGCGACAAGTTCGTGTGGATGTGGACCGTGGGCGCCGCGGACCTCGACGTCTACGCGGCACTGTCCGCCTCCGGCGACCGGATGAACGACGTGCGCTTCGTGGGGGACCGGCTGGTCGCCACCGGCGACGACGGCGTGGTGCGCAGCTGGCTGGTCCGGGCCGAGGACGCGGTCGAGGCGGTCTGCGCCAACCGGGGCGACCCGATCACGGAGGACGAGTGGCGCCGGCACGTGACGGGCGCCCCCTACCGGGACCTGTGCTGAGGCCCCTGCTGTGACCTGGGCCGGGGCGGCCTACTTGGCGTCCGCATAGGACTCCACCACGGCCACGCTGACGGGGAACTCCACCGGGATCCTCCCGAACACCAGCCGGGCCGCCCGCTCCGCGCACTCGCGGACCAGCCCGGCGGCCCGCTCGGCGTCCTCCCGCGCGCAGTGCAGCACGACCTCGTCGTGCAGGAAGAACACGAGCTCGGCGTCGACCGCCTCCCGCGCCAGCGCCGAGCGGATGGCGCCCATCCAGCACACGGCCCACTCGGCGGCCGTGCCCTGGACCACGAAGTTGCGGGTGAACCGGCCCTGCCCGCGGGCCATCGCCCCGGCACGCCGCTCGGCCTCCTCGGTGGCGGTGTCCCGCTGCGCCGCGTCCCACGCCGGGCCCGGCAGCGGGGACCAGCGGCCCAGGTGCGTGCGGACCTGTCCGCCCGTCTCGCCCACCCGGGCGGCCTGCTCCACGTAGTCCACGGCGCGGGGGAACATCCGCGCCAGGTGCGGCATGAGCCGGCCCGACTGGCCCGTGGTGGCCCCGTACATCGCGCCCAGCATGGCCACCTTCGCCTGGGGGCGCTCGGTCAGCTCCGAGCCCCGCTCCTCGCCGAGGTCGGCGATGGCCTGGTAGAGGTCCCTGCCGCGGGACGCGGCGGCCAGGGCGTCGTCGTGGGCCAGCGCCGCCAGCACGCGCGGCTCGAGCTGGGCCGCGTCCGCCACCACGAGCACGCGCCCGGGATCCGCCCGCACGGCGTCCCGCACCACGTGCGGGATCTGCAGGGCGCCCCCGCCGCGGGCCGACCAGCGGCCGGTGACCACCCCGCCCACCACGTACTCCGGGCGGAAGCGGCCGTCCCGCACCCACGTGGCCAGCCAGTGCCACCCGTTGGCGCTGAGCAGCCGCGCCTGCTTCTTGTGCTCCAGGACGGGCTCGATCAGGGCCTGGCGCCGGGCCGCCAGGCCGGGCACGGCCCGCGCCCACTCGACGAGCTCCCACTGCCGGGTGCTCGTCACGTCGATCCCCGCCGCCCGCATCGCCTTGAGCAGCTCCTGCGGGGAGTCCGGGTTCAGCCCCGGCGCGTGCAGCGTCTCCCGCAGCCGGGCCACGGTCTCCTCCATCCGCGGGGGTCGCTCCCCGGGCGCCGGCTCGGGGCCCAGGGCGTCCTCCAGCAGGGCCCGGTGGACGTCCTCCCGCCAGGGCACCCCGGCGTGCTGCATCTCCGCGGCGATCAGCGCGCCCTGGGACTCCGCGGCCAGCAGCAGGGTCAGCCGGCGGGCGTCCACCGCGCCGGCCACCGCGGCGAGCTGCGCCCGCAGCTCGGCGACCAGCACGGCCGCGTCGGGACCCGTGGCGCGGGGGAGGTCGAACAGGCTCGACTGGTCCTCGGCGGGGGACGGCGGCGGGAGCAGCCCGGGCGCCTCGTCGGCGGGCAGCGGCGGCAGCACCGGTTCGTAGGGCAGCGGGCCGTCGACGCCGGACCCGTGGGCGGTGGCGGCCGTGGCGAGGATCGCCTGGCACAGCCGCAGGTCGTGGCAACGCTCCACCCGGACGCCGGCGGCCAGCAGCTGCGGGTAGACGGCGCCCGTGCGCTCCCAGGTCCAGCGCGGCGGCGTGGACCCGGCGCGCCGGGCGGCCTCCTCGCGGTCGGCGACGAACGCGGCCAACTCCCCGGCGGGCACGTCGACGCCGGGCCCGTCCGGGTCCCCGGAGCCCGTCAGGCCCTGGACCCGGTGCCCGCCCCGGCCGTCCTGTGCTGGTCCCACCACGATGTGCATCCGGCCATTGTCCTGCACGGGTCCGTCACGCTACGCCGGTGCCCGGACTGCACACGCCCGCGGGGCCGCCGGAGGCCGGTGGCCCGTCCACACCGGCGCCCCCGCCGGGCCGGCCCGGTGCCGCCCGCCCGGACAGTGGGGCCATGAGCACCGCCGCCCACCTCTCCGCCCCGGCCCCGCCGCGTCCGGGCACCGTGGCCCGCGCGCGCACCGTGCGCCTCGTCAGCGAGGACGCCGGGCTGCGCGCCACGGTCGAGCGCGTCTGCGCGGCCGCCGGCGCCGACCTGCTGGCCGATCCGCCCGGCGCGGCGGCGGCCACCGCGCCGGGCACGCTCGCGGACACCGAGCTCGTGGACGTGCGCCACGCCGTGCGGGGGCGGGTCCGTCCGGGCACGGTGCTCGTGGGCCGGCCCGAGGACCCCGGGATCTGGGACCGGGCGGCCGACCTCGGCGGCTGCGCCGTGGCCGTGCTGCCCGACGCCGCCGGATGGCTCGCCGACCTGCTCACCGCCCGGCCCGGCGGCCCCGCCGGTCCCGGCGGCACGGGCCGGGTGCTGGGCGTGCTGGGCGCCGTGGGCGGGGCCGGCACGTCCACGCTGGCGTGCTGGCTCGCCGACCGCGCCGCCCACGAGGACCGGCCGGCCGTGCTCGTGGACGCGGACCGCGCCGGCTGCGGCATCGACGTCCTGCTGGGCCTCGAGGACCAGGACGGTCTGCGCTGGCCGGACCTGCTCCGGATCGCCGGGACGGTGCACGCCGAGCAGCTGTGGCCGGCCATGGCCCGGACCGGACAGCTGCGCTGGCTCTCCTGGGACCGCTCCCAGCCGGACGGAGCCGCCGCGCCGTACGCCGGCGTGCTCGAGGCGCTGCGCCGAGCGGCCGCCCTCGTCGTCGTGGACCTGGGCCGGGCGGGGCCGGGCACGGCGGACACCGCGGCCCTGTGCGACGAGGTCCTCGTGCTCACGCCCCGGACGGTGCGCGGCGTGCTGGCCGCGCGGTGGGCCGCCGGTTCCCTGACGGGCGCCAGTGCCCGCCTGGTGCCGGCCGGGCTCAACGTGGCCGACGTGGACGACGCCCTCGCCGCCGCCACGACCGGTCTGCCCGTCGCCGGCTCCCTGCGCTTCTCCGGCGCGGTGCCGGAGGCCGCCGAGACGGGCCGGCTGCTCGAGGCGGGCCGCTCCCGGCGGCTCGCCCGGGACGTGGCGGCTCTGCTCGAGGCCGTGGGGGCCGCCCCGTGAGCGCCGCGCCGGCCGGTGCGGTGCCCGGCCCGCAGGCCGCGCTGCCGGCCGCCCTGCTCGACGACGTGCGGGACCGGCTGCTGGCCGCCCCCGGGCCGGTCACGGACACCGACATCGCCGCGGCCGTGCGCGCGAGCGGCCGGGTGCTCGGGGCCGCCGGCACCCTGCGGGCGGTGCAGGCCGTGCGCGCCGAGCTGACCGGTCTCGGTCCGCTCGAGCCGCTGCTGCCGCACCGGGGTCTCACCGACGTCTACGTCAACGGGCCGGACCAGGTCTGGCTCGAGACCGAGGCCGGGGTGCGCCGCGTCCCGTCCCCCTTCCGCTCCGACGCCGAGGTGCGCGCCCTGGCCGTGCGCCTGGTCACCGCCGCAGGACGCCGCCTCGACGCCGCCCACCCGTGCGTGGACGTCCAGACGGCCGCCGGCTACCGGGTGCACGCCGTCCTCCCGCCGATCTCCACGGGCGGGACCCTGCTCTCCGTCCGCTTCCGCAGCACGAGGACCCTGTCCCTGCAGGACCTCGTGGCGGCGGGGACCGTCCACCCCGGCACCGCCGAGCTCCTCGTGGGCGCCGTGCGCTCGGGCGCCAACTTCCTGGTCAGCGGCGCCACCGGGGCGGGGAAGACGACCGTCCTCAACGCCCTGCTCTCCTGCTCCCCGGCGCACGAGCGGATCGTGCTCATCGAGGACGCCGCCGAGCTGCGGCCCGAGCACCCCCACGTGGTCGGTCTCCAGGCGCGGCACGCCAACACCGAGGGCGCGGGCAGCATCGACCTGGCGGAGCTCGTCCGGCAGGCCCTGCGGATGCGGCCCGACCGGCTCGTGGTGGGCGAGTGCCGCGGCGCCGAGGTGCGCGAGCTCCTCACGGCCCTGAACACCGGCCACGCGGGGGCGGGCACCGTGCACGCCAACTCCGCCGAGGCGGTCCCCGCCCGGCTCTCGGCCCTGGGCGCCCTGGCCGGGATGAGCCGGGAGGCCGTGACGCTGCAGGCCGCGAGCGCCCTGGACCTGGTCGTCCACGTGGCCCGGGCGGGCGGGCGCCGCGAGGTCCGGGCGGTGTCCCTGCTCGAGGACCGGGCCGGCGCCCTCGTCTCCGTGCCCGCGGCGGTCCGGTCCCACGACGGCGTGCGCCGCGGCCCGGGCTGGGACGGGCTGTGCGCCCTGCTCGACCACCGGCCCGGCCGACCGCCCGGCCAGGCGTCCGACCGCTCGCCCGACCCGGGCGAGGACCTCCCGGGAGGCCGGCCGTGAGCACGGTCCTCGTCCTCTGCCTCGCTCTCTGCCTGTGCCTCGCCGGAGGCGCCGCGGCGCTGGTCGCGGGTCCGGGCCACCGCGTCCGGTCGGCCGCGCGGGCGGGCACCGGGGCGGTCGCCCCGGTCCGGTGGTGGGCCCGGTTCGCCCGGGACACCGAGACGGAGGCCGCCGAGTGGATCGCGCTGCTGCGCCGGCTCGCGGCGCTGCTGGAGGCGGGCCGGTCCCCGGCGGCCGCGTTCGAGGGAGCGGGGCCCGGGGGCCGCGCCGCCCGCACGGGCACCGGCCGGCACCTCGAGCTGCTGTGCACCTCCGTGGCGGCCGCCGCCCGCCTGGGGCTGAGCGTCTCGACCGCCCTGGCGGGGGTGCCGGCCCCGGAGCTCGGCCACCGCGGGCTGGAGCGGCGGGCCGTCGCCACCACCGCCGAGCTCTCCCTGTGCTGGGAGGTCTCCGAGCGCACCGGCGCACCCCTCGCCGCCCTGCTCGGCGGCCTCGCCGACGCCCTCGAGGCGGAGCTCGACGCCGAGGCTGCGCGCGACACCGCCCTGGCCGGCCCCCGCTCCACCGTCCGGATCCTGACCTGGCTCCCGGTGCTCGGCATCGGACTGGGCATGCTCATGGGCGTCGACCCGCTGCGCACGCTGCTCACCACGCCGTGGGGGCTGGCCGCCCTCGTGACCGGCGCTGCGCTCACGGCCCTCGGCCGGGTGTGGACGCGCACCCTGATCGGCCGCGCCGAGGCGGTGGGTGCGCGATGACCGCCCTCGCAGCGCCCGCCGCCGGACTGCTCCTGGTGGCCGCCGTGGCGCTGGCGGCGCTCCCGTCCCGGGCCCGGCTGCCGGGAACGCCCCGTCCGGCCGCGGCCCGCCGCCGCCCGCCGGGACCGCACGTCTCCGCCGGCGTCCTCGTGGAGCTCACCGCCGCCATGCTGGACGCCGGTCTGCCGCTCGGGGAGGCCGTGGCGGTGCTGGGCGGGTGCCGGACGGACGCCACCGGCGCCGCCCTCGAAGGCGTGGGCTCCCGGCTGCGGCTCGGGCTGCCGTGGCACACGGCGTGGACCTCGGCGGGCGAGCTGCCCACGCACCTGGCCGACTACCGGGAGGCGCTCACGTTCACCGCGACGTCCGGGGCGCCGTCGGCCCGGAGCCTGCGCTCGCAGGCCGCCCAGGTCCGGCGTGCCGCCTACCGGCGGGCCGAGCGCGCCGCGGAGTCGCTGTCCGTCCAGCTCGTGCTGCCACTGGGCCTGTGCTCCCTGCCGGCCTTCGTCTGCTGGGGCGTCCTGCCGGTCGTGATGGGGCTCGTGCCCGAGGTGTTCGGATGACCCGCCGCGCCCGGAGCCGCGGGCCCCCGGCCGCCGGGGCGCTCCCCGTCCGCACCGGGTCCCGCCCCGTGCGCCCTCGAGGACCGGCCCGGCGCCGCTGCGCTGCACCGTCCGCCGTCCTCCGGCGGCCCGTGCCGCCCGTCCGGCACCTGCTCGGCGAGTGCTGCTCGCCCCGTGCTGCCCGGCCAGTGCCGGCCGCCCGGCACCTGCTCACCCCGCACCAGTTCGCTCCGCACCGAAAGGAACCATCATGTCCCAGCACCAGATCACCGCCTCCCGTCCCGCCCGGAAGCGCCGCAGCCTCCCGGCGACCGGCCTGGAGGTCGCCGCCGGGGGCCGCCCGGTCGCACCGTCCGCCCGCCGGGCCACCGGCGCCCCGCCCCGCCCGCTCGTCCGGGCCGGGGACCCGGACCTCGGCGCGACCACCGTGGAGTACGCCATGGTCGTGCTCGCCGCGGCGGCCTTCGGCGGGGTCATGGCCGCGGTCCTCTCCTCCGGCCAGGTGCGCGAGCTCCTGACCGCGATCATCGAGAAGGCGCTCGGCGTCTGAGCGGCTGCTCCCGCGGGGTCCGTGGTGCCGTCCCCGGCGCCGCGGACCCCGCAGGAGCATCCTCCCCGTCCGTCCTGGCCGCCGGCCCGGGCGGTCGGACCCGACCGCCGGTCCCAGCGGCCCGAGCCGCCATGCGCCCTGCCCGTGAGGAGTCCACCATGCCCGCCCACCGCCCCCGATGCTCATCCCGTGGTCGGTCTCGTCCGCCGTCCCGACCCCGTTCCCCTGCTTCCCGGTGGCGTGTCGGTTCCCGCCTCCGCCCGTGGTCGCCGCGCGGCCCCCGGTCCCGACCCGCGCCGCGGCCGGTGCCGTCGGACCACGGCGCCGTCACCGCCGAAACGGCCGTGCTGCTGCCCGCCCTCGTGCTGCTCCTGGCCGTGCTCCTCGCGGCCGCCGCGGCCGGGATGACCCTGATCCGCTACGAGGAGGCCGCGCGGGCCTCGGCCCGGGCCGCCGCCCGCGGCGAGAGCGCCGCCGTGGTCCGCTCCACGGCGCTGCGCGTGGCCGGGGAGGACGCCGCGATCCGCCTGGGCGGGAACGCGGGGACGGCCACGGTCACCGTCACCGGCCCCGCCCCCGGCATCCTCGGGACCTGGGGCGGCTGGGAGCTGCGCGCGGACGCCTCCGCCGAGACGGAGGGGGCCGGAGCGGCCGATGGGCACGGTGGCTGAGCCCGCGGGGCCAGGCCTTCCGGGGCGGCCCGACCGCTGTCCGGACCGCGACGACGACCGGGGAAGCGGGACCGTCCACGCGCTGACGCTCACCCTGGTGCTCGGCGTGCTGCTCGTGGCCGTGCTGCTGCTGGCCCAGGCGGGGATCGCGAGCCACCGTGCCGGCAAGGCCGCCGACCTCGCGGCGCTCGCCGCCGCCGACACCGCCCGGGGCCTCGTGGCCGGCGACCCGTGCGGCTCCGCCGAGCGCGTGGCCCGGGACAACGGGGCGCGGCTCGAGCGGTGCGCGCTCGTGGAGCCGGAGCGCGTCGTCGTGGACGTGCGCACCGCCGTGGCCCTGGACGGGCCGCTCGCCCGCTTCGGGGCCGCCCGCGGCGTGTCCCGGGCCGGGCCCCCGGAGGCCGCCCGCGCGCCGTGAGGACTCAGGCGCGGGGGGCGTCGCGCAGCACCGCGTCGATCAGCCGCACGGCGCCGGCCTTGTCCAGCGGGTTGTTGCGGTTGCCGCACTTCGGCGACTGCACGCAGGACGGGCACCCGTGCTCGCACTCGCACGAGGAGATCGCCTCCCGGGTGGCGCCCAGCCACGCGACGGCCGTGGCGTAGCCGCGCTCCGCGAACCCCGCCCCGCCCGGGTGGCCGTCGTAGACGAACACCGTGGGCAGCTCCGTGTCGGCGTGCAGCGCGGTCGAGAGCCCGCCCACGTCCCAGCGGTCGCACGAGGCCACGAGCGGCAGCAGGCCGATCGCGGCGTGCTCGGCCGCGTGCAGCGCCCCGGGGACGTCGGGCTCCTCGATCCCCGCGCCGGTCAGCACGGGGCCCGGCACGGTGAACCACACGGACTTCGTGAACAGGTCGCGGGCCGCGAGGTCCAGGGGCTCCTCGCCCAGGACCTCGTTGGAGATCACGGCCTTGCGCTGGAACGAGACCACCTTCGTGGTGACCTGCACCTGGCCGAAGTGGACGGTCACCGGCCCCCAGCGCTCCGAGCGCTCCTCGGCGACCACGCTCACCTGCGTGATGTCCCGCGCGGTGGTGTAGAAGTCGGGGTTCGCCCGCGTCACGGCGGCCACCGAGCCCGCCTCGTCGAGCTCGTCCACGATGTAGGTCCGGCCCTGGTGCACGTACACGGCCCCCGGGTGGGCCTGGTAGTGGGACTGGGGGGAGTCCATCGTGCCGAGCACCGCGCCGGTGTCCGTCTCGATGATCCGGATCGGCCCGCCGCCGTCCGAGCGCAGCGACACCATCCCGGCCGCGGACTGGGGGTGCGTCCAGAACCAGCCGTTCGGCCGGCGGCGCAGGTGCCCGCTCGCCACGAGCGAGCCGAGCACCTCCGGCGCGGTGGGTCCGAAGCTGTCGATCTCCTCCGCGCGCAGCGGCTGCTCGGCCGCGGCCGCGCACAGGTGCGGGGCCAGCACGTAGGGGTTGGAGGGGTCGAACACCGTGGCCTCGACGTCGACGTCGAAGATCGCCTCCGGATGGTTCACGAGGTACGTGTCGAGGGGGTCGTCGCCGGCCACGAAGGCGGCCAGGGCCTCCTGCCCGGCCCGGCCCGCCCGGCCGATCTGCTGGAAGAACGACGCCCGGGTGCCGGGCCACCCGGCCACGACCACGGCGTCCAGCCCGGCCACGTCGATGCCGAGCTCGAGCGCGGACGTGCTCGCGATCCCGAGCAGCCGCCCGTCCCGCAGCGCCTCCTCGAGCTCCCGGCGCTCCTCGGGGAGGAACCCGGAGCGGTAGGCCGCCACCCGGTGGGCCAGCGAGGGGTCGACCTCCTCCAGCTGCCGGTGGGCGATCTGGGCGATCGTCTCCGCGCCGCGGCGGGACTTGATGAACGCGATGGTGCGGACCTGGCGGAGCACCAGGTCGGTGAGCATGTCGGCGGTCTCGGCCAGGGCGGTGCGGCGCACCGGGGCGTCGTTCTCGCCGCCGCCGTCCGTCTGCTCCGGCTCCCAGAGCACCACGGTGACCGGTCCGTGCGGGGAGAAGTCCGTGGTCACCGGCGTCACCTCGGCCTCGGGGACGCCGACGAGGCGGGCGAAGGAGGCGTGCGGCTCGAAGGAGGTCGCGGACGCCCCGATGAAGACGGGGTCCGCGCCGTAGAGACGGCAGATCCGGCGCAGCCGCCGCATGAGGTTGGCCACGTGCGAGCCGAAGACACCCCGGTAGGAGTGGGCCTCGTCCACCACGACGTACTTCAGGCGGCGGAAGAACCGGGACCAGCGCGCGTGGTTGGGCAGCACCCCGTAGTGCAGCATGTCCGGGTTGCACAGCACCACGTCGGCGTGGTCCCGGACCCACCGGCGCTCCGCGGGGTCGGTGTCGCCGTCGTAGGTCGCGGCACGCAGGGTCGGCAGGCCGAGGGCGTCCAGGCCCTTGAGCTGGTCGGCGGCCAGGGCCTTGGTGGGGGACAGGTACAGGGCCGTGGCCTCGTCCGGGTGGTGGATCATGCCCGGGTTCGCCAGCGCCGCGAGCCGGCCGCGGTGCACGGCGTCGGCCACGGGCGCCTGGTAGGCGAGGGACTTCCCGGACGCGGTCCCCGTGGCGACCACCACGTGCCGGGGGGCCAGCACCGCCTGGACCTGGTGCAGGTACGGCGCGTGCACGCCGAGCCGTTCCCAGGCCGCGACCACGTCCGGGTGCAGGTGCTCGGGCCACGGCGCCGTCACGGCGTCCCGGTCGGGGATCTCCCGGACGTGCCGCACCTGCTCCGGCGCGTCGCCGCGGCCGAGCAGGGGGATCAGGGAGACGTGGTCGGAGGACGGCACCGGTTCATTGTGCCACCGCCGCCCCGGCGGCCCCACCGGCGGGGCGGCCGCCGGGAGCCGCCAGGGCATCGGCGCGCGGTGCTGCCCCGGCGGCTCCGTGCGGCGCCGCCGCGCGGTGGCGCCCTGCCGCTGCGGCGCGTCTCAGCCCTGCGTCGCCGCGCCCCGGGTCCGCCGGTGCACGCGGGCCTCCCACGGCCGCAGCAGCCCCTCGTCGCCGGGGACCACGCCGTCGGGGCGGTTGCCGATCAGCAGCTCGGCGCCGGCCCAGCCCTCGGGCAGGTCGGTGCGGACCTCCTCGCCCGAGACGTTGGCGAGCACCAGCAGCTCGACGTCCTCGAGCCGCCGGGTGAAGGCGTAGAGCTGCTCGTGGTGGGGGGCCAGCATGGTGAAGTCGCCCAGGGCGACCACGGGCTCGGTGTGCCGCAGCTCGATGAGACGCCGGTAGTGGTGGAACACCGAGTGCGGCTCGGCCCGGGCGGTCTCGGCGTTGACCTCGTCGTGGTTCGGGTTGACCGCGATCCACGGGGTGCCGGTGGTGAACCCGGCGTTCGCGCCCGCGGTCCACTGGACCGGGGTGCGGGCGTTGTCCCGGCTCGACCAGCGCAGTCCGCGCAGCACCCCGGCGGGGTCCGCGCCGGCGGCCACGGCGTGGCGGTAGTGGTTGACCGACTCGATGTCGCGGAAGTCCTCGATCGTCTCGAACGGTGCGTTGGTCATGCCCAGCTCCTCGCCCTGGTACACGTACGGCGTGCCGCGGTGCAGGTGCAGCAGGGTGGCCAGGCAGGTCGCGGAGGCCACCCGGTGCTCGGGGCTGTCGTCGCCGAAGCGGGAGACCGCGCGGGGCTGGTCGTGGTTGTTCCAGTACAGGGAGTTCCAGCCGACCTCCTCCAGGCCCTCCTGCCAGCGGCCCAGCGAGGCCTTCAGGTCCGTCAGGCGCAGCGGCTCGGGGTCGAACTTCCCGCCCGGGCCGTGATCGAGGCCCACGTGCTCGAACTGGAAGACCATGTCCACCTCGGCGCGGGCCGGATCGGTGAAGAGCTGGGCCTGCTCCACGGTGACGCCGGGCATCTCGCCCACCGTGATGAGCTCGGCGTCCCGGCCGGCGAAGACCTCGCGGTGCATCTCCTGGAGGAACTCGTGGATCCGGGGACCGCAGAGGAAGGACGCCGACCCGTCGCCCCAGGGCGTCCCGTCCACCGGGGGCCCGTCGTGCAGGTGGCCGTCCTCGGCCACGTCCTTGCTGATCATGTTGATGACGTCCATGCGGAAGCCGTCCACGCCGCGGTCCAGCCACCAGCGCATCATGGCGTGGACGGCTCGCCGCACCTCGGGGTTCTCCCAGTTGAGGTCCGGCTGCTTCCGCGAGAACAGGTGCAGGTAGTACTCCCCCGAGGCCTCGTCGTACTCCCAGGTCGAGCCCGAGAAGGCGCTCTGCCAGTTCGTCGGCTCCGCGCCCGGGGCGCCGGGCTCCATGCCGCGGCGCGGGGCCCGCCACCAGTACCAGTCCCGCTTGGGGGAGTCCGGGGAGGAGCGGGACTCGACGAACCACGGGTGCTCGTCGGAGGTGTGGTTGACCACGAGGTCCATCACCAGCTTCATGCCGCGGGCGTGCACCGCCCCGAGCAGCTCGTCGAACTGCTCGAGGGTGCCGAAGACCGGGTCGATGTCCTGGTAGTCGCTGATGTCGTAGCCGTTGTCGTCCTGCGGGGAGGAGTAGATCGGGGACAGCCAGACGACGTCCACGCCCAGGTCCTGCAGGTGGTCGAGGTGGGCGATGATGCCGCCGAGGTCGCCGATCCCGTCGCCGTCGGAGTCCGCGAAGGAGCGGGGGTAGATCTGGTAGACGACCGCGTCGGTCCACCACGCGGGGGTGTCCCCGGCGCCGCTGCCGGTGCCGGGCCGCTGGGCGGTGATGTCCTGCTGCTGGGTTCGGGTGCTCATTTGACTGCTCCTCGGGTGACGCCGGAGATGACCCACCGCTGGGCGAAGACGTAGACCACGAGCAGCGGTGCCATCGCCATCAGGTAGGACGCGAACGCGACGGTGTAGTTGGTCTGGAACTGGGACTGGAAGACGTACTGGACGAGCGGCAGGGTCGCCTGCTGCGGGTCGGAGACGATGATGAGGGGGAGCAGGAAGTCGTTCCACGCCCACAGGCAGGTCAGGATGCCGACCGTGGCGTTCATGGGCGTGAGCAGCGGGAAGACGACCCGCCAGAAGACTCCCCACGTGCCCGCACCGTCCATCCTGGCCGCCTCCTCGAGCTCGACGGGGATGGAGCGGATGTAGGCGGTGAAGATGAAGATGTTGAAGGACAGGCCGTAGACCACGTAGAGCAGGACCAGGCCGGCGGGGTTGTCGAGGCCGAGCGCGGCGGTCTGCTTCGCCACGGGCAGCATGAGGATCGGGAAGGGCACGAACAGCGCGGAGATGAAGTAGAAGAACAGGCCCTTGAAGAAGCGCCGGTGCATGTTGCGGGCGATCGCGTACGCCACCATCGAGTTCGTCAGGAGCGTGAGCACCACCGCGGAGACGGTGATCAGGGCGCTGTTGAGCGCGGCCCGCGGGAAGTCCGTCAGCGTCCACGCGTCGGCGAAGTTCGCCCACCGCACCTCCGTGGGGAGGGCGAAGCCGCTGCCGCCGAGCTGGTCGGGGGTCTTCAGGGCGGTGATCACCGTGAAGTACAGCGGCACGAAGACGGTCAGGGCCAGGACGACCAGCAGCGCGGTCAGCCACCAGTTCACCCGGCCTCCCTCGGGCCGCCGGCGGCCGGACCGCCGGGACCGGGCCGGGAGGGTGGTTGCGGCGGTGCCGCTGGGCGGGGCGGAGACGTTGGTGGAGGACATCAGGCGGACACCTCTTCGCGCTGGAGGACTCGGAGCTGGACGACGGCGAAGACCACCAGCACGATCATGAACACGACCGCGTTGGCGATCTGGTAGCCGTACTCGCCGCCCTGGAACCCGCCCCGGTAGATGAGGACGGAGACGGACTCGGTCGCCGTTCCCGGCCCGCCGTTGGTCATGGCGATGATGTGGTCGAAGACCTGCAGGAAGTTCTTGAGCGAGAGCACCATGTTGAGTGTGAAGAACGCCCCGATCATGGGGAACGTGATGGACCAGAACCGCCGCCACGGCCCGGCGCCGTCGATGGCGGCGGCCTCGTAGAGTTCGGCCGGGATGGTCTGCAGCCCGGCGATGTAGATGATGATGTTGAACGCGACGGCCTGCCACACGGCGAGCACCACGATGCCGACCCAGGCCAGCTCGGGGTCGGCCAGGATCGACGTCGACAGCCGGTCGATCCCCAGGGCCGCCCCGATGCTCGGCAGGGAGTTGGTGAGCAGGTAGTTGAACACGTAGCCGATCACCAGGACGGCCAGGATGTTGGGCACGAAGTAGATCCCGCGCAGGGTGTTCTTGAACTTGATCCGCCCCGTCAGGCCCACGGCCAGCGCCAGGGCGATGACGTTGACGAGCACGGTCGCCACGAGCGCGAACCGGAAGGTGAACAGGTACGCGGAGCGGACCCGCTCGTCGGTGAACAGCGCCGTGTAGTTGGACAGGCCCACGAAGTCCCACTCGCCGTAGCCCGGGGAGTCCGTGAAGCTGTAGAAGACCCCCTGCAGCACGGGCACGGTGTGGAAGAGGAGGAAGAGCACGAGGGCGGGCAGCACCATCCAGTAGAAGGCGCGGCCGGGTCCCTTCCGGCGCCGGGCGGGCGCGGCGGCGGACGTGCCCGTGAACGGTGCGCCCTGCGCGCGGGCGGGTGCCGTGGTCATCGTGACTCCACCGCCCCGAGGCCCCAGGTGCGCCGGTCGGCGACCCTGTCCCAGCTCTCGTCGAGGTTGCCCAGGAAGGCCTCCTGGTCGCGGTCGATGAGGTACTGCTGCAGCAGCGACCCCAGGGGGACGGCGGGGATGAACTGGTGGTCGAAGAAACCCACGATGCGCTCCTGGTCGATGTAGGGCTGGACCCCGGCGAGCGCGGGGTCGTCGTTGGACATGCCCTCGAGGGTCGGGATGGCCGTCTGCTCCTCGGCGTAGGCCTGGACGACCTCCGGCTGCATGAGGAAGTCGACGAAGCGCCGGACCTCTTCGGGGTGCTCGGTGTCCGCGCCGGCGGTGACGACCACGTCCACCCCCGAGACCAGGACGGTCTCGGCGGGGTCGTTCGTGGCGGGCAGCGCGAAGCTGCCGATGGTGAACTCGGGCTCGAACGAGCGGATCTGGGGAACGGCGTAGTTGCCCAGCAGCAGCATCGCCGACTCGCCCCGGGCGAAGGCGGCGGTGCCGTCCTCGTAGCCGGTGGCCACCGGGTCGGGCTGGGTGTGGTCGAAGAGGGTCGCCAGCTTCTGCGCGGCCTCCGGCCACTCCTCGCGGAAGGTGCTCCCGCCCGCGAAGCGCTGCTCCCAGAAGTCCTCCGGGACGGTCTGCGGAACGAGGGGTGCGAGCGGCGCCTGGGCGGTCCAGGCGTCGGCGAGCATCCCGTAGAAGGGGGTGACCCCGGCGGCCTCGAAGGTCTCCGCGGCGGCGATCAGCTCGTCCCACGTGCGGGGCACCTCCACCCCGTGCTCGGCGAAGAGCTCCTCGTTGTAGAGCACTCCGGAGGCGTTGGCGGCGAAGGGCACCCCGTTGACGGCGCCCGGCGTGCTCGCGCCCAGGTCCCGGACGACGTCCACGTACGCCGGGTTGACGTCCTCGAGCGCGGGGGTGCCGGCGAAGTCCGCGAAGATCCCGGCGGAGGCGAGCTCACCGAACGTCGAGTTGGCGTTGAGGGTCAGGACGTCGGGCACGTCCTCCTTGACCAGGCGGGTGCGCAGGGCCGTCTCGGGGTCCGGGACGTTGTCCACGACCACGCGCACGTCCGGGTTCTCGGCCTCGAACTGCCGGGCGAGGTCCTCGAAGTAGGCGACGGCCTCGGGCTTGAACTGGAAGAAGGTGATCGTGGTGGGCGCGTCCGCGTCCGCGGCGCAGCCGCTCAGCAGCAGGGCGCACACGGCCGTCGCGGTCCATCGCCGCGCGCCCCGGCGCCGTGGCGCGGTCACGGCCGCACCGGGGCCGGGAGGGCGGACGGGGGCGGCGGGGCAGGGGTCTCGCTCATGGTTCTCCTCGGGCGGGGCGACGACGGACGACAGGCGGTCCGGCACTGCGCGGACTATAAATACGTGACTTAGATTTATTATCTGGACTATTATGTGGATCACAGTTCGGGAGAGTCAAGGGGTTCGGGTGGGTCGTACGGGAACATCGCCGCAGCTGCTGCGCCGGACCAACACGGTCGCGGTCCTGGAGGTGATGCGCGAGGCGGGCGTCGTCACCGTCACGGAGCTCATCGCCGCCACCGGCCTGGTGCGCACCACCGTCATCGCCGTGTGCGACGACCTGCTGCGGATGGGCTGGATCGAGGAGCTCGAGGGGGCCTCCGACGCCCAGGTCGGCCGGCCCGCCCGCCGTTTCCGGTTCCGGGACCGGGCGGGCTTCGTGGTGGGCGTGGACGTCGGCGAGGCCAAGACCACCGCCGTGGTGGCGGATCTGCGGGGCCGCGTCCTGGGCCGCACGACCCGCGCCTTCGCCGACCCCGCCCCGGCGCGGCGCCTGGCCACCGTGGACGACGCCGTCGACGGCGCGCTCGCGGACGCGTCCGTGGCCCCGGAAGCGGTGCTGGCCGCCGCAGTGGGGATCGCCGCGCCTGTGGACCGCGCCGGCAGGATCTCCCACGGCCAGCCGTTCTGGGAGGCCTTCGACCTCGGCCTCGAGACCCGGCTGGAGGAGCGCCGCGGGTGGCCCGCCCTGCTGGCCAACGACGCCAACCTCGCGGCCATGGCCGAGCGCTGGCGCGGGGCTGCCGCCGGGGTGGACGACCTCGTGGTGATGCTGGCCGGGGAGCGGATCGGCACCGGGGTGATGGAGGCCGGCCGTCTCCTGCACGGCCGCTCCGGGGCGGCGGGCGAGCTCGGCAGCCTGACCCTGGTCGAAGGGGTCGGCAGCCCGGACGGCATCGCCGCCCTGTGCCGGGCGTGGGGCGCCGAGGCGGTGCGGCCCGGGGCGCCGGAGACCGCGCTCCGGGAGCTGGCCGGGCCGTCCGGCGCCGTCGAGGCGGAGGCGGTGTTCCGTGCCGCGGCGGGCGGAGACGAGGTCGCGCAGCAGATCCTCGGCCGCCTCGCCGAGCGGCTCGCGCGGGTCGTCGGCCTGCTGGGCACGCTCTTCGACCCGGAACTGGTGGTCATCGCCGGTGCCGTCGCCGAGTCCGCGGGCGCGCTGCTGGGACGGATCGAGGACCTGCTGCCCCGCTTCACCGCCACGCCCCCGCGGGTGGCGGTCTCGGTGCTCGGGGAGTCGGTGGTCTCCGTGGGGGCAGTCCGTCTGGCCCTGGACCACGTGGAGCGCTACGCCCTGGACCTGGAGCTCGCCGGCCGCTGAGGCTCAGGTGGCGGCCGAGGTCCGCCGTCCCCGGCGTGCCCCGGCGCGCCCGAGGACTGTCGCGAGGCCCCGCAGCGTGCTCACCGGGCAGGCCGTCTCCGCACGGTGTCGGGTGCCTCGGGCTCGAGGACCAGGTCGAGCCGGGCGCTGCGGGCGTGCAGCCGCGCCGAGCGTGCGACGTCGACGCCGCAGGAGCGGCTGCCGAGACCGTGGTGGCCGACGTCGAGGTGCAGGAGCCAGTCGCGTCCGGCGATGTCCGGCAGCTCGTGCGGGTGGGCCGCGGCCATGAGCTCGTCCTCCAAGTACGGCGTGAGCGTCCACTGCAGGCCCCGGGGAGCGGGCGCGCCGTCCAGCTCGGCGCCGAGGGTCCGCAGCCGCAGGCTGGTGCCGTCGGCCAGCGGGATGCTGAGCCGGTGCGCGCGGGCGCGGTTGCCCGAGGCCTGCGGGCGGGCGCCGGGATCGGCCAGGCCCCGGGCCGGAAGGCGGTGCGTGCCGTACCGCGCGGCGGCGCAGGCATCGGGATAGGACTCGTGCGGGCCGTCGCCGTCGAACTCCACCTCCCCGTCAGGATCCACGGGCAGGGACAGGACGCAGCCCACCCGCGCGAGGGGGACGTCCAGTTCGGGGAGCTGCCAGGACAGTTCCAGGCGCCGGGCGCCGGGGCGGTCCGTGGCGCTCCAGCGGTGGGTGAGCACGAACGGCGCGGTGCGCAGATCGGCACCCGGTGCGGCCCACAGGGTGCGGACCGTGCCCGCCGGCGCGCCGGGATCGAGAGGCAGAGTGCGTGGCTGGAGACGGTGCAGACCGTGGTCCAGCCATCGCCGGGCCGTGGAGACCACGATGCCCGGCGTCGCCGTGGCGTCGCGGGGGTCGGTCCCGGTGTAGCCGTGCCAGTCCGTGTCGTCCCCGTCCGGGGACGGCCGCCACAGTTCGCGGGTCGGCTCGATGGTGCCGGCGTCGTTGTCCGTGGGCGCGCGGAACACGCAGAGCACGGGACCGCGGACCCCGGACGGTGCCGTCGCGGCCGGCCCTGGTGTCCCGGAGGCGACGGCCGGCGGGCCGATGAGCTGGGCGTCACGCCGTCGTGACCCGGCCACAGGACTGCGGGCCTCCACGGTCACCTCGAGGTGCTCACCGGGTCCAGGGACCACGGGCAGGGGCACACGGCTGCTGCGGCGGGGCGGCAGGTCGCCGGCCTCCACCGTGCCCGTCCTGAGCGTCTCCACAGCGGTGCCGCGCAGCGTCCAGTGCAGCCGCAGGCCTGTGAGCACGGTGTGGTCGTACCCGTTGCCGACCACCGCGTGCCCGGGGCCGAGCTCGAGGCGCAGCGGGTCGATCACCGCCGCGTACTCGAGCAGTCCCGGGCCGGGGAGGCCGTCGGCGGTGCACAGTCCGTCGAGCACGAAGCTGCCGTCGTGCAGGGGCTCCCCGAAGTCGCCGCCGTAGGCGAGGAACGGGACGCCGGCCGGGGTCACCGTGGCGATGCCGTGGTCCTTCCACTCCCAGACGAAACCGCCGCACGCGCGGGGGTGGGTCCGGAAGATCTCCTCGTAGTCGGCCAGGCCACCGGGGCCGGTGCCCATGGCATGGGCGTACTCGCACAGCACGAACGGCATCCGGGAGATCCGGTTTGACCCGGCGGCGTCCGTGGAGGGCACGGGCTCGCCGGCGGCGATGCTGCGGGTCTCGCGCGGCGTCGGGTACATGCGGGAGTAGACGTCGGTGTAGGCCGCGTCGTGGTCGCCCTCGTAGTGCACGGGGCGGTCGTCGTGCCGGCGCAGCCAGTCGGCGGCGGCCGCGAGGTTCGCGCCGGTGCCCGACTCGTTGCCGAGGGACAGCATCACGACGCTCGCGTGGTTCTTGTCCCGGTGCCACATCCGGGCCGTGCGGTCGAGGTAGGCCCCTCGCCAGGCAGGGTCGTCCGAGGGGTTGCGCGCCCAGCCCTGCTGCACGAAGCCGTGGGTCTCGAGGTCGCCCTCGAGGACGACCCACAGCCCCATCTCGTCGGCCAGGTCGAGGGCGTGGTGCGCCGGTGGATAGTGGCTGGTGCGCACCGCGTTGACGTGGTGCCCCTGCATGAGGCGGTACTCGTCGCGGGTGAAGTCGGCATCCACGGCGCGGCCCCGGCGCGGGTGGAAATCGTGCCGGTTGACGCCGCGGAAGCGCACCGGGGCGCCGTCGACCTGCAGGACGCCGTCGGTGGAGATGGCGACGCGGCGGAATCCGGCGCGGTGGGTGACGAGCTGTCCCTGGGCGCGCAGGGCGACGTCGTAGAGGTGCGGGTCCTCGGCGGTCCAGGCGCGCACGACCCCGACGGGCAGCTCCACCCGGTCGGGGCCGTCCACGGTGGTGGAAAGGCCGAGCTCCGGGATCTCCACGTGCACCGGGAACGCGTCCGCGGGGGCCGTGATCCGGCAGCCCAGGACGCCCTCACCGGTGGCCGGGTCCCGGTCCGCGGTGAGGTGGACGTCGTCGATCCCGCCGTGCACCTCGCCGAGCACGCGGACGTCGCGGAAGATGCCGGGCAGCCACCACTGGTCCTGGTCCTCGAGGTAGGACCCCGCGCTGAACTGGTGGACCCGCACCACCACGGTGTTCTCCCCGTCCCGGACGAGGTCGGTGACGTCGAACTCGTGGGTGAGCCGGGAGCCCATCGCCTGGCCGGCCCACCGTCCGTTCGCCCACACCCGGAAGGCGGACTCGACGCCCTCGAAGCGCAGCAGCACGGCACGCAGGTCCGTCCTCGCGCCGCCGGTGAGATCGGCGAGCACGAAGCGCGTGCGGTGGTCGCCCGTCGGGTTGGCGTCCGGGACGTGCGGCGGGTCCACGGGGAAGGGGTAGACGACGTTGGTGTACCAGGGGGTGCCGAACCGCCGGTCCCCGTCGAGGTGCTCGAGCACCCAGTGGCCGGGGACGGGGATCCGGTCCGGCCAGGCGGTGTCCGGTGCTGTCGGGTCGGGGCAGGCCGAGACGGCGTCGGACGCCGAGGGGAACCAGCGGAAATCCCACGCGCCCGCCAGGGAGAGCTCCGGCCGGTCGGAGGTGAGGTGCGCCCGCGGGGGAAGGGACCCGCGGGATCCGTCGGGGTGGGTGAACCACCACGGGTCCACTCGGGCATCGGCGGTGCTGCCGGTGGTGCAGGGATGCATGGGTCTCGGTGCTCCGGGTCGGGGGTCGGCGTGGTCGGGAAGGGCTCCGCACCGGGAGGAGGGGTCCCGGAGCGGCTCGGGTCAGGAGTCGTCGGTCTCGTCGGTCTCGAAGAGGACGTTGACGGCTTCGTTCGTCTCCGCCAGGACGGACGCGGGCACCCGGTTCGCGTAGATGTCCTCCAGTGCCGGGGTCATCAGGGCCGAGACGTCTGCGCCGAACTTCGTGACGGGGAAGTAGACGGTGTTGCCCTCCTGGACCGGGGCGGTGAACGGCTCGGGATCGATCCCCATCTGCTGGTAGGCGTCCGCGGCGAGGGGCGTGGCGTCCTTTCGGGCGGGGAAGACGACACCGGCGCGGGCGACCTCATGCTGGCACTGCGCGGAGGACATGAACGCCGTCCACTGCGCCGCGCCCTCGGGGTTGTCGGTGTCCTTGACGATCGAATCCGCCAGGCCGTTGAGCATGGAGGTGGCGGTGCCGTCGGGTCCCACGGGTGTGCGGGCGGTGCCCACGGGGAAGTCCTCGATGCCGGCGTAGGTGCTGATCATCCAGGCCCCGTCCAGGACCATGGCCGCCGATCCCAAGGCCAGCTGGGCGTTGACGCCCTCGGCCGCGTTGAACTGCCCGTACGGGGGCATGTACCCCTTGTCGGTCAACCCGAAGTACCAGTCGAGGGTCTCGTGCAGCGCGGGGTCGTCCAGGTTGTAGTGGTCTCCCCACAGCGGCTCGTTCGTGACCCGCCAGCTGTTGGAGGCGGCGAACGCCGACCACTGTCCCTGGCCGGCGGTGCTCCCGCCGGCCTCGGAGATGCCCAGGCCGTAGACGGCGACGTGGTCCTTGTCGAAGCCCGGTTCGTCGCCGCGGACGCCGTTCTCGTCCACGGACAGGTGCGCCACGAGGTCCTCGAAGCTGCCGCCGTCCTCGGGGTTCCAGCTCCAGCCCTCGAGGTCCGCGGGGGTCAGGCCCGCCTCGGCGAGCAGCTCTTCGTTGTAGAAGGCGGCGACGGTGTCCCAGTCCTTGGGCGCGCCGTACTGGTGGCCGTCCGGGCCGGTCCACAGGTCGACGAGGCCGTCCTGGTAGTCGTCGGGGTCCAGCGCCGCGGTGGCAGGGTGCTCGTCCAGGGGGGCCAGGACCTCGAGCTCGGCGAACTGGGGGTACTTGGAGACGTGGTTGGTGAACACGTCCGGGCCGGTGTCGGCGATGAACCCGGCCGTGAGCTTCGTCCAGTAGTCGTCCCATCCGGTCTGGGTGATGCGCACGTCCTGGTCCGGGTGCTCGGTCTCGAACATCTCGGCGCACTTCTGGTAGGCGGGGAGCTGGTTGGTGTCCCACATCCAGTAGTCGATGACGCCGGTGGCCGAGGCTTCGGCGTCCGGGTCCGCCCCGCACCCGGTGAGGGCGAGCAGCGGGACGGTGGAGACGGCCAGGACCAGGCGCCCACGGGTGCGCGCGGTGCGCTGGGGACGGTGAAGAGGTGAAGGTGTGCGTGTCATGGTGAGCTCCTACTTGATGCCGCTGAAGCCGATGGAGTTGACGACGCGCTTGGCGAAGACCGCGAAGAGCAGGATCATCGGCAGCGCGGCGATGAGGGTGGCGGCCATCAGACCGGCCCAGTCGGTGCCGGTCTGCGGGGACTGCGCCCGGAAGACGCCCAGGGCCACCGTGAGGACGCGGGAGGCGTCCGTGTAGGAGACCATCAGCGGCCAGAAGTAGTCGTTCCAGGCTGTCATGTACGTGAGGATGCCCAGGGTCGCCATCGGCGCCGCGGACATGGGCAGGATCACCCGGAAGAACACGCCGACCTTGGAGACGCCGTCCAGCAGGGCGGCCTCCTCGATCTCCGCGGGGACGTTCATGAAGAACTGCCGCAGGAAGAACACCGCGAACGGGGTCATGAACATCGTCGGCAGGGCGATGCCCAGCATGGAGTCCACCAGTCCCAGCTCCTTGATGAGCACGAAGTTGGGCAGCAGGGTGAAGATGGCCGGCACCATGAGTCCGGCGAGGAACAGGGCGAACATCCGGTCCCGCCCGGGCCACCGCAGCCGGGAGAAGGCGTAGGCGGCCATGGCCGAGAACAGCAGCTGGCCCGCGGTGATGAGCGTGGCCACCACCACGGAGTTCAGCAGGTAGCGCCAGAAGTTCAGCGAGGTGCCGGAGCCGCCCTCGGCGAGGGCCTCCTCGGTGGACTGCATCCCCAGCACGCGTTCGAAGGCGCCCCAGGTGAACTCCGGGGGCAACCAGGAGGAGGGGTCCGCCTGCAGCCCGGGATTCGTGGACAGCGCGGTGCGCAGCATCCAGTAGAAGGGGAACAGCGTGACGAGGACGACGGCGATCAGGAAGGCCCAGGCGAGCAGCCTGCCGGGGGTGATCCGGCGGCGGGCGGGGGCGGGGGTGTCCGCCGGGGCCGCGGTCACGGGCGCGGCGGCGCCCGTGGTACTGGGCGCGGCGCTTCCGGGTTGCGCGGGGGCTGGGGTCGGGTTCATCGGAGCTCCTCGGGATCAGGCCAGGTCCGTGGACCCGGCGCGGGTCAGACGGAACTGGAGGAAGGTGATGACGGCCAGGACCACGAGCAGGGCCACGGACATCGCCGAGGCGTAGCCGAACTGGAAGCGGCCGAAGGCCATGTCGTAGATGTAGAGCTGGAGCACGTTGGTGGCGTTGGCCGGCCCACCGGCGGTGGTCACGGCGACGGTGTCGAAGACCTGGAAGGACCCGATCACCGTCATGATGAGCACCAGCGCCAGGATGGGGCGCAGCAGGGGCAGGGTGATGGTGAAGAAGGTCCGGACCTCACCGGCCCCGTCGATGCGCGCCGCCTCGTAGACGGTCTGGGGCAGGGTCTGCAGACCCGCGAAGATCAGCAGGGCGGTGTAGCCCATGTGCCGCCACACGTTGATCAGCGCGATCGTGGGAATGGCCCAGGTCTCGTCGGAGAGGAAGCCGATCCGGTCCAGCCCGACCCACGAGATGACCTGGTTGGCCACCCCGAACTGGGTGTCGAGGATCCACAGCCACACGATCGCGGCGACCACGTTGGAGACCAGGTAGGGGGCGAGCACCACCCCGCGCAGGAAGGTGGACTGGGTGAGGTGGTGCATCATCAGCGCGATGAGCAGGGCGAACGTGGTCTGGATCCCGATGTTCAGCAGGACGTACTCCACCGTGACCAGCAGCGAGTCCCAGAAGATGGGGTCCTGCACGAGGCGTCGGTAGTTGGCCAGGCCCACGAACTCGGACGGGGTGAGCAGGTTGAAGCTGGTGAAGCTCAGCCAGATGCCCCGCACGGTGGGCCAGGCGAGGAAGACGAGGAAGCCGAGGAGGGCCGGGGCGATGAACAGCATCGCGATCCGGGTGTCCTGCCGGCCCCGCCGGCGTGCGCCGCCGGCCTGGCCCGGAACGACCGGCGTGTCCGGTCGGCGGGAACGAGTGGTCGTGGACATGGGGCTACCTCAATCCTGGGGAGCGGGCTGGGTGGGATCCTGGGCCTCGAGCCGCAGGACGCGCAGGGTGTCCGGGGCCAGCCAGGGGGCGTGCACGCCCACGGTCTGCAGCGCCCGGCCGGACAGGACCACGCCCCTCTCGGTCGGCCACCACGGCGGGCGGCGGAACCCGTGCGGGTCGGCGCCGGGGGTGACGTCGCGCACCCGGTAGTGGCGCTCGGGGTCCAGGCCGCGCAACCGGAACCGGCCCACGGGTTCGACGTCGGGCAGGGCGGCGCCGACGACGGCGAACAGCGCTTCCGAGCGGTCGGCGCTGACGACCCCGTGGATCCGCAGCGCGGGGTCGAAGGCGTCCAGGCGGACCATCCGGCCCGAGTGGAGCAGACCGCGGTGGTCCTTGTGGAAGGCGACCCACTCGGCGAGCTCGGCCGATTCCTGCTCGGTGGCCTGGGTGAGGTCCCACTCGATGCCGAGGTGGCCCCACACGGCGGTGCCGGCGCGGAAGTGCAGGGTGTGCATGCGCCCGGTGGTGTGCGAGGCGCCGGAGGCGACGTGCGAGCCCATGAGTTCGGCCGGGATGAGCTGCTGGGTCCACCGGTGCATCTGCTGGCGCTCGAAGGGGTCGATGTCGTCGGAGGTCCACACCCTGTCGGTGTGCTCCAGGACCCCGAGGTCGACCCGGGCGCCGCCGGAGGAGCAGGACTCGATCTCCAGGCCCGGGAACCGCTCCTTGAGCTCGGCCATCAGCCGGTAGGTCGCCAGGGTCTGGGCGTGCACCCCGGGGCGTCCGTCGGGGTGGGTGCCGGCCTCGAGCAGGTCGCGGTTGTGGTCCCACTTGAGGTAGGCGATCGGGTACTCGTCCAGGAGAGCCACCATCTGGTCGCGCACGTGCGCGTAGGCCTCCGGCACACCCAGATCGAGCACCTGCTGCCGGCGGGACTCGATGGGCAGGCGCCCGCCGGGGCCCATGATCCACTCGGGGTGGGCGCGGGCCACATCGGAGTCGGGGTTGACCATCTCGGGCTCGAACCACAGGCCGAACTCCATGCCGAGGTCGTTGACGTGGTCGATCAGCGGGGACAGGCCCTGCGGCCACACCTCGGGGGAGACCACCCAGTCGCCCAGCCCGGCGTTGTCGTCGCGGCGGGCGCCGAACCACCCGTCGTCGAGCACGTAGCGCTCCACACCTGCGGCGGCCGCCCGGTCGGCCAGGGTAGAGAGCTTCTCGAGGCGGTGGTCGAAGTAGACGGCCTCCCACACGTTCAGCGTCACCGGACGGGGCTGTGCGGGGTGCTGGGGGCGGGCCCGGAGCCAGTCGTGGAAGCGCCCGGCCTGATCGTCCAGCCCCCGTCCGTACACGCCGTACAGCCACGGGGTGGTGTAGCCCTCGCCCTGTCCGAGCGAGACCTCGCCCGGCAGCAGCAGCTCGGAGCCGCCCACGACCTGCTGGCCGTCGTAGAGCCGTTCCGCCCACGTGCGGTGGTTGCCGGAGAACCCGGTGTGCAGGCCCCAGACCTCGCCGTCGGCGAAGCCGAAGCCCGGTTCGCCCACGGACAGGACGTAGGCGGCGTCGGCGCCGGTGCGGCCCTTGCGTCCTTCCCGGAGGTGCGTGCCCACGGTGAGCTCGCGCCGCTGGGGGGTCCGTTCCTTGCCCCAGTGCCCTGCGAAGTCCAGGATCTCCCGGGCGTGGGTGGGCAGGGGGAGCACGAGGCCCAGCTCCTGGACGCGGTAGGGACCCGGGGCGGTGTTCGTCAGCGTGGCGCGGGCGCGCAACAGGCCCGAGGGCGTGAGCTCCAGCTCGATCGCCACGCGCAGGCCTGCGCCGGTGTCCTCCGCCGCCACGAGCAGGCGGGCCGCGCCGGCGCTCACCAGGGCGCCGTCGGCGAGGACCTCCTGCGGTTCCACCGGATCCAGCCGGGCCTCCGTGAGGTGCAGCAGCGGGGTCCACGCGGTGCCGTCCCGGTCACCCACCAGTCCTGGCCGGCCGCTCCAGCCGGTGTGCAGACTCCCGAGCACGTCCGGGCGCATCGGCAGGTCCTGCCCGTTGGCCGTGCGGTGGGCCACCGCGGCCTCGACGAGCACGGCGGCCTCCTCGGCGTCGAGGCCGGGCAGTGCGGCGCCCCAGTGCACCACGGAGGGCAGCTGGGCCTCGGAGAGGTCGACCAGGACCGACACACCCCCGCTCGTGAGGTGGACCCGGCACGGTCCGGTGGGATCGAGGGCGGTGGTCGGCTCGAGGGTCGCAGCAGTCATGTCGGCTCCTGGGCGCTGATCGGGGTGGTGGGTTCGGGCACTCGATCGCAGTGGTGGATCGATGTGGTTCACGTCATAGTAGAAGCGACAGAATCAAACATCAACCCTGTTGAAAAGAACACCACGATGTTTGTATTGTGGGGCATGTCACCGATCCGGGGTCTCGACGGACCCCGGCCGAGCCAGGAGGCCCCATGACCGAGATGCTCCCCGACCGCCGACGGCGGGAGATCCTCGACCGCGTGCGCGCCTCCGGTGCGGTGCGGGTCGCGGACCTGGTCGCCGAGCTGGGCGTGTCCGACATGACGGTGCGCCGGGACCTGGACCGGCTGGCCCGGGACGGGGAGCTGCAGAAGGTCCACGGCGGGGCGAAGCTGCCGGCGGGATCCTCCGCGGCCGAGCCCGGATTCACGCACAAGTCCGAGCTGCAGCTGCCGGAGAAGGCGGCCATCGCCGCCGCCGCCGAGGCGATGGTGCGGCCGGGCATGTCCGTCTCGCTGAACTCCGGGACCACCACCTTCGCGCTGGCCCGCGCCCTGCGCCGCGTCAGCGACATCACGGTGGTGACGAACTCCCCGCGGATCGCCGACGTGCTCCAGGACGCGCCCGCCACGGGACAGACGGTGGTCCTGCTGGGCGGGGTGCGCACCCCCTCGGACGCCCTGGTGGGCCCGCTGGCCACCGCGGCCCTGCGCACCCTGCACGTGGACCTGGCCTTCCTGGGCGTGCACGGGCTGTCCGAGCGCGACGGGCTGACCACTCCGAACATGATGGAGGCCGAGATCAACCGCCTCTTCCTGGAGCGCTGCGACCGCAGCGTGGTGCTGGCCGACTCCACGAAGTGGGGCCTGTCCGGGCTCCACCGCATCGCCGGTCTCGACGAGGTCGACACGGTCGTGACCGACGACGGTCTGGGCGCCGCCGACCGCGAGACCCTGAGCCAGCACGTCCCCGACCTGCGACTGGAGCCCGTCCGATGACCTCTCCCGCCCCCGCCGAGCGCGCCCCCGTGCCGCTGATCGCGCACCGGACCCACCACCTCGCCGACGGACGGGAGGCCGTGTTCTTCTCCGACCGCGGCACCCCGCCCGTGGAGCACGTGGTGGACCGCCGGCCCCTGGACGCCCGCTCCGGCGGCGGTGAGGTGCGCTTCGACCGGCTGACGGGGGAGTGGGTGGCGGTGGCCGCCCACCGGCAGGCGCGCACCTACCTGCCCCCGGCCGACCAGTGCCCGCTGTGCCCGAGCGTGGGTGGGCGCGAGTCGGAGATCCCGGCGGAGGACTTCGACGTCGTCGTCTTCGAGAACCGCTTCCCCTCGCTGGGCCCGGAGCTGGCCGAGCTGCCGGACCCGCAGCAGGTGGGGGAGCGGTCCCTGTGGGGCGTCCCGTCCCCGGCCGTGGGGCGGTGCGAGGTGGTGGTGTTCACCCCGGAGCACCAGGGCTCCTTCGCGTCCCTGTCCTCCGAGCGGGCGCGCACCGTGGTGGAGGCCTGGGCCCAGCGCACCGAGGCGCTCTCGGCCATGGCCGGGGTCCGGCACGTGTTCCCGTTCGAGAACCGGGGCGAGCAGATCGGGGTGACCCTGCACCACCCGCACGGGCAGATCTACGCCTACCCCTATCCGGCCCCGCACGCGGCGCGGCTCGCGGCCCGCTCCCGGGCGCACCTCCAGGCCACGGGGCGGACCCTGATGGGCGAGGTCCTGGCCGACGAGACCGCCGCCGGGGACCGGATGGTGCTGGCGGGTGAGCACTTCTCGGCCTATGTGCCCTATGCCGCGCGGTGGCCGCTGGAGGTCCACCTGGTCCCGCACCGCCGCGTCCCGGACCTGGCCGCGCTGACCGGGGCCGAGCGGGACGAGCTGGCGGTGGTGTACCAGGACCTGGTCCAGCGCGTGGACCGGCTCTACGACACGCCGACCCCCTACATCGCCGCCTGGCACCAGACCCCCGTGGACGCGGCGGACCGGGAGGCCGGCCGGCTGCACCTGCAGCTGACCAGCCCCCGGCGGGCCGAGGACAAGCTGAAGTTCCTGGCCGGCTCCGAGGCCGCCATGGGGGCGTTCATCAACGACGTCACCGCGGAGCAGACCGCCGCACGCCTGAGGGAGGCCGCACGATGACCGGACAGCACACCCCCCAGCAGGCCGCTCGGCAGGCAGATCAGGGCGACGCCGCCCGGGCGGAGGAGCTCTCCCGCCGCTTCGCCGAGGTCTACGGGCACGCTCCGGACGGGGTGTGGCGTGCCCCGGGGCGGGTGAACCTCATCGGGGAGCACACCGACTACAACGACGGCTTCGTGCTGCCCTTCGCCATCGACCGCTCGGCGATGGTCGCCGTCCGGCTGCGCCGGGACGCGGAGCAGGGGCCGCGGACCGGGCAGGGCGAGGACGCGACCGGGCACGACGTCGTCGACCTGGCCTCCACGTACGCCCCCGACGGCGGGGGACTGTCCCGGGCCCGGTTCCGGATCCCCGGGCTCGCCCCCGGGACGGTCGGCGGCTGGGGGGCGTATCCGGCCGGCGTGGTGCACATCCTTGCCGGCCTCGACGGGGTGGAGGTGCCCGGGTTCGAGCTGCTGCTGGACTCGACCGTCCCCGTGGGCGCGGGCCTGTCCTCCTCGCACGCCGTGGAGGTCGCCACGATCGTGGCCCTGAACGACCTGCTCGGGCTGGAGCTGGACCGGCCGGCGATGGCGCGGCTGACGCAGCGGGCGGAGAACGAGTTCGTCGGCGCCCCGACCGGGATCATGGACCAGTCGGCCTCCCTGTGCGGCCGGGCCGGCGCGGCGCTGTTCCTGGACTGCCGCACCCAGGAGGCCGAGCTCGTGCCGCTGCCGGTGGCCGGGCACGGGCTCGCCGTCCTGGTGGTCGACACGAAGGTCGCCCACTCCCACGCCGACGGCGGCTACGCCGCCCGGCGCGCCTCCTGCGAGCGCGGGGCCGCCGCCCTCGGAGCGGTCTCCCTGCGCGACGTCCCGGACGATACCGACCTGAGCGGACTGGACGAGGAGACCGCCCGGCGGGTCCGGCACGTGCTCAGCGAGAACCACCGGGTCCTGGAGACGGTCCGGCGGCTGCGGGCCGGGGACGTCCGGGGCATCGGGGAGCTGCTGGTCGCCTCCCACGCCTCGATGCGGGACGACTACGAGATCTCCTGCCCCGAGCTCGACCTCGCCGTCGACACCGCCCTGGCCGCCGGGGCCGCCGGGGCGCGGATGACCGGCGGGGGCTTCGGCGGCTCCGCGATCGCCCTCGTGCCCGCGGCGCGGGCGGAGCAGGTCGGGAACGCGGTCGCCGAGGCCTTCGCGGACCGGGGTCACCGGGCGCCGGACGTCTTCGTCGTCGTGCCGGGGGAGGGTGCCGGCCGGGTGCGGTGAGGCGCGGATCCTCCGCAGGACGACGTCGGTGGCACCGCGCCGCTGCTCCTCGGCCCCGGGCCCACTGGGCCCGGGGCCGGCGTCATCGCAGGGCGCACTCTTGACGTGCAGTGTGATCTGGATCATCCTTGTGTTCAAGATATAAACACAGTTGCCAGCATATGGCAACGGTCCGGCCGGCCGGGCTCCTCGCGAACCCGTCCACCCGCCGGTGCCCCTCTCTCCAGCTCCGCTCACGTCCCGTGCCCCCGCCGTCCGGGGTGCCCTCAGCGAAGGACCTCCCATGCACAACGCTCCTCCACCGGCCGCGGCCGCGACCCACGGCAAGACCCCGAAGAAGGCGGCCCTGGCCAGCTGGATCGGCTCCGCCCTGGAGTACTACGACTTCGCCGTCTACGGGACGGCCGCCGCCCTGGTGCTCAACCACCTGTTCTTCCCGGCCGACACGTCCCCCGGGGTGGCGATCCTGCTGTCGATGGGCACCGTGGGCGTCGCCTATGTCGTCCGCCCCCTGGGAGCCCTCATCATGGGCCCCCTCGGAGACCGGTTCGGGCGCAAGTTCGTGCTGATGCTGACCCTGTTCATGATGGGTGCCGGCACGTTCGCCGTCGGCTGCCTGCCGACCTACGACCAGGCCGGGCTGCTGGCCCCGGCCCTGCTCGTGACCTGCCGCGTCATCCAGGGGCTGTCGGCCTCCGGCGAGCAGGCCAGCGCGATCTCGGTCTCGCTGGAGCACTCCGAGGAGCACCGGCGGGCCTTCACCACGAGCTGGACGCTGCAGGGCACCCAGTTCGGCACCCTCCTCGCCACGGCCGTCTTCATCCCCTTCACGCTCGTGCTCACCGAGGAGCAGCTGTTCAGCTGGGGCTGGCGGGTCCCGTTCTGGCTCTCCGCCGTCGTGGTGGTCGTGGCCTATCTGATCCGCCGCCACCTGGAGGAGCCGCCCGCCTTCGAGCAGGCCCGGGCCGTGCTGCCCGGCGAGAAGCCGGCCACCCCTCTGGCCCTGATGGTCAAGCACCACAAGACCGCGGTGCTGCGCGTGGCCGCGGCCGCGATGATCAACACCGTCAACGTGGTCTTCCTGGTGTGGTCGCTGTCGTTCGCCACCTCCGTGGTGGGCCTGGACCGCTCGACCATGCTCTGGGTCTCCGTCATCGCCAACGCCGTGGCCCTGCTCGTGATCCCCGTGGCGGCCACGGTCGCCGACCGGATCGGGCGCAAGCCGGTGTTCATCACCGGGGCGGCCGGCGCGGCCGCGATGATGTATCCCTACCTGGCCGCCGTCCACGCCGGGAACTGGACGCTGATCTTCCTCCTCGGCGCCGTCATGTCCGGCTTCTTCTACTCCATGTCCAACGGCATCTGGCCCTCCTTCTACGCGGAGATGTTCCCCACCCGGGTGCGCGTGACGGGGCTGGCCCTGGGCACCCAGATCGGCTTCGCGATCTCCGGCGGCTTCGCCCCCGTCCTGGCCAGCTCCCTGGCCGGGGCCGAGGGGGACAACTGGCTGGGCGTGGCGGGGTTCGTCACCGGTGCCTGCCTGATCGCCGTGGCCGCCGCCCTGACGGCCAAGGAGACCAAGGACAGGACCCTGGGCCAGATCGACGACCTGCACACCACCCGCACCGAGGCGGCCGAGCTGGAGCGGCTGCAGGGGGCGGGCACCACCTCCGGGCGCTGAGCGCTCCGGAAGCGCTGACGAGGGCGGACGTCCCAGCCGGTCACCCCGGCCGGGGCGTCCGCCCGTCCCGGGCCGGCCCCCGGTCACGAACATGACACGGGTCACGTCCGCGGAGGCCCCGTGCCAGAATGACCGCATGAGCAACCCCATGAACATCTCCGGGCACAATCCCGACAAGGAGGCCCGGGCGCACCGGCCGCCGGTCACGGAGCTGACCCCGGAGCAGTGCTGGGAGCACCTCTACAGCGCACGCTTCGGCCGGATCGCCACCATGGACGGCGACGAGATCGAGATCACCCCCATCAACCTCGTGGCCGACGACGGGAAGATCTACTTCCGCACCGCCAAGGGCACCAAGCTGCTGCACCTGGTGCTCAACGAGCACGTCGCCGTGCAGGTCGACCAGGCGCAGGGCGGGGAGGCGTGGTCCGTGATCGTGCGCGGCACGGCCCGCCAGCTCACCGACCCGGAGGAGACCGACCGGGTGGACGAGCTGCCGCTGCGGCCGTGGGTCGGGACCACCAAGCTCGAGTACGTGGAGGTGGCCCCCACGAAGGTCACCGGCCGCGTGTTCCACCTGGGCCACTGACCGGCCGCCCGGACCGCGGCCCGGCCCGCGCGGCGCCGGACGCCCTGCCGCGCTTGTAGCCTGGACCCGTGGCACAGCACCGGATCGTCCTGCACTACGTCTTCACCCCGCTCCCCGACCCCACGGCCGTGATGCTCTGGCAGCGCGCCCTGTGCGAGGGGCTGGGCCTGCGCGGGCGGATCATCGTCTCCCCGCACGGGCTCAACGCCACCGTGGGTGGTGAGGTCGGGGCGCTCAAGCAGTACGCCCGCACCACCCGCTCCCACCCCGGTCTTCGGGACACGGTGTTCAAGTGGTCGGACGGCTCGGCCGAGGACTTCCCGCGGCTGTCGGTCAAGGTCCGGGACGAGCTCGTGTCCTTCGGCGCGCCCGGCGAGCTCGAGGTCGACGAGCACGGCGTGGTCGGCGGCGGCATTCGCCTGGCGCCCGGCGCCGTGGACGAGCTCGTGGCCCGCCGCGGCGAGGACGTCGTGTTCTTCGACGGGCGCAACGCCCACGAGGCCCGGATCGGGCGCTTCCGCGGGGCCGTGGTCCCGGACGTGGCGCACACCCGCGACTTCGTGGCCGAGCTGGACTCCGGGAAGTACGACCACCTCAAGACCCGGCCCGTGGTCACCTACTGCACCGGCGGGATCCGCTGCGAGGTGCTCTCCGCGCTGATGCGCAACCGCGGCTTCCAGGAGGTCTACCAGCTCGACGGCGGCATCGCCGAGTACGGCCGCGAGCGCGGGGACCGGGGGCTGTGGGAGGGGTCCCTGTACGTCTTCGACCGGCGCATGCACGTGCGGTTCACCCCGGCCGCGGTCACGATCGGGCGCTGCGACCGGTGCGCCGGCCCCGCGAACCGCTTCGTCAACTGCGCGGACGGCGCGTGCCGCGCCCTCGTGCTCGCGTGCCCGGCCTGTCTCGAGGAGCGGCCGCGGCTCACCTGCCCGGCCGGGTGCGGCACCGCCACGGCACCGGGGGCCGGCGACGGCGCCCCGGTCGCCGTCGCACCCGTCCCCGCACCCGTGCCCGGCGACGGAACCCCGGCCGCCTCCCGCACCGCCACGGCACCCGTGCCCGTGCCGACGGGCGCCGCATGAGCCCCGCCGCCCCCGGCCCCTCCGCGGCGCCGGCCTTCTCCCGGGTCCCGGGCACCCCCGCCTCCGACGACCCGCGGGCGCCGGCCGAGCTGCACGACGCCCTCCGCCGGACGGGTTTCACCCACGACCGCGTGGCGGAGCTGCTGGGGGAGGCCGCCATGGACGCGCTCGCACGGGACCAGGCGGTGCCCGCCCTGCGGGTCCTCGAGCCGGCCCTCCGCACGCCCGGGCACCCGGACCGGGGCCTCGCCGGGGTCGTCTCGCTCTTCCTGCTCGGCCGCACCGTCCCCGCGGAGACGCTCGCGCCCGCCCCGGTGCGCCCGGAGCAGCTCGTGGGCCTGGGCCTCGCCGAGGAGACGGAGGGCGGGCTGCGCTCCACCGTGGACCTGCGCCCCCACGCCTCCGACGACGGGACGGAGCTGTACGTGGCGAGCGATCTGGGGGAGTCCCAGCGCCCCGGCGTGCTGCGCCGCGACCACGTGCTGGGGATCGGCCAGGCCTCCCTGACGCTGGCCCAGACGACCGACCGCCGCCGGGTGGACCGGGCGCTGGACCTGGGGACCGGGTGCGGCATCCAGACGTTCCACCTGCTCGCGCACGCGGGGCACGTGACCGCCACCGACGTCTCGGACCGGGCCCTGGGCTTCACCCGGTTCAACCTGCTGCTCAACGCGCAGGCGCTCGGGATCGACCCCGACCGGCTCGAGGACCGCGTGAGCCTGCGGGCGGGATCCCTCCTGGAGCCCGTGCGCGGTGAGCGGTTCGACCTCCTGGTGTCCAACCCGCCGTTCGTCATCACCCCGCGCCCCGCCGGGGAGACCCCTCTCGACCGCTACACCTACCGGGACGGCGGTCTGCCGGGGGACCGGATCGTGGCCGACCTGGTGCGGGGGCTGCCCGGGGTTATGGCCCCCGGGGCCACCGCCCACCTGCTCGGCAACTGGGAGGTCCTCGCCCCGCCGCCCGGGGACGCGCGGCCGGCCGCCGAGCGCTGGGCGCAGCGGCCCGAGCAGTGGGTGCCCGAGGGCGTCGACGCCTGGTTCGTCCAGCGGGAGCTGGCCGGCCCGGAGGAGTACGCCGAGACGTGGCTGCGGGACGCGGCGGAGTCCCGCGACCTCGAGCACTACGAACGCGCCTACCGCGCCTATCTCGACGACTTCGCCGCCCGCGGCGTCGAGGCCGTGGGCTTCGGGATGATCCGCCTCCGCCGTCCGTCCCGGGCCCGGCCCGGGGGCGCGCTCCGCCGCTTCGAGCACGTCCCCCACCCGGTCCAGCAGCCGCTCGCGCCCGCGCTCGCCGCCACGTGGGAACGGGCCGACTGGCTCGCCGCGCACCCCCAGGACTGGCTGGACGCCCACCTCGTGGCCGCCGAGGACGTCACCGAGGAGCGCCACCAGCGCCCCGGCGCGGAGCACCCCGGCGTGATCCTGCTCCGGCAGGGGGCCGGGCTGCGCCGGACCGTGGTGCTCTCGAGCGAGGCCGCGGGCTTCGCCGGGGCCTGCGACGGCGAGCTGAGCGCCCGGCAGATCCTCGGGGCGCTCGCCGCCCTGCTGGACTGGGCGGGCGAGGAGCGGCAGCGGCTGACCGAGGAGGTCCGGCACCTCGTGCTCGACGGCTTCCTCGTGCCGCACGAGCCGGTGCCGCCCGCCGCCTGAGCGACGTTGTGGGCGGATGAGCAGGCGGCGCCGCGACGGTGGGGGTGGGAGGATGGGAGCATGAGCATCGGAGACAACCTGAACCCCATCAAGACCCTCGACAAGGACACCGTCTGGCAGCTCCTCGAGCAGCACCCCTTCGGCCGGCTGGCCGTCGAGGCCGCCGGTCTCGTGGACATCTTCCCGGTGAACTACGTGGTCCACCAGCGCAAGCTGTACTTCCGCACGGCCCAGGGCTCCAAGCTCTCGAGCCTCATCGTCAACGACCAGGTGGCGTTCGAGATCGACGAGGTCTCGGAGGAGCACGTCGTGCGCTCCGTGGTGGTCCACGGCCGGGCCCGCCGGCTCGAGACGCGCGCCGAGATCGACGCCGCGGAGGAGCTGCCGCTCAGGCCGTGGGCGCCCACGCTGAAGTACAACTTCGTGGTCATCGACGTGGAGCACGCCACGGGCCGCGAGTTCACGATCGGCGACGAGCCCGAGCGCTACCCCTCCTGAGACCGGTCCGGGCCGCCCGGGCCGGGCGGCCCGCGCGACCCGCCCGGGGACGCCGATGTCCTCCGGGTCCCCGCCGCGCGGGGGTTGACGGCGGTGAGGCGTTATGGTGGAGCGCAACGGCGGGCCGACGCCCGCCCGTTCGACCCGACGTCCAGCAGCGCCGCGGCCCGCGGCACCGCGGACCGCAGCAAGGAGTACCGTGCCAACGAAGGCCACCCAGAGCCCGGGAACGGGCAAGAGCCTGCTCATCGTGGAGTCCCCCTCCAAGGTCAAGACCATCGCCGGGTACCTCGGCGACGCCTACGAGGTCGAGTCCTCGATGGGGCACATCCGCGACCTCCCGCAGCCCTCGGAGCTGCCGGCGGAGCTCAAGAAGGGTCCCTACGGCAAGTTCGCGGTGGACGTGGAGCACGGCTTCGAGCCGTACTACGTGGTGAACCCGGACAAGAAGAAGAAGGTCACCGAGCTCCGGCGCAAGCTCAAGGACGCGGACGCCCTCTACCTCGCCACCGACGGCGACCGCGAGGGGGAGGCCATCGCGTGGCACCTCCTGGAGGTGCTCAAGCCCAAGATCCCCGTCTACCGGCTGACCTTCTCCGAGATCACCCGCGAGGCCATCGAGCGGGCCTTCGGGGAGCTGCGCGAGCTCGACCAGGACCTGGTCGACGCGCAGGAGACCCGGCGCATCCTGGACCGGCTCTACGGCTACGAGATCTCCCCGGTGCTGTGGCGCAAGATCGCCTCGGGCCTGTCCGCCGGGCGCGTGCAGTCCGTGGCCACCCGCCTGGTCGTGGAGCGGGAGCGCAAGCGCATGGCGTTCGTGCCCGCCGACTACTGGGACCTCAGCGGGACGTTCGCCCGCACCGACGGCGAGGACGCCGGCACCGCCTTCAGCGCCCGGCTCTCCTCCGTGGACGGCAAGCGGGTGGCGGGCGGCCGCGACTTCGGCGACGACGGCGTGCTCAAGGGCGCCGCGGACAAGCTCGCGCACCTGGACGAGCAGGCCGCCCGCGAACTGGCCGCCGGTCTCGAGGACGCGGCGTTCACGGTCCGGTCGCTGGAGACCAAGCCCTACACCCGCCGCCCGGCCGCCCCGTTCACCACCTCCACGCTGCAGCAGGAGGCGGCGCGCAAGCTGCGCTTCACCTCCCGCACCACCATGCAGGTGGCGCAGAAGCTGTACGAGAACGGCTACATCACCTACATGCGCACCGACTCCGTGGCGCTGTCCGACCAGGCGGTCACGGCCGCCCGGCGCCAGGCCACGGAGCTCTACGGCGCCGACTTCGTGCCCGGCTCCCCACGGCTCTACAGCTCCAAGTCGAAGAACGCGCAGGAGGCGCACGAGGCCGTGCGCCCCGCGGGGGACTCCTTCCGCACCCCGAACCAGGTCCGCGGCGAGCTCTCCGCGGACGCGTTCCGGCTCTACGAGCTGATCTGGAAGCGCACCGTGGCCTCCCAGATGGCCGACGCCAAGGGGTCGACGGCGACCGTGCGGCTCGGGGCGACGTCCTCCGCCGGCCGGGACGCCGAGTTCTCCGCGTCCGGCACCGTCATCACGTTCCGCGGCTTCCTGGCCGCCTACGAGGAGGGCCGGGACGAGGACCCCGCCACGGACAAGGACGGCGCCAAGGACGGCGACAAGCGGCTCCCGCGCATGGCGGAGGGAGACCGCCTGGACGCCACCGAGGTGGAGGCGGACGGGCACCGCACCTCGCCGCCGCCGCGCTACACCGAGGCGTCCCTCGTGAAGGTCCTCGACGAGCTCGGCATCGGCCGGCCCTCGACCTACGCGGCGACCATCTCCACGATCATGGACCGCGGCTACGTCCGCGTGCGGGGCTCCGCGCTCATCCCCTCGTGGACCGCGTTCTCCGTGGTGCGCCTGCTCGAGGAGCACTTCTCCGACTACGTGGACTACGACTTCACGGCGGAGATGGAGGAGGGCCTCGACCGGATCGCCCGCGGCGAGGAGGACAGCACCGACTGGCTGCAGGACTTCTACTTCGGCTCCCAGGGCCACGAGAACGGGCTCAAGCCCATCGTCGACGACCTCGGCGAGATCGACGCCCGCGCGGTGAACTCCATCCCCGTGACCGAGGACATCACCCTGCGGGTCGGCAAGTTCGGCCCCTACCTGGAGGTGGCCGGCGCCGTCGACCCGGAGACCGGGGAGATCACCGACCCGATCCGGGCCAACGTGCCGGAGGACCTCGCCCCCGACGAGCTCACCCCCGACAAGGCGCGCGAGCTCATCGAGACGGGCAAGGCCGACGGCCGGGAGCTCGGCCGCGACCCCGTGACCGGGCGCGCCATCGTGGCCAAGGACGGCCGCTACGGGCCCTACGTCACCGAGGTGATCCCCGAGCCCACCGCCGAGGAGCTCGCGGCCCAGCCCGTCGAGTACTACAAGAACGGCAAGCCCAAGCCTCCGAAGAAGCCGGTCAAGGAGAAGCCCCGCACGGGCTCCCTGCTCTCCACGATGACCCTGCAGGACGTGACCCTCGAGGACGCGCTCAAGATCCTGTCCCTGCCGCGCACGCTGGGCACGGACGCCGAAGGCAACGAGATCACGGTGCAGAACGGCCGCTTCGGCCCCTATCTGAAGAAGGGCGGCGACTCGCGCTCCCTGCAGTCCGAGGAGCAGCTGTTCACGGTCACCCTCGACGAGGCCCTGGCGATCTACGCCCAGCCCAAGCAGCGCGGCCGCGGCGCCGCCAAGCCTCCGCTCGCGGACCTCGGCACCGACCAGATCACGGAACGGCCCATGGTCATCAAGGACGGGCGCTTCGGCCCCTACATCACCGACGGCGAGACCAACGTGACGGTCCCGCGCGGCGAGACCGTGGAGCAGATCACGCCGGCGCGCGCCAGCCAGCTGCTCGCGGAGAAGCGCGCCCAGGGCCCCGCCCCGAAGAAGACGGCCCGGTCCACGGCCAAGGGGACAGCCGCCAAGGGGACGACGGCCAGGAGCAGCACGGCGAAGAAGAGCACGGCCAAGAAGCCCGCGGCGGCCAAGCCCGCCCGCGCCGGGTCCAAGGGCTGATCCGCTCCGCACGCGCGGGACGGACACGGAACTCGAAGGAGCACCACGGCATGCGTCTCGGAGTCCTCGACGTGGGGTCGAACACCGTCCACCTCCTCCTGCTGGACGTCTACCCGGGCTCCCGGCCCGAGCCGTACGCGTCCCACAAGCTCGCCCTGCGGCTGGTGCAGTACCTCGACGCCGACGGCAACATCTCCGACGCCGGCCGGGACGCCCTCACCGCGTTCGTGGTCGAGGCCCGGGACTTCGCCGTGGACAACCGGGCCGAGGACTTCCTGGCCTTCGCGACCTCCGCGATCCGCGAGGCCGGCAACGGGGCGCAGGTGCTGGACCACGTGCAGTCCCGCTCCGGCGCGACCCTCACGGAACTGGCCGGGGACCAGGAGGCGGCCGTGACGTTCTTCGCGGTGCGCCGCTGGTTCGGCTGGGGCGCGGGGACCGTTCTCGACCTCGACATCGGCGGCGGGTCCTTCGAGATGGCCCTGGGGGACAACGCGCTGCCCACCGTGGCGACCTCGGTGCCGCTCGGCGCGGGGCGGCTCACCCGCACCTTCGTCGCCGGGGACGTCGCGACCCCGAAGGAGATGAAGGCCCTGCGCAAGCACGTGCGCCAGGAGCTCCGGCCCGCGGTCGACCGGGTCCGCGCGGCCGGGGAGCCCACCTGCGTGGCCGGCACCTCCAAGACGTTCCGCTCCCTGGCCCGGATCTGCGGGGCGGCGCCGTACGAGATGGGCCCGTACGTGCCGCGCACCCTCCACCTCGAGGACCTGCGGCTGTGGACCCGCCGGATGGAGGCCATGTCCCCGGAGGAGCGCGCCGAGCTGCCGGGGGTCTCCGCCGCACGGGCCCGGCAGATCCTCGCCGGCGCCGTGGTGGCGGAGTCGGCGATGGACGCCTACGGCGTCGAGTCGATCCGGATCTGCCCGTGGGCGCTCCGCGAGGGGCTGATCCTGCGCCGCCTGGACCAGCTGAGCAGCCACTCCGACGTCCGCACCGTGGACCCCCGGCACCTGGTGGGTGCGGCATGAGCGAGCAGCAGGGCGCCGCCGCGGAGCCGTACCGTCCGCACGTGGCGCTGTCCACCAGCTCCCTCTATCCGCTCGGGGTGCCGGAGACCTTCGAGGCGGCCGTGGAGCTGGGCTACGACAGCGTGGAGGTGCTCGTCACGCACGAGCGGATGAGCCAGCTCACCCACCAGCTGCAGGACCTCGTGCAGCGCCACCAGCTCCCCATCTCGACCATCCACGCCCCGACCCTGCTGCTGACCCAGCAGGTGTGGGGCAAGTCGTGGACCAAGATCCAGATGGCGGCCGCGCTCACCGAGCAGGTGGGCGCGGAGGTCGTCGTGGTCCACCCGCCCTTCCGGTGGCAGCGCCGGTACGCCGCGAACTTCGTGGAGGGGGTGCGGGTGGTCTCCCAGGCCACCGGCGTGAAGATCTCCGTGGAGAACATGTACCCCTGGCGGGTCCGCGGCCGCGACACCGTGGTCTACGCCCCGCACTACAGCCCGCTGGGCCTGGACTACGACTGGGTGACGTGGGACTTCTCGCACGCCGCCACCGCCCGGATGGACTCCCTGGCCGCCATCCGGGAGCTGGGCCCCCGGCTGGGCCACGTCCACCTGACCGACGGGTCGGGGGAGACCACGGCGGACGAGCACCTGCTGCCCGGCCACGGGGTGCAGCCGGTGGCCGAGTCCCTCGAGTTCCTCGCCTCCACCCGGTGGCAGGGCATCATCGGGGTCGAGGTCTCGACCCGCCGCTCGAAGAACGCCGACGAGCGCACCCAGTGGCTCGCGGAGTCCCTCGAGTTCGCCCGCCGGCACACGAGCCGCTCCGACGGCGCCCCGAGCGCCGGCGGCCCCGACGGCACGGAGGGCGCGGACGGCAGCCGGGGCTGAGGCCCGGGCGCACCCGGCCCGCCGGCCAGCCCGCCTCGTCCCGGTCCGTCCGAACCACACCGACCGACGCACAGCGACCGATGCACCCCGCCGTCCCACCGGCGCCGTGCCGTTCCCACCGTCCCGTTCCCACCGTTCCGATTCCACCGATGAGAGGACCTCACCGACCATGACCCCTGTGCTCGCCTTCCTGGGCTGCGGCTCCATGAACGGATCCATCCTGCGGGGGGTGCTGGCCTCCGGCGTGCCCGTCGAGCAGGTCCGGGCCACCGTCCGCTCCGCGGAGAGCGCCCGCCGGCTCGAGGACGAGACGGGCGTGCGGCCGTACGTCACCGGGGACGATCCCGAGGCCAACCGGCGGGCCGCCCGCGAGGCGGACGTCGTGCTGCTCGGCGTCAAGCCCGTCGGCATCCTCGACCTCGCCCGCGAGATCGCCCCCGCCCTGCGCCCCGGCACGGTCGTGGCCTCGGTGGCGGCGGGGATCTCCGTCGGCGCCCTCGAGCGCGCCCTCCCCGCCGGCCAGCCGGTCGTGCGCACGATGCCGAACACGCCCTCCAGCGTGGGCCGCGGGGTGGTCTCGGTGACCCCGGGGGCCGCGACCGGCCCCGAGCAGACGGAGGCCGTGCGCCGGGTGCTCGAGGCCGTGGGCACCGTGGTCGAGGTCCCCGAGGAGCAGGTCGACGCCGTGACCGGCGTCTCGGGCTCCGGACCGGCCTACGTGTTCCTGCTGGCCGAAGCCATGCAGCAGGCGGGAGAGCGGATGGGGCTGCCGGCCGACGTCGCCCGGGTGCTGGCCAAGGAGACCGTCTCCGGCGCCGGTGAGCTGCTGCGCCCGGCGGAGGCCGACCCCGCGGCGCTGCGCAAGGCGGTCACCAGCCCCAAGGGCACCACGGACCGGGCGATCACGACCTTCCAGGAGAACGGCTTCGAGGACCTCGTGGCCTCCGCGGCCCGCGCCTCGGCGGACCGCTCCGCGGAGCTCACGCGCGAGTTCAGCGGCGACTGAGCCGCGGACCGGCCGGCCCCCGGGTCAGGGGCGGGCCGCGAAGCGCTCGAGCAGGTCCACGTGCCCCGAGACGATCAGCAGGTCGCGGGAGGTGACCTTGGTGTCGGGGCGGGCGTACGTGAAGTCCTCGCCCGGGGACTTCACGCCCACCACGGTCACGCCGTACTTGGAGCGGACGTTGGAGTCGCCCAGCGTGAAGCCCTGCACCTCCCGCGGCGGATACATCTTGACGATCGCGAAGTCGTCGTCGAACTCGATGTAGTCCAGCAGCCGGCCCGAGACCAGGTGCGCGGTGCGCCGCCCGGCGTCCGCCTCGGGGAAGATCACGTGGTGCGCCCCGATGCGGGAGAGGATCTTGCCGTGCGAGGGCGTGATGGCCTTCGCCCAGATCCGGCTCACGCCGAGGTCCACGAGGTTCGCCGTGATGAGCACGCTCGACTCGATGGACGTGCCGACGCCCACCACGGCGGAGTCGAACTCGGCCGCCCCCAGCTGGCGCAGGGCGTCGATGTCCGTGGCCTCGGCCTCGACCACGTGGGTGAGCTGCCCGGAGAGCTTCTGGACCAGCTGGGCGTCCCGCTCCACGCCCAGGACCTCCCGGCCCTGCCGGGCGAGCTGGAGCGCGGTGGCGGTGCCGAAGCGGCCGAGGCCGATCACCAGGACGGGGACGCTGTGGGACGAACGGTCAGCCAATGATGGGCCTTTCCTCGGGGTACCGGTAGAGGCGCCGGCGTGAGCGCAGCGCCAGGGCGGCGGCCACGGTGGTCGTGCCGATGCGCCCGATGAGCATGATCAGGACCAGGACGTACTTGCCGGCGGGGGGCAGCTCGCCGGAGAGCCCCACGCTGAGACCGCACGTCGCGTACGCGGAGATCACCTCGAACAGGACCCGGTCCAGCGGCTCCTCGGAGATCTCGACGAGGATCCCGCAGCCCACCAGGACGACGGTCGCCCCCATCATGATCACCGAGATCGCGATGCGGAGGGCGTCCTCGGGGATGGTCCGGTAGAACGCGATCACGGACCGGTCGCCCCGGGCCTCGGCCAGGATTGCCAGGAAGACCACGGCGAGGGTGGTGACCTTGATGCCGCCGGCCACGGAGGCCGGGCCGCCGCCCGCGAACATCAGCGCGTCGGTCATCAGCAGGGTCACCGGCTCCAGGCTGTTCATGTCCACGAGGTTGAAGCCCCCGGAGCGGACCATGACGGAGTGGAAGAAGCCCTCGAAGATCTTCTCGTGCACGGGCCGGTCCCGCAGGGTGTCCGGATTGGACCACTCGAAGGCCAGGAACAGGGCCCACCCCACGAACAGCAGGATCGTGGTGGTCACGATCACCAGCTTCGTGTTGAGGTTCCACCGCGAGAAGCGCAGCCCGGTCTGCCGCAGCACGAGGACCACGGGGAAGCCGAGGGAGCCCAGGAGGACGCCCAGGGCGATCGGCAGGAGGATCAGCACCGCGTCCGTGTACGGGACGAGGCCGTCCGAGTGCGGGGTGAACCCCCCGTTGTTGAACGCGGAGACCGCGTAGAACACCCCGTGCCAGAGAGCGGTGAGGAACGGCTCCCCGACCACCAGGAAGCCGATCGTCAGCACCGTGGCCAGGATCGCCTCGATCGTCACGGACATCAGCACGATGATCTGCAGGAGCGAGCCCACCTCGCCCAGGCGCCCGATGTTCAGGGCCTCCTGGGTGATCAGCCGGGACTTCAGGCCGAGCTTGCGACCGATGGCCAGGGCCAGGATCGAGGTCATGGTGAGGGTGCCGAGACCGCCGATCTGCATCGCGACCAGGATCACGAACTGGCCGAAGAACGACCAGTTGGCCGCCGTCGACACCGTGGTCAGGCCCGTCACGGTGACCGCGGAGGTGGCCGTGAACACGGCGTCCTCGACCGGTGTCACGACGCCGGGGGCCGAGGCCACGGGCAGCCACAGCAGGAAGGAGAACACGGACACGACCGCGGCGAAGGAGATGACGGCGAGACGGGCGGGGGAGCCCGCCGCGATCCGGTCCACGAGGTCGCGCAGCGAGGTGAGCAGCCAGAACCGGCCGCGCTCCTCCGGACGGGCCCAGGGCGCGCGCTGCAGGTGGCTCACGGGCTCTCCTCCTGGTGTCCTGACCGCCCGGGCGGGGCGGCGGCCGCGGCGTTCGCCTCGACCCGAGACAGTATTCCACCCGCGCCCGTCCGCGGCGGGCAGCCGCGGGTGTAGGTTGTCGCCCATGCCCCTGGAAGAGGCCCTGCTGCGCGCCCGGGTCCGTCGACTCACCCGACGGCACGGGATCCGCTCCCCCCACGGTCGCCGGCCGGGACAACGGCGGAGCACCGATCCGCGGGAGGTGACCGCGGCGCGCACGGCGCAGCTGATCATCGGGGCGTTCGCGACCGCCCTGGCCGTCGGCACCGTCCTGCTGATGCTCCCGGTCGCGAGGTCGGGCCCCGGCGGGGCGTCGTTCATGGAGGCGTTCTTCACCGCGACCTCGGCGATCTGCGTGACCGGGCTGGTCGTGGTGGACACGCCGACCTACTGGACGCCGTTCGGGCAGGCGGTGATCCTGGCCCTGATCCAGATCGGCGGGTTCGGGGTGATGTCCTTCGCCACCGTGCTGGGGATCCTCTTGGCCCGCCGGCTGGGCCTGACGGCCCGGATCATGAGCTCGACCGAGACGAAGAACCCCGGCTACGGGGACATGCGCCGGGTGCTGCTGCGCATCCTCGCCACCACGCTGCTGATCGAGACGGTCGTGGCCGCGGCGCTCGCCCTGCGCTTCTTCGCCGGCTACGGGTACGGACCGGGGCAGGCGGTGTGGCACGGCGTGTTCCACGCGGTCTCGGCGTTCAACAACGCCGGCTTCGCCCTGTACACCCTGTCGATCATGGACTTCGCCGCCGACCCCTGGGTCAACCTGCCGATCGTCGTCGCCGTGGTCCTGGGCGGGCTGGGGTTCCCGGTGCTCTACCAGCTGCGCCGGGAGTGGCGCCGGCCCCGGCGGTGGAGCATGAACACCCGGATCGTGCTGTTCGCCACCGTGGTCCTGCTCGGCGCCGGCACGGTGTTCCTGTGCGCGGTGGAGTGGTCCAACCCCGCCACCCTGGGGCCGATGCGGGCCGACGAGAAGCTGATGGCCGGGTTCTTCCAGTCCACCATCGCCCGCACGGCCGGGTTCAACAGCATCGACATCTCGGCGATGCACCCGGTGTCCTGGCTGGGGCTGGACCTCCTGATGCTCATCGGCGGCGGCCCCGCCGGGACGGCCGGCGGGCTGAAGGTCACCACCGTCGCCGTCCTCGGCTTCATCGCCTGGACCGAGATCACCGGGGGAACGGCCGTGCACGTCCTCGGCAGGCGCCTGTCCCGGTCGGTGCAGCGCCAGGCGATCACGGTGGTCGTCCTGGCGCTGGGCGCGGTGACCACCGCCACGATGGTGCTGATGCTGCTGCACGAGGACATCGGCCTGGACCGGATCCTGTTCGAGACGATCTCCGCGTTCGCCACCGTGGGCCTGTCCACGGGCATCACCGCGGCTCTCTCGCCGGCGGCCCAGGGGGTGCTCATCGCCCTGATGTTCCTGGGCCGGCTGGGGCCCATCACCGTGGCCACCGCCATGGCGGCCCGTCCCCGGAAGGCCCTGTACGAACTGCCCAAGGAACGCCCGCTGATCGGCTGAGTCCACCGCGCCCGCCCGGCACACCACCCCACGGGGCCCTGCGGCCCACCCCGACACCTCCTGGAGGTCCCCACATGTTCCCCTCCCGCTCCGGCACCGCCTCGCACCACCACTCCGGCCGCCGCCGGCCACCGGGCACGGTGGCCGTGATCGGCCTCGGCCGCTTCGGCGCCGCCCTGGCCCTCGAGCTGATGCGCAACGGCGCCGAGGTGCTGGGCATCGACGTCGACGAGGACGTCGTCCAGGAGCTCAACGGGCAGCTGACCACCGTGGTGCGCGCCGACGCCACCCAGGAACAGGTGCTGCGCCAGCTCGGCGTCGACGAGTTCGACAAGGTCGTGGTCGGCATCGGCTCCGACGTCCAGGCCAGCATCCTGGTCGCCTCCCGGCTGCTGAAGTTCGCCCACCCCGAGATCTGGGCGAAGGCCATCACCACGCCCCACGCCGAGATCCTCGAGCAGCTCGGGGTCCACCACGTCATCAGCCCCGAGCACGACATGGGCGTGCGCTCCGCCCACCTGATCCAGGGCCGGGTCCTCGACTTCGTGACGATCGACGAGGGATTCGCCCTCATCCGCTGCCCGGCCCCGGAGGCCGTCCAGCAGCGGCCGCTGGACACCCTCAGCATCCGGCGCACCCACGGCGTCTCGATCGTCGCGGTCCGCCGCCTGGGCCAGGAGTGGGAGGCCACCGAGCCCGGCACGGTCCTCTACGAGAACGACCAGATCCTCGTGACGGGACCCACCCGTGCGGTCGAGGCCTTCAGCGACCTCGACTGAGCCGCGCCGGGGTGACACAAAGGGCGCCGGCGCCACGCCCGCGACGGCGGGCCCCGGCCCCGAGTGGTCTAATGGCGGTGTGACCCCTGCTACGTCCGGGCCCGGCGCCCCGTACCCCACGCGACTGTTCTGGGACCCCGCCCTGCTCGAGTACAACTTCGGGGACCACCACCCCATGCACCCGTCCCGGCTCGAGGCCACCTACCGGCTGGTCCAGGAGTTCGGCCTGGACCGCCGGGACAACGTCACGGTGGAGGCGCCCGAGGTGGCCCCGGACGAGGTGCTCAACCTCGTCCACCCGCAGCACTACGTGGACTCGGTCCGGGCCGTCAGCGCCGACCCCACCGTCGAGGTCCCCGAGTGCGGTCTCGGCACCGAGGACACCCCCGGGTACCCGGGGGTGCACGAGGCGAGCGCTCGGCTCGTGGGCGGCACCTACCAGGGCGCCGTGGCCGTTCTCGCGGGGGACGCGGTGCACGCCGTGAACTTCGGGGGCGGGATGCACCACGCCCACGCCGAGAAGGCCAGCGGATTCTGCATCTACAACGACTGCGCCGTGGCGGTCCAGCACCTGCTGGACCAGGGTGTCCGGCGCGTGGCCTACGTGGACGTCGACGGCCACCACGGCGACGGCACCCAGTCGATCTTCTACGACGACCCCCGCGTGCTCACCGTCTCGCTGCACGAGACGGGCCTGACGCTGTTCCCGGGCACGGGCTTCGCCAACGAGACCGGCCGCGGGGAGGCCGAGGGGCACTCCGTGAACGTGGCGATGCCCACGGCCTCCGACGACTCCATGTGGCTGCGCGCGTTCGACGCCGTGGTCCCGCCCCTGCTGCGCCAGTTCCGGCCCGAGGTGATCGTGAGCCAGCACGGCTGCGACTCGCACTTCGCCGACGAGCTCACCCACCTGCGCGTCAGCGTCGACGCGCAGCGGCAGACCGCCGTGGCCCTGGCAGGGCTGGCTCACGAGCTGTGCGAGGGCCGGTGGATCGCCACGGGCGGGGGCGGGTACAACTGCTACGACGTGGTGCCCCGCTCCTGGACGCACCTGGTGGGAGTCGCCGCCGGCCACCCGATCGACGTGGGCACCGCGGTGCCGCAGCCGTGGCGCGACTACGTGCAAGAGCGCTACGGCGCCGACGCGCCGCGGGCCATGGGCGACGAGGTGGACCTGTGGTGGCGCTCCTGGGAGGTGGGCTTCGACCCCAACGACGAGACGGACCGCACGATCATGGCCACCCGCAAGGAGGTCTTCCCCCAGTGGGGGCTGGACCCGTGGTTCGACTGAGCCCGCCGCCCGCGGGCTCCGGCAGCGGCGGGGGCAGCCACGGGGGCGGCACGGACGTGCCGGTGCCGGGAGCCGCGCGGCAACCCGTTTACAGTGATCGGATGGGCAACAACGACGTGTTCGCGGTGATCGCCGACAAGACCCGGCGGGGGATCCTCGCCGCGCTCAAGGACGGCGAACGACCCGTGGGCGACCTCGTGGCAGAGCTGGGGGTCTCCCAGCCGACCGTCTCGAAGCATCTGAAGATCCTGCGCGAGGCCGGTATGGTGTCCATGGAGGCACAGGGGCAACGACGTCTCTACGCCGTGCAGCCGGAGCCGCTGGCCGAGGTCACCGCGTGGGTCCACGAGGTCGTGGGCGGTGCGGCGCACCAGCCGGCCGCCCCGACGCGCGCCCCCGTGGACGCCGCGGACAGCGGCACTGCCGGGGCCGGCGTCGCCGGACCTGACGTGGTCGTGACCGCGGGGGCCGATGGGGCCGGGACGGCTCCGGAGGCGACGCCCGGGACGGCCGTGCTGGACGCCGCGGCCGTGGTCGTTCCGGAGCCGGCCGTCGTCCCCAGCCCTGAGCCGGCGGTCGAGGCCGGCCCGGCGCCGGCGGTCGGCGGCACCCCCGCGCGCCCGGGCAGGGGTGCGGGGGCTCGTGCGGTGGACATCCTGTCCAGCCTCTCCGGCCTGCGCCGCCGCACCAGGAACCCGCGGCGGTGACCGGCCGGGCCCAATCGATCCGAACGAGGAGCACCATGCACGAGGACCTGTACCCGATCCGCCAGGCCGTACTCGCCCGCAACCCCGGAGAGGTGGAGTTCCACCAGGCCGTGGACGAGGTCTTCGACTCCCTGGGCCCCGTGGTCGCACGCCACCCCGAGCTGCTCGACGCCGCCGTGCTCGAGCGGATCTGCGAGCCGGAGCGGCAGATCATCTTCCGCGTGCCGTGGACCGACGACGAGGGCCGCGTGCACATCAACCGCGGCTTCCGCGTGGAGTTCAACTCCGCGCTCGGGCCCTACAAGGGCGGGCTGCGCTTCCACCCCTCCGTGTACCTGGGCATCGTGAAGTTCCTGGGCTTCGAGCAGATCTTCAAGAACGCCCTCACGGGCATGCCGATCGGCGGGGGCAAGGGCGGGTCGGACTTCGACCCGAGCGGGCGCTCCGACGGCGAGATCATGCGCTTCTGCCAGTCCTTCATGACCGAGCTCTACCGCCACATCGGCGAGTACACGGACGTCCCCGCCGGTGACATCGGGGTGGGCGGACGCGAGATCGGCTACCTGTTCGGCCAGTACAAGCGGATCACCAATCGCTACGAGTCCAGTGTGCTCACCGGCAAGGGCCTCAGCTGGGGCGGTTCCCTGGTGCGCACCGAGGCCACCGGCTTCGGCACCGTGATGTTCGCCGAGGAGATGCTGCAGACCCGCGGGCAGTCCTTCGACGGTCAGACCGTGCTGGTCTCCGGCTCGGGCAACGTGGCGACCTTCGCGATCCACCGGGCGCAGCAGCTCGGGGCCACCGTGGTCACCGCCTCGGACTCCAGCGGCTACGTGGTGGACCCGGACGGCATCGAGCTGGACCTGCTGCGCGAGGTCAAGGAGGTGGAGCGCGGCCGGATCTCCGAGTACGCCGAGCGCCGCGGCGGACGCGCCCGGTTCATCGCCAAGGGCTCCGTCTGGGACGTCCCCGGCACGGTGGCGCTGCCGTGCGCCACCCAGAACGAGCTGGACGGCTCCCACGCCAAGAAGCTGCTCGGCCACGGCGTGCTCGCCGTGGCGGAGGGCGCGAACATGCCCACCACGGGCGAGGCCACCCGCCTGTTCCAGGAGGCGGACGTGCTCTTCGGCCCGGGCAAGGCGGCCAACGCCGGGGGCGTGGCCACGTCCGCGCTCGAGATGCAGCAGAACGCCTCCCGCGACTCGTGGACCTTCGAGTACACGGAGGAGCGGCTCGGCCAGATCATGAAGTCGATCCACGACACCTGCGCCGAGACCGCCGAGGACTACGGCATGCCCGGCAACTACGTGGCCGGCGCGAACATCGCCGGGTTCATGAAGGTCGCCGGCGCCATGATGGCGCAGGGCCTCATCTGACCCGTGCCGGGTCCGGTCCGCCGGGCCCGGCAGGGGTTCCCCGTCCGCACTTCCGACACGTCCGGACCCGCGTTCGTCCCACGGAGGGCCGCGGTGGTCCTACCCTGGAGACTATGGCAACGCATCGGCAGGTCCTGCAGTGGCTGGAGAACGAGCTGTTCGACGGCCACCTCGTGCTGGGCCAACAACTGCCCTCGGACCGCGACCTCGCGGCCATCCACCGCGTGTCCCGCAACACCATGCGGGAGGCGCTCAAGACCCTGGAGGCCCAGGGCATCGTGCGGCTGTTCGACGGGCCGCGCAAGTCGATCCTGCCCATGCTGGTGCGGGAGCCCGCCGCGTCCGCGGGGCCCGCGCTGCAGCTGCACATGGCCACCTCGGACTACCCCCTGCGGGACATCGTGCAGACCCGGGTGCTGCTCGAGACGTGGGCCCTGGAGCGCTCGGACCCCGAGCACCCGGCGATGGCCGAGCTGCGGGCGCTGCTCGAGCAGATGGCCCGGGACGACCTGTCGCTCAAGGAGTTCCACCACCTCGAGGTGAGCTTCCACATCGCCCTGTGCAAGACCGCCGGCAACTCGGTGGTCTCCGCCCTGATGTCCTCCCTGCGGGACTCGATCTACGAGTACACGATGGCCCTGGTGGGCCACGTGCCCCTGTGGAGCACCACCGCGGACCGGCTGCGCGCGGAGCACCACGCCATCTACTCCGCCGTGGCGGCCGGTGACCGCCGGCTGGCGTCCCGGCTGGTGGCGGAGCACATCGAGTACCAGTACCGCGAGGCCGGCGTGGACCCGGACCAGGAGCAGCGCACCCCCGGTCCGGCTCCGGACGCGCCCGCCGAGCTCAACCCGCCCGGCGCCGCGGCGCAGCCGGACACCGGCGCGCACGAGCTCGCGGACGCGTTCGAGGGGGAGCCCGGGGACGGGCCCGCACCGGTGTCCCGCAGCGCCTGAGCCGGCCGCGGCCGGACCGAGTACAGCAATCTCCCCACAAGACGGTAGGGTGTCAGTGAACGTTTGCCCGGCCGTCACCGTCCGCAGGCCGGCACCCCTGGTTCCCGCCTGTCGCGCGGAGTCCCCGGGGGCACACCACCGAGACATGAAGATGCGAGGGATCCTATGGGTTCAGTGATCAAGAAGCGCCGCAAGCGGATGTCCAAGAAGAAGCACCGCAAGCTGCTCCGCAAGACCCGTCACCAGCGCCGCAACAAGAAGTGACCCTGCGCTGAGCGCCACCGGGGGCCGCCGTCCGATCCAGGACGGCGGCCCCCGGTGCGTTCCCGGGCCCGTCCGCACCGCGCGGCGGGCCCGTAGCATGGGCTCCATGACTCCTCCTCCGCCGCCCGCCGTGACCCTCCTCACCCGCCCGGGGTGCCACCTCTGCGAGGCCGCCCGGGAGTCCGTGGACCGGGTCGCCTCCGCGCTGGGGCTGGAGTGGGAGGACGTCGACGTCGACACCGACCCCGAGCTGGCCCGCCGGCACGCCGAGGAGATCCCCGTGGTCCTCGTGGACGGCGTCCCGCGCGACTTCTGGCAGATCGACGAGCGCCGCCTCGCCCGGCTGCTGCGCGAGCGCCTGGCCGGCTGAGCCGCCCCCGTTTTGGGGCCGGTGCGCCCGGTCTGGGACCATGGGGGGCATGCCCTCCTCGACCGTCCACCTGCTGCGCCACGGCCAGGTCCTCAACCCGGACCGCATCGTCTACGGGAGGATGCCCAGCTACGGCCTCACCGAGCTCGGTGCGCGGATGGCGGAGGCCGCCGCCGCGGAGCTCGCCCGCCGCGTGAACACCGGCTCGCGCATCGTCCACCTCGTCTCCTCGCCGCTGCAGCGCGCCCGGGAGACGGCCGCGCCCGTGGCCCGGGAGCTGCACCTGCCGGTGCACCCGGACGAGCGGATCATCGAGGCGCACAACCACTTCGAGGGCCTGCACGTGGACCTCCCCGAGCTGCTGCGGCCCCGGCACTGGCCGCACCTGCGCAACCCGCTGCGGCCCTCCTGGGGCGAGCCCTACCGGCACCAGGTCGCGCGCATGGCGGAGGCGGTGCTGGACGCCGGGCGCGCCGCCGCGGAGCGCGGCGGGGACGGCGCCGAGGCCGTGCTCGTGTCCCACCAGCTGCCGATCTGGCTCACCCGGCTCTCCGCCGAGGGGCGCCCCCTGCCGCACGACCCCCGGCGGCGGCAGTGCAACCTCGCCTCCATCACCTCGCTGGTCTTCGACGACCTCGACTCCGGGCGCCCGCCCCGGGTCGTCTACAGCGAGCCCGCCGCCGACCTCTACCCAGGGGTCAACCAGCTTCCCGGTTCATAATGGCCGGGCGCCGCCGCCCTCCCCGTCCCGTCCAGAGCACCAGGTGATCCGTCCGTGACCTCCCGCCCCTCGCCCGCCCCCCGTCCGTCCCGCCGCCGCGTGCTCTCGCTCGCGGGCCTCGGCGTCCTCGGACTCGCCCTCGCCGGGTGCACGGAGGAGGACTCCCTCGCCCAGCAGGCGAACTCGGGGGACCAGAAGGGCTACATCGCCGGGGACGGCACGGTCTCCGAGTACCCGGCCGCCGAGCGCGGGGAGCCGGTGCAGTTCGCCGGCACGCTGTTCGACGGCACACCCCTCACCGCCGAGGACCTGCGCGGGCGGCCCGCGCTGCTGAACTTCTGGTACGCGGGCTGCGCCCCGTGCCGCGTGGAGGCCCCCGACCTCCGCGAGCTCGCCGAACGGTTCGAGGGGCAGGCCGCCTTCTACGGCGTGAACCTGCGCGACGAGCGGGCCACCGCCGAGGCGTTCGAGCGCACCTTCGAGATCCCGTACCCGTCCGTCGCGGACAAGGACGGGGGCGTGCTCATGGCGCTGAGCGCGTACGTGCCGCCGCAGGCCGTGCCGACCACGCTCGTGCTCGACGCCCAGGGGCGGGTGGCCGCCCGTATCCTCGGCATCGCGGACCGCTCCGTGCTCGAGACCCTCCTCGAGGACACGGTGGCCGAAGCGGCATGACGGCTGGCAACCCCTTCGCCGAGATCGTCCTCGACGGCTCCCTCCTCGTCGCGCTGCCCGTGGCGCTGCTCGCCGGCCTCGTCTCCTTCGCCTCCCCGTGCGTGCTGCCCCTCGTGCCCGGCTACCTCGGCTACGTCACCGGCCTGACCGGCGCGGACCTGCAGGAGCAGCGGCGCGGCCGCGTGCTCGCGGGGATCACGCTGTTCGTCCTCGGCTTCTCCGCCGTGTTCCTGCTGATGTCCGTGCTGCTGGCCCAGCTGGGCGCCTACGCCTGGTTCCTGGGCCAGAACTGGATCACCGTGGTCCTCGGCGGGCTCGTGGTGCTCATGGGCGTCGTGTTCCTCGGCGGGGTGTCCTTCTTCCAGCGGGACCGCAAGATCGAGCACCGCCCACCGCCCGGGCTCTGGGGCGCCCCGCTGCTCGGCGTGACGTTCGGCCTCGGCTGGGCCCCCTGCATCGGCCCCACCTTCGCGGCCGTGCAGGCGCTCGTCTACGTGGACGGCGCCTCGACCGGGAAGGCGGCCGTCCTCACGGTCGCCTACTGCCTGGGCCTGGGCGTGCCGTTCCTGCTGCTCGCCCTCGCCCTGCGCCGGGGCATGGGCGCCATGGGCTTCTTCCGCCGGCACCGCCTCGGCATCCAGCGCGCCGGCGGCGGCCTGCTCGTCCTCGTCGGCCTGCTCATGATGACGGGCGCGTGGACCGCGTTCGTCTCCTGGGTGCAGGCCGAGCTCGTCACCGACTGGGTGATGCCGATCTGAGCACCTCCGACCCGCGAGCCCGCACCGACAGCAGAAAGGCCGCCATGAGCACCGCAGCGCCCCCGTCGTCGTCGGGCCCCGCGTCCCCGGACCCGTCCGGACAGCGCACCCCGGACGTCGAGCTCCCCGCCCTGGGGCCCCTCGGCATGGCCCGGTGGGCCTGGACGCAGCTGACCAAGATGAACACCGCCCTGTTCCTGCTGCTGCTCCTGGCGGTCGCCGCGGTGCCGGGATCGATCTTCCCGCAGCGGATCCAGGACCCGGCGGCGGTCCAGGACTACATCGACAACAACCCCGTCCTGGGGGAGTGGCTGGACCGGGTGCAGCTGTTCGACGTCTTCTCGTCGGCGTGGTTCTCCGCGATCTACATCCTGCTGTTCGTCTCCCTCGTGGGGTGCGTCCTGCCGCGCGCGGCCAAGCACTGGCGGGCGTGGCGGGCCGAGCCCCCGCGCACCCCGCGCCGGCTCGAGCGGCTGCCGGAGCACCGCTCCCTGGCCCTGGGCGGACGGGACGGGGCCGGGGCGCCGGCCCCGGACGACGTCGTGGCCGACGCCGCCCGGCTGCTGAAGAAGCGCGGCTACCGGGTGGCGGTCCGGGACGCCGGCACGGCCGCCCCGTCGGTGGCCGCCGAGCGCGGCATGTGGAAGGAGGTCGGCAACATCGTCTTCCACCTGGCCCTGCTGGGCGTGCTGGTGTCCGTGGCCGTCGGCTCCCTCTTCGGCTACAAGGGCCAGCGGGTGGTCGTGGAGGGCGAGTCCTTCGTCAACACCCTCATCGGCTACGACTCCTTCACCCCCGGCCCCAACTACGACGCCGACTGGCTCGACCCCTTCTCGGTGCGGTTGGACAGCTTCGAGGCCGTGTTCAACCGGGACACCACGGACCCGCGCAGCTACGGGGCGCCGCTCGACTTCACCGCGGAGGTCACCGTGCAGGACGAGCCCGGCGCCGAGCCGCGGCAGGAGATCCTGAAGGTGAACCAGCCGCTCAACGTGAACGGCGTGAAGAGCTACCTCGTGGGCAACGGCTACGCCCCGGTGGTGCGGGTGACCGACGGCAACGGGGACGTCGCCTTCGAGGGGCCGGTCGTGACCATCCCCTCCGACGGCGTCTACACGTCCTCGCTCGTGCTCAAGGTCCCGGACGCCCGTCCCGACCAGCTCGGCCTCGTGGGGCTGCTGCTGCCCACCGCCGTGGGCGGCGAGGGCGAGATGCCCCGCTCCGTGGACCCCGGCCTCGCCAACCCCCGGCTGATCCTCTCCGCGTACCACGGGGACCTCGGCCTGGACAGCGGCGAACCGCAGAACGTGTACGTGCTCGACGTCGAGCCGCTCACCGAGCTCAACGCCATGACCAACGAGAACGGCGCCATCACGCTCGACGCCGCGAACCCCGTGCACGAGCTGCCCGACGGCAAGGGCACCGTGGAGTTCCTGGACGTCAAGCGCTACGTGGGTCTGGACGTCCACTACGACCCCGGCAAGACGGGCGCCTTCGTCTCCTTCGTCGCGGCCTTCGCCGGCCTGCTCATGTCCCTGTTCATCGCCCGCCGCCGCGTCTGGGTGCGCGCGGCGGAGGGCGTCGACGCGGACGGACGGCCCTGCACGGTGCTGGAGTACGGGCTGCTGGCCCGCGGCGAGGACCCCCGGCTCGCCGCGGAGGCCGAGCGGCTGGACCGGCTCTGGACCGAGCAGTGGCAGGACGCCGGCGTGCGGGACACCGACACCACGACCACGACCACGTCCGGGACGGCGACCACGCCGCCGCCGGCACCAGCGACAGCAACAGCGACCACGGCGGCGGCCGGGAGCACCGGGCACGCCGCCGGCCGGCCGGACGGCCGGACGGACTCCGTACCGGACGCCCGGCCGGACCACGAGTGAGAGGATGGGCGGCATGACCGTCAACGAGACACTGGGCGCCTGGAGCGAGCTCTTCATGCTCCTGGCGGCCATGACCTACCTGGTCGCCTTCGTGGCCTTCGCGTGGGACGTGGCGTCCCACTCCAAGACCCTGCGCGGGGCCGAGGACAGCGGCGAGCGCGAGCTCGTGGGCGCCGCCGCGGGAGCCTCCGGGGACGCCGCCGAGCCCGCGGACTCCCGGGCCGGCCACGGCGCGGGCCACCGCGGGCGCGGCTACCGCACGAGCGCGCGCTCCGCCCTGTCCGGCCACGTGGCGGACGAGGAGATGCGCTACACCGGCGAGCGCCGGCCCGCCGCCCGCGTGGCCGTGGCCGTCATGGTCCTGGGCTTCGCCGTGCACGCCGCCGCCGTGCTCAGCCGGGCCTTCGCGGCCGGGCGGGTGCCGTGGGGCAACATGTACGAGTTCTGCACCACGGGCGCCCTGGTCGTCGCGGGCGTGTTCCTGCTGGCCCTGCTGGCCCGGGATCTCCGCTTCGTGGGCTCCCTGGTCTCCGGGCTCGTGGTGATCATGCTCTGCGCGGCCACCATCGGCTTCCCCACCCCGGTGGGACCGCTGCAGCCCGCCCTGCAGTCCTGGTGGCTGGTGATCCACGTGTCCATCGCCGTGGCCGCCTCGGGGGTCTTCACCATCACGTTCGCCATGGCCGTCCTGCAGCTGCTGCAGGCCCGGCGGGAGCAGGCGATCCTGTCCGGCGAGCGGCCCGGCGCGGGGTTCCTTGCGATGGTCCCGTCCTCCCAGGCGCTCGAGAACCTGTCCTTCCGGCTCAACGCGGTCGGGTTCGCGTTCTGGACCTTCACCCTCGCCGCCGGCGCCATCTGGGCGGAGCAGGCCTGGGGCCGCTACTGGGGCTGGGACACCAAGGAGGTGTGGACCTTCGTGATCTGGGTGGTCTACGCCGCCTACATGCACGCCCGCGCCACCCGGGGCTGGACCGGCAACCGGTCGGCCTGGCTGTCGATCGTCGGCTACCTCTGCGTGATCTTCAACTTCACCGTGGTCAACACCGTCTTTCCCGGCCTGCACTCCTACTCCGGGGTCTGACCCCGGCCGCCCCGCCGGGCGACGACACCGGAACGGCCCGCACCGGCAGGTGCGGGCCGTTCGTCGTGATCGGGACGGACGTGGTCGGGGCGGTCGTGGCCGGGGCGTCCGGCCCGGTCGGGTCCGCGGCGGGGCGGCTCCGGCACGTGGTCCCGCTCTGAGCGGTCCTGCCGTGGGGCCCTGCCGGGTGGTCCCGCCGTGCGGTCCTGCCGGGCGGATCAGCCGGGCGGATCAGCCGCGCGGGGGCCGGCTGCCGGGGGAGCCGTCCGTCGGTCCGTCGCTGCGGCCGGCGGACGAGCCGCCGGAGGGCCCGTCGTCGGGGCGCTCCCCGGGAGCCCCGTCCGGCCCCGTGCCGCCGGATGCTCCCGGTCCGCCGTTGCGCCGCAGCTCCTCCTCCCACTGCCGGAGCTTCTCGGCCTTCTCCTGCTGCCGGCGGCGCTCCTCGAGGTTGCGCAGGAACTGGGGGTCGTCGTCGGGCCCCCTGCCGCGCACGGGACGCGAGGACTCCGCGGTGCCCTTGGGCCGCCCGAGGAACAGCCACAGGAGGGCGCCGAGGAGGGGGAGGAGGAGGATCACCGCGATCCAGCCGCCCTTGCGGAGACCGCGCATGTCGGTGCTGTCGGTCCGGGCGCACTCGATGAGGGAGTAGACGATCACGCCCACCGCCAAAGCGGCCGCGCCGATGATGAGGATGGCTCTGCCCATGCCGACAATCGTAGGGGAGTTGCCTGGACGCCAGCTCAGCGCTCCGGAGGCCCTGTCCGCCGCGCTCCACCGGCCCGGGGGTCCTGTCAGGAGCTCCGGCTAGACTGGGCGCGTGAATTTCCTGAAGTACTCCCTGCTCCGGTTCGCGCTGCTCGTGCTGGCCTTCCTGCTCAGCATGTGGCTGGGCGTGGGGCTGGTCCTGTCCGGGGTCGCCGCGGTGGTCATCTCCTTCGCGGTCTCCTACCTGTTCTTCCCGCGCCTGCACAGCGCCGCGGGGGAGGAGTTCCACCGGTGGTTCGCGCGGGCGCCGAAGCCCCGCAACCGGGTGGCGCTCGAGGACCAGGAGGTCGAGGACGCCTACGTGGACCGGCGGCTGCGCGAGGACGGCCGCGAGGTCTGAGCCACCCGCCGCCGCGTCCTCACCGGGTGCTCACCACCACTGCCGCAGCAGCACCGCCAGCAGGAAGAGCACGGCCCAGCCCACGTTGAGCACCCCGCACTGCCGGAGCACGGGGATGAGCTGGCGCCGGTCCTGCACCCGCAGCACCGTGGCCACGGGCGCCCACGCCAGGGGCAGGAGCAGCAGCACGAGGAGCATCCACGGGTTGTCTGGCACCAGGAACAGCACGAGCGCGAACGCCACGGCGATCTCCGCGGTGAACACCACCCGCGCCAGCGGGTCGCCCAGCCGCACGGCCAGGGTCCGCTTGCCGACCTCCCGGTCCCCGGGCAGGTCCCGGATGTTGTTGGCCATCAGCAGGGCGGTGGCGATCAGACCGGTGGACAGGGCCGCGACGAAGGCCTCGAGGTTGAGGGTGCCCGCCTGGGTGAGCGTGGTGCCGAGCACGGCCACGAGCCCGAAGTACACGAACACGAACACGTCCCCGAGCCCGCGGTACCCGTACGGGCTGCGCCCGCCGGTGTACCCCCACGCGGCGAGCACGGCCGAGAGGCCCACGGGGATGAACCACCACTGACGGCTCAGCACCACCAGGGCCGCGCCGGCGAGCGCGGCCAGGCCGAAGCACAGCAGCGCCGCCGCCCGCACCTGCCCTGGCGCGGCGGCCCCGGAGCCGGTGAGGCGCAGGGGGCCCACGCGGTCGTCGTCGGTGCCCCGGATGCCGTCGGAGTAGTCGTTGGCGTAGTTCACGCCGATCTGCAGGAGGAGGGCGACCAGCAGCGCGAGCAGCGCGCGGACGGGGTCGAACGAGTGCAGGGCCTGGGCCGCGGCGGAGCCGGCCACCACGGGGGCGAGGGCCATCGGCAGCGTCCGGAGCCGGGCCCCCTCGATCCACTGTGCTGGCGTGGCCACGGGCTACCTCCGTCGGGAACGACCCGCGCGGGTGCGGGGTGCGGGATGCGGGCCGCGGTGGGGGTCCGTGGCCGCGAACCATTGTGTCACGGCCCGGCCCCGGACCCGGCTCGGGCAGGGGCTCAGCCCAGCAGACGGCCCACGGCGGCGCGGTCCGGCTTCCCGGTGGGCAGCAGGGGCAGCTCGTCCGGCCAGGCCCAGCGCCGGGGCACCGCGGCGGCGCCGTGCCGGGCGCGCACCGACTCCTCGAGCTCGGCGCGCAGCCGCCGGCGGTCCGCGCCGGGGGCCGCGACGACCGCCGCCCCGACCGCCTGCCCCCACTCGGGGTCGGGCACGCCGAGCACCAGGGCCTGGCGCACCGCCGGGTGCTCCGTGAGCGCGGCGGTCACGAGCCCCGCGGCGACCTTGACACCGCCGGTGTTCACCACGTCGTCGACCCGCCCGTGCACCGTGAGCACGCCGTCGGCGGAGATCTCGCCGAGGTCGTCCGTGCGGTACCAGCGGGTCCCGGCGGCCTCCCGGAAGTGCCGTGCGGTCTGCTCCGGGTCCCCGGCGTAGCCGGCGGCGACGACGTCCCCGCCGAGCCAGATCCGGCCCGGCCCGGACCCGCCGGTGACCCCGGGTCGCGGGGCGTCGTCCTCGGCCCCCTCCGTCCCCACGTGCACGGAGACGCCGTCCAGGGGCACGCCGTCGTAGACGCAGCCCCCGCACGTCTCCGACATCCCGTAGGTGACGACCACCCGGACGTCGGCGGCCCGGGCGGCCGCCAGCAGCCGCGGGGGAGCGGCCGAGCCGCCGAGCAGGACCGCGGAGAAGCTCTTCAGCGCGGAGACCGCGTCCCCGTTGCGCACCCCGGACGCCGGTTCCAGGATCCGCTGCAGCTGGGTGGGCACGAGCGAGGTGAAGCGCACGGGGTCCTCCAGCTCCTCGGCCGCCGCCGCGAAGGCCTCGGGGGTGAAGCGGGCCGCGGGGTCGAGGACCACGGGGTCCGTCCCGGCGTAGAGGGAGCGCACGAGCACCTGGAGCCCGGCCACGTAGTGGACGGGCAGCGCGAGCAGCCACTGGCCCACCCCGCCGGTGCGCACCGCGGTGGCCATCGAGGACGCCGCGAGCGCGTCCCGGGTGAGGACCGTGCGCTTGGCCCGGCCCGTGGAGCCGGAGGTCCGCACGACGACGGCGGGGCCCTCCCGGCCCAGCGCGCGGGTCAGCAGGGACAGCAGCCGCAGGGGGTCGCCGGGCACGGGCCCGTCGAGGACCACGGCGTCGCCGGGGACGATCAGTTCGGCCATCGCGGGTCTCCTCCTCGCGCCGCCGGTCGGCTCCCGACCCGGGGACGGGTCGTGCACCGGCGGCAGCCGGCCTAGAAGTAGTAGGGGAAGCCGGACCAGTCCGGGTCGCGCTTGCCCAGGAACGCGTCCCGGCCCTCGACGGCCTCGTCGGTCATGTACGCCATGCGGGTCGCCTCGCCGGCGAAGACCTGCTGGCCGACCATCCCGTCGTCGGGCAGGTTGAAGGCGAACTTCAGCATCCGGATCGCCTGCGGGGACTGGGCCGCCACGTCCCGGGCGGCGGCGATCGCCGCGTCCTCCAGCTCCGCGTGCGGGACGACCTCGTTGACCGCGCCCATCTCGAGCATCCGCTGCGCGTCGTACTCCCGGGCGAGGAAGAAGATCTCGCGGGCCGCCTTCTGCCCCACCTGCCGGGCGAGCAGCGCGGAGCCGTAGCCGGCGTCGAAGGAGCCGACGGTGGCGTCCGTCTGCTTGAACCGCCCGTGCTCCCGGGACGCGATCGTGAGGTCGCAGACCACGTGCAGGGAGTGCCCGCCGCCCGCGGCCCACCCGGGGACGGCGGCGATGACCACCTTGGGCATGGTGCGGATCAGGCGCTGCACCTCGAGGATGTGCAGCCGCCCGGCGCGGGCCGGGTCGATGCTCTCGGCGGTCTCGCCCCCGGCATAGCGGTAGCCGTCGCGGCCGCGGATGCGCTGGTCCCCGCCGGAGCAGAACGCCCAGCCGCCGTCCTTGGCGGAGGGCCCGTTGCCGGTGAGGACCACGGCGCCCACGTCCGAGCTCATCCGCGCGTGGTCGAGCGCGCGGTAGAGCTCGTCGACGGTGCCCGGCCGGAAGGCGTTGCGCACCTCCGGGCGGTCGAAGGCGATCCGCACCCACGGCAGGTCCCGGAGCACCGCGCCGTCCGCGTCCCGCTCCACACCGCGGTGGTAGGTGAGGTCCTGCAGGTCCTGGAAGCCCTCGACCGTCCGCCACTGCACGGGGTCGAAGAGCTCCGAGACCTGCTCGGGGAGGTGGCTGCTGGCGGGGGTCGGGGTCGCGTCGGTCACGGGTCCGAGTCTACGGGCACTTCTCCGCCGGCCTCGAGCCGGGCCGCCGGACCGTCAGCGACGATGCGGTGGAGGGCGGGAGGAGAACGCCCCACGACAGCCACCGCCTGTCAGCCCGGGATCGCGCCCGCGGCGCCCGCCAGCAGCGCCCGCACCTCCGCGGCGGACCCGCACGCCAGGGCCCGCCGCGCGAGGTCCTGCGCACCGGCCAGCGTCACGTCCCGCAGCCGTGCCTTGACGAGAGCCACCCGGGTGGGCACCACGCTGAGCTCCTCGACGCCCAGCCCGGCGAGCACCACCGCAGCGGCCGGGTCACCGGCGAGGTCGCCGCACACCGCGACGTGCGTGCCCTCGGGCACCTCGGCGCACACCCGGGCCACCAGGTCGAGCACGACGGGCTGCCGGGCGTCCGCCAGCGCCGAGACCGCGGTGTTGCCCCGCTCGGCGGCCATCGTGTACTGCGCGAGGTCGTTGGTGCCGATGCTCACGAAGTCGAGCCCCTGCGCCACGCGGCGGACGGCCAGGGCCGCGGCCGGGACCTCGATCATGGCGCCGACCCTCATGCCCGCCGGGCGGCCGCCGATCGCCGAGGAGGCCTCGTCAAGCCGCTCCAGCGCCCACGCCACCTCCTCGGCGGTGCTGACCATGGGGAACATGACGTGCACCGGGTGGTCCCGGGCCACCAGACAGATCGCGGTCAGCTGGTCGCGGAGCACCTCCGGTGCCCGCCGCATGAGCCGGAGCCCGCGCTCGCCGAGGAACGGGTTCGCCTCGTGGGGCGCCGGCAGGAAGGACAGCGGCTTGTCGCCGCCGACGTCCCAGGTGCGGACGGTCACCGGCCGCCCGGCGAACGCCTCGGCGATCCCGGCGAACGCGGCCGCCTGCGCCTCGACCGACGGGGCGTCGTCCAGGTGGCCGAACAGGACCTCGGTGCGCAGCAGCCCGCACCCCTGCGCGCCGAAAGCGACGGCCCGGCCGGCGTCGGCCGGCGTCGTGACGTTGGCGAGCACCGGCACCGGGTGGCCGTCCGCCGTCGCGCCCGGTTCGCGTGCGGTGGCCAGGACACGCTCGGCCTCGACGGCCCGGGCGGCCGACAGCTCGCGGAGGGAGCGCCGGGTGCTCTCGTCGGGGTCGACGACGAACCGCCGCGCCCGCGCGTCGAAGCCGACGACGGTGCCGGGTGCCACCGCGGCCGCGGCCGGCCCGGCGTCGTGGTACACCGGGATGCCGCGCGAGCGGGCGACGAGGACGCCGTGGCCGGTGTCCCCGCCCGCCAGCGTGACCACGCCCGCGACCCGGTGCGGGTCCAGCGTCGCCGCCGTCGCGGCGTCGAGCTCCCGCACGACGAGGACCGTGGGCGGACCCTCGGCCGGGACGGCGTCCTCGGGCGCGCCGGCTCCGGCCAGTGCGGCGAGCACCCGCTGCCGCACGCTGCGGACGTCCTCGGCGCGCGCCCGCAGGTAGGGGTCGTCCATCGCCTCGAGCTCTCCGCCCAGCGCGGAGAGCCGGTCCTCCCACGCCGTGGGCGCGGGCGCGCCGGCGGCGATGCCGGCGGAGACGGCCTCGGTCAAGCCGGGGTCGACGAGCAGGGCCTCGTGGGCCTCGAGGACGGCGCCCACCGGGCCGGGGCCCCCGGTGGCGGAACGGCGCAGTGCGGCCAGCTCGGCGAGTGCGCGGGCGACGGCCGCGTCCGAGCGCCGCTGCTCCTCGGCAGGCCCGCCCGGCCGGTAGCCGGAGAGGTCGATCGCGCCGCCCCGCACCACCGCCGGGCCGAGGGCGACGTCGCCGCCCGGTCCGGCGGCGGGCGGCACGGGCACGACCGTCGGACCGGCCGACCCGGGGGCCGCCGGGGGCCCCTGGTCGGAGGGCCGGTCGCCCCAGGAGTCCGCGGCCAGCGCCCGCACCGCCTCGGTCAACGACTCGGCGCCGGGTCCGGACGCCTCGAAGCGCAGCCGGTCGCCCTGCCGGACGGCGAGCGTCACGAGCCCGGAGAGGCTGCGGGCGTCGACCGGACCGCGGCCCGTGCGCAGGTTCGTGACCACGGCGGCCGCGTCGGCGGCCCGCACGAGCCCGACCAGCCGGGCGGCCGGGCGCGCGTGCAGACCGTGCGGGGTGTCCACGGGCAGCTCGGCGACGACCTCGGGTGCCGCGGGCGGCGCCGTCGTGCCCGTCGCCGACGGGTCCGCCGCCTCCCCCAGGTGATCCAGCTTGGCGGCCAGTCCGCGGCCGGCCTCCTCGAGCACCGCGTCCAGCGGCGCGCCGGTCGCGGCCGTCACCACGGCGGCGACCAGCCCCTCGACGAGCGGAGCGGGCGACAGGCGCACCCGCTCGGCGACGTCGGGCGGCACGAGCTCCCGCGCCATCTCCGCGCTGAGCACGGCGCTGCCGAGGTCGAGGAGCACCAGCACGCCGTCCGGTGAGTCGACGGCGGTGATGGCGTCGGCGACCGCGACGGCGTCCGTGCCGAACCCGGCGCCGGCACCCGCCGCCACGGCGATCGGCGGGCGCTCCGCGACCATCTCGCAGGCCAGCTCGACGGCCGCCTCGGCCAGCGCGCGGCTGTGCGAGACGACGACGATGCCGATCACGGCAGGCTGTCGGCGGCGGACCGCAGCAGCAGCGCCGTGCTGGTGGCGCCCGGGTCCTGGTGCCCGGCGCTGCGCTGGCCCAGGTAGCTGGCCCGGCCCTTGCAGGCCACGAGCGGGATCGTCGCGGCGCAGCCTGCCTCTGCCGCGTCGGCCGCGGCGGACAGCGCGTCGGCGATGCCGGCGCCCCCGGCCACCGCCACGTCGTAGGCGTCGATCGCCGGCACCAGGGCGTCCACCATCGTCTTGTCGCCCTGCTGGGCCTTGCCCCGGGCGACCACGCCCTCCAGGCCGGCCCGCAGCGCCCCGCCCAGGGCGGCGGCGTCGACGGCCTGCCCACCGGCCAGCCCGCCGCCGACCCGCAGGAAGAACGTGCCGTACAGCGGGCCGCTGGCCCCGCCGACGGTGCTGACCAGGGTCATGCCGGCCTTCTTCAGCATCGCGCCGGCGTCCCCGGCGTCGCCCGCGTCCAGCGCGCCGACGACCGCCCGCATGCCACGGTCCATGTTGCTCCCGTGGTCGGCGTCGCCGATGGCGGAGTCGAGTTCCGTGAGCTCGGCGGCGTGGTCGTGGACGACCTCCGCGAACCTCCGCAGCCAGCGGTCGAGACCCTCGGCGGTGACCTCCGGCATCACGTGCCCCAGCGCAGGCCGGGGGTGTTGACCGGCGCGTCCCACAGGCGGACGATCTCGTCGTCCGCGCGCAGCAGGGTCACGGAGCAGCCGGCCATGTCCAGCGAGGTGATGTAGTTGCCGACCAGGCTGCGGGCGACCGGGATGCCGGCCTTCTGCAGCAGCTGCTGCACCTCGGAGTACATGATGTACAGCTCGATCAGCGGCGTGCCGCCCATGCCGTTGAGGAACGCGATCACCGGGGCGCCGTCGGCCGCTGGCAGGTCGGCGAGGACCGGCTCGACGAGCATGGCCGCGACCTCCCGCGCGGGAGCGATCGGCCGCCGTTCGCGCCCGGGCTCGCCGTGGATGCCGATGCCGACCTCGATCTCGTTCTCGCCGAGCTCGAACGTCGGCCTGCCCGCGGCCGGGACCGTGCACGAGGTGAGCGCCATGCCCATGCTGCGCCCCTGCTCGTCGACCCGCCGCGCGATGTCGGCGACCTCGGCGAGCGGACGGCCCTCCTCGGCGGCCGCACCGGCGATCTTCTCCAGCAGCACGGTGACCCCCACGCCGCGACGGCCGGCGGTGTACAGGCTGTCCTGCACGGCGACGTCGTCGTCGGTGACGACCGAGACCACCTCGACACCGTTCTCGGCGGCGAGCTCGGCGGCCATCTCGAAGTTCATGACGTCGCCGGTGTAGTTCTTCACGATGTGCAGGACGCCGGCGCCGCCGTCGACGCCGAGGGTCGCGGCGAGCATCTGGTCCGGCACCGGGGAGGTGAACACCTCGCCGGCGCAGGCCGCGTCCAGCATCCCCGGGCCCACGAACCCGCCGTGCATCGGCTCGTGTCCGGAGCCGCCGCCGGACACCAGGCCCACCTTGCCGCGCCGGGGCGCGTCGGCGCGGAAGACGACGCGGTTGGAGTGGTCGACGCGCAGGCGGTCCCCGTGCGCCGCCTGCATGCCGAGCAGGGCCTCCCGGACGACGTCGGCCGGGTCGTTGATGAGCTTCTTCATGTGCCCCATCCGACCACTCCGCCGGTGGTCGTGACAACAGTTCCGGACGACTGTGGGGCATTGAGTCCTCGGCGCGCGACGAGAGCGCCGTCCGCCGGCGGCCGAGACCCTAAGCTCGGAGGATGGCTGAGATCCGGACGAGCACCCTGCACACCACCGCTGTCGGGGACGACGGCGACCGCGTCGTCTTCCTGCACGGTCTGTTCGGCCGGGGCAAGAACTTCACCCGGATCGCCAAGGACCTCCAGCCGGACCTCCGGAGCCTGCTCGTGGACCTGCCCAACCACGGCGGGTCCGCGTGGACGGACCGGGTGGACTACGAGCAGATGGCGGACTCCGTGGCCGAGACCCTGCGCGACGACTTCGCCGCGGCGGGGCCGGTCGCCGTCGTCGGGCACTCCCTCGGCGGCAAGGTGGCGATGGTGCTGGCGCTGCGGCACCCGGACCTCGTCTCCCGCCTCGTCGTGGTGGACATCGCCCCCGCCCGGGCCGGGGGCGGCGAGGGCGAGTTCGCCCACCTGCTGGACAGCCTCGCGGCCGTGGACCTCACGGCCGTCGAGCGCCGCTCGGACGCGGACGAGGCCCTCCGGGGGCCCATCCCGTGGGACACCACCCGGAGCTTCCTGCTGCAGAACCTGCGCAGGGGCCCGGAGGGCCTCTCCTGGGAGCCGAACCTCGAGCTGCTGCGGTCGAGCCTGGACACCATCGGCGGCTTCCCGGACACCGGGGACGCCGTCTACGAGGGTTCGGTGCTCTGGGTCGCCGGCGGGCGCTCGGACTACGTCCGCGACGAGCACGCGCCGGTCATGCGCCGGCTGTTCCCCCGGGCGCACCGGGTGACGATCCGCGAGGCCGGCCACTGGGTCCACTCGCAGGAGCCGGAGAAGTTCGCCGCGGTGCTGCGCGGGTTCCTGGCCCGCACCGGGCCCTGACCGCCCTCCCCGTCCGGGTCGCGGCCGTCCCGGACGGTGCGCGCCGGGTGCGGCGGCCGCCGTCCGCCGCGGTCGGCCTCCGCGGCGGTGGGAGACTGGGACGATGAGCCCCGTCCCCTTCGACCTCGCCCGGATCGGCGCCGGCCTGCCGGTCGCCGGCGTGCTCGGCGAGCTCCGCGCGGCCCTCGCCGGCGGCGTCGCCGTGGTGCAGGCCCCGCCCGGCACCGGCAAGACCACCCTGGTGCCCCCGCTGGTCGCCGACCTGCTGCACGAGCGCGCCGCGGACCCCGCGCCCGGCCGGGTGGTCGTCACCCAGCCCCGCCGGGTCGCCGCCCGCGCGGCGGCCCGGCGGCTGGCCCACCTGGCCGGGACCCGCGTGGGTGAGCTCGTGGGCCACACGGTGCGCGGCGACCGGCGCACCGGGGCCGGCACCCTCGTCGAGTTCGTCACGCCCGGCGTGCTCCTGCGCCGGCTGCTGCAGGACCCCGGGCTGCCCGGGGTGGGCGCCGTGGTCCTCGACGAGGTCCACGAGCGCGGTCTCGAGTCCGACCTGCTCGTCGGCATGCTGGCCGAGGTCCGGCAGCTGCGCGAGGACCTGGTGCTCGTCGCGATGTCCGCGACCCTCGACGCCCCGCGCTTCGCCGGACTGCTGGGCGAGGGCGCCCCGGCCCCGGTGGTCGACTGCCCGGCCGCCCTCCACCCGCTCACGGTCCGGTGGGCCCCGGCCCCCGGGCGGCGCACCGACGAGCGCGGGGTCACCCGTGCGTTCCTCGACCACGTCGCCCGGACCGCGGCCGAGGCCCACGCGCAGGCCCTGGCCCGGGACGGCGCCACGGACGCGCTCGTGTTCGTCCCCGGGGCGTGGGAGGTCGCCCAGGTCGCCCGGCGGCTGCGGGAGACCTGCCGCGGGACCGAGGTGCTCGAGCTGCACGGGCGGGTCGGGGCCGCCGAGCAGGACCGGGCGACCTCGGGCCGCCGCCCCGGGGACCCGCCCCGCGCGGTCGTCTCCACGTCCCTGGCCGAATCCTCACTGACGGTGCCGGGCGTGCGCCTCGTGGTCGACTCCGGGCTCTCCCGCGAGCCCCGGCGGGACGCCGGCCGCGGCATGACAGGCCTGGTCACGGTGGCGGCCTCCCGGGCCTCGGCTGAGCAGCGGGCGGGCCGTGCCGCCCGGCTCGGGACCGGGGAGGTCGTGCGCTGCTACGACGAGCGGACCTGGGCCGCGATGCCCCGCCACCTCACCCCCGAGCTCGCGGCCGCCGATCTCACGGGCGCCGCGCTGCTGCTCGCCTGCTGGGGCGCCCCCGGCGGACGGGGCCTGTCCCTGCCGGACGCCCTGCCCGCGCCGGCCCTGGCCGACGCCGTCGCCGTGCTGCACGGGCTCGGCGCGCTCGACGACGACGGCCGGGCCACCGCCACCGGCCGGCTGATCGCGGCGGTGCCCGTGGACCCGCGCCTGGCCCGCGGCCTGCTGGACGGCGCCCGCACGGTGGGCGCCCGACCGGCGGCCGAGGTCGTCGCGATGGTCTCGGACGACCACCGCCCGCCCGGCGGGGACCTGACCCGCCTGCTCGTCGAGCTGCGCGCCGGGCGGGCCCCGGAGGCCCGCCGCTGGGCCGACGAGGCCCGCCGGCTGGAGCGGATCGCCACGGACCCGCCGTTCTCCGCAGCGCCCGCCCCGCCGGCGGCCGGGGACGTCCCGGCCGATTCCGTGACCGGTGCCGTCGTGGCGCTGGCCCTGCCGGAGCGGGTCGCCCGGAAGGTGGGGGACACCTACCTGCTCGCCTCCGGGACCCGTGCGGGACTGGCCCCGGGGAGCGGCCTGGCGGGCCACGAGTGGCTCGCCGTCGCGGACGTCACCCGGGCGTCCGGCCAGGCCGCCGCCGGGACCGGGGCGGTCGTGCGCGCCGCGGCGGCGCTCGACCGGCCCCTCGCCGAGCGCTGCGCCGAGCACCTGCTCACCGACGAGGTCCGCACCCGCTTCGAGGACGGGCGGGCGGGCGCCCGCCGCGTCCGCGCGCTCGGGGCGATCGAGCTGTCCTCGACCCCGGTGCGGCCCACCCCGGCGGCGGCCCGCGAGGCGGTGCGCGCCGCCCTGGCCGAGCAGGGCCTCGGCCTGCTCGGCTGGTCGGACGGCGCCGACCGGCTGAGGCGCCGGCTCGCGCTGCTCCACCACCGGCTCGGGGACCCGTGGCCCGACGTGTCCGATGCCGCCCTGCTCGACCGGCTCGACGAGTGGCTCGCCCCTGAGCTCGACGCCCTCGCCGCCGGCCGCCGGGTCGACCTCGCCGCGCCCCTGCGGCGGCTGCTCCCGTGGCCGGAGGCCGCCCGCCTCGACGAGCTCGCGCCCGAGCGGCTGACCGTGGCCAGCGGCTCCCGGGCCCGGATCGACTACCCGGCCGCCGACGACCCCGCCGGCCGGCCCGTGGTCAGCGTCAAGCTCCAGGAGTGCTTCGGGTGGGCGGCGTCCCCGGCCGTGGCCGGCGGCCGGGTCCCGGTCCTCTTCCACCTGCTCTCCCCGGCGGGGCGGCCGCTGGCCGTGACCGACGACCTCGCCTCCTTCTGGTCCGGCCCCTACGCCCAGGTGCGCGCCGAGATGCGCGGCCGCTACCCCCGGCACCCCTGGCCCGAGGACCCCTGGACCGCGCCCGCGACCGCCCGCACCGCGCGCCGCTCCTGAGCCCGGACCCGTGCCCGGGCACGGCGGGTGGCGTCCCGGTGTGATCTGGGTTACGGTGGAGTCACCGCACCTGCCGAGCGCGTTGATCCAGCGCGCACGGACCGGCTCGCCCACCTCGCGATCCCCGGTCCGGGGCACGCACCGGCCGGACCCCCGCGACGCGATCGTTCCCGCGGGCCCGGCACCGGTCACGGTTCCGCCGGGCAGCACCTGCCCTCCCAGCACGGGTGCCCCGGCACATCTGTCACACCGCAGCTCGCTGCACCTCACGGAGAACGGGTACGCCCTCATGACTGCCACCTCGATCGAGACCACGCCGACGACCCCGACCACCTCGTCCCTGCCGCTGGTTCCCCAGGTCGCCGCTCCCGCGGTCGGCCCGGAGCTCGCCCGCTCCTGGCTGCTCGTCAACGGCGCCCAGGCCGAGCGGTTCGCGGCGGCCCGGGCGAGCGCGGCCGACGTCGTCGTCCTGGACATCGAGGACTCCGTGGCGCCCAAGGACAAGGAGCGCGCCCGCCGCAACGTCATCAGCTGGCTGGACGCCCGGGACGAGCACGGCGAGCAGCACCACGCGTGGGTGCGGGTCAACGGCTTCGGCACCCAGTGGTGGGAGGAGGACCTCCGGGCCCTTGCCGGCGTCCGCGGCCTGGACGGCGTCATGCTGGCCATGGTCGAGTCCCCGGAGCACGTCACCCGCACCGCGGAGCTGCTCAAGGACACGCGGATCGTGGCGCTCGTCGAGACGGCCCGCGGCGTGCAGCACCTGCAGGCCATCGCCGGCGCCCGCTCCACGTACCGCCTCGGCTTCGGCCTGGGCGACTTCCGGCGCGACACGGGCTTCGGGGAGAACCCCATGACGCTGGCCTACACGCGCTCGCAGTTCACGATCGCCTCCCGGGCGGCCAACCTGCCCGGCCCCATCGACGGGCCCGCCGTCGGCGCGCTCGGGCCGAAGCTGGCCGAGGCCACGTCCGTGACCCTGGAGTTCGGCATGACGGGCAAGCTGTGCCTGATGCCTGAGCAGACCGCCACGGTCAACGAGGGCCTGAGCCCGTCCCTGTCCGAGCTGTCCTGGGCCACCGAGTTCCTCCAGGAGTTCGACGCCGACGGCGGGGAGATCCGCAACGGCTCCGACCTGCCGCGCCTCGCCCGCGCCAAGAAGATCCTGGGCCTGGCCGGCGCCTTCGGCCTGAGCATCCCCGAGGGCTACGACGTCCACTTCGAGGCGCCGACCGACACGTACCACTGCTGATCCGGTGGTGAGGGGCCGGCACCCGGCCCCGCCCCCGCGCGGGAGCGCACCCCCTCCCCGCGCGTCCGACGGACCGGTGGGCGCCGTGCAGACACGGCGCCCACCGGTTCTTCCGTGTCCGGATCCCTCCGCCCCGGCCTGTCCCGTCCGGGGCGGGACGGACTAGATTCGACACCGTGCAGACTCCCCGCCCCGCCCCGCAGCCCCAGGCGTCCCGGCCCCGCCCCCGGCGGCTGAGGGCGGCCCTCCCGGTCGCCCTCTCCGCGGCCCTCCTCGCCACCGGCTGCTCGGCGCTCGCCCCCGACGGCGGGCGGGAGACCGCCGACCGGGTCGCCGCGGCCCTGGGCGCGGGCAGCGTCCAGGAGCTGTCCTTCGGCGACGTCGAGGGTCCCTCCGCCCAGGAGCAGTACGAGCGGATCACCGCGCCGCTCGGGGAGGCCGCCCCGGCCGTCGAGGTCTCCGCGGTCGAGGACACCGGGCAGGAGGACCGCCGCGAGGCCACCCTGTCCTGGTCGTGGGACCTCCCGGGCGTGGCGCAGGACTGGGCGTACGACTCGGTCCTCCCGCTGGTCCGGACCGGGTCCGGGGACTGGTCCGCCGAGTGGTCCCCGGCCGTGGTGCACCCGGGCCTGGCGGAGGGGGAGGCCCTGCGCGCCCGGACGGTGGCCGCGGACCGCGGGGACATCCTCGGGGCGGACGGCGAGACGCTGGTGACGGAGCGCCCGATCCGGCGGGTGGGCATCGACCGGTCGCAGCTCGACGGGGCGGACCCCGAGGAGGCGGCCCGCCGGCTCGCCGAGGCCGTGGACATCGACGCCGACGCCTACGCCGAGGCCGTCGGACAGGCCGGGCCCGAGGCGTTCGTCGAGGCCGTCCCGCTGCGGCTGGAGGACTTCCGGGAGCTGGACGCGGCGGAGATGGAGGCGGTCCCGGGCCTGCTCGTGGTCGAGGACGAGCTGCCGCTGGCGCCCTCCCGCGGCTTCGCCGCCGACCTGCTGGGCGGGGTGGCCGAGGCGACGGCCGAGGACGTGGCGGACTCCGGCGGGGAGCTCGCCCCCGGGACGGCGATCGGCCGCGGGGGAGTGCAGGAGCGCTTCGACGACCGGTTGCGCGGCACGCCCGGCGTCGTCGTCGAGGAGATCGGGGACGAGTCCGCGGCCGGCGAGCCGCTGTTCGAGGTCCCGGCGCAGGCCGGCGAGCCGGTCGCGGTGACCCTGGACCGCGGGCTCCAGGCCACCGCCGGTGAGCTGCTGGCCGGGATCGAGTCCCCCTCGGCGGTCGTGGCCGTCCGGCCCTCCACGGGCGAGCTCGTCGCCTCGGCCAACGGGCCGGGCTCCGAGGGCTACTCCACCGCGCTGCTGGGCCGGTACGCGCCCGGCTCCACCTTCAAGGTGGTCACGGCCCTCGGGATGCTCCGGCAGGGCGACACCCCCGGGACGGTCGTGCAGTGCCCGCCGTCCACGACCGCCGCGGGCGTGCGGGTCGACAACGTCGAGTCCTATCCGGCCGAGTTCACCGGCTCGATCACCCTCACCGAGGCGCTCGCCCACTCCTGCAACACCACCTTCGTGGACCAGCACGACCGGATCGACCAGGCGGAGCTGGCCGAGGCCGCGGCCGCGCTCGGGATCGGGGTGCCCGCGGAGCTGTCCGTGCCCGCGTTCTGGGGTGAGGTCCCGCGGGAGGAGCCGCCGGCCCAGCACGCCGCCGCGATGTTCGGGCAGGGCCGCACGCTTGTGTCCCCGCTGAGCATGGCCGGGCTCACCGCCTCGGTCGCCGCCGGAGAGCTCGTCACCCCCCGGCTGGTCAGCACCGAGGGACTGCTCGACGAGGACGCCGCGACCCGGCCCGGACCGGAGGAGCCCCTGACCGCTGAGGAGGCGGAGCAGCTGCGCACCATGATGCGGGCCGTCGTCTCGTCCGGGCACCTGGGCGTGCTGCAGGGGCTCGAGCCGGACACCGCGATCGGCAAGACCGGCACGGCCGAGTTCGGCGACGAGGACCCGCCCCGGACCCACTCGTGGGTGATCGCCGAGCACGAGGACCTCGCCGTGGCGGTCTTCGTGGAGGACGGCGGCCTGGGCTCGGTCACCGGCGGACCCATCATGCGGGACTTCCTGGCCGCGGCCTCCGCGGCCTCCGCGGCCTCCGCGTCCACCGCCGGCTGAGCCGCGACACGGTGGCCCGGGCCCTTCCGCGGCCCGCGCCGCTGGCCCAGGATGGGAGCACACCGTCCGCAGCCGCGGACCACCGGACCACCGAGGAGTTCCCCGTGCCCGAGACCGTGCCCACCACTCCCGCGAGAACCAAGATCGGCGTGGTCGGCGCCGGATCCGTCGGCTCCTCCCTGGCCTACGCGGTCCTCATCAAGGGCGTCGCCCAGGAGGTGGCCCTCTACGACCTCGCCGGGGACCGGGTCCGCGCCGAGGGCCTGGACCTCGCCCACGGGGCCATGTTCACCCCCAGCTCCCGGGTGACCGGCTCCGACGACGTCGCCGTGCTGGCGGGCTCGGACGTCGTCTTCGTGACCGCCGGGGCCAAGCAGCGGCCCGGCCAGACCCGGATGGAGCTGGCCGGCGCCAACGCCGCGATCCTCGAGCAGCTGATGCCGCGGCTGGTGGAGCAGGCGCCCGAGGCCGTGTACGTGCTGGTGACCAATCCGTGCGACGTGCTCACGGTCATCGCGCAGAAGCTCACCGGCCTGCCCACGGAGCGGGTGATGTCCTCCGGGACCGTGCTGGACACGTCCCGGCTGCGGTGGCTGCTGGCCGAGGAGGGCGGGGTGTCCACCACGAGCGTGCACGCCACGATCGTCGGCGAGCACGGGGACACCGAGTTCCCCCTGTGGTCGAACGCGAACATCGGGCAGATCCCGCTGCGGGACTGGACCGTCGAGGGGCGGCGGCCCTTCACCGACGAGCGGCTGGACGAGATCACGCACCGGACGATCAACGCGGCGTACACGGTGATCCAGGGCAAGGGCGCCACCAACTACGCGATCGGCCTGGCCGGGGCGCGCGTGGCGGAGGCCGTGCTGCGGGACGAGCACGCCGTGCTGCCCGTCTCCACGGTCCTCGACGACTACCGGGGGATCAGCGGGGTCGCCCTGTCCGTGCCGTCGATCGTCGCGCGGCGGGGCGTCGTCGAGCGGCTGGCCGTGCCCATGGACGAGCAGGAGCTGGCCATGCTGCACCGCTCCGCCGAGGCGATCCGGGCCACCCTGGCCTCGATCGGGTACTGACCCCGGACGGCGCCGGGGCCCGTTCCGGCGTGCGGAACGGGCCCCGGCGGAGCGGTGCGAGAGGTCAGCGGGCGGCCATCTCGTCCTCTGCCGCGTGGGCGAGGCGCACGGCGTCGTCGAACTCGCGCTCGACCTCCTCGTCGCGCCGGTAGGTGGCCTTCGAGACCAGCACGGCGGAGACGAGGCTCACGAGGAAGCCGGGGATGATCTCGTAGAGGTCGGCCCACGGGGTCACGGTCCACGCGAACACGGTGACCGCGCCCAGGATCATGCCGGTGATCGCGCCCAGGTTCGTGAGCTTGCGCCAGAACAGGGACAGGATCACGATCGGGCCGAACGAGGCGCCGAAGCCGGCCCAGGCGAACGCCACGAGGCCGAGGATCGTGTTGTTCTGCTCCCAGGCCAGGAAGGTGGCCACGAGGGCGACGAGGGCCACGCCCGCGCGGCCCATCCACACCTGCTTGCGCTCGGACGGGGACTCCTTGACCGTCAGCTTGTACAGGTCCTCCACCAGCGCGGAGGAGGAGACGATGAGCTGGGAGGAGACCGTGGACATGATCGCCGCGAGCACGGCCGCCAGCACGAAGCCGGCGATCACGGGGTGGAAGAAGACCTGCGCGAGGTCCAGGAACACGGACTCCGGGTCGGTCGGGCTCTCGTCCGGGCGGTTGCCGTAGTAGGCGACGCCGACCAGGGCGGTGGCGATCGCCCCGATGACGCTGAGCACCATCCAGGTCAGGCCGATCCGGCGGCCGGTCTTGGCGTCGGAGGGGGAGCGCATGGCCATGAAGCGGACGATGATGTGCGGCTGGCCGAAGTAGCCGAGGCCCCACGCCAGGGCCGAGATGACGCCGATGGCCGTGGCCCCGGACACCATGGAGAGGGCGTCGGGCTGGACGGCGCGGATGTTCTCCGCCATCTGGCCGAAGCCGCCCACGTTGATCACGCCCACGACGGGGACGAGGAGCAGGGCCGCGAACATCAGGAGGCCCTGGGCCACGTCCGTGTAGGTCGCACCGAGGAAGCCGCCGAAGAGTGTGTAGGCGATGGTGACGCCGACGACGAGGAGCAGCCCGGCGTGGTACGTCGAGCCGAAGGACGACTGGAAGAACAGTCCGCCGGCCACCATGCCGGAGGAGACGTAGAACGTGAAGAACACCAGGATGATGAGCCCGGAGACGATGCGCAGCAGCCGGCTGCCGCCCTTGAGCCGGTTGTCCAGGAAGGACGGGATCGTGATCGAGTTGTGCGAGACCTCGGTGTAGGAGCGCAGCCGGGGCGCGATGAACTTCCAGTTGACCCACGCGCCGACGATCAGGCCGACGGCGATCCACGCCTCGACCAGACCGGAGAGGAACACCGCGCCGGGCAGACCGAGCAGCAGCCAGCCGGACATGTCGGAGGCACCGGCGCTGAGGGCGGCGGTCCCGGGCTTGAGGTTGCGCCCGCCGAGCATGTAGTCGTCGAGGTTCTTCGTCCTGCTGTTGGCGTAGAGGCCGATCCCGATCATGGCGGCGAAGTAGATGACGATCGCGATCGTCTGGGCTATCTCTTGGGGCATGGTGTCCTTTCCGCCCGGAGCCGGCCCGGTGGAGCGCAGCGTCCAGGGGGGTGGGTGGAGCAGAGGTCCCACAGAACTTTACGCCCGCTCCCGGGCAGTGGCCAGCCACTACGGGTATAGGGAGGCGGTCCCGGGGGTGCGGGGAGACCGCGCCGGCGGCCCGCGGGGCCGGCTCAGGCGTCGTCGTGCGCCTGCAGGAACTCGTAGACCTCCCGCTCGTCGACGCCGGGGAAGGCCCCCTCCGGGAGGGCGGCGAGCACGTGCGAGTGGGCCCGGGTGTTGGGCCAGGCGTGGCCCGCCCACACCCGGCTGAGCTCCTCGGGCGGGCGCCGGCAGCACGAGGGGTCCGGGCAGGTCGACACCGTGCGGTGCGGGGTGTCGCGGCCGCGGAACCAGCGGGCGTCGGTGAACGCGACGCCCACGCCGATGGAGAACACGCCCTGGCTCGAGAGCTCCGTGCGCGTGGAGCACCAGTACGTGCCGGAGGGGGTGTCCGTGTACTGGGCGAACGCCGTGAACTGGTTGGGCTGGTCGAAGACGGTGCGCCCGGACCACTTGCGGCAGGAGATCTGGCCCTCGATCGCCCCGGTGTGGTCCGTCGGGAATGCCAGCCCGTTGTTCTCGTAGGCCTTGTGGATCACCCCGGACGAGTGCACCTTGTGGAAGTGGGTGCGGATCCCCAGGTGCCGGGTGGCCAGGTTCGTGAAGCGGTGGCCCGCCGTCTCGTGGGACACGGCGAAGCGGTCCTTGAGGTCCTCCAGGAACAGGTCCCGGTCCTTCTTCGCCTCGAGCAGGAACGGGACGGTCTTGTCCTCCGGGAGCATCACCGCGGCGGCGAAGTAGTTGGTCTGCACGCGCTGGGCGAGGAACTCGGCATAGTCCTTGGGCGGCTCGTGGCCCAGCACCTGGTGCCCCACGGCTTGGAGCAGCACCGCGCGGGGGTCGTGGTCCGCCCGGGGGCTCTGCACCAGGTAGATCCGCCGGTTGAGCAGGTCGGTCACCGAGCGGGTCGAGTGCGGGAGGTCGGTGACGTGGTGGATGCTGTAGCCGAGCCTGCCCACCATCTCGGAGATCACGGAGTTGGACACGGGACCCGAGGAGTAGCCGCCCAGGGTCAGCAGCTCCTTGGCGGCCTGCTCCAGGTCCGGGAAGTAGTTGTCCTGCGCCCGCATGAGCCGGCGCAGCTGCACGTTGGCCCGGCGGGCCTCCTCCGGGGTGGCCGAGTTCTTCTCGAGGGCCTCGGCCAGCCGCTCCTGCAGGGCCACGAGCGCCTCGAGCACCTCGGTGGACAGCGCGGAGCTGACCCGGACGGTCGGCAGCCCCAGCTGCTCGTAGAACGGGGAGCGCTGGGCACGCTCGAGCTGGATCTCGAGCGCCTCCCGCCGGGTGCCGGGCTCGGCCCCGAGCAGGGCGTCCACGCTCGTGCCCAGGACCTCGGCGAGGCGCCGCAGCAGGCTGAGCCGGGGCTCGCGGCGCCCGTTCTCGATCACGGACAGCTGCGAGGTGGCGGTGCCCGCCCGGTCCGCGAGCTCCGCGAGCGTCATGCCGCGGTCCTTGCGCAGCGAGCGGATGCGCCGGCCGAGACCGATCAGGTCGGTGCTGCCGGCCGGCTCCGCCGTCGTCGGTTCCTCGGTGCCCCACGCGCTGGTCGTCATTTCTTCACGATAGACGAAAAACAAGGAAAGTTCGACGAGAAACGTGGGGTTGATCCGCCTTGAACTGGGGCAAAGTGGGATGTGTCACCACGGAAGAGCGAACTTCCCGGTGACCCCGAAGCCGAAGCACCCGTTCTCGGACCACTCAACGAGGAGCCGACATGTCCTACCCCAACGCCCCCAAGACCGCCGACGAGATCCGCCAGGAGTGGGACGCCGATCCCCGCTGGGCGCAGATCACCCGCGACTACACGGCGGAGGAGGTCGTCCGCCTGCGCGGCACGGTGCAGGAGGAGATGACCCTGGCCCGCCGCGGCGCGGAGCAGCTGTGGGAGAAGCTGCACACCGAGGACTTCGTCAACTCCCTGGGCGCCCTGACCGGCAACCAGGCGGTCCAGCAGGTCAAGGCCGGTCTCAAGGCCATCTACCTCTCCGGCTGGCAGGTCGCCGGCGACGCGAACCTCGCGGGCCAGACCTACCCCGACCAGTCGATCTACCCCGCCAACTCCGTCCCGGCGGTCGTGCGGCGGATCAACAACGCGCTGATGCGCGCCGACCAGATCGAGCACTCCGAGGGCACGAGCACGGTCGAGGACTGGCTGGTCCCGATCGTGGCCGACGCCGAGGCCGGCTTCGGCGGCCCGCTCAACGCCTACGAGCTCATGAAGTCCATGATCGCCGCCGGCGCGGCCGGCGTGCACTGGGAGGACCAGCTGGCCTCCGAGAAGAAGTGCGGCCACCTGGGCGGCAAGGTGCTCATCCCCACCCAGCAGCACGTCCGCACCCTGAGCGCGGCCCGGCTCGCGGCCGACGTCGCCGACGTCCCCTCGCTGATCATCGCCCGCACCGACGCGGAGGCGGCCACCCTGATCACCTCGGACGTCGACGACCGCGACAAGCCGTTCGTCACCGGCGAGCGCACCGCGGAGGGCTACTACAAGGTCCGCAACGGCCTCGAGGCCTGCATCGCCCGCGGCAACGCCTACGCCCCGTACGCCGACCTGCTGTGGATGGAGACGGGCACTCCGGACCTCGAGCTGGCCAAGAAGTTCGCCGACGGCATCCACGCGGAGCACCCCGACCAGATGCTCGCCTACAACTGCTCGCCGTCCTTCAACTGGAAGAAGCACCTGGACGACGCCACGATCGCCAAGTTCCAGCGCGAGCTGGGTGCGATGGGCTTCAAGTTCCAGTTCATCACCCTGGCCGGCTTCCACGCCCTGAACTACTCGATGTTCGACCTCGCCCACGGCTACGCCCGCAACCAGATGACGGCCTACGTGGAGCTGCAGGAGCGGGAGTTCGCGGCCGAGGAGCGCGGCTACACCGCCACCCGCCACCAGCGCGAGGTCGGCACCGGCTACTTCGACCTGGTCTCCACCGTCCTCAACCCGCAGTCCTCCACCACGGCGCTGGCCGGGTCCACCGAGACCGCCCAGTTCTGAGCCGAACGGCCCTGAGCCGAACGGCCGTGACCGGCCGGGGGCCCGACAGGGTCCCCGGCCGCGCCGCATCCGACGACGACCCGCTCCGGCGCCCTCCGGAGCCGCCCCACCCGAACTCCCCAGGACACTCTTCAGGCGAGGACCCAGCCATGATGACCATGACCAGCAACCCCGTGACGATCAACGGCGTGACCCTCACCGGTCACCACGTGCCCCGGCAGAACAGTGTGCTCACCCCCGACGCGCTCGGCTTCCTCGCGGCCCTGCACCGCGAGTTCGAGCCCCGCCGGCGCGAGCTGCTGGCCGCCCGCGAGGAGCGGCGCAAGGCGATCGCCCGCGGCACCGACCCCACGTTCCTGCCCGAGACGCGGAGGATCCGCGAGGACGACTCCTGGCGCGTGCCCCCGCCCCCGCCCGGGCTCGAGGACCGCCGCGTGGAGATCACCGGTCCCACCGAGCGGAAGATGACCATCAACGCCCTCAACTCCGGGGCGAAGGTGTGGCTCGCGGACATGGAGGACGCCAACACCCCGCACTGGACGAACGTGGTCACCAACCAGCTCAACCTCATCGACGCGCTCGAGGGGACCATCGAGTTCACCAACCCGGACGGCAAGAAGTACGCGCTGAAGAACAGGGACGCCCGGGCCAACCCGACCATCGTGGTGCGGCCCCGCGGGTGGCACTTCGAGGAAAGGCACCTGTCCGTGCGGGACGAGCCCATCGCGGGCGCCATCGTGGACTTCGGCCTGTACTTCTTCCACAACGCGCGCCGGCTCAAGAAGCTCGGCCTGGGCCCCTACTTCTACCTGCCCAAGACCGAGTCCCACCAGGAGGCGCGGCTGTGGCACGACATCTTCAGCCGGGCGGAGTCCATGCTGGGGACGGACCGCGGCACCATCCGCGCCACCGTGCTGATCGAGACGATCACCGCGGCCTTCGAGATGGAGGAGATCCTCCACGAGCTCGGGGAGCACGCCGCGGGGCTCAACGCCGGCCGCTGGGACTACATCTTCTCCATCATCAAGAACTTCCGGACCCGCGGGCCCCGCTTCATCCTCCCGGACCGCAACGCGGTGACCATGACGCAGCCGTTCATGCGGGCCTACACCGAGCAGCTCGTGCGGGCCTGCCACCGCCGCGGGGCGATGGCCATCGGCGGGATGGCCGCGTTCATCCCCTCCCGCCGGGACGAGGAGGTCAACCGCACCGCGATCGAGAAGGTGCAGGCCGACAAGACCCGCGAGGCCGAGGACGGGTTCGACGGATCCTGGGTGGCCCACCCCGACCTGGTCCCCGTGTGCCGCGAGGTCTTCGACGCGGTGCTCGGCGACCGCCCGAACCAGCTGGACCGGCTCCGCGAGGACGTGGTGCCCGACGACAAGGCGCTCATCGACATCGCCTCGGCCGAGGGGAGGATCACCGAGGTGGGGATCCGCAACAACGTGGAGGTGGGGATCCGCTACATCGAGGCGTGGCTGCGCGGCAACGGCGCCGTGGGCATCCACAACCTGATGGAGGACGCCGCGACCGCGGAGATCTCCCGCTCCCAGATCTGGCAGTGGGTGAACACCCGCGCCATCACGGACGAGGGCGAGGAGATCACCCGGGACTGGGTGCAGGAGCTGCTGGAGGAGGAGTTCGCGAGGATCGAGCGCGCCGAGGGCGACCGCTTCGACGACGCCCGCGCCATCTTCGAGGAGGTGGCCCTGGGCGACGACTACCCCGCGTTCCTGACCACCCCCGCCTACGAGCGGTTCCTGGCCGAGCCCGAGGACCCGCACGCCCCGGAGGAGGCCGGCACCTCCGCGTCCTCGCGCGCCTGAGCGGCCCACCGGGCCGGGTCCACGACCCAGGGCGTCCGGGGCAGGACGTCCTCGTCGAACACGGCGAGGACGTCCTGCGCCGACCGGACCGGTCCGGGGAGGCCCAGCGACGCGGCCATCCAGCCCAGCACCTCCTCGGCGCCGTGACCCCCCGCGGCGAGCTCGGCGGGGGTCACGGCGCCGTCCCGCTTGGCGAGGCGCTGCCCGTGCGCGTTGAGCACGAGCGGCACGTGCACCCACTCCGGCTCGTCCAGACCGAGCACCGAGGCCAGGTACGCCTGCCGGGGGGTCGAGGGCAGCAGGTCGTCGCCCCGGACCACCTGGTCCACGCCCTGGTGGGCGTCGTCGAGGACCACCGCGAGGTTGTAGGCGGGGCGGCCGTCGGTGCGCAGCAGCACGAAGTCGTCGACGAGCCCCGTGAACGCCCCGGCCCAGCGGTCCACGACCGTGCGGGAGCGCACGTCCGCGCGCAGCCGCACCGCCGGGGGCCGCGCCCGGCGGCGCCGCGCCCGCTCGGCGTCGCCGAGGTCCCGGCACGTGCCCGGATAGGCGCCCGGCGCCCCGTGCGGCGCGCTCGCGGCCGCCTGCACCTCCCGGCGCGTGCAGTAGCACTCGTAGGTGCGCCCCGCCGCGGTGAGACGCTCCACCACGGCCCGGTGCTCGGCCTCCCGCGAGGACTGCAGCAGGGGCGGGCCGTCCCAGTCGAGGCCCAGCCGGGCGAGGTCCGCGAGCTGCCGCTCGGCCGCCCCCGGCCGCACCCGGTCGATGTCCTCGACGCGCAGGACGAAGCCCCGGCCCGTGGAGCGCGCGAGGGCCCACGCGAGCAGCGCCGTGCGGAGGTTGCCGAGGTGGAGGTCCCCCGAGGGGGACGGAGCATAGCGGCCGGCGCCTCCGGCCGCACGGCCCGAGGACGGAACGGTCATGGTTGCCAGGATAGCCAGCGGCGGTCGGTACCCTGGTCGGGTGGCGCGCATCAACGAAATCCGCGACGGCGTCTTCGCCGTGAGCACGGACAACTGGAGGCTGAACTCCGGGGTCGTGCTCGGGTCCCGTCGCGCCCTCGTGATCGACACGGGCGCGGGCCCGCGCCAGGCCCGCGAGATCCTGGAGGCCGTCCGCTCGCTCACGGGGCTGCCGCTGACGGTGGTGAACACCCACGCCCACTACGACCACTTCCTGGGCAACGCCGTGTTCCAGCGCGCCGGGGCCGAGGACTTCTGGGCGCACCGCGGCTGCGCGGCGGCGATCCAGGCGCACGGCGACTTCCAGCGCTCCTTCGTGGGCACCCACGAGCCCGAGATGGCCGCCGCCGAGGGGCCGGACACCCGTCTCGTCGTGCCCAACCGGCATCTGCCGGGCACGGGCCGGCGCCCCGCCCTGACCCGGGTGGACCTGGGGGAGCGGGCGGCGGTGCTCTTCTCCTTCGGCCCGGGCCACACCGACAACGACCTCTGCGTGGGCGTCGACGACGTCGTGTTCACCGGCGACCTCGTGGAGCAGGGCGCCGACCCCAGCTTCGACGACTCCTACCCGCGGGGCTGGGCCACGGCCCTCGAGAGCCTGGCCGCCCTCGACCGGTACCAGGTCTTCGTCCCCGGCCACGGCAATCCGGTGGAGCGCGGCTTCGTGCTCCAGCAGGCCCGGCTCATGCGCACCGCGATCGAGCGGGTGGACGCGAGCGAGGCCGCCGCGGCGCAGCCGGACGGCATGCGGCCCGTGACGGCCTCGATGTTCCGCCTGCCCTACAACCCGGGGGCGGCGCGGATCCTCCTGGACCGACTCGAGCGGATCAGGGCCGAGGACGCCGCGACCGAGGAGCTTGCAGCGCTGTCAGCGCCGCTGCCGCCAGGAGACTGACCCCGAGGATCGCCGCGCACGCCGCGACCGCCGCCCAGCCCCCGCCCGGCACGCGCAGGGCCGCCCACAGCGGCAGCAGGCCGACCAGCAGGGCCCCCGCGCCGGAGGCGGCCAGCAGGGCGGTCAGGCCCCCGCCGGGCGCGGGTCGCTCCACGGGCCCGGTCAGGCGCAGCACGAGCCCGCCCAGGGCGGCCCAGCCCGCCACGACCAGCAGGGACGCCACGACGTCCGAGGGCCGGTGCCAGCCGTTCAGCAGCGTGGCCACCCCGGTCGCGGTCGTGGCGGCCGCCCCCAGCAGCCCGACCACCGGCCGGGAGGGGGCGGGGGCCGCGAGCAGCACCACCGCCACGGCGGCGGCCGCGGCGGCCGTGTGCCCGGACGGGAAGGAGTTGACGGCGACCTCCTGGATCCCGAGGTCCGGCTTCTCCAGCAGCACCCGCTTGAGCAGCTGGACCGTGAGGTTGGAGAGCACGACCACCGCCGCCCCGACCACCGCCGGGGCGAGGCACCGGGAGCGCACGGCCAGGACCGCGAGGCACAGGGCGGAGACGGCGCCCACCACCCACGGGACCGAGTCGAGCAGCTGGGCGGCGCGGTCGGAGAGGTCGGGGAAGGCGCCGCTCGCCTGGCGCAGGGCCAGCTCGTCGAGCCACTGCCCGGTCGCGGTGGTGAGGGCCACGACCCCGACCAGCGCGGCCGACGCCCACAGGGCGGCGGCGCCGAGCAGGTGGCCCAGGACCTGCAGGACGGTGGGTGCGGGGCGGCGGGCGATCGTGGTCATCGAGCTCCTGGGCGGTGGTGCGGATCGTCGGGGCGCGGGCACGGCCGCGGCCGTGCGGGCACCCGCGGAGCCCTCATCATTCCACGCACGGATCGGAGCGGGCTGAGAGGCGCCGCCTAGGCTGGGGAGCATGCTTCCCGCCGTGGTCCTGCCCCCGCTCGACGACCTGCTCGCGCACGCGCACGTCGTCGCCCTGCCGATGCGGGTGCGCTTCCGCGGCGTCGACGTGCGCGAGTCGGTGCTCCTGCGCGGCCCGGCGGGGTGGGGGGAGTTCGGCCCGTTCCCCGAGTACGGGGACGCCGAGGCCGGCGCCTGGCTCCGCGCCGCGGTCGACGCCGCGTGGCACGGCTTCCCGGCGCCCCGGCGCACGCGCATCCCCGTGAACGCGACCGTGCCCGCCGTGCCGGCGGCCCGGGTCGGGGAGGTCCTCGCCGGGTTCGGGGGCGGGGTGCGTGCCGTGAAGATCAAGGTCGCCGAGCGCGCCCAGGGGCCGGGGGACGACGACGCCCGGGTCGCGGCCGTGCGGGCCCTGCTGCCGGAGGCCGAGCTGCGGGTGGACGCCAACGGCGGGTGGGACGTGCCCACGGCCCTCGCGGCCCTGGAGCGGCTCGGGCGGCACGGGCTCGCGTACGCGGAGCAGCCCGTGCCCACGATCGAGGGCCTCGCCGCCGTCCGGGAGGGCCTCGCCGACCGGGGCGTGCCGGTGCTGGTGGCCGCGGACGAGTCCGTGCGCAAGGAGGACGACCCCCTGGCGGTGGCCCGGGCGGGCGCCGCCGACCTGCTCGTGGTCAAGGCGGCTCCGCTGGGCGGGGTGCGCCGGGCCCTGGACGTGGTCGCGCAGGCCGGCCTGCCGGCGGTGGTCAGCTCCGCCCTGGACACCTCGGTGGGCATCCGGGCGGGTCTCGCGCTCGCCGCCGCCCTGCCCGAGCTCCCGTACGCCTGCGGGCTAGGGACGGTGTCCCTCATGCGGGCGGACGTCCTGCGGGAGCCGCTGCGGCCGGTGGGCGGGATGCTCGAGCTGCGGGACGCGGTCCCGGACCCCGCGCTGCTGGCGCGCCACGCCGTGCCCGCCGACCGTCGCCGGTGGTGGCTGGAGCGGCTGCGCCGCGTGCACGCCCTGGCAGGGTTCGCGCCTCAGCCCTGAGCCACGACCCCCAGGACCTCGGCCCGGAGCCGGTCCAGGTCCACCGGCTCGCCCTCGTGCAGCCCGTGGCCCCGGACCCAGGCCCGGGCGGCGCGCCACACGTCGTCGCAGCCGAGCTCCATGTCGGGGTGGGCGGCGCCGATCCGGGTCTGGGCCGTGTGCTCGGGGTCGTCGCCCGTGAAGGAGAAGACCGCCACGGGGCTGCAGGCGAGCCCCACCACCCCGCGGACGGAGGCGATGATCCGTCCGTGCAGGCAGTCCCCCGGGTGGAGGTCCCACGCGCGGTGGACGCTCAGGCAGTCCACGGCCGCACGCCGGTACCCGCGCGCGCCGTGCTCGTGCGGAACGTTCCCCCCGTGCTCCCGCGGGGACAGCAGTCCCCCCTCTGGTTCGGTGTGCATCGCGCGCCTCCTCCGCCGGTGTCCCGGCCGGCTCCGCCGCCGCGGCGGCACGGCCCGTGGGCGGATCGAGCAGAAGGAGGGGGGTCTTCCGTACGTTCCCGGTCACGGTCCGGGGCGCTGGACGGATGGGACGGCCTGACGCCTCGAGCATCCCAGAACCGGGGCGGCCGCGGAATCCGCCCGCGCATTGTTTCTTTGAGTGAACTCGGCCCGGAACGGACCCGCTGATCAGGGGCGGATGGGTCCCCGGCCGGTCACTGCCCGTTCACCTGCGGTTCGCACGGCCGCCCCCGGGGCCTCACCGGGCGGTGGTGCAGTGGCGGAGCACCCGTTCCCCGACCGCGGTCCGCCGCGGGCCCCGTCCCCTGGGAGAGCCATGACCGAAACCGCCAAGCGCACCGTCCTGCCCCTGCTCGGCCACACGCGCGGCAAGCGCAGCCCCGTCACGTGCCAGCTCAAGTGCGGCAGCGCCTGCGCCGGACCGGAGTGCAACACCTCCGGCAACGGCTACTTCCGCGACATCGCGAGCGCCGCGCTGTCCCGCCGCTCCGCCCTGGGCCTGGGCGCCGCGGCGGCCGTGACCGTCGGCGTCGTCGGCGCCACCCCGGAGACCGCCCAGGCCCACGGCCGCGGACGCTCCGGGCTGTCCTTCGCGCCCATCGCCCCCGTCCCGAACACCGTGGACGACCTCACGGTCCCCGAGGGCTTCGACTGGTCCCCGATCATCCGCTGGGGCGACCCCTTGTTCGCGGACTCCCCGGAGTTCGACCCCCTCCAGCAGACCCCGGAGTCCCAGGCGGGCCAGTTCGGCTACAACAGCGACTACCTGGACATCCTCCAGGACCGCGGCGGACGCAGCGGAGTGCTCGTGAACAACCACGAGTACACCAACGAGAACCTCATGTTCCCCGCCGAGCAGCAGGACGACCTCCAGCGTGTGGCCCGGGTGGCCATGGCCGCCCACGGCATGTCCGTCGTGGAGATCGCCCGCACCGGCCCCGGCCGGCCCTGGTCCTACGTCCGCGGCGGCGCCCGCAACCGGCGCATCACCCTGAGCACGCCCTTCACCGTGGACGGCCCGGCCGCCGGCTCCGCGCTGCTGAGGACGCAGGACGACCCGACCGGCACCGTGGTCCTCGGCACGCAGAACAACTGCGCCGGGGGCACCACCCCGTGGGGCACCGTCCTGTCCGGCGAGGAGAACTTCAACCAGTACTTCAAGGGCAACGGCTCCGCCGAGCAGAAGCGCTACGGGATCGCCGCCGAGGCCCCGAGCCGGCGCTGGCACGAGGTGGACCCCCGCTTCGACTCGACCCAGCCTGGCTACGCGAACGAGCCGAACCGCTTCGGCTGGGTCGTGGAGCTCGACCCCCAGGACCCCGCCTCCACCCCGGTCAAGCACACCGCCCTGGGCCGCTTCAAGCACGAGGGCGCCAACGTGCGCGTGGCCGAGGACGGCACCGTGGTGGCCTACTCCGGCGACGACGAGCGCTTCGACTACCTCTACAAGTTCGTCTCCGCCCAGAAGTACGTCGAGGGCGACCGCGCGCACAACATGACGCTGCTCTCCGAGGGCAACCTGTACGTCGCGAAGTTCACCGGGGACACCGCGGCCGAGATCGACGGCTCCGGCCGGGTGCCCTCCGACGGCGCGTTCGACGGCTCCGGCGAGTGGCTGCCCCTGGTGGTGGACGGGAAGTCGGCCGTGACCGGCATGTCCGTGGAGGAGGTCCTGGTGTTCACCCGCCTGGCCGCGGACCAGGTCGGCGCCACCAAGATGGACCGCCCCGAGGACGTCGAGCCCTCCCCGCACACCGGCAAGGTCTACGTGGCGCTGACCAACAACACCGACCGCGGCACCCCGGGCAAGGCCGGCCCGGACGAGGCCAACCCGCGCACCCAGAACCGCGACGGGCACGTCATCGAGATCACGGAGCGCCACCACCGTGCCGACGCCACCGAGTTCGGCTGGAACATCCTCCTCGTCGCCGGGGACCCGGCGAAGAACGCCTCCACCTACTTCTCCGGCTACCCGGTGGAGAAGGTCTCCCCGATATCCTGCCCGGACAACCTGGCCTTCGACTCGGAGGGCAACCTGTGGATCTCCACGGACGGCGCCCCGGGGACCATCGGCTACAACGACGGACTGTTCAAGGTGGGACTGTCCGGGCGCGAGCGCGGCAACGTCGAGCAGTTCCTCGCCGTGCCGCAGGACGCCGAGACCTGCGGGCCCGTGATCCACGACCGCGAGCGCATGGTCTACGTGGCCGTGCAGCACCCGGGCGAGGACGGCTCCTTCGAGGAGCCCCGCTCCTACTTCCCGGACTACGTGGTGGAGACCCGCCAGGGCGAGGGCGAGTGGTCCCTGCCGCGGCCGTCCGTGGCCCAGGTCTTCGCCGTGGACCGGGCCGGGGAGCCCGAGTTCCCCGGTGCGATCCACGACCGGCCGGGCCGCGGCCGCAACCAGCACAAGCGGCGCAAGAACGGCGAGCGCGGGCCCCGCTACCGCGGCTACAAGGGCAAGGCCACCGCGGAGACGAAGGCGGCGGCGCGGACCGCGTCCCGCTCCTACTGAGCCCCGCCTCCGGAGGCGTCCGGAGCCCACCGGTCCCCGGCCCGCCCCGCGGCGGGCCGGGGACCGCTGCGTTCCCGGACTACCCTGGTCTCCTGTGACCACACCCTCTCTCGACACCGCCCGCACCGTCCTCGAGGAGCTCGTCGCCGCCGGGATGCGGCACCTCGTCGTGGCCCCCGGCTCCCGGTCCGCGCCGCTGGCCTACGCCGCGGCGGCCGCCCAGGCCGCCGGGGCCCTCGAGGTCCACGTGCGGGTGGACGAGCGGGGCGCGGCGTTCACCGCCCTCGGCATCGCACGGGCCACCGGCCGGCCGGCCGGGGTGCTCACCACCTCGGGCACGGCCGTGGGCAACCTGCTCCCCGCGGTGCTGGAGGCCGACCACGCCGAGGTGCCCCTCGTGGTGCTCTCCGCCGACCGCCCGCCGGAGCTGCGGGGCACCGGCGCCAACCAGACCACCCGCCAGCCCGGGATCTTCGGCGACCACGTGCGCGCCGCCGTGGACCTCCTCCCGGACGACGACGTGCCCGCCCGGCTCGAGGAGGTCCTCGCCGCCCTGGCCGGCCGTGGACCGCAGGGGCCCCGGCCGGCGGGACCGGTCCAGCTCAACGTGGCCCTGCGCGAGCCGCTGCACCCAGCGCCGGAGGACGGCCCGGCGCTCGCGGCCCGGGCCCGGCTGCTGGCCGCCCGGACGGGAGCACGGCCGGACCCGGGGCCGGTCGCGGTGGTGGCCGGACCCGTCGCGGTCCCGCCGCCGGACGCCGGGACGGCGCGCTCCGTCGTCGTCGCCGGGGACGGCGCCGGACCGGACGCGGCACGCTTCGCCGAGGCGTGCGGACTGCCGCTGCTCGCGGAGCCCTCCTCGAACGCGCGCGGCGGCCCGCACGCCGTGGGGGCCTACCGGCTGCTGCTGGACTCCCCGCTGGGCCGGCGGATCGAGCGGGTCCTGCTCGTGGGCCGGCCCACGCTCTCCCGCCCGGTCGGGGCCCTGCTCGCCCGGGAGGACGTCGCCACCGCGGCCGTGCGGCCGGCACCCGTGGCCTGGTACGAGCCCGGGCGGCGCCGTGAGCGGGTGCTCACGAGCTGGGCCGAGGCGGCCGCCTTCACCGGCGGCGGCGCCCCCGGCTGGGCGCAGGCCTGGCGGGAGGCGGGCGCCGCCGCGGACGGCGCCGTCGCCGGGCTGCTCGCCGCCGAGCCGCCGGGGCGGGCCACGGGTCCGGCCGTGGCCGCCGCGGTGTGGGAGGCCTGCCGACGGGACGGGGCCGTGCTGCTGGCGGGCTCCTCCAACCCGGTGCGCGACCTCGACCTGGCCGCCCGGCCCGGCCCCGGCTCCCCGCTCGTGCTCGCCAACCGGGGGCTCGCCGGGATCGACGGGACGGTGGCCACGGCCGCCGGCGCGGCGCTCGGCGGGGGCCGGCCGGTCCGCGCCCTCCTGGGCGACCTGACGTTCCTGCACGACGTCTCGTCCCTGCTGCTGGGCCCGGGCGAGCGCGAGCCCGACCTCCAGCTCGTGGTCCTCAACGACGGCGGCGGGGGGATCTTCACGACCCTGGAGCACGGTGCGCTGGGGGAGCAGGAGGAGTACCGGGCGGTCGTGGAGCGGTTCTTCGGCACCCCGCACGCGGCTCGGCTCGACGCGCTGTGCGCCGGCTACGGCGTGGCCCACCGGCGTGCGGCCGGCGTCGCCGAGCTCGAGCAGGCGCTCGCCGCGCCCGTGCGGGGGCGCTCGGTCCTGGAGGTCGTGGTGGAGCGGCGCGGGCTGCGGGACCTGCACGCCCGGATCCGGGCCGCCGTCGCCCGGGCCGCCGCGGAGGCCGCCGCGCAGGACACGGCTCCGGACACCGGTGCAGGAGACCGCACCGGCCGCTGAGGGGTCTCGAGGTGCGCCGGGTGCCCTGCGCCGGCCGGCGCCCCGGGGCCGGGGACGCGGACGGGCCCCGACCCCTGGCGAGGGGGACGGGGCCCGGAGGCTGTGCCGCGGGGGTCAGCCGCGGACGGTGGGCGCCTCGCGCTCGGCGGGCGCCTGCGGGTGCCCGGCGAGCTCCTCCACCCGGTGCTCGGCCTCCTCCAGCCCGCGCTGGTGGGGCACCACGAGGGTGACCAGCGCACCGAGCAGGGCCACGCCGGCGAAGACGTAGAACGCCTGGGGGCCGCCGAAGCCGGCCGCGGCGAGCCAGCCGCCGATGATCGGGCCGAAGATGCCGCCGAACCGGCCCATGCTGGCGCAGAACGCCACGCCGGCGGCCCGGGCGTTGGTGGTGTAGTAGTTCGACTGGAACCCGTAGACCAGGACCTGGGTGCCGATGGTGCCCACGCCGGCCACGGCGATGAAGAGGAACAGCAGCGGCAGCGGGAAGCTGAAGGTCATCAGGACCAGGGCGATCGCGGCCAGCGCGAAGGTCGTGGCGATCATCCGCTGCGGGCCGGTGCGGTCCGCGAGGCGGGAGGCCAGCAGGCCGCCGACCAGGGCGGAGCCGTTGAGCACGAGGACGAAGTACAGCGGGCTGATGCTGTGGCCGTAGCCGTTCATGATGACGGCGAGCCAGGTGTTCAGCCCGTAGGTGAGCAGCAGGCCGCAGAAGGACATGAAGCCCAGCAGGATCGAGGCCAGGGCGAACTGCCTGGAGAACACGGCCGCGTAGCCGGTCCTGCGCGGTGCGGCCCCCACCGTCTGGATGACCTGCTCCTCGATCAGCGGGACGCCGGTCCGGAGGGCGACGGCCTCGGCCCGCTCGGTCTCGCCGCGGGTGAGCAGCCAGCGCGGGGACTCGGGGAGCTTCCACAGCATGAGCGGGACGAGCAGGAGGAGGGGGAGGGCCCCGATCATGAAGAGCCCGCGCCAGCTCAGGTCGGCGAGGAAGGCGATGCCCACGAGGGCGGCGAAGACGCCGCCGGCGGGGATGCCGGAGTAGACGATGCCGTTGTAGAACTGGCGGCGGCCGGCGGGGGCGAACTCGGCCATGGTGGCGCCGGCGGTGGCGATCACGAGGCCGAGGCCGATGCCGGTGAGGAAGCGCATCGCGCCGAAGGCCAGCACGCTGGTGGTGAGCGCGGTGACGAACATGCCCACGGAGAACCAGGCGACACCGGTGATCAGCAGCCGGCGGCGGCCGAAGAAGTCGCCGATTGCCCCGCAGACGAGCGAGCCGATGAGCACGCCGATGAGGGCGTAGGAGCCCACCAGGCCGGCGACGGCCGGCTCCAGGGTCCCGATCTGGGTGGGGTCGGCGAGCAGGCCCGGCAGGACCACGCCGTAGATGACGAGGTCGTAGCCGTCGAAGAGCAGGGCGAGGCAGATGATGAACGCCACGAAGCGGGCGGTCCTCTGCTCGAGCAGCGGGTTCTCCGCGATGATGGTGTGTGGTCGGATCATGTTCCCCGGGACCTCTCTGGGCAGCGCGTGGACAAGGCAGGAAGCGGGGGAGACCGGCGGTGCGTCCCCTGGCTGCGTCCAGCCTGGCAGAGCTGTGATCCGGGTCATATGAGGCAAAGACCCAGGGATCCACCAGGGGGTGATTCACATGCCTGGGGTATTGATGTCCTCGATCGGGTCTGTCGCGGATATGAGTCCGGGCCCGTCGTCCGCAGACGGCGGGCCCGGACCGCGCCGGGTCACTGCTCCGGGGCCTGCACCTGCGTGGGGTTGAGCACGCGGGAGAGGAACGCCTGGGTGCGGGGCTCGCGGGGGTGGCGGATCACCTCGGCGGCGGGGCCCTCCTCGACGACCACCCCGCCGTCCATGAACACCACCTTGTCGGCGACGTCGCGGGCGAACTCCATCTCGTGGGTGACCACGAGCATGGTCATGCCCTCGGCGGCGAGGTTGCGCATGATGGCCAGGACGTCGCCCACCGTCTCGGGGTCGAGGGCGGAGGTCGGCTCGTCGAAGAGCATGAGGGACGGGTCCATCGACAGGGCCCGGGCGATCGCCACGCGCTGCTGCTGCCCGCCGGAGAGCTGGTCGGGGTAGTTGTCCGCCTTCTCGGCCAGGCCCACGCGCTCCAGGTTGCCGCGGGCGATCCGCTCGGCCTCGGCCCGGTCCCGCTTGAGCACCTTGAGCTGGGCCACGGTGCAGTTCTCGAGCACGTTCAGGTGCGGGAACAGGTTGAACTGCTGGAAGACCATGCCCACGTGCCGGCGCATCCGGTCGACGTCGGCCTCGGGGTCGGTGACCTCGAAGTCGCCGATCGTGATCCGCCCCTGCTGGGGGGTCTCGAGCAGGTTGACGCAGCGCAGCAGCGTGGACTTGCCGGAGCCGGAGGGGCCGATGAGGCAGACCACCTGGCCGGCGCCGACGCTGAGGGAGATGCCCTTGAGGACCTCGAGGGAGCCGTAGGACTTGTGCAGGCCCTCGACGACGACGGAGGCCGCGTCCGCGAGGCCGTCGGCGCCGCCGGGCCCGGACCGGGGAGTGGGGGAGGATGCAGTGCTCACAGTCAGGCTCCTAGGACTTCTTCATGCGGTCGGTCTTGGACTCGAAGCGGCGGGTCAGGATGCCCAGGGGCACCGTGATGATGAGGTAGCAGACACCCGCCACCACCAGCGGCGTGAGCCCCGCCCCGGCACCGGAGATGGCCTCGCGGCCGTACTTGGTGAGCTCGTACTGGCCCACGCCCATGCCCAGCAGGTAGACCAGCGACGAGTCCTTGGTCAGCAGGATCACCTCGTTGGTCAGCGGGGGCAGCACGATCCGCAGCGCCTGCGGGATGACGATCGTGACCATGGCCCGGGCGTGGGACATGCCCAGGGAGCGCGCGGCCTCGTACTGGCCCTTCGGCACGGCCTGCAGACCCGCCCGCAGGGACTCCGCGATGTAGGCGGCGGCCACGAGGCCCAGGGCGATCATCACCGTGACGTAGTGGTTGAAGCGGAAGCCGAAGGCCAGCGGGATGCCGTAGCCGAAGGCGAGGAAGACCAGCAGGGCGGGCACGCCGCGGAAGAACTCGATGTAGATCGTGGCCAGCCACCGGTAGGGCGCCACGGACGAGAGCTTCATGAGCGCGAGCACCACACCGCCGGTGAGGCCGACCACGAAGCCGAGGAGCGTGTAGATGAGCGTGTTCTTCAGCGCGACCACGATGATGCCGGGGAACTGCTGGGCCGCGATGGCCGGGTTGAACACCTTCTCGACCAGCAGCGGCCAGTCGGCGACCGCGACGAGGGCGAGGACGACGAGGATCAGGACGGCGTACTGGACGCCGCGGGAGAGCCGTGCTCTCTGGTGCATGGTCATGGCCATGGGTTGGTCCGTTCTGGGTGGTACGGGTGGGACGGTGACGGGGCCGGCGTCCCGGGTGCGGGTCGCCGGCCCCGGGTCAGTTCTCCTGGACGGGGATCCACGTCTCGACGATCTTCTCGAGCGTGCCGTCCTCCTCGATGCGGTCCAGGGTGGCGTCGACCGCGCCGAGCATCGCCTCGTCGCCCTTCGCCACGGCCACGCCGAGCTGGTCGTCGAGGTCGGCGGTCTCCTGCACCACGAAGTCCGGGTCGTCCTGGGCGTGCTGGGCGATCGCCGTGACGTCGTCGAGCACCGCGTCCACGCTCCCGGTGCTGAGCCCGGTGAACAGCGTGGTGGCGTCCTCGAACTGGACGGCGTTGAGGCCGAGCTCCCGGGCCTGGGTCTCGCCGACCGTGCCCTGCATGACCCCGACCCGCACCTGCTCCTCGCGGGCGGCGTCGATCGAGCCGACCCCGTCCTCCCCGTCGGTCACGAGGCCGACCTCGTTGTCGTAGTAGGGGTCGGAGAAGTCCATCACCGTCCGCCGCTCCTCGGTGATGGACAGGGCGGAGATCGCGACGTCGCACTGGTCGGTCTCGAGGGCCGCGCCGGACTGGATCGACTCGAAGGCGAGCGTGACGTTCTTCATCTCCACGCCGAGGTCCTCGGCGATCTCCCGGCCGAGGTCCATGTCGAGGCCGACCATCTCGCCGCCCTCCTCCATCTCGAACGGCGGGTAGTTGGACTCCGAGCACACGGTGAGGAACCCGGGCTCCACCAGGGCCACGGCCGAGGACGCGGTGGGCCCCGCGGTCTCCCCGCCGCCGTCCGCGGCCTCCCCGGAGGGGCTCTCGGACGTGCAGGCGGTCAGGGCGAGGGCGGCGATCGCGAACAGCGCCGCCAGCGCGTGCGCGCGGGACGGGCGGGTCGTCGGACGGGGCATGCGGGGTTCCTCCGGTGGGAGCAGTGGTCGTCGGCGCGGACGGGCCGGGCGCGGGCCCGGCCCTGCGGGGCGGTGGCCCCGCGCGTGTTCGGGCACCAGGATACGGTGCGAGCCCGGCTCCGGCTCAGCCGGCGGACAGGCCCGGGGCGGGCACGAGGCGCTCCGGGGCCCCGGCGGCCCGCTGCCCCAGGGCCTGGAGCATCGGCCGCAGCTTCGCCCAGGTCTCGGCCAGCTCGGACTCGGGGTCGGAGGCGGCCACGATGCCGCACCCGGCGTAGAGCCGCACCGTGCGCTCGTCCTCCTGCACCGCGCCGCGCAGGGCGATGCCCCAGTCCCCGTTGCCGGCCGCGTCGAGCCAGCCGACCGGGCCGGCGTAGAGTCCCCGGTCCATCTGCTCCAGCTCCGGGATCGCGGCGGCGGCCACCGCCGTGGGCGTCCCGCACACCGCGGCGGTGGGGTGCAGGGCCTCGGCGAGCTCGAGGGAGGACGGCGGGTCCCCGGCCGGGCCCGGGCGCAGCGCGGCGGTGACGTCCGAGGCGAGGTGCCACACGTTGGGCAGCTCGAGGATGAACGGCTCCGGGGAGGTCGTGACGGCGTCGGTGTAGGGGGCCAGCGACGCCTCGAGGGAGTCGATCGCGAACCCGTGCTCGTGCTGCTGCTTCTCCGACTCGCCGAGCACCCGCGCGGCGTACTCGTGCGGGTCCTCGTCCGGGGGCGCGGCGTCCCGGTCCAGGGTGCCGGCGAGGACCCGGGCGTGGGCCACGCCGTCGAGGACCCGCACCAGCATCTCGGGGGTGGCCCCCATGAGCCGGCCCGCGCCCGCAGGGTCCCCGCCGAGGCCCACGCAGTACGTCCAGCACTGCTCGTAGCGCCGGGCGAGGTCCCGCACCACGGCCACGGCGTCCAGCGGGGCGTCCGTGCGCGCCACGACGTCCCGGGCCAGGACCAGCTTCTCCATCCGGCCGGAGCGGATGCGCTCGACGCCCTCGCGCACCGCCTCCGTCCACTCGTGCTCGCCCAGGGTCCCGGAGGACAGCCGGACCACGGCCGCCGCCCCGGGCGGCCCGCCCGCGGCGGGCGGGCGCCCCGGGGCGGAGCCGATCCGGCGCAGCCAGGCGGCCGCGACGTCGTCGGCGCCCAGCGCGAAGGGGGTCCCGGGGGCCACGGCCACCACGAGGGTCGCCCACGCGACGTCGCCCCGGCGGCCCACGAGCAGCTCCGGGACCACGAGCCCGGAGTCCACGGCGGAGGCGGTCGCGAACGTGAACGCGCCGAAGGCGGCCAGCCCGGTCCCGGGCACACCCACGCGGTCCTCGACCACGGCCGCGCCGGCCAGGTCGTCCCACCACACGCGGGCCGCCGTGAACCGGTCCGCGCCGCGCACCGTGTGCTCGGCGGCCCGGCCCCAGGCCACGAGTCCGCGCCCGTCCACCGTCCAGGTGAGCAGCTCCGGTCCGGCGAGCAGGTCCCGCAGGTCCGGGGCGGGCGCGGGGTCCGCGCCCAGCGCGGACAGCGGCACGGTCAGGGCGTGCAGCACGGGGACCGGCGGGACGGGTGCGGGGTCGGCGGCGGGGGCGGTGGGAGACATCGCCCCCCAGTCTAGGCCGACCGCCGGACAGCCCCTGGCCCCGATCCCGCGGGCGGGGCCGCCGGGAGGGCGTCCGGGGCGGGCATCCGGGGCGGACGCCGGGGGAGGGGCCCGGGCGGGGGCGTCGGAGCGAGGTGCGACAATGACCGGGTGAACCGAGCAGACCTGTCCAAGCAGCCGCACGAAGTCTCCGCCATGTTCGACGACGTGGCGCCCCGCTACGACCTCGTCAACGACATCCTCTCGCTGGGGCGGACCCGCGGCTGGCGCAGGGTGGTCGCGGAGGCCGTCGGCGCCGCCCCGGGGGAGAAGGTCCTCGACCTCGCCGCCGGGACCGGGACCTCGTCCGAGCCGTACGCGGACGCGGGCGTCGACGTCGTGGCCGCGGACCTCTCGCTCGGGATGATCGAGGTGGGCCGCGCCCGCCGCCCCGACATCGAGTTCGTCCAGGCCGACGCCACCCGGCTGCCGTTCGCGGACGCGTCCTTCGACGCCGTGACCATCTCCTTCGGGCTGCGCAACATCCAGGACTACCGCCGCGCGCTCGCCGAGATGCTGCGGGTCGCCCGGCCGGGCGGCCGGCTCGTGATCTGCGAGTTCTCGACCCCCACGGCCGCCCCGCTGCGCACCGTCTACACGGAGTACCTCATGAAGGCGCTGCCCGGCATCGCCGCGCGCGCGGCGTCCAACCCGGAGGCCTACCGGTACCTCGCCGAGTCCATCGCGGCGTGGCCCGACCAGGAGGACCTCGCCGCCGAGATCCTCGCGGCCGGCTGGACGGGCGTGCAGTACCGCAACCTCACCGGCGGCATCGTGGCCGTGCACCGGGCCGTCAAGCCCGCCGCGGACGCCCCCGCCCGATGAGGGCCCTCGTCCTCGGCGGCGGCCCCGCCGGCGCCACGGCCGGGTACTGGCTCGCGGCGCACGGGATCGAGGTCACCGTCCTGGAGAAGACCGCGTTCCCGCGGGAGAAGGTCTGCGGGGACGGGCTGACCCCGCGCGCCGTGCGCGAGATGCGGCTCATGGGCCTCCCGCACGGTCCCGAGCTCGGCTACGCCCGCAACCGGGGGCTGCGGCTCGTGGCCCGCGAGCGCAGCGTCGAGGTGCCGTGGCCCGAGCTGAGCGACTTCCCGCCCTACGGGCTCGTGCGCACCCGGCTGGGCTTCGACGAGCACCTGGCCGGGCACGCCCGCGCCGCCGGGGCCCGGGTGCTCGAGCGCCGGGCCGTGACCGGGGTGCTCCGCGACGGCTCCGGCCGGGTCGTCGGCGCCCGCGCCAACGTCCTCGACGCCGCCGGGCGGCGCACCGGCGAGACCGAGGAGCACCGGGCGGACGTCGTGCTCGCCGCCGACGGCAACTCCTCCCGCACCGCGGTGTCCGCCGGGCTGCACAAGCGGGACGACCGCCCGATGGGGGTGGCGGTGCGCGCCTACTTCGAGTCCCCGCGCTCGGACCTGGACTGGATGGAGGGCTGGCTCGAGCTCACCGACGGCACCGACCCGCAGCGGGCGCTGCTGCCGGGCTACGGCTGGGTCTTCGGCGTCGGGGACGGCACCGCCAACGTGGGACTCGGGATCCTGGACACCTCCCCGGCGTTCGGGGCCCTGGACTACCGGAAGGTGCTCGCGGACTGGACCGCGTCCATGCCCGCCGAGTGGACGTTCGACGAGGGGCACCGCCGCGGCCGCGTGCTCGGCGCGGCCCTGCCGATGGCCTTCAACCGCACGCCGCACCACGTCCCGGGGATGCTGCTGCTGGGCGACGCCGCGGGCCTCGTCTCCCCGTTCAACGGGGAGGGCATCTCCAACGCGATGGAGTCCGCCCGCTACGCCGCCGAGCACGTCGTGGCGGCCGCGGCCGCCAACGGCCCCGCCCAGCGCGAGCTCGTGCTCGCCGGCTACCCCGACCGGGTCCGGCAGGAGTGGGGCGCGCACTTCACCCAGGGCCGGGTCCTGGCCCAGCTCATCGGCAGCCCCGCCGTGATGAAGGCGGCCGTGCGCACCGGCATGGCCGTGCCCGCGCTGATGCGCTTCGTGGTCCGGGTCATGACGGAGCTCTCCGACCGCCCCGCCGCCACGTGGGAGGACCGGGTGGTCTCCCTCCTGGACGCCCTGACGCCCGCGACCGGCAACACCCGCCCCCCGAAAACTCGCTAGAGTGGTGGACCGTGACTGAATCCTCCTCCCCGAGCGCCGACGGCCCCGCCGCAGGTCTCGGCACCGATCAGGTGAAGCTGCCCGCCGGCTTCGACCTCATCGCGTCCGACGACCGGCTGGGCCCGGTCGTGCTCGGGTCCCTGGCCCGGATCGAGGAGCGGCTCGACGAGGCGGTGCGCAGCGCCGACCACCTGGCCGACGTCACCTCCCGCCACCTGCTCCAGGCCGGGGGCAAGCGCGTGCGGCCCCTGCTGACCGTGCTGGCCGGGGAGATCGGCGGCGGCATCAACGACGCCGTCCTCGAGTCCGCGGCCGTCGTGGAGCTCACGCACCTGGCGACCCTCTACCACGACGACGTCATGGACTCCGCGCCGCTGCGCCGCGGCGTCGCGACCGCGCAGACCGTATGGGGCAACTCGGTGGCCATCCTCACCGGCGACCTCATCTTCGCCCGCGCCTCCTCGATGGTCTCCGAGCTCGGCCAGCGGGCCCTCAAGATCCAGGCGGACACGTTCGAGCGGCTCGTGCTCGGCCAGCTGCACGAGACGGTCGGCCCCCGCGAGGGGCAGGACCCGCTGGAGCACTACCTCGACGTCCTCTCGGGCAAGACCGGCTCCCTCATCGCGGCGTGCGGACACTTCGGCGCGGTCCTGGCCGGGGCCGACCAGGACGTCGTGGACGTCATGGTCGAGTACGGGGAGAAGGTCGGCATCGCCTTCCAGCTCGCCGACGACGTGATCGACGTGACCGGCGAGGACGAGGTCTCCGGGAAGTCCCCCGGCACCGACCTGCGCGAGGGGGTGCCCACCCTGCCGGTGCTCATCCTGCGCCGGATGGCGGGCGAGGGCGACGCCGAGGCGGTGCACGCCCTCGAGCACCTCGACTCCGACCTCACCTCGGACGAGGCCCTGGCCCGGGCGGTGACCGCCGTCTCGGGGCACCGGGCCACCGAGGAGGCGTGGCGGATCGCCCGGCAGTGGGCCGACGAGGCCATTGCGTCGCTGGAGCCGCTGCCGGACACGGTGGCCAAGCGCGCGCTCGTGGCGTTCGCGCACGCCGTCGTCCACCGCGAGGCCTGAGCAAGCTCTGCACCGTGCGTCCCGGGCCGTGGCGCCGGGTGTGGTTCCCGCGGTCCCACGGGCTAGCCTGTAGCCGTCCGCAGACCACTTCCCGCACCCGAGGACGACCATGACCCCTCAGTCCCCACCCGGCCGTGCCGCCGCGCCACGCGAGGCGTTCTCCAGCCGCACCGTCTTCATCCTGGCCGCGATCGGCTCCGCCGTCGGCCTCGGCAACATCTGGCGCTTCCCCTACATCGCCTACGAGAACGGCGGCGGGGCGTTCCTGATCCCGTACCTCGTCGCGCTGCTCACGGCCGGTCTGCCGCTGCTGATGCTCGAGTACGGCATCGGCCACCGCTTCCGCGCCTCCGCGCCGCTGGCCTACCGCCGCCTGCACCCCAAGACCGAGTGGATCGGCTGGTGGCAGATGGGCATCAGCTTCGTGATCGCCGTGTACTACGCCGTCATCCTCGGCTGGGCGATGCTCTACACGTTCTTCTCGTTCAGCAAGGCCTGGGGCGAGGACCCCGGCACGTTCTTCCTCGCGGACGTCCTGCAGACCTCCGACGAGGTGACCGTCGCGTTCGACTTCGTCCCCAGCGTCCTGGGCACCACCGCCGTGGCCTGGGTGGCGCTGCTGGTGGTCCTGCTGCTGGGCGTGCAGAAGGGCATCGGCCGGGTCAACCTCGTGCTCATCCCGCTGCTGGTGCTGATGTTCCTCGTGATCGTCGTCATCGCCCTGACGTTGCCCGGTGCAACGGACGGCCTGAACGCGCTGTTCACCCCGGACTGGGCCGCACTGGGCAACAGCGCCGTGTGGGTCGCCGCCTACGGCCAGATCTTCTTCTCGCTCTCGGTCGGCTTCGGCATCATGATCACCTACTCGTCCTACCTCAAGCCCAAGACGGACCTCACCAGCTCCGGTCTCGTGGTGGGCTTCGGCAACTCCAGCTTCGAGATCCTCGCCGGCATCGGCGTCTTCGCGGCACTGGGCTTCATGGCCGGGGTCGCCGGGGTGGGCGTCGACGAGGTCGCCACCTCGGGCATCGGCCTCGCGTTCATCGCGTTCCCGACGATCATCTCCCAGGCGCCCCTCGGCACCCTCATCGGGGTGCTGTTCTTCGCGTCGCTGACCTTCGCCGGGTTCACCTCGCTCGTGTCCATCGTCGAGGTCGTCGTCGCGGCGGTCCAGGACAAGCTCGGCCTGCGCCGGCGCACCGCCGTGGTGGCTGTCGTGGTGCCCATGGCGCTGATCTCCCTGGCCCTGTTCACGACCACCACGGGGCTGAACCTGCTCGACGTCACGGACAACTTCGTCAACCAGTTCGGCATCGTCGCCGCGGCACTCGTGTCCGTGATGCTCCTGACGGCCGGCTTCTCCGCGCTGCCGACCCTGCGGGACCACCTCAACTCGGTGTCCTCCTTCAAGCTGGGGCGCACCTGGATGGTCGTGGCCGGCGGGCTCACCCCGATCGTGCTGGGCTACATCCTCATCGACACGCTCACCACCACCGTGGCGGAGGGCTACGGCGAGATGCCCACCTGGTTCGTCAACACGTTCGGCTGGGGCATGGCGCTCGGGCTCATCGTGATCGCCTACGTGCTCTCGAAGCTCCCGTGGCCAGGAGCCTCCCGGGCGAACGAGCTCAGCCCGTCCCCCGCGATCCTGGACGCCTTCACGGACCGGAACCGGATGGAGGGGGACCGGCACCTCTCCCACTGGTCGGACACCGCCCTGCGCACCCCGGCCCTCGACCAGGACTTCTCCTACCGCGCCCTCGCCGAGGGCACGGCCGGGTCCACGGGCCGGCACGCGGAGGCCCCCGCCGCGGGGACCGGCACGGCGCCCTGGAGCTCCGGCACCACGTCCAGCACCACCGGATCCCAGGAGGACCCCCGATGACCACTCCCGCCATCATCATGCTCATCGTGGCCGTGTGCACGGTGTGGGGCGGCTTCATCGCCGCCGTGCTCCACCTGCGGCGCACCCCCGAGGTCCCGGACAACGACCAGGGCTTCGGCGGCGACGACTACGTCCGCACCACCTGACCCCGTCCCGCACCCCCGGGACCAGCAGGAGGGCTCCCGGCGCCGCGCGGCGCCGGGAGCCCTCCTGCGCGTGGTGCTCAGGCGCGGCGCGCCCGCGGGGCGCGCACCGCGTCCAGCACGAGGAGCAGCACCGCGAGCCACACGAAGCAGAAGCTGACCCAGCGCTCCAGGGGCATCTGCTCGCCGAACACGAGCACGGCCAGCAGGAACTGCCCGATGGGCGCCACGTACTGGATCATGCCCACGGTGCTCAGCGGCAGGCGGGTCGCGGCGACCCCGAACAGGATCAGCGGCACGGCCGTGATCACGCCCGAGGACAGCATCAGCAGGAGGTGGCCGGTGCCCTCGCTGCCCAGGGTCAGCCTGCCGTCCGCCCCGAGCAGCGCCACGACGATCGCGGCCACCGGGGTCAGCGCCATCGTCTCCACGGTCAGCGTCACGATCGCCGGGTAGGACCCGCCCATCCGGTTCTTCACGAGGCCGTAGAAGCCGAAGGAGAAGGCCAGGCCCAGCGAGAGCCACGGCACCCGCCCGTAGAAGACGGCCATGACCACGACCGCCACGAACCCGATCCCCACGGCCGTCCACTGCAGGGCCCGCATCCGCTCCCGCAGCACCAGCACGCCGAGCAGGATGGCCACGAGGGGGTTGATGAAGTAGCCGAGGGAGGCCTCCAGGGTGTTCCCCGTGGTCGTGGCGACCGTGTAGAGCCACCAGTTGGCCCCGATCAGCAGGCCGGCCACGGCCAGGGTCCCGAGGGTGCGCGGAGCGCGCAGCGCCCGGCCCAGGGGGTGCAGCTGCCCGGTGAGCGCCAGCAGCGCCAGGCAGAAGACCAGGGAGAAGAGCACGCGCATCGCCACGATCTCCACCGGCGTGGCCGGCTCCAGGGCCACGAAGTACAGCGGGAGCAGGCCCCAGATCCCGTAGGCGGCGAATCCGGAGAGCACACCGGCCCGGGTCCTCGACTGCTCGTCGGGATCCGGGCCGGGTGCGGTGTTGTAGGCGGTCACGCTCGAGGGTACCGCCGGGGGTCAGAGGCCGAAGAATCGGCTGAAGAAGCCCTTCTTCCGCTCGCCCTGCTCCTCCTCGGCGGTCTCCTCGCCCTCCACCACGGGCTCCGTCCCGGCGCTGCCCGGGACACCGGGGCCGGCCACGACCTCGCGCTCGACCTCGCGCTCCACCTGCGGCTCCGCGGCGGGCTCCCGGTGCTGCGCGGCGGCGGGCTCGGGCACCTCCTCGCGGGCCGGGCGGACGGGCTCGGGGCCGGGCACCACCGTGGTGCTCACGCGGCCCGGGCGCACCTCCCGGTCCGAGGGCTCCTGGTCGAACGGGAGGTCGGCCTCGGCGGCACCGGCGTGCGCGGCGGCCGGCTCCTCGGCCGGCCGGGGCTCCTCGGCCGGCTCGGGCCGGACGTGCTCCGTCTCGACGAAGTCGGGCACCTCGATCGGCTCGGGCTGCTCCCGGGGTGCCTCCTCGGGCACCGGGGTCTCCGCGGGAGCCGCCGGGGCCGCGGCGCGGTGCGGCTCGGCCTCCTGCCGGGCGGCCGTGGCCTCGGCGGCGGCACGGTCCTCGCGCAGGGTGGCGGCGCGCTCCTGGGCGTCCGCGGCCAGGTCCACCAGGATCTCGGGGCCCACGGACGGCTCGGCGGGCTCGACACCGGAGATCTGGTGGTCGTCGAACCAGAACCGCTGCGCGCCGTCCCGCACGGTCACCACGCACGTGGCCTCGGTGTCCCACTCGATGTGGGCGCCGCGCAGCTTGGCGTAGGAGTCCACGGCGAGGTTGTGGTCCACCGCGGTGTCCGTGGTCAGCGCCTCGGCGATGACCCGCATCATCCGCTCCACGGTGAGCTCGGGGAGCTCGAACTCGGGTCCGTCCAGCAGCAGCCACGCGGTGACGCCGCCGCCCGCTCCCGCGGGGTAGTGCGCGTACACGCCCGTCACGGCCTTGGCCGCCAGCGTCAGCCGGCGGGCGAGGCCCTCCGCCACGGGCAGCTCGTCGGTGGACAGCTCGTCCACGCCCAGCCGCTCCCCGGCCTCGCGGGCCTGGACCGCGGCGGAGACCACCGCGGCCGGGAAGTGGCCCAGCTCCTGCCAGGACCAGATCCAGGAGCCGCGGGAGGCGGACTCGGTGCCCAGCAGATAGGGCGTCAGGGTCACGGGGGGCTCGGTCTGCAGGGTGAACGCCGGCGCGGAGAAGTCGACGTCCCACCCGGCGCCCTGGGTCAGCTCGGCCAGCCTGGCCTGGTACTCGGTGGAGATGAAGATCGACTCGTCGATCAGTTCCTGCAGCGTTTTCGTCATGCGTCCAGGCTAGCAACCCTCGCGGGTGCGGGAGCGTCACGGCGGGCGCCGCCCGGTGCGTCGGCGGGGGCGCCGGACGGCCGCTCCGCCCGCGGCGGCCGGGGACCGCTTGGGTAGGGTGGGGCGAGACCTCTGGGGCCCCGCAGGTGCCGCGCCCGGCCCCGCGCCCGTCCCGTGACCACCACGATCCGAGCAGGCCCCCTCGCGGGCCGGGAACGAGCCACCGCATGAGCGAGACCCCCGACACCCCGACCCCCGGGCCGGCCCGGCAGGAGCTGCTGAACACGATCGGCTCGTGGGTGCTCTCCGTGCTGCGCACGGAGCCGGGATGGGACCGGATGGTCGTGGACCTCAAGGTCCAGGGCGGGCGCGTGCACCTGCGCGTGCGCGAGCAGCGGGGCGACGAGGTGGTGCCCGGCACCGCCGGGCCCATCAAGGAGGACAGCGCCGTCATCCCCGCCGTCGAGCAGCTGCGGGAGAACGTCCACGTCCCGGGGCGCGGGACGTGGTTCACGGCCACGGTCGTGATCCTCGCCGAGGGCTGGCCCGAGCCGACCCACCGGATCGGAGGGACCTACGACCTCGACGGCGAGCCCCGCCAGTGGGGGACCGAGGGGCCGTTCACGGCCCAGGACGTCCTGGCGCACCTCGAGCGCTTCCCCCGCACCCGCGCCCGGATCCCCGCGTGGGCCCTCGAGCTCGCCCGGCGGGACGGTGTCGAGCTGCCCGTCCTCGCCCCGGGCGCCGAGCAGCAGGCCGACCCCGAGGGAGTCGTCAACCCCCTCGTGCGGGCGGCCGTCGACCGGTTCGTGAGCGCCCCCGACAACAAGGCGATGATCGAGGTCGTCCGGCAGTGCATGGCGGGCTCCCTGCTGCTGGACGTCACGGCCAGCGACCTCGTGGCGGGCCCGGGCGGGGAGGCCGTGGGCCCGGAGTCCACCCTGCGCGTCCAGACCCTGGGGGAGCCGGACGGCACGCGGTCCCTCGCCGCCTACACCTCGGCGGCGGAGGCCCAGGCCATGTTCGACCGCCACCACCCGGACGGCGGCAAGCCCGTGCTGCTGCGCGAGTCCGCCGTGAAGGTCCTGAAAATGCTCGCCGACGACCCGCAGCACGACCACCTGGTCATCGACCCGGCCCACCGCGGCTGCCGGATCAGCCGCCCCCAGGTGGAGTGGGCGATGCGGGCGCCGCGCAACGACGCCGTGAAGGCCGCGATGCTCGAGAACAACATGTCGCAGCTGCTCGCCGGGCTCCTGGCCCCGGACGCGGTGCTGCTGCTCGGCGCGCGCGTGCAGGACGGGCGCGCCGTGCCCGTCTACGCGAAGCCGCAGGAGGAGGGCACCGCGCCGGACACCCTCCTGCTGTTCACGTCCGCGCCCGAGGTCGCCGTGCTGGACACCACCCTGGAGGTCCGCTCCGCGCCGGCCCGCCAGGCGCTGCGCTTCGCCCTCGACGCCGGGGCGCGGAAGGTCAGCATCAACGCGCACCCCCCGGTGGCCACGCTGACCGCCGACCAGCTCCGGGAGCTCCTGGCCCTCGTGGAGAAGGAGCCGGGGCAGGCAGGGGGCGCCGAGGCCGGGCCGGCTCCGGCCGGGGACGGCACCGGGCGGAGCTGAGCCCCGGCGGGCGTCAGCCCCTGGCGGGGAGGGGCTGCTCCGCGGAGGGCTGCTCCGGGGCGGCCTGCGCGGGGGAGGCCCCGGCCGTGAGGCAGTCGGCGCAGATGCCCTGATAGACGACGTCGGCGGTGAGCAGCTGCATGCTGTGGTGCTCGGAGGGCGTGAGGCACGGGGCGTGGCCGACGGAGCAGTCGACGTCGGCCACCGTTCCGCAGCGCACGCAGTACGCGTGGTGGTGGTTGTCGCCGGTGCGGGTCTCGTACCGGGCCGGGGAGGCGGGCGGCTCGAACTTGCGGAGCATGCCGACGGTCGTGAGGTCGGAGAGGACCACGTAGACGGACTGCAGGGTGATCGCCGGCAGCGCCGTGCGGACGTCCGCGAGGACCTCGTCGGCGGTGGAGTGCGGGCGGCGGTCCACCGCGTCGAGGACGGCCAGCCGCTGCTTGGTGACCCGGCGGCCGTGGGAGCGCAACAGGTCCGACCACGCGGCGGCCCGGGCGGTGTCCGGTGCGGGGCGTTCCGTTGTCTGCATCCTTCTACCGTAGCGTTATCACGATGGACTCACAATAGCGGGACGCATCCGCCCCGCCCGTGTCCGCCATGGTCGATCCCTCGTGACAGTTCTGGTCGCACCGGCGGGCACCGGCTTTCACCCGCCTCTGACCTGCGCTTACGATGTGCGCGGGGGATGGGGGTCCGGCACCGTCGTCGTGGCGTGCGCGCCCGCGGGTCGGACGGGACGTTCCCGGAGCTCTTTCTTCCCGAACGACCGCGACCACCACGGAGACAGACATGACGCGTCCTGCCCACGCCCGTCCGAACGGCCCCGCCGGCGACCCGGAGGCGCTCCGTGACGACGTCCTCCTCGACGCCGCCCACTCCGGGGACGCCGACGCCTTCGGGGTGCTGCGGGAGCGGTACCACGGCACGGCCCTCGCTGTGGCGCGGTCGCGGACCGGCAGCACGGAGGAGGCGGAGGGCGTCGCCGCGGCGGCTCTCGGGCGGATCGAGCAGATCGTCGGCGAGGGCGGCGGACCCCGCGCCTTCCTCGGCGCCTTCGTCGTGTGGATGGTCGGACGGGAGGCCGACGGCGGCACGCGGCCGGTCGCGCTGCCGGACGATCCCGCCGACCCCGCGTCCCTGGTCCGGGTCTTCAGCGGCCTGCCCGCCGAGTGGCAGGGCTTCCTCTGGCGCACCGAGGTGCTGGGCCAGAGCGCCCGCCGTGCCTCGGCGGCGCTGGGGCTCGGCGCGGTCGCGGCCGCCGGTCTGCACCGTGACATGGTCCGGGGTCTCCGCGGGCTCTACGGCCAGGCCGCGACGGACCGGGCGGCGGGACCGGCCTGCGCGGAGTTCTCCGCCGAGCTGCCCCACTTCGTCCGGGGCACCCGCGGGCAGCGGAGCCGGCGGGACGTCAAGGCGCACCTGGACGGGTGCGCCCGCTGCACCGCCGAGTACCTGGGCCGACAGGACATCGGGACGGGCCTGCGCACGTGGACGCTGCCCGTCCTGGCCGGCCTGCCGCTGTGGGGCACCGAGTCCCTCGAGCTCACCAACCTCATCGCCGCCGCCGGCGCGGGGACCGGTGCGGTCGCCGGAGCAGGGGCCGCAGCGGGCGCCGCCGCGGCCGGTGCGGGAGCCCCGGCCGGTGCTGGTGCCGCAGCCGGTGCCGCCGCAGGGGTCGCCGCCGTCGGCGCGGGGGCCTCCCGTGCCCGTCCGGAGGATGCGCCGGGAACCTCGCCGTGGTCGAGCCGCAGGACGAAGGTCCTCCTGGGCGCCGGGGCCCTGGCGACCGCCGTGGCGGTCGCCGCGGTGGGCGTGTCCGGCGGGGGCGACCCGGTCCCGGCCGCCGACAGCCTCGCCGCCGAGCGGGCGCCGCGCACCGCCGAGGACCTGGAGAAGCCGCGCGCGGACGGTTCTGCGGCCGGAGCGGAGCAGGAGGACGACGACGAGTCCGGTGTCGGGGTCTCCGCGGCGGAGCGCGACGGCAGCCCGTCCGGGTCGGACGAGGCTACGGCCGGGCAGGCGCCGGGCGACGCCCCGGCCGGCGTGTCCCAGGACGGTGCCGGGCCGGAGGCCGCGGCCCTCGTGGCCGACGCCGACCGCGGCGATGACGACCTGTCCGGTGCCGGCCGCAGCGGTGACGACGCGGGCGCTGCGGCGGCCGCCGGCGGCGTGCCGGGACCGTCCGGGGACGAGGGTGCCACCCCGCCGCGCTCCGGTGCGGAGCGGCCGGCGTCCGTGCCGGGCGGGGCCCGCGCCCCGGAGACCGGGACGCCCGGCGCGGCGTCGGGCGATGGAGCCGCAGCTGCCCGGGACGGGTCGTCCGGGGACGCGCCGAGGAGCGCGCCGCCGGCCCGCAGGGCCGACGCCCCCACGACCGCTCCCGCACCGGCGCGGGAGGCGGGCACCCCCTCGCCCGTCCCGTCGGTGCTGACCCCGCAGCCGGTCGTGGACGCGAGCCCCGCGCCGTTCAAGGCGCCGGCGCCCCCGGCCCGGACGGCCGGACCGCCCAGCGACCCCACGGGCTCGGACGCCGCTCCCGGACGCCGGCACGCGCAGCAGGGGGCCGGCGCTCCCGGGGTGCGGTACGCCGAGCGCGGGCCCCGACACCGCGGCACGAGCTGGGACGAGGACGGGTCCCGGGAGCGGAAGCACTCGGGGCGCCACGGCCGCGAGCACCAGCGGGGGTCGGACGGGGCGCCCGGCCGCTCTGGCGGCCACGCCGACCAGGGGAAGGGCCGCCCCCACCGCTGAGCGCCCCGCCCCGCCCGCCCCTCCCTGGGCACTGGCGTCGCCCGGCGACCCCGCGGCTCCCGGCGGCCCTGTGTTACGAACGGGAACGGCTCGTGACAGGAGCGGCGTGCCGCGCTCCGCCGGGGCGCTCTACCATGGGCTCGGGGGACCGGGGGGTCCACAGTTCTGGAACCGCGCGCCGTCGGCGTGCGCCGTCATCGTCTTCGCCGGGGGCACGGCCCTGCGGCACCGCTCCCGGGTCGCCCGCACCGCAAGGTGACCGAGCGTTCCCGAGACCGACGGAGACCCCATGACGCGCACGACCGAGCCGCTCGCCCAGGGGCGCACCCCGCGCACCGACGAGGAGCTGCTCGCCGCGGTGCGGGCGCAGCAGCCCGACGCCTTCCCGGACCTGCGGGACCGGCACTGGCACACCGCCGTGGTCGTGGCCCGGCTCCACACGCCGAGCCGCCAGGACGCGGAGCAGCTGGCGGGCACGGCCTTCGACCAGGTCCTCGCGGAGCTCGGCGAGGAGACGCAGGACGAGGACGGGCCGGGGGTCTTCCTGCGGGCACGGCTGGTCGCCGTCGTGGGCCGGGCCGGCGTGGAGCGGGAGAGCGCGGCCGGGACGGTCACCGGCATCTATCTCGGCCTTCCCGCCTCGTGGCAGGCCGTGCTGTGGCACCTGGAGGTCGAGGCCCTCGGGCTCGAGCGGACGGCCGCGGTGCTCGGGCTGAGCCCGGCCGCCACCACCGCGCTGCACCTCGAGGCGCGCGCCGGGCTGCGGGCCGCCTACCGCCGGGCCAGGCAGGACCTGCCGACCCTCCCCGGGTGCGCGGACTGCGCGGCCGACCTCGGATCCTTCGCCGACGGCGGCCTGTCCGCCGAGCGGACGGAGGCCGTGCAGGACCACCTCGACGAGTGCCCGCGCTGCACCGCCGACCACCTGTATCTGCAGGACACCGAAGCAGGCCTGCGCGGCTGGCTGCTGCCCGTGCTCGCCGGGGTGCCGCTGTGGGACGTCCGGACCGACGAGCTCGTGGAGCTGGCCCGGGCCGCGGGACGGATGAGCGCCGGACGACTCGGCGCGGCCCCGGGCACCGACGTGGCCGGCGGGGCCCTCGCCGCCGTCCACGTCACCCGACGGGGCCGGAAGGTGCTGCTCGGCGCCGGGGCCCTGGCGGCCGCGGCGGCGCTGGCCGGGATCGCCGTGACCGGCTCCGGCGGTCCCGGCGACGGGACGACACAGGCCACGGGGCGCCTCGGCGGCTCCGGCGCGACGGGCCCCTCCGCGCCGGCGGCCTCCGCACCCGCGGCCTCCGCCGGGGACGACGGCGCGGCCACCATGGCCCGCGGCGCCGGTGCAGCGGTGCCCGGTGGTGCCGGCGGGGTGCTGTCGCTGCCGACCTCCGAGCCGTCCCCCGGCCCCCTGACCGAGGCCGCGGCCGAGGCACGGACCGCCGGGGCGGGCGGCGGAACGATCACCACCGCGGCCACGGCGGACGGACCGGCCGCCGGCGCAAGGGAGGCCGCCGCCGATGCCGGCGCGTCGACCGGCCGTCGCACCGAGGCGGCCCCCTCCACCCGGGGGAGCGTCCAGGACGACGGCCGAGCGCCCCGGCCCGCGGCCGACGACGGCGGCAGCCCGGCCGGGGACGCCCCTGTCGAGCAGCCCCCGGCCGCCGGGCCGACCGAGCCCAGGACGCCGGTGACCGAGAGCCCGGGCACCGAGCCCCCCGCGGAGGAGGTCCCTGCCCCAGAGACCCCTGCCCCGGAGTCCCCGGGCGCGGAACAGCCCCCGGCCGAGACCCCGGCTCCGGTGAACCCCGAGGCCCCGGCGTCGGAGCCCCCGGCGACGGTGCCTCCGGCCGAGGAGCTCCCGTCGACCGGAGCAACCGGGCCGGGGACCCCGTCCTCGGAGCCCGGTGCCGGCGGTGCCACTCCTCCCACCCCCGGCGGGTGACCGCGGCGATCCCTCCGGCGCCCGGCGACGAGGACGCCCGGAGCCGGCTGGGAGATCCCTGGGCGTAGCCCGGCCCGGGAAGACCGGCGCCGCCGGCGCCGTTGTGCCCAACGGAAGACCCCCGTTCCCGATGAAGGAGCCGCACCCGCGATGCACAGCCACAACAACGGGCTCAAGACCGTCCTGCTGCTCGGCGGCCTGTGGGCGGTGCTGCTGGCCATCGGGTGGGTCGTGGCGAGCGGGACGGGCAGCAGCGTCTTCATCTGGGTCTTCGCGCTGATCGGCCTGGCGTCCACGGCGTACAGCTACTGGAACAGCGACAAGCTCGCCCTGCGCTCCATGCGCGCCATCCCGATCACGGAGCAGCAGGCGCCGGGCTACTACCGCATCGTGCGGGAGCTGTCGCAGCGGGCGAACCAGCCGATGCCCCGTCTGTTCATCGCGCCGACGATGAGCCCCAACGCCTTCGCCACCGGGCGGAACCCGGAGAACTCGGCGGTGTGCGTGACCGAGGGCATCCTCCAGCTGCTCGACGAGCGCGAGCTGCGGGGCGTGCTGGGCCACGAGCTGATGCACGTCTACAACCGGGACATCCTCACGTCCTCGATCGCCGCGGCCGTGGCCGGCATCATCACCTCGGCCGCGCAGTTCCTCCAGTTCTCGGCCATCTTCGGCGGGGGGCGGGGTGGGGACCGCGGCAACCCCCTCGTGGGGCTGCTCCTGGCCTTCCTGGCGCCGCTCGCCGCGACCGTCATCCAGCTCGCGGTCTCCCGCACCCGCGAGTACGACGCCGACGAGGACGGCGCGCAGCTCACGGGCGATCCGCTCGCGCTGGCATCGGCCCTGCGCAAGATCGAGATGGGCACGAACGCCCGGCCGCTGAACCCCGCCGACCAGAAGCTCGTCAACACCTCGCACCTGATGATCGCCAACCCGTTCCGCGGCGGCGGCGCCTCCAGCCTGTTCCGGACCCACCCGCCGACCGCTGACCGTGTGGCCCGGCTCGAGGGCATGGCGGGGATCGGCCGCCGCTGACCCCGCCCGCCGACGACGGAGCCGCCCACCTCGCGAGGCGGGCGGCTCCGTCGTCGCACGGGGGAGCGGCGCGAGCCGCGCCCCCGTGACGAGCTCAGCGGTAGTTGATGAACTGCAGGTCCACCTCGAGATCCGAGCCCTTGAGCAGCGTGATGACGTCCTGGAGATCGTCGCGGGACTTCGACGACACCCGCAGCTCGTCGCCCTGGATGGTGGCCTTGACGCCCTTGGGGCCCTCGTCGCGGATGAGCTTGGTGATCTTCTTCGCCTGGTCCTGGGCGATGCCCTCCTTCACGGAGGCCTCGATCCGGTACTCCTTGCCGGAGGCGAAGGGCTCCCCGGCGTCGAGGGACTTCAGGGAGATGCCGCGCTTGACCAGCTTCGACTGGAAGACGTCGAGGACGGCGTTGACGCGCTCCTCGGAGTTCGCCTTCATGAGGATCTTCTCGCCGGAGAAGTCGATCTCGGCGCCCACGCCCTTGAAGTCGTAGCGCTGCGCGATCTCCTTCTGGGCCTGGTTCAGGGCGTTGGACACCTCCTGCTTGTCGACCTTGCTGACGACGTCGAACGAGGAATCGCTGGCCATGCTGCCTCCTGGGCTGGGACGGTGGACGGGCGGCGTGCGGCCCGCAGGACTGTGTCCCAGCCTACCGGGGAGGGCCCCGTCACCGTTTCGTGACCTGCGCCCAAGGATCCGTCCAGGTCGGTCTCCCAGGATGGCGGCATGAGCACATCCGAGGGTCACGACGACGTGACGCCCGGCCCGGGGCGGACCCGGCGCGGAAGCGCCGTGGCGGCCACCGCGCTGGCGGCGGTCCTGCTGATGGGCATCGGGCTGGGACCGGCGGCCGCGACCGCCGACGGGACGGCGCCGCCGGCCCGACCGGGCACGGGGGCCTCGGCCACCGAACGGCTCGACCCCCAGGCGGCGCAGCGGCTGATCGGCGTCGCCGAGGACCTCGCGGACGCCGTGACCCACGGCGAGATCACCGCGGAGCAGGCGGAGAAGTTCCTCCAGCAGGTGTGCGAGCGGCTCGCCGCCTGAGCCGTCCCCGGCAATTTCGCATCGCGCCGGATCTTCTGTACTGTTGAACTGCTCCCGCACGCGGGGGCGGCCACCACCGGTCCGGAAGGGCCGGCGGGAGCACCCCGGCAGATTACCCGAGCGGCCAAAGGGGGCTGACTGTAAATCAGCTGGCAATGCCTACGGGGGTTCGAATCCCTCATCTGCCACGAGTTCCACCACGAAGGCCCCGGTCCGCGGACCGGGGCCTTCGTCGTCCCCGGCCACGGCGGGGTCACCACGTCCCCCGCCGCCGGGACGCCCCCGCCGCCCCCGGCCGCCAGGAGAGCGCCGAGGCGGTGCCCGGGCGGGTGCCGGAGGCCCCCCGGCCCGCGCGGAATTCCGCGCCCGAGTCCCCTGATCCGGGGACACGCCGAAGGCGCCGCCGCGCCGTTCCAGCCTTAACAATTGCTAAGAACATGAATATCCTTGTAGCTTGAGGCGACAGCATCATCCGGCCACGTGCCAGCACTCCCCGAGCCGGCACGTCGGGACCCCCTACTCCGGATGACCAGCAGCACGACCGACCCCGCAGCGCTCCCGCCGGTGTGCCACGCCGAGGACGCTGGGAAGGACTGTGCCGCGCGCTGGTACCCCAGGGGCAGGCCCGGGGTTCTGAATGATTGAGGAGACAGACCGATATGACTGCTGTGAAGAAGTGGGTGGCCGCGGGTTCGTCGGCTGCTGTCCTGGCCGGAGGCCTGTTCCTGGGCGCCCCCGCCGCCCACGCCGACACCTGTGTGGCCCCCGCCGCCAGCACCGCGGTGACCAACCTGGTCACCGCCGCCGACCACCTCTACGACGCGGGCACGCACTTCAACTCCCTCGTCACCGACCAGGCGGTCCTGGGCCAGCTCCAGACCCAGCAGGCCGTGCTGGAGGACGCCGTCGTGAACGACGCCACCATGGACCGGGCGCAGGCCGCCTGGACCGAGATCCTGCGCCTGCAGGAGTCCTACGCCGCCTCGAGCAGCGATCCTGCCGTGGCCGAGGCCTACGCGGCGAGCTCCGCCGCCGCGGCCGGCTTCCGGACCGCCGCCGTGGACGCCCGCGCCCAGGGCGAGGTCTTCATGGAGGACGGCGCCGATCTCGTGGCGCTCTTCCAGGGCAACTGCGACGTCCTGGGCGTCGGGGGCGACTCCGACGACTGGAACGACTCGGAGGACGGGGCCGGCACCGGCACCGACTCCGGCGTGAACCAGGGCATCAACATGCAGACCGCCGAGGAGGGCGGGCTCAGCACCGGCGTGCTGGCCGGCCTGCTGGCCGCCGGTGCGGCCGTGTCCGGGGCCGTGGCCTTCCGGGTGCGCCGCGCACGCGCCTGATCCCGAACCGCTGACCGCCCTGGTGCCGCGCTCGCGCGGCACCAGGGCGCAGCCATTTCCCGCGCCGACCCCCGGAGGACCAGAGCATGGACGCACCCGAGCAGCAGACCGCGCCGCGCCGTCGTGCGGGCACGCGCTGGGCCGCCGTCGGCGGTCTCGGCGCCGTGGCCGCCCTGTCCGCGGTCCTGCTGACGGACCCGTGGGGCGCGGAGGACACCGGCTCCCCGGCCGCGACGGCGACCGCCCCGGTGGAGGCCGTCTCGGCGGCGCCCCCCACCGCGGCGCCCACGGGCACCCCCTCGGCCGCGGCCACCTCCGACCGGCCGGCGGCGGCGGCCCCCGTGCGGCTGACCGTCGAGGACGCCCGGTTCGACGTGACCGTCCTGCCGCTGACGCCGAATGAGCAGGAGCTGGCCACGGAGCTGCTGGTCCCGCCGGACACCCTGGACGGCTACTGGCTCACCCCGTACGGCATGCCGGGCGAGGGGTCGGAGAACACCACGTACATCACCGGCCACAGCTGGGAGGACCGGGACGCCCCGTTCAACCGGCTGAGCGATCCCGGGCTCGTGGGCAGCGAGATCGAGCTGGAGACCGGGTCCGGGACCCTGGAGTACGTGGTGGACTCGGTGGTCACCCACGACAAGAACACCCTGAAGGACAGCGACATCTGGCGCATCGTCCCGGACCGGCTGGTCATCGTCAGCTGCTACACCGAGGACCTCTGGGGGAAGAACGTGGTGCTCACGGCGTCCCCGGCGCCGGCCTGAGCCGGAGTCCCCGGCCCCGAGCGCCGGGTCCCGTCACCGGGGGTCAGCCCAGGGCGGCGCGGACCCGCGGCACCACCTCGGCGCCCAGCAGCGTGATCGACTCCAGCACCAGGTGGTGCGGGACGCCTCCCGCGTCCATCCGGAGCAGGAGGCGCTGGTGGCCGAGCGCGCGCTGCTGCGCCACGATCTTGGCGACCACCTCGTCCACGTCCCCCACCACGAGGGTCCCGTCCGGGCCGCACTCCCGGTCGTACTCCTCCCGGGACCAGCGGGGATCCGCCGGCCCGACGGGCCCGTGGCTGCGGGCCCCCGCCGCGAAGTAGGGGTGGCTGAGCTCCCGGGCCTGCGCCGGGGTGCGCGCGACGAAGCCCGGCACGTTCAGGCCCACCGGGGTGCCGACGTCCCGGCCGGACGCCTCGAGGGCCCGCCGGTAGGCCGCGACGACGGGCACCGCCCCGGCGAAGGGACCGTGGGTGCGCAGCAGGGCGAGGGGCAGCCCGAGGGCGCCGGCGCGGGCCACGGAGGCCGGCGTGCCGGAGCTGCCCAGCCAGATCGGCAGGCACGGCTGCAGCGGTCGCGGCTCGAGCTCGAGCTCGACGCCGTCCCGGGCGAGCGGACCGGCGAAGGTCGAAGGACTGGTCTCCCGCAGCGTGAGGAGCCGGCGCAGCTTCTCCTCGAACAGGGCGTCGTGGTCCTGCTGCTCCAGGCCCAGGGCGCGCAGCACGCGCTGCGAGGCGCCGCGGCCCACGATCATCTCGGCCCGGCCGCCGGAGATGTTGTCCAGCATGGCGATCTGCTCGTAGAGCCGCACCGGGTCCCCGGCCGTGAGCACGGAGACGGCCGTGGTGAGCCGCAGGAGGTGGGTGCGGCCGGCGATGGCGGAGAGCAGCACCACGGGGGAGGCCGCCACCACGTCCGTCCCGTGGTTCTCCCCGACGCCGATCACGGTGAGCCCGGCGCGCTCCGCGGCCTCGGCCTGCTCGATGATGTCCCGCAGGCGCTGGCGGCTGTCGGGCCGGGTGCCCGTGACGGGGTCCGGGACCACCTCGCCCAGCGAGAAGATGCCGATCTCGAAGTTCATGGCGCACCTCGGCGTGCACGGGGTCCGCCCCGGACCGGCGTGCCGGTCCCGGAGCCCGCGCCGGAGGCCCGGCCCGGACGCCCAGTCTAGTGCGCGCCCGCGGTCCGGTCTTGAGCCGGCAGTGAAATCCTGTGCCCCCGGACGGCTCTGCCTCTACGCTGGAGGGCATGGCTACTGTTGACATCACCCAGGACACCCTGGGCCAGACCATCGCCGAGAACGACATCGTCCTGCTCGACTGGTGGGCCGAGTGGTGCGGACCCTGCAAGCAGTTCGCACCGACCTACGAGGCCGCCTCGGAGAAGCACGAGGACATCGTCTTCGGAAAGGTCGACACCGAGGAGCAGCAGATGCTCGCCGCGTCGGCCCAGATCTCGTCGATCCCCACGCTCATGGCCTTCCGCGAGGGCATCCTGGTCTTCTCCCAGCCGGGCGCCCTGCCTGCCTCCGCCCTCGACCAGGTCATCGACGCCGTCAAGGGCCTCGACATGGAAGAGGTCCGCGCCGAGGTCGCCAAGCAGTCCCAGGACGCGCCCAACGCCTGACCCTTCCCGCACCACCGCCCCGGGCCCCGCCTCTCCGTGAGGCGGGGCCCGGGGTCGTTGTGCCTGGACCGCCCCGTGCCCCCGCGCCCCGGGCGCGGGGGCACCGGGGGTGCCGGAGCAGCTCAGACGAGGCCCGTGACGCCGAGCAGGGAGCCCACGGCGAACGTGGCGACGAGGGCGAGGGCGCCGCCGACGACGACGCGCAGGGCCGCGCGACCCGTCTGCGGCGTGTCCCCGAGACGGGCCCCGAGCCAGCCGGTCAGGGCGAGCGCCGCGAGCACGGCGACGAAGGTCACGGGGAGCCGCCACTCCTCCGGTGGCAGCAGGATCGCCAGGAGCGGCAGCAGGGCGCCCAGCAGGAAGGACAGCGCGGAGGCGACCGCCGCGTTCCAGGGGCTGACGATGTCCTCCGCGTCGATGTTGAGCTCGGCGTCGAGGTGCGCGGCCAGGGCATCGTGCTCGGTCAGCTCCTCCGCGACCCGCCGTGCGGTGCCCTCGGAGAGTCCCTTGGCCTGGTAGATCTCGGCGAGCTCCTGCAGCTCCGCCTCGGGCATCTCGGCGAGCTCCCGCTCCTCCTTCTCGATCAGGGCCCGGTGCGAGTCCGACTGGCTGGACACGGAGACGTACTCGCCCAGGGCCATGGACAGGGCCCCGCCCACGAGCGCGGCGGCGCCCGCGGTGAGGATCGCGCTCGAGCTGGCGGTGGCGCCCGCGACGCCGACGACCGTCGCGGCGACCGAGACGATGCCGTCGTTGGCGCCCAGCACCCCGGCCCGCAGCTTGTTCATCCGCTCGGTGTAGCCCACGCCGTGGGGCTCCTGGATCACGTGTTCGGTGGTCATGGCTCCATTGAACGCCCGCCGGTGCGGCCCTGCCAGCAAGGACAGGATGTCCTCACCGGCACGCGCCGGAGGGCCACCGGCGCTCACCGGCGCCGGTGGTCCTCCGGGTGCAGCCGCGGAGCGAACGAGGGCTTGCGGAAGCCGGAGGCCCGCAGCAGGCGCACCACCCGCTGCCGGTCGCCCCGCCACGGCTCCAGCAGCTCCAGCATCCGGCGGTCGTCGCCGGGACGCCGGTCGAAGAACCAGCACACCGTGTCCGCGAGGTGGAAGTCGAAGACGCTGACCGAGTCCGGGTCCCCGTGCGTGCACTGGACGATCTCCGCGACCGTCCAGGGCCCCAGGCCGGGGATCGAGCGCAGCCCCCGGTGCAGCTCGGCGTCCAGCGGGGCCCGGCCCAGGCGCTCCAGGGCGGCGGCCCGTCCGGCCACGCGGCGGACGGTCGCGGCCCGGGCGCCGTCGACCCCCGCCCGGTGCCACTCCCACACGGGCACCCGGCACCACGCCTCGGCGGTCGGGGCGATCCGCATCCCCTCCGGCGCCGGACCGGGGGCGGGCTCGCCGTGGCGCCGGACGAGCTGCCGGTGGGCCGCCACGGCCTCGCGCACGGTGACGCGCTGCTCGAGCACCGAGAGCACGGCGCGGTCCAGCACCCGGCCGGTCGAGGGCAGCCGCAGCCCCGGGTGGTGGTGCCGGGCGGCGCGCAGCCGGTGGGGGAGCGCGCCGAAGGCGTCCGAGGCCTCGAACCGCTCCCACGCGTCCTCCGCGCCCGCCCAGCGCGGGGCCTCCAGCAGGAACTGCTCGGCGCCCGGTCCCCACGCGCGCACGCGCACGGGCCGCTGCAGGGGCCGGCCGGCGCCGGTGCGGGAGAACAGCGCCGTGACCGGGCCCGCCGGCGTCCGGGCGGTGACCCACACGGCGTCGGGCGCCGCGACCCGGACCAGGGGATCGGCGCTGCCGCGGCCCAGCACGCCGAGCGTCTGGCCCAGGTGCAGCGCGCCCTCGGGGTCCCACACGAGCTCGGCGTCCGGGGCCACCGGGAGCCGGCGGGCGGGCGGGGGAGCGGTGACGGCCATGAGACCATGATGGCAGTCCTGTCCGACGGCGCCCCCCCGCCACCGAGGAGGCCATGCCCGCCACCGCGCTCCGCCGCGCCGCCCCGCCGGCCCGTCCCGCGCCGCTCACCGGGCGGGCGCGGCTGGTGCCGCTGGGCGTGGGGCTCCTCGTGCTCGTCCTGTACGTGTGGTGGTCTCTGCTCCAGTGGCACCGCTGGGAGGTCCCGTCCTGGGACCTGGGGATCTTCACCCAGCTCGCCAAGTCCTACGCCGCCGGGGACGGCCCGGTCGTGCACATCAAGGGCCACGGCGCGAACCTGCTGGGCGACCACTTCCACCCGATCCTGGTGCTGCTGGGGCCGGTCTACGCGCTGTTCCCGTCCGCGCTGACCCTCCTCCTGGTCCAGGACGTCCTCGTAGCCGTCTCCGCGGGGGCACTGACGGGCTTCGCGGTCCGGGCGCTGGGCCCGGGCCCGGGCGCGGCCCTGGGGCTCGCCTACGGGATCAGCTTCGGGCTGCAGGCGGCCGTCGCGGTGCAGTTCCACGAGGTGGCCTTCGCCCTGCCGCTGCTGGTCCTCGCCCTCGGCTGCCTGGTGGAGCGGCGGTGGACGGCGGCCGCGCTGTGGGCCGCCCCCGTCGCGTTCGTCAAGGAGGACCTGGGCGTCACGGTCGCGGTGCTCGGCCTGGTGCTCGCCTGGCGGGCGCACCGCGAGGCGAACGGGGACCGGCGCCCGGTGGCGCTGGGGCTCGCCCTCGCCGCGTGGGGCGCGGCCTGGTCGGCGCTCGCGGTGACCGTGGTGCTGCCCGCCCTGAGCCCGGACGGCCGGTTCGCGTACGCGGACCGGCTGGACCTCGCGGCGGCCGCGGCCGACCCCGCCGGGGCCCTGGTCTCCCTGGTGCTGCCGGGCCAGAAGGCGCTCACCTGGCTGGCCGTGCTGGCGGTGGGCGTGGTGGTCGCCGTGCGCTCGCCGCTGGCGCTCGTGGCGCTGCCCACGCTGCTCTGGCGGATGCTCTCGCCGAACCACGGCTACTGGGGCACGGGCTGGCACTACAGCGCCGTCCTCATGCCCGTCGTCCTCGTCGCCCTGCTCGACGCCGTGCTACGGCTGCGCGGCGGACGCCTCCGGCGGCTCGCCCGGGCCGCGCCGGCACTGGCGCTCGTCGTCGCGCTCCTGCTGGTCCCGGGGCGCCCGCTGGCCGACCTCGTGGACCCCGCCGCCTACCGTCCGGACCCCCGGGCGGACGCCAAGGCCGCGGTCGTCGCGGCCGTCCCCGAGGGGGCGAGCGTGGCCACGGACCTGACCCTCCTGCACCACCTCGTGCCCGGCGCGCAGGTGCACTGGCTGGGTTCCGAGGGCGATCCCGCCCCCGACTACGTGGTGGTCGACCGGCTCGGGGCCGCGTGGGGCGGCAACCCGCCGGGTGACGTGGCCGACTGGGCCCGGCAGCGCTACGGCGCCGGCTACACCGAGGTGCGTGACGAGAAGCACCTCGTGCTGGTGCGCCGCCGGGGCTGACCGCGCCGTCGCGTGCGCTAGACTGGACGGACCGAATCCGGTCACTCCCTCACTTTCTCGTGCAACGCGATGCCGTCCGTGCATCGTGTTCGGCCGCGGCCCGTGCCGCGCCGAGTCCGACGCTCCCGCCCCGTGCGGGGCTCCAAGTGGTTGGCAGGGACGTCCGGACACCACGACCGTGGCCGACGCCCCTGGGCATGCTCCCGGGCCGCCACCCGCACAGATAACGAGGCACTTCTCCATGACCGTCGACACCCCCAGCACCCCCGGCGCCGCCGAGGAGCACACCATCACCTTCGCCGAGCTCGGCATCGACTCCCGGGTGCTCGCCACCCTGGACGAGGTCGGCTACGAGAACCCCACGCCCATCCAGGCCGCCACCATCCCGGTGCTGCTGCAGGGCAAGGACGTGGTGGGCCTGGCCCAGACCGGCACCGGCAAGACCGCGGCCTTCGCCGTGCCCGCGCTGTCCCGGCTCGCCGAGCTCTCCGACGTCAACGGCGTCTCCCGCGACACCCAGGTCCTGGTGCTCGCCCCGACCCGCGAGCTCGCCCTCCAGGTCGGCGAGGCTTTCTCCTCCTACGCCACCCACCTCGAGGACTTCACCGTCCTGCCGGTCTACGGCGGCTCCCCCTACGGCCCGCAGCTGGCCGGGCTGCGCCGCGGCGCCCAGGTGGTCGTCGGCACGCCCGGCCGCGTGATCGACCACCTCAAGAAGGGGTCCCTGGACCTGTCCCACCTGCAGTACGTGGTCCTCGACGAGGCCGACGAGATGCTGCGCATGGGCTTCGCCGAGGACGTCGAGCAGATCCTCTCGCAGACGCCCGTCGAGAAGCAGGTCGCCCTGTTCTCCGCGACCATGCCCCCCGCGATCCGCAAGATCGCCAAGCAGTACCTGCGGGACCCGCAGGAGATCGCCGTCAAGGGCAAGACCACCACGGGCACCAACACCCGCCAGCGGTACCTGCAGGTCATGGGCTCCCACAAGATGGAGGCCATGACCCGCATCCTCGAGGTCGGGGACTACGACGGCGTCATCGTCTTCGTGCGCACCAAGGCCGCCACCGAGGAGGTCGCCGACCGGCTCAAGGCCCGCGGCTACGCGGCCGCCGCGATCAACGGCGACATCCCGCAGAACATGCGCGAGCGCACGGTCGAGGCCCTGCGCGAGGGCAAGATCGACGTCCTCGTGGCCACGGACGTCGCGGCCCGCGGGCTCGACGTCGAGCGCATCTCGCTCGTGGTCAACTACGACATCCCGCACGACACCGAGTCCTACGTGCACCGGATCGGGCGCACCGGCCGCGCCGGGCGCTCCGGCGAGGCGATCCTGTTCATGACCCCGCGGGAGAAGTACCTGCTGCGCGCGATCGAGAAGGCCACCCGCCAGCCGGTGGAGCTCATGCGCATGCCCTCCACGGAGGACGTGAACCAGACCCGCAAGGACAAGTTCGCCCAGCAGATCACGGACACCATGGAGTCCGAGGACCTCGGCCAGTTCCGCGAGCTCGTCGAGCAGTACCAGGCCGAGCACGACGTCGACGCCGTGGAGATCGCCGCCGCGATCGCCGTGATGGCCCAGGACGGGCGGCCCTTCTTCGTGGAGGAGCTGCCCGAGCCGGTGCAGCGCACCCGCGACCGGGACCGTCCGGGGCGGGACGGCGACGACCGTCCGCGCCGCGAGCCGCGCACCGAGAAGGGCATGGCCACCTACCGGATGTCCGTCGGCCACCGGCACCGCGTCTCGCCGGGCTCCGTGGTGGGGGCCCTCACCAACGAGGGCGGGCTGAGCGGCGAGCAGATCGGGGCGATCGACATCCGCTCGACCCACACCCTCGTGGGCCTGCCCGAGAACCTGCCCGCCTCCACCCTGGACCGGCTCTCCCGCACGCGCATCAACGGTGAGCTCATCCAGCTCGAGGCCGACCGCGGCCCGGGCGCCGGCGCCCGGACCCGACCCCGCAGCACCTCGTCCTCCTACCAGGACCGCCCCCGCCGCGGCGGCGGCGCCCGGGGCGACGACTCCCGCGGCGGCTACCAGGGCAAGCGCTCCGGGTACTCCGCGGGCGACCGGGACGGCGAGAAGCCGTTCCGCAAGCCGCGCAGCAAGAAGTACTGAGCCCGGGGGCAGGACCCCGGACCGGGAGGAGGGACGGGCCGCACGGCCCGTCCCCTCCTTCATCTGCCTCTCACGTGCCGTCGATAGGCTGGGGCGCATGTCGGGCGCGCGGTGGGAGAGGGTGCGGACGGAGCTGCGGTCCGTGCGCAGCCGGGTGCTCGCCACGACCATCGCCTTCCTGGCCGTCGCCCTCCTCGCCGTGGGCGGGATCACCCACTACCTGCGCCTGGTGGACCTCGACGAGTCCGTGCGCCAGGACATCGTCCAGGAGGCGGGCGAGCTGCAGCGGCTCGCGCAGCGCGGGCCGCTCGGCCCGGACGCCTCCCTCTCGGAGGACCTGGACGCCACGGCCGAGGAGCCGTTCACGGACCTGCCGCAGCTCTTCTACACCTTCATGACCACCACGGTGCCCGGGGAGCACGAGAGCATCCTCGCGCTCGTCGGCGGCGAGCCGGCGTTCGAGCACGCCGACCGGTCACGGTTCCAGCTCGACGCCCCCGCCACGCTCGCCGCGGCCGTGGAGCGGGCCCGGCCCGGGCAGACCGTCGTCTTCGACCTCGAGCAGGACGGCCGGACCCTCCGCCTGGGCGTCATCTCGGTGGTCCTGGACGAGGACCCGCGCCAGGGCTACCTCGTGGTCGGCTTCGACATGAGCGCCCAGCGCCGGATCGTGCTGGACTCGCTGTGGCGCTACCTCGGCATCGCCGCCCTCACGACGGTCGTGGCGGGGCTGGTGGCCTACGTCCTGGTGGGCCGGGTCACCGCACCGATCACCCGCCTGCGCCGGGCCACGGAGCAGATCAGCCCGGACGACCTGGGGCGGCGCGTGCCCGTCACGCAGGACGACTCGGACGTGGGCCAGCTCGCCGTGAACTTCAACGGCATGCTCAGCCGGATCGAGGCGGCCTTCGTCCAGCAGCGCCAGTTCCTCGACGACGCCGCGCACGAGCTGCGCACCCCCCTGACCATCCTGCACGGCAACCTCGAGCTGATGGACGAGCACGACCCCGCCGACGTCGCGGAGACCCGGGCCATGCTCCTCGACGAGATCGAGCGGATGAACCGCCTCGTGGAGGACCTGCTGCTGCTCGCCAAGGCCCAGCGCGCCGACTTCATCCGCCCCGGCCCCGTGGACGTCCCGGCCTGGCTGGACGACACGATGGACCGGCTGCGCGCGCTGGGGGACCGGCGCTGGGAGCTCGAGGCACGGGCCGAGGGGCAGGTCGTGGCCGACGCGCAGCGGCTCACCCAGGCGGTCGTGCAGCTCGCCGCCAACGCGGTGAAGTTCTCCGCCCCCGGGGACCTCGTGGCCCTCGGCGCCGCCTGGGCCACCGGGCCCGCCGCGCCCGGCGAGGACGCCCCCGCGCGCAACCTCGAGGTGTGGGTCCGGGACACCGGTGTGGGCGTGGCCCCGGAGGACCAGCAGCGGATCTTCGAGCGCTTCGGCCGGGCCGAGACGGGGCGCACCGTGGAGGGCTCCGGGCTGGGCCTCGCGATCGTGGCGGCCATCGCCCACGGGCACGGCGGGACCGTGGGGCTGCGGTCGAGCCCCGGCCGCGGCGCCACGTTCACGCTCCGTCTGCCGGAGTCCCCGCCCGCCGCGGCCCCGGTCCCCCCGTCCGGTGCCGCCGGGTCCGGTGCCGCGGTGTCCCCGGCCCCCGTGCCCGGTCCCGACGTCAGCCCCGCCCCCTCCAGGAAGTAGAGGCACCCCATGGCCAGCATCCTCATCGCCGAGGACGAGGAGCGCATCGCGCGCTTCATCCAGAAGGGCCTGCGCGCCGCGGGCTACACGACCACCGTGGTCGAGGACGGCACGAGCGCCCTCGACTACGCGAGCACCGGGGAGTTCGACCTGCTCGTCCTCGACGTGGGTCTGCCGGGCATGGACGGCTTCCAGGTGCTCTCGGTGCTGCGGTCCCTGGGCTTCTCGATCCCCGTGATCATGTGCACCGCCCGCGACTCGGTCGAGGACACCGTCGCGGGGCTGGAGCAGGGGGCCGACGACTACCTCGCGAAGCCGTTCCGGTTCCAGGAGCTGCTGGCGCGCGTCCGGGCCCGGCTCCGGGACCGCGCGGTGGCCGAGCAGACCGACGACGGGCTGCGCTACGGCGGGCTCGCCCTCGACGTCGGGACCCGGTGCGCGGTGCTCGAGGACCGGCAGGTCGAGCTCTCCGCCCGGGAGTTCGCCATGGCCAGGGCGTTCCTCGAGAGCCCCGGTCAGGTGCTCACGCGCGAGCAGCTGCTGAACAAGGTCTGGGGCTACGACTTCGACGGCTCGTCCAACGTGGTGGACGTCTACGTCCGCTACCTGCGCAACAAGCTCGGCGCGGAGCGCATCGTCACGGTGCGCGGAGCCGGCTACCGCCTCGCCAAGCTCTGATCGGCACCGGCCCGGTAGGGTGATCCGGGGCACGGCCCCGGCCACCCGACGGACCGATCTGACGAGGAACCAGCATGAGCGAAGCGAACGAGAAGTCTTTCGCGGCCCACCGCGCCCGCACGGACGACGACGGCGGGGCGCCCGCCAAGTGGAAGATCGTCGGCCCCGGCCTGGTGGTCGCCGCCACGGGCGTCGGCGCCGCCGACATGGTCGCCACCCTGGTCGCCGGGTCCCGGTACGGGTACGGACTGCTGTGGGCGGTGATCCTCGGCGTGATCCTCAAGATCATCCTCGTGGAGGGCGCCGGGCGCTTCACCCTGGCCACCGGCAGGACGATCTTCGAGGGCTGGCGGTCACTGGGCCGCTGGACCACCTGGTACTTCGGCCCGTACATCATGATCTGGGGCTTCGTCTACGGCGCCACCGCGATGTCCTCGGCGGCCCTGCCCCTCGCGGCGGTGTTCCCCGTCCTGCCCCTGTGGGCCTGGGCGATCATCATGGGGCTGCTCGGCTTCGTCATGGTGTGGTTCGGGAAGTACTCCTTCTTCGAGAAGGTCACCGCAGCCCTGGTCGGCCTGATGTTCGTCACCGTGGTGGGGCTGGCGGTCATCGCCGCCCCCAACGTCCCCGAGATGCTGACGGGCCTGGTGCCCGTCATCCCGGAGGGCGGCGTGCTCTACACGCTGGCGCTCGCCGGGGGCGTGGGAGGCACCATCACGCTGGCCGCCTACGGCTACTGGCTGCGCGAGAAGGGGTGGTACACGCCCAAGTGGATGCGTGTCATGCGGATCGACAACTCCATGGCCTACGTCGTGACGGGGGTCTTCGTCATCGCCATGCTCGTGGTGGGCGCCGAGGTGGTCCGCTCCGCCGGGGTGGCGCTCAGCTCCGGTGACGAGGGCCTGCTCGACCTCTACGCCGTGCTGCGCGCGGAGTACGGCGACGTGGTCGGCACCGGCTTCCTCATCGGCTTCTGGGCCGCCTCCTTCTCCTCGATCATCGGCGTCTGGAACGGCGTCTCCCTCATGTTCGCGGACTTCTGGGGCAACATCCGCGGCAAGGAGTCCGGCCACCCCGACACCCGGGTGGGCGGCAAGTACTTCCGCTTCTACGTGCTGTGGCTGACGTTCCCGCCCATGGTCCTCTTCGCCCTGGGGCAGCCGATCGGCCTGATCCTGGCCTACGGCGTCCTCGGCTCGCTGTTCATGCCGTTCCTCGCCCTCACGCTGCTGGGACTGCTCAACGGCAGCCGGATCCCGAAGGAGTGGGCCAACAAGCTCCACACCAACATCGCCCTGGGCATCACGGCCCTGCTCTTCGCCGTCCTGGGCGGCCAGCAGCTGGTCAAGGCGGTCGCGCCGGTCTTCGGCGGCTGAGCCGGTCCGCGGCGGATCCACCCGGGCGAACCGGCCCGCCGGGGCGAACCGGCCCACCGGGGCCTCCGGGCCGGTCCCGGCGGGCCGGGCGTCCGCAGATGAGAACCTTTTCATCGACGGCTCATGTTCTCATCATGTCCCTCGGCCACAGTGGGCGGCAGCCGCACCGGCGCCGGACCCACCGGCGCTAATCCGCCGAGGAGGACACGATGAGCGACGACGAGCTGCGGGTGGTGCTGTACTCCCACGACTCCCAGGGCCTGGGCCACACCCGCCGGAACCTGGCCCTCGCCCGGTCCCTCGCCCAGCACCTGCCGGCGCTGACGGGGCGCCCGGTGACGGGCATGCTGCTGACCGGCATCGACGCCGCCACGTCCTACGGGCGCCCCGACGGCTTCGACTGGGTGGTGCTGCCGGGGATCCGCAAGGGCGCGGGCGGCTACGCGCCCCGCAACCTCACCGTGGACATGCGCCACCTGACCGCCCTGCGCTCCGGGATGGTGGACGCCGCGCTCACGGCCTTCCGCCCGCACCTCGTCGTCGTCGACCGCCACGCCTGGGGGGTGGACCGGGAGCTGCTGGAGCCGCTGCGCAGGCTCCGGGACCGGAGCCCCGGCACGGCGGTGGTCCTCGGCCTGCGCGAGGTCCTCGACGAGCCCGCGGCCGCGGCCCGCGAGTGGGCCGCGCTCGGGGACCTGGACCCCGTGCGGGAGGTCTACGACCAGATCTGGGTGTACGGCGACCGCGCGGTGCACGACCCGGTGGCCTCCGGCGAGATCCCCGCCGGGCTCGCCGACCTGGTCCGCCACACCGGCTACCTCGCCACCGGCCGGGCCGCCGGACGGCGCACGAGCGGCGTGGACCGTCCCTACGTCCTCACCATGGCCGGCGGGGGCTCCGACGGCCACCGCCTGACCCTCGCGGCCGCGCGCGCCCGGGTGCCCCACGGCCACCGGCACGTGGTGATCACGGGTCCGCAGATGCCGGAGGAGCACGCCGAGCAGGTGCGCGCCGCCGCCGTTCCGGGCACCCTCGTCCTGCCGTCCGTGCCCGACGCGCTCGCGGAGGTGGTGGACGCGAGCGCGGTGGTGTCGATGGGCGGCTACAACTCGGTCGCCGAGATCCTCACCACGAACACCCCCGCGCTCCTGGTCCCGCGCGACCGGCCCCGGCAGGAGCAGCTGATCCGGGCCCGCGCCCTCCAGGCCCACGGCGCGGTGGACGTGCTGACCGCCGACGCCCTCACCAGCGCCGCGCTCAGCGGCTGGCTGCATCGCGTGGTCGGCACCGTGCGGCTGCGCCGGCACCTGGCGCTCGACGGGCTGCACGCCGTGCCCGTCCTCGCGGCGCGGCTCCTGCCCGCGGGCCCGCCGCCGGCGCCCGCGCAGGCCGTGCCGGCCCGTGCCGGAGGCCTCCGGTGAGCGGCCACCGCATCGGCTACGTGCTGAAGGTCTACCCCCGCTTCTCGGAGACTTTCGTGGTCACCGAGGTCCTGGCCCGGGAGGCCCAGGGCGAGGACCTCACGATCTTCGCCCTCCGGCACAGCACCGACCCGCGCTTCCACCCCGAGCTGGCCCGCGTCCAGGCACCGGTCCACCACGTGGAGCGCCCCGAGCGGGCCTCCGCCGGCTGGGCCGTCCTGGCCCGCGCGGCGGAGGTGGTCCCCGGCTTCGGCCCCCGCTTCGCCGCCCTGCTCCCGGAGCTGGCCGGCACGGAGGCCTCCGAGGTCCACCAGGGGGTGGCGCTGGCCACCCGGGTCGTGGAGGAGGGCATCACGCACCTGCACGCGCACTTCGCGACCCTCGCCGCGCACGTCGCCGAGATCGCCTCCCGGCTCACGGGGGTGACGTTCTCCGTGACGACCCACGCGAAGGACATCTTCCACGAGTCCGTGGACCCCGCCCGGCTGCGCCGCACCCTCGAGCGGGCGGAGCACGTGGTGGCGATCTCCGAGTACAACCGGCGGCACCTGGCCTCCGCGTTCCCCGCGCACGCGCACCGGCTGCGGCTCGTGCGCAACGGCCTGGAGCTCGCCCGCTTCCCCTACCGGGACCCCGCGCCCGTGGGGAAGACCCTGCGGGTCGTGGCCGTGGGGCGGCTCGTGGAGAAGAAGGGCTTCGACCGCCTCGTGCGGGCGGCCGCCCGGTACCGGGAGCAGGGCGGGCGGCTGTCCGTCACCGTCGCCGGCGGCGGCGAGCTGGAGCGGCCGCTGCGCGCTCTGGTCGCGGAGCTCGGCGCCGGGGACGTCGTCGACCTCGTCGGGCCCCGCACCCAGGCCGAGGTCGGCCGGCTGCTGCGCGCCGCGGACGTCTTCGCGGCCCCGTGCACGGTGGGCGCCGACGGCAACGCCGACGGCCTGCCCACCGTGCTGCTCGAGGCGATGGCCATGGGCGTGCCCGTGATCGCGAGCGACGTCACCGGCATCCCCGAGGTGGTCCGCAACGCGGCCCCGCGCACCGGGGTCCTCGTCCCCGCCGACGACGACGACGCCCTGCTCGGCGCGCTCGCCGCGGTCGCCGACCCCGGATTCGACCGGGTGGGCGCCGCCCGCGCCGCCCGCGCGCTCGTCGCCCGGGACTACGACTCGACCGGCCAGGCCGCCGCCCTGCAGGCGCTGCTGCCGCCGGCGCCCGCCCAGCGCCCCGCCCCGGTCACGGGGCCCGCCACCGCCGGGGCCGCCGACCCCGTCCCGGGCCCCGCCCCGGTCCCCGAAGGAGCCGACCGCTGATGCGCCTCGCCTACGTCTGCGCCGACCCCGGCGTCCCCGTGTTCGGCACCAAGGGCGCCTCCGTCCACGTCCAGGAGATCCTGCGCGCCTGGCGCGCCCGCGGCGCCGAGGTCCGTCTCTACGCCACCCGGCTCGGCGAGGACGTCCCCGCCGACCTCGCCGACGTCCCGGTCGTCCACGTCCCGGTCCCGGCGGCCCCCGCGTCCGCCGCCCCCGGCCGTGCCGCGCGCGTCGCGGCCCGGGAGCGGGCCCAGGCGGACGCCGCCCGCCGGATCACGGAGCGGGTCGTCGCCGACGGCGCCGACGCGGTGCACGAGCGGCACTCCCTGTTCTCGACCGCCCTGGCCGGGATCACGGGCGCGCTCGGCGTCCCGGGCGTCCTCGAGGTGAACTCGCCGCTGATCGACGAGCAGCGGACCCACCGCGACCTCGTGGACGGGGCGGCCGCCCGCGCCGCGCTCGCCGCGCAGGTCGCCGCCGCCGAGCGCACGGCCTGCGTCTCCGAGCCGGTCGCCCGCTGGGTGGAGCGGACCGTGGCCGCCACCGGCGGGCGGGCCGGCCGGGTCCTGGTCGCCCCCAACGGGGTGAACGTGGAGCGCATCCGTCCGTGCCGCGACTCCGCCGCCCGGGGACCGGACCCCGTGCCGCCGGTCGTCGTGTTCGTCGGCACGCTCAAGCCCTGGCACGGCGTGGAGCACCTGCTCCGGGCCCGCGCGGAGGCCGCGGCCGACTGGCGCCTGCGCGTGGTGGGGGACGGCCCCCAGCGGGCGTCCCTCGAGGAGCTGGCCGCCGAGCTGGGCGTCGACGCCGAGTTCACGGGCGCGGTGACCCCCGCCGCGGTGCCCGGGCTGCTGGCCGACTGCGCCGTGGCCGTCGCGCCCTATCCCGCCACGGAGGACGCCGCGGACCAGTACTTCTCGCCGCTGAAGATCTACGAGTACGCCGCCGCGGCCCTGCCGGTCGTCGCGTCCCGCGTGGGCCAGGTGCCGGCCGCGGTCGAGGACGGGGTGACTGGGCTGCTCGTGGCGCCCTCGGACGCCACCGCGCTGGCCGGCGCCGTCGACGCGCTGGTGGCCGATCCCGGCCGGCGGCGTGCCCTGGGACGCGCCGGCCGCCGCGACGCGGTCGCCCGGCGCTCCTGGACCGCGGTGCTCGACGGCATCCTCACCGGCACGGACCTCGCCCGTCCGGATCCCACCGGCACGCGGCCCCGCGGCGGCGCCGCACCGCGCCCGGCAGCACCGGGAGCACTGCAGGGAGCGCCGCGGTGAGCGGGGGCGGGCGGCTCGACCGCAGGGCCCTCCGGCGCACCCTCGGGCTGCTCACCCCGCACCTGCGCGAGCACCGGCTGCTCGCCGCGGGCGGCGTCGTGGTGCTCCTGGCCGAGGTGGCCTTCCGTGTGCTCGAGCCGTGGCCGCTGAAGATCGTCGTCGACGCCGTCTCCCTCTCCCTCGGCGCCGACAACGTCGACCCGTGGATCCCGGAGGCCTCGTGGCAGCTGCTCGCGGCCGCCGGGCTGGCCACGGTCGCGGTGGTGGGGTTCCGCGCACTCGCCAACTACCTCGCCACGGTCGCGTTCGCCCTCGTCGGCTCCCGGGTCTCCACCGCCCTGCGCGAACGCGTGTTCGCGCACGTCCAGGCGCTGTCGGACCGCTACCACTCGGTCTCCCGGGCCGGGGACACGGTCCAGCGCCTCGTCTCGGACATCGGCAAGCTCCAGGAGGTGGCCGTCACCGCGGGCCTGCCGCTGCTGGCCAACGTCGTCACCCTCGTGGTCATGTGCACGGTGATGCTCTTCCTCGACTGGCTCCTGGCCCTCGTGGTGGTCGTGGCGATCCTGGCCTTCCTGCTGGTGGGCCGAGGGTCCTCCGGGCGGATCACCGAGGCCTCGCGCCGGACCCGGCAGGGGGAGGGCGCGCTGGCGAACACCGCCCACGAGTCCCTCGGCGCGATCCGCACCGTCCAGGCCTACGGGCTGGAGGAGCACATGGCCGGCTCCTTCGGCCGCGCCAACCGGCAGGCCCTCACCCAGGGCGTGCAGTCCCGCCGTCTGGCCGCCGCGCTCGAACGGGCCACGGACGTGATCGTGGGCGTGGCCACCGCGGCCGTGATCTTCGGCGGCGGCCTGCGGGTGCTCGAGGGCGCCATGAGCCTGGGCGACCTGGTCCTGTTCACGACCTATCTCAAGACGTGCATGAAGCCCCTGCGGGACATGGCCAAGTACACCGGGCGCATCGCCCGCGCCGCGGCCTCCGGGGAGCGGGTGGCCGACCTCGTGGCGGAGCCCGTGGACATTCGGGAGGCCCCGGGCGCCCTGGTCCTGCCCGGGGTGCGCGGGGAGATCGCCCTCCACCACGTGGACGCCGCGTACGGGGACCCGCAGCACGGCGGGCGCACTGTGCTGCGCGACGTCGACCTCGTGATCCCAGCGGGACAGCACGTCGCCGTCGTCGGCCCGTCCGGCTCCGGGAAGTCGACCCTCGTCTCCCTGCTGGTGCGGATGATGGACCCGGTCGCCGGGTCCGTGACCCTCGACGGCCACGACCTGCGCGCCCTGAGCCTCGGCACCGTGCGCGGCAGCACCGCCCTGCTGCTGCAGGACTCCGTCCTCTTCCACGGCACCGTGCGGGAGAACATCCGGCTCGGCCGCCCGGGGGCCACCGATGCCGAGGTCGAGGCCGCCGCGTCCGCCGCCCAGGCCCACGAGTTCGTGACGGCGTTCCCGCAGGGCTACGACACCCCGGTGGGGGAGCGCGGCTCGACCGTCTCGGGCGGGCAGCGCCAGCGGCTGGCCATCGCGCGCGCCCTGCTGCGGGACGCACCGGTCGTGCTGCTCGACGAGGCCACCACCGGACTCGACCCCCGGTCCGCCCGGGACGTGCTGGACGCCCTCGGCCGCCTGGTCCGCGGCCGCACGTCCCTGGCGGTGACCCACGACGCCGCGCTCGCGCTCGCCGCCGACCGCGTGCTGTGGGTCCAGGACGGGCGCATCCTGCTCGACGGCACCCCCGAGGAGCTGCTCGCCCGGCCGGACGGCGTGTTCGCCGCGTGGGTCGAGCAGCAGCGGGCGCAGGACCGCCGGGAGGTCCGCTCGTGACGCGGCACCTGCCCGACTCCTGGGAGAGCCTGCCCGCGCTCGCCGCGGTCCTCGACCCCGGCCGGCTCACCGAGCTCTTCGGCCACCAGCTCGGCGGTCCGCTGCGCGCCAGCCACCTGCGCTACAAGCCCGGCGTCTCGGTCGTGGCCCGCGTGGACGCCGGGACCACGGGCGCGGTGCACTGGGTCGCCGCCTACGCCCCCGCCGGGGACGGGCGGGACAAGCTCGAGAAGGTCCTGGCCCGCGCCGCGCGGGACGGCCGGCCGGCGCCCGTGCTGGTCGCGGAGGTGCCGGGACGCCCCGGTCACCGCCTGGCCGTGGGGACGATCGGCACAGACCCCGAGCTGCGGCGCGCGCTCTCCGTGCTCGGGCCGGACCGGGCCCGGCGGCTGGGGCAGCCGGGGGACCCCGCCCGGCTGCTGCGCTACAACCCCCGCCGCCGCGCGGTCCTCACGGGCGCCGACAGCGGCGGGGCCGGCCGGGTCACGAAGCTGACCGCCGGCCCCGCGCCGGCGGACCCGGTGCTGCTGACCCGGCTCGCCGCCGCCGGGCTCCCGATGCTCGCCCCGGTGCCCGTCCCCGGCCTGCCCGTGTCACCGCACGTGCTGCACTACCCCTGGTTCGGGGACGGCGACCTCGCGGCCCGCGCCGCGGCCCCGGACGGCCCAGGTCCCGGCACCGGACCCGGAGGGCCCGTGCTCGAGGCGGCCGCCGCCGCGGGCACCGCACTGGCGCAGCTGCACGGGCGCGGACCGGCACTCCTCGGCCCCGCACGGGTCGGCGCCCCCCTGGACGCGGGCCGGAAGCTGCGCTCGCTGGCCGCCGACCTGTCCGCCCTCGACCGGCGGTCGGGCGTCCGCTGCGCCCGGACCGGCCGGGCCGTCGCCGAAGCCCTGGCGGAGCGCACCGGGGCCCCCGAGCGGCTGCTGCACGGGGACTTCTCCGCGGACCAGGTGCTCGTGCGCGGCGACGGGGGCCTGGGGGCGCCGGAGCTCCGGCTCGCCGACCTCGACCGGATCCGCACCGGCACGGCGGCCGACGACCTCGGCAGCTTCCTCGCCGTGGAGCTCCTCGGCCCGGGCGCCGAACAGGCCCCCGCCGCACCCGAGGAGCTGCCCCTGACGGGCGCCCTGCTGCGCGGGTACGGGTCCGGGGCGGCGCTGCCGCCGTGGCCCGAGATTCTGGCCTGGGCCGCGTTCCACGTCCTCGCCCGGAGCATGGAGCCCTTCCGCTCGGCCGCCGCCGACTGGCGGGAGCGCACGGACCGGCGGGTCGCGCTCGCGCAGCGGCTGGTGGATCAGGTGCAGCGGGCGCCGGTGACCGCGACTCCCGGGCCGGGGCCCGTGCCGTCCGCGCCGGGCGCCCCGCCGTCCGTGCCGCTCGGCGCCGTTCCCACCGGCCCCGTGCCCGTCGGCCCTGTGCGCGCCGGCCCCGTGCCCATCGGCCCCGTGCGCGCCGGCGCGGACCCGGTGCACGGCGTGCACACCGACGTGGCGCGCGTCCCGCGGACCCGCCCCGTGCGCGTGCCGGAGACCGTGCCGGACGCCGACGGGCGGCCGCTGCAGGTGCGCCGCGCCTGGCCGGCGGACGGCACCCGGCTCGTGCTCGAGCTCGAGGACGAGCACGGACGCGTCCGCGCGGGCGAGGCGGCACCCGGGGCCGGACGGCCGTGGGCCGTCCGCGTCCTGCCCCACGGCGAGGACCCCCGCCTCCCCGGACTCGCCGCGGCGGCCGCGGCCGGCGGCCGGGTGGTCGTGCACCGGCACCGCCGGCGGGCGGTGGTCGGCACCCCGGACCGCTTCGTCAAGTTCCTGGTCCGCGGCCGGGCCGCCCGGGTCGCCGAGCTGTCCGACCGGCTGCACGGGCTGGGCACGGCGGCGGGCTTCGCCGTGCCCGCCGTCCTGGCCCGGGCCGAGGACCGGGTCGAGTTCTCCGTGCTGCCCGGCCGGAGCTTGCACGAACTGGGGGCCGCGGGACGGAACGACGCCTACCGTGCCGCCTGGGCGGAGTGGGCGCGGTGCTGGCCGGCCCTGGCCACCGCCGCGCCGGGCACGGAGCCGCTGCCCGCGCACACGGCCGAGGACGAGGCCCGCACGCTGGCCCGCTGGGCCGGCCGGCTCGAGGCGTTCCCGGGTCTGCTCGAGGCCCCGCCGGGGGCGGTCGCCGCACGGGCACGGCGGATCGGGGCGGAGCTCTCGGCCCTGCCCGCCGACCGGCGGGGCCGGGTCGTGCTGCACCGGGACCTGCACGACCAGCAGCTGCTCTTCGACGGCGCACGGCTGGGGCTCCTGGACTTCGACACCGCGGCCCTCGGCGAGCCCGAGCTCGACCTCGCGAACCTCTCCGTGCACCTGCAGCTGCGCGCGGCGCAGGGATTGCTCGACCCCGCGCTCCGGGCGGCGGGACAGGAGGCCGTGACCGCGGTGGGCCGGGTGCTGGGCGCCGACCCCGGCCGTCTCGCCGTGCACGCCGAGGCGACCCGGCTGCGGCTCGCCTGCGTCTACGCGTTCCGCCCGCGGTGGCGCGGTGTGGCGCAGGACCTGCTCGACGGGCTGCGTTCCTGAGAGGGCTCTCATGTTCTCATGCCCCCCTCAACCGGTTCCGGGACACTGGTGGGCATGAGGATCCTCTGGTCGGCAGTCTCCCTCCTGGTCGTCGCGGGCCTGGCGCTCCTGCTGTGGAACGCGGCGAGCGGCACGGACCGCGTGGAGGTCGTGCGCGGCGGCGTCTCCGTGAGCGGCAGCCCCGCTCCGGACCCGTCGGCCGGCACGGCGCCGCCGGCCGGGGACCCGTCGTCGTCGCCGTCCCCCACCGGTCCCGCGCAGGACGGGGGAGACGCCCCGGGGCCGGACACCGGGGACGCGGGGGGCTCCGCGGTGCCGGTCCCTCCGGTCGAGCCGCCGCCGGCCCCGCCCGCTCCGCCGGCCGCCCCCGATCCTGCCCCGCCGGCCGCCCCCGCACCCCCGGCCCAGGTCCCGCTGCCCGTGCAGCCCGCCCCCCTCGACGACGACTGGGACGACGACTGGGACGACGACCGGGACGACGACGTGGACGACTGAGCACCGGGGCCGGGGCGCCTGCCGACCGGGCCGGGGCGCCGCGGCCCGGTCGGGCGGGACGGCGCCGACGGGCCGGAGAACCCGGTCCGGTCCGGGGCCGGCAGAACGGCTCCGGAGCTGCTGGAGAGGGGTGCCCGGCGATTTTGGTTCTCCCGAAACGTGCTGGTAGAGTCTTCGTCGTTGCCCCGATAGCTCAGTGGTAGAGCGCCATCTTGGTAAGATGGAGGTCCCGGGATCGATTCCCGGTCGGGGCTCTCGTGATGAGATCCCGTGGCCCGGCCGTCAAGGCCGTCAGCCGCGGTGTCCCATCCCTCTGGCGGTGTAGCTCAGCTGGTTAGAGCGCACGACTCATAATCGTGAGGTCGACGGATCGAGCCCGTCCACCGCTACGGCGAAAAGCCCGTGACCCCTCCGGTCACGGGCTTTTGTCGTCCCCGGGCGGACCGGTCACGGCGAGCGCAACGGATCCCGGCGGCCCCGGCGCAGGCCGATCTCGTAGGCGGTGAAGACGGCGAGCGTCAGCGTGACCAGCGGCAGGACGAACCACGCCATGGTCCACGTGAACCCCTCCAGGGCGTCGTGCTCGGTGGCCGCGAGCACCACGTAGCCGGTGTAGGCGGCGTACAGGGCCACGAACAGGGCGCCCTCCCAGCGGGCCACCGCGAACCCGGTGAACGCGATGGGGAGCAGGGCGACCGCGGCGGCCAGCATCACCGGGATGTCGAGGGCCACCGCGGCACCGGACACCGGGATGCCCTCGGGGGAGATCAGCGCCGGCAGGCCGAGCACCACCCCGATGTTGAAGATGTTGCTGCCCACCACGTTGCCCACGGCCAGGTCGCGCTCACCGCGGCGCACCGCGATGACGGAGGTCGCCAGCTCGGGCAGCGATGTCCCGACGGCCACCACGGTCAGCCCGACCACCAGGCTGCTGACCCCCAGCGACGTGGCGATGCTCACCGCCCCGTCGACGAGCAGGGTCGCGCCGGCGACCAGCAGGGCGATCCCCACCACCACGAGCAGCACGGAGCGGGGGACCGAGGCCGGGGGCGGCTCCTCCTCGGTCCCGGCGTCCTCGGCACCGCCGGTGCCGCCGCCGGCTCCGCGGTCCCCGGACGGCGCCGCCGCGGGGACCGGGGCACCGCGCCGGCCGATCACGACGGTCAGCACCGTGTGCAGCACCACGGCGGCGAGGAGGACCACTCCGTCCACCGCGCCGATCCGCCCGTCGAGGGACACGAGCAGCAGCCCGATCGACAGCACGACCATCCAGGGCAGGTCGAAGCGCACCAGCCGCTGCTTCACCGCGAGGGGAACGACGAGGGCGGAGAGCCCGAGGATGAGCAGGACGTTGACGATGTTGCTGCCGACCACGTTCCCGACGGCCAGGCCCGGCTCGTCGCGCAGCACGGCGCCGACGGTGACGGCGAGCTCCGGCGCCGACGTGGCGGCCGAGACCACGGTGAGCCCGACCACGAGGGAGGAGATCCCCACCCGCCGGGCGAGCGCGGACGCCCCCCGCACCAGGAGTTCTCCGCCGAGGACCAGCAGCGCCAGTCCTGCGACGATCCGGCCGACGTCCAGGAGATGCATGGGCAGGAGTGTACGTGCCCCGGGCGGCGGCGCCCGGCGGGACGGGGCGCGCCGCCGTAGACTGGACGGGTCCCGCCGCCCGCGCGCGGCCCGTCCAGCGAGGAGCTGCCATGCCCGTGAACCCCGATCTCGTCGGGCGGACCTACCCGCCGGCCGAGCCCTACAGCGTCGGACGGGAGGCGATCCGCGACTTCGCCCGCGCCGTCCAGGCCGTCCACCCCGCCCACCACGACGTCGAGGCGGCCCGGTCCCTCGGCCACCCCGACCTCGTGGCGCCCCCCACCTTCGCCATCGTGGTGGCCCAGCGCGCCGACGCCGCCCTGATCGCCGACCCCGAGGCCGGCATCGACTTCTCCCGGGTGGTCCACGCCGACCAGCGCTTCACCCACCACCGCCCGATCGTCGCCGGGGACGAGCTCGTGGCCGAGCTGCACGTCGACCAGGTCCGGGCCATGGGCTCCGGGGCGATGGTGACGTCCCGCGCCGAGATCCGCGCCGCGGACGGCGAGCACGTCGCCACCACCGTCTCGTCCCTGCTCGTGCGCGGAGAGGACCAGTGACCGTGAGCATCGCCTTCGACAGCCTCGAGAAGGGCCAGGAGATCGGGCAGCGCCGGATCGAGCTCTCCCGCGCGGACCTGGTCCGGTACGCGGGGGCGTCCGGGGACCTCAACCCCATCCACTGGAACGAGGAGTTCGCCCGCTCCGTGGACCTGCCCGACGTCATCGCGCACGGGATGCTCACGATGGGCGCGGCCGTGCAGCTCGTGACCGACTGGGCCGGCGACCCCGGCGCCGTGGTCGACTACCAGACGCGCTTCACCAAGCCCGTGGTCGTCCCCAACCGGTTCGGGACCGCGGTCGAGGCCTCCACGGCCCTCACGGTGTCCGGGAAGATCGGCGCCCTCGACGACGCCGCCCGCACCGTGCGCGTCGACCTGACCGTGACCGCCCCCGACCTGTCCGCGGCGGGAGCCGACCCGGCGACCGCCGCGGCGCTGAAGGTGCTGGTCAAGGCCCAGGCCGTGGTGCGACTGGCGTGAGCCCGGGCCCGGGCACCGCGGGCCGCCCGATAGGGTGGTCGCCATGACGTCCCCTCGCATCGCAGACCTCACGACCGCCGCCGTGGGCGGGCCCGCCCGCGACTACGTGCGGGCGGAGTCCGAGCAGGCGGTCGTCGACGCCGTGGCGGCGGCCGACGCCGCCGGGCGGGACGTGCTCGTGGTCGGCGGCGGCTCCAACCTCATCGCCGCCGACGCCGGGTTCGCGGGCACCGTGGTCCACGTGCTCTCGCGCGGCGTGGAGGTCCTCGCCGAGGATCCCGCCGGCGCCCTCCTCGAGGTCCAGGCCGGCCACCCGTGGGACGAGCTCGTGGCGCAGGCCGTGGCCGAGGGGCGGGTCGGCATCGAGGCCCTGGCCGGGATCCCCGGCACCACGGGCGCCACCCCGGTGCAGAACGTGGGGGCCTACGGCCAGGAGGTGGCCCAGACCGTCGAGCTGGTGCGGGTCTGGGACCGCCGGGAGCGGCGCGTGCGGGACTTCGCCCCGGCCGACCTGGCGTTCTCCTACCGGGACTCGGCCCTCAAGCGCAGCACGGTGGCCGGCTCCCCGCGCCACGTGGTGCTCGCCGTGCGGTTCCGGCTCGAGCGGGGCACCGAGAGCGCCCCGGTGCGCTACGGCGAGCTCGCCCGCCGGCTCGGCGTCCAGGTGGGGGAGCGCGCCCCCCTGGAGCGGGTGCGGGAGACGGTCCTGGCCCTGCGCGCGGGCAAGGGCATGGTCCTCGACCCGGAGGACCGCGACACCTACAGCACCGGGTCCTTCTTCACCAACCCCATCCTCCCGGCCGACGCCCTGGGGGAGCGGCTGCCCGCCGACGCCCCCCGCTTCCCCGTGGTGGACGCCGCGGGGCGCCCGCTCGAGGACCGGGTCAAGCTCTCCGCCGCGTGGCTCATCGACCACGCCGGCTTCGGCAAGGGCTTCGGCCTGCCCGGGACCCGCAACGAGCTCCTGGACCTCGACGGCGCCGCCGTCGCCGGGGGCCGCGCCTCCCTGTCCACCAAGCACACGCTCGCCCTCACCAACCGCGGCGGCGCCTCCGCCCAGGACCTCATGGCGCTGGCCCGGACGGTGCGCGACGGCGTCGCGTCCGTCTACGGGGTGGACCTCGTCGCCGAGCCCGTCATCGTGGGCACGGCGGTCTGAGGCGGCGGCCGTGAGCAGCCTCGAGGAGGAGATCGCCCAGGGGGAGAGCTCCGACAGCCGCGTGCGGCAGGCCCTCGGCCGGCTGCGCCGCTGGTCCCGCGGCCACCCTCTGCTGTTCGTGGCCTACCGGACGCTCGTGACGGTCCTCGGGGGCGTCTTCGTGCTGGCGGGCCTGATCATGCTCGTGACGCCCGGCCCCGGGTGGCTCGCCATCTTCCTGGGGCTCGGCATCTGGGGCACCGAGTTCCACTGGGCGCACCGGCTCAACCAGTGGGCGAAGGGCCAGGTGGTGCGCGGCTGGCGGTGGTGGCTGGCGCGCACGGCCGAGGGGCGGCACCGCCGGGCCCTCGCCGGGACGGGCAACCTCGTGCCGGGCCCCCGGCACCTGCGGTCCCCGGGAGCCTGAGCCGGGACGGCCTCGTGCCGGGGAGCCCCCGCGGCGCGGTCGCACGGGCCCTCCCGGTCAGCGGGAGCGGCCGAGCTGCGCGGCCACCAGCTCCAGCGCGCGCTCGGCCGGGATCCCGAGGTCCGCGATCTCCTCGGCGAAGCGCCGGGCGGCCTGCACCGCCAGGTCCTCGGTCCGGTCGGCGGCGCGCACGAAGCTGCCCCGGCGGCCCCGGGTCTCGATCACGCCGGCGGCCTCGAGCTCGCGGTAGGCCTTGGCCACGGTCCCGGCCGCGAGGCCGAGCGCCTCGGCGAGCCGGCGCACCGGTGGGAGCCGGGTGCCCGCCGGCAGGGTGCCGTCCGCGCGGCCCTGCTGCACGCGGTGCCTGAGCTGCTCGGAGGGCGGGCGGTCGTCGCCCGCGTCGAGCGACAGCCCCGGCGGGATCGAGGTCTCCTCCACTGGCTACAGGGTGCCGGTGGCGATGCGCAGCATGCGGCGCAGCGGCTCGGCCGCGCCCCACAGCAGCTGGTCGCCGATCGTGAAGGCGCTGATGTAGCCCGGCCCCATGGCGAGCTTGCGGATCCGGCCCACGGGGATGTCCAGGGTGCCGGAGGTCGCCACGGGGGTGAGGTCCCGCATCGAATCCTCCTTGGTGTTGGGCACCACGGTGGCCCACTCGTTGTCGGCGTCGACGATCCGCTCGATCTCAGCCACGGGCAGGTCCTCCCGCAGCTTGATCGTGAGGGCCTGGGAGTGCGAGCGCATCGTGGCGATCCGCACGCACAGCCCGTCCATGGGCACCCAGTCCTGGGCGTACCGGTCCGTGCGGCCGAGGATCTTGTTGGTCTCGGCCGCGGACTTCCACTCCTCGCGCGACTGCCCGTTGCCGAGGTCGGCGTCGATCCAGGGGATGAGGGAGCCGGACAGGGGCGCGCCGAACATCGAGGTGTCGAGGGCGTCGCCGCGCTGGGCGGCGAGCACCTTGCGGTCGATGTCCAGGATCGCCGAGGCGGGATCGGCCAGCTCGTCCGCGACGACGCCGTGGAGGGCGCCGAACTGCGCCAGCACCTCGCGCATGTGCCGGGCCCCGCCGCCGGAGGCGGCCTGGTAGGTCATCGACGTGGCCCACTCCACGAGGTCGTTGCGGAACAGCCCGCCGAGACCCACGAGCAGGCAGGAGACCGTGCAGTTGCCGCCCACGAAGTCCTTCACGCCGCTCGCGAGACCGCGGTCGATGACGTCCCGGTTGACGGGGTCGAGGACGATGATCGCGTCGTCGTTCATCCGCAGGGTCGACGCGGCGTCGATCCACAGCCCGTCCCAGCCGGCGGCGCGCAGCCTCCCGTGCACGTCCTTGGTGTAGTCCCCGCCCTGGGCGGTGACGACGATCGGGAGCTTCGCCAGGGTCTCGAGGTCGTAGGCGTCCTGCAGCGTGCCGGCGTCCCCGGCGAAGGACGGGGCGGGCCGGCCGGCGCTGGAGGTGGAGAAGAACACCGGGGTGATGCCCCCGAAGTCCCCCTCCTCCTGCATGCGCTGCATGAGCACGGAACCCACCATGCCCCGCCAGCCGACGAACCCTACCGAATCACCCGAGCGAAAAGTCATGGCCCCCAGTCTAGTGGGCGCGGTGCAGGGCCCAGCGCCGGCGCTTCTCCTTCACCTTCTGCGCCGGCGGGAGCTCGAGGCCGGGCACCACCAGGTCCCCGTACTGCGGGAAGCGGTGGAGGTAGTCCTGGACGTAGGTGCACGTGGGGCGCACCGCGACGCCCTGCTCCCGGAAGCCGTCCAGCAGGAGCGTGACGAGGGTGCGCGCGTAGCCCTGCCGGCCGAACTGCTCGCCGATGATGGTGTGCTGGAGCTCGACCGTGCCGTCCTCGTGGTCCTGGAAGCCCTCGAAGCCGATGAACTGCTGCCCCCGCCACAGCTCGTAGCGGTCGAGGTCCGTGTTCTTCACGACGCGCAGCTGCTCGTCGTCCCGGATCGCGGGGTCGGGGTGCCGGTCGGTCACGGTGGTCCTCCTGGTCGTGGTGCAGCTCACGCTACCGGAGCCGCCGGGCTACCGGAACCGGGCGTCCCTCCGCCGGGTCCCCGCCGGTCGCGCGTGCGCCGCTCGATCCGGTAGCCCAGGCCGGTGCGGGACACCGACGGGCCGAGGACCGGCTCCGTGGCCCACCCGTCGTCGAGCACCGGGGCGTGCGTGTCCCCGTCCGCGTCGAGGTCGATGACGGTCACGAGCGCCTCCGTCACGGGGTGCTCGGCGTCGGCCAGGGCCTGCCGGTAGACCTCGCCGCCGCCGATCACCCAGATGCGCTCCGCGCCGGGGCTCGTCCGGGCCAGGCGCACGGCCTCGGCGTACGAGGACGCCGTCAGCACCGCGCCGGGAGCCCCGCCCCGGTCCACCCGGCCGGGGGAGGAGGTGATGACGATGTTGGTCCGTCCGGGCAGGGGCCGGAAGCGCTCCGGGAAGGACTCCCACGTGCGCCGGCCCATGATCACGGGGTGGCCGGTCGTCGTGCGCCGGAAGAACGCCATGTCCTCCGGCAGCGACCAGGGCATCGCCCCGGCGCGGCCGATGACGCCGTCGGCGGTCTGCGCCCAGATCGCCCCGATCGCCCCGGCCGTCCCGGCGGTCATACGGCCACCGGGGCCTTGATCGCGGGGTGGTGGCGGTAGTCGAGGACCTCGAAGTCCTCGAGCTCGTAGTCGAAGACGGTGGCGGGCCGCCGGGCGAGCCGCAGCCGCGGATAGGGGTAGGGGTCCCGGGAGAGCTGCTCGCGGACCTGCGCCACGTGGTTGTCGTAGACGTGGCAGTCCCCGCCGGTCCAGACGAACTCCCCGGGCTCCAGACCGGTCTGCTGGGCGATCATGACGGTGAGCAGGGCGTAGGAGGCGATGTTGAAGGGCACGCCCAGGAACATGTCCGCGGAGCGCTGGTAGAGCTGGCAGGACAGCCGCCCCGGCCCGTCCTCCCGCGGCTCGACGTAGAACTGGAACAGGGCGTGGCACGGCGGCAGCGCCATCTCGTCCACCTCGGCGGGGTTCCACGCGGTCACCACGTGGCGCCGCGAGTCGGGGTTCGTGCGGATCTGCTCCACGACCTTGGCGATCTGGTCGATCGACCCGCCGCCGGGGGTGGGCCAGGACCTCCACTGCACGCCGTAGACGGGTCCGAGCTCCCCGTCCCGGTCCGCCCACTCGTCCCAGATGGTCACACCGCGCTCCTGCAGCCACCGGACGTTCGAGTCCCCGCGCAGGAACCACAGCAGCTCGAGGGCCACCGACCGGAAGTGCACCCGCTTGGTGGTCAGCAGCGGGAAGGACTCCGCCAGGTCGAAGCGGATCTGGCGCCCGAAGACGCTGCGCGTCCCGGTGCCCGTGCGGTCGGACTTGTGCACCCCCTGCTCGAGGACCTCGCGCAGGAGGTCCTCGTAGGGCGTCGGCACCGGGGCGGGCACGGGGTCGGGGGAGGTCATGCGGGTCTCCTCGGGGGTAGTCGGGGCGGGCCGGTCGGGGCCGGGCGGTCCGTGGCGGGTGGCTCGTGGCGGGTGGTGCGTGCGGTCCCGGCGGTTGCGGGACGGTGCGCCGCGGGTCCTGCGGCGCCGGGCCGGAGGTCAGTCGTCGAAGGGCTTCACGAGCTCCACGGAGACCACCCGCCGGCGGTGCCGGCGGGAGACCTGCAGCACGATCATCTCGCCGGGGGAGAGGTACGGGTCCTTGGCCGGCAGCTGCGCGGCGAGCTCGGGGCTCGCGTGCCGGGCGATGACCTTGAGGACCGTGGGCAGCACCGGGCGGTGCGTGCACAGCGCCACCGGCGTGTCCTTGTCGAACATGGTCTGGGCCACGGCGGCCGCCTTCTTGGGGTGGCGCTTGTGCGAGGCCTCCGTGAGCTGCGGGCGCTCCCGCACGGAGACCCCGGCCTTGCGCGCGTACGGCACCACGGTGGACAGGCAGCGCAGCCAGGGGGATGTGAGGACCCGCTCGGGGGACCACGCCCGGAGCAGCCGGGTCACGGCGAGGGCCTGGCGCTTGCCGGTCGCGGCCAGCGGCCGGTCGCCCTCGGCCCGGGACCAGGCCGAGCGCGGCTTCGCCTTGGCGTGGCGCACCACGATCGCCGGGCGCGTGGCGAGGTCCCCGCGCTCGTGCAGGTCCACCAGGGCCGCCAGCGGCTCCCGGTCGGAGGGGTTGGTCAGCATCCGGTGCGCGTCCTCGGGCGAGACCCAGCGGACGGCGTCCACCTCCTTGCCGTCGGGCTCGGGCCGTGCGCCGGGGCCGAACTCCGCGGCCCAGTAGTGCACGTCCTTGCACCCGTCCTTGACGTCGTAGCGGATCGTGGGCAGGGGCACGCCCAGGCGCGGGAGCAGGCCGATCTCCTCGCTGACCTCCCGGTGGGCGGTCTCGGGCAGCGTCTCGCCGTCGTCCTGCTTGCCCTTGGGGAAGGACCAGTCGTCGTAGCGCGGCCGGTGGATGACCAGCACCTCGAGCCCGCCGCCCGTCCGGCGCCAGCACAGGCACCCGGCGGCGAGCACGTCGGCGGGCCGCCCGCTCCCGGCCGCGCCGCTCGTGCCGGTCCTGCCGCCCGCCCGGCCGGGGCTCTCGGCCGTGCGCTGCTCGGCGGTCTTCTCTGCGGTCCTGGGCATGGCCCCTCTTTCGTCCCCTGTCCGTGGTGCACGGGCGTGCCGGGGCCCGCGGTCCGGACCGTCGGGCGGCACCTCCACGATGCTACCGCTGACCCGTTCCACCGCCGACTAGATCGTCGGCCGGCCGAGGGCCCGGCTGCGCAGCAGGTGCTCCTGGACGTCCACGAGCGGGTTCCCCTCGGCGTCCCGGTGGTGGCGGGTCCACACGCCCTCGGCGTCCAGGTGCCAGCTGGCCGTGGCGTCCGAGACGTAGCGGGCGAGCAGCCGCACGAGCGCGGACGCCTGCTGGGGGTCCGTGATCCGCACCAGGGTCTCCACCCGGCGGTCGAGGTTGCGGTGCATCATGTCCGCCGAGCCGATGTAGACGAGGGGCTCGCCGGCGTTGCAGAACGCGAAGACCCGGGAGTGCTCCAGGAACCGGCCCAGCACCGAGCGGACCCGGATGTTCTCGCTCAGCCCCGGCACCCCGGGGCGCAGGGCGCAGATCCCGCGGACCACCACGTCTACGGGCACCCCGGCCTGCGAGGCCCGGTAGAGGGCGTCGATCACGGCCTCGTCCACGATCGAGTTGCACTTGACCTGGATCCGGGCCGGGCGGCCGGCCCGGTGGTGGCGGATCTCGGCCTCCACAAGGTCGACGAGCCCGGAGCGCACGGAGCGGGGCGCCACGAGCAGGCGCTGGAAGGTGGTCTTGGGCGCGTAGCCGGAGAGCTGGTTGAAGAGCCGGGAGACGTCCTCCCCGACCTCCGGGTCGCACGTGAGCAGCCCCAGGTCCTCGTAGAAGCGCGCGGTGGAGGGGTGGTAGTTGCCGGTGCCGATGTGCACGTACCGGCGCAGCCCGTGCTCCTCCTGGCGGACCACGAGGGAGAGCTTGCAGTGGGTCTTCAGCCCCACGATGCCGTAGACCACGTGCACCCCGGCCTGCTCGAGCTTGCGGGCCCAGGAGATGTTGGCCTGCTCGTCGAAGCGGGCCTTGATCTCCACCAGCGCCAGCACCTGCTTGCCGGCCTCGGCAGCGTCGATGAGCGCGTCCACGATGGGGGAGTCGCCCGAGGTCCGGTACAGGGTCTGCTTGATGGCCTGGACCTTCGGGTCCGCGGCGGCCTGCTCCAGGAAGGCCTGGACGCTCGTGGCGAACGAGTCGTAGGGGTGGTGCAGCAGCACGTCCCGGGCCCGGGTCGCGGCGAAGACGTCCGCCGCCTTGGCGGTCTCCGCGGCGTTGAGGTAGCGGGAGGTGTGCGCCACATGGCGGGCGTAGTGCAGCTCCGGGCGGTCGATGCCGGCGATGACCCCCAGCCCGCGCAGGTCCAGCGGGGCGGGCAGCCGGTAGATCTCGGACTCGTCGATGCCCAGCTCCGAGACGAGCAGCTCGAGCACCTCCGTGCTGATGCTGTCCGTGACCTCCAGGCGCACCGCGGGACCGAAGCGGCGGCGCAGCAGCTCCTTCTCCAGGGCCTGCAGGAGGTTCTCGGCGTCGTCCTCCTCGACCTCCAGGTCCTCGTTGCGGGTCACGCGGAACACCTGGTGCTCCTCGACCTCCATCCCGGGGAACAGGTCGTCCAGGTGCTGGGCGATGACGTCCTCGAGCGGGATGAACCGGGCCTGGCCGTTCGGCAGGCGCGAGGCCCGGGACCCGTCCACCGACAGCAGCCGGGGCAGCTGGTCCGGGACCTTCACGCGGGCGAACAGCCGCTTGCCCGACTGCGGGTTGCGGACCATCACGGCCAGGTTGAGGCTCAGCCCGGAGATGTAGGGGAACGGGTGGGCCGGGTCCACGGCCAGCGGCGTGAGGATGGGGAACACCTGCCGGTGGAAGTCCCCGGTGAGCCGCTCCCGCGTGGCGGCGTCCAGGTCCTCCCAGCCGACCAGGTGGATGTTCTGCCGGGTCAGCTCGGGCCGCACCAGGTCGTGGAAGGCCCGCGCGTGCCGCTCCTGCAGCTCGTGGGCGCGCGCGGCGATGGTGGCCATCTGCTCCGCGGGGGAGTGCCCGGAGGCGGCCGGCCGGGCGATGCCCGTGGCGATGCGCCGCTTGAGCCCGGCCACCCGGACCATGAAGAACTCGTCCAGGTTGGAGGCCACGATGGACAGGAAGTGCACCCGCTCCAGGAGGAAGAGGTCCGGGTCCTCCGCCAGCTCCAGGACCCGGGAGTTGAACGCCACCCAGCTGGCCTCGCGGTCCAGGAAGCGCTCGGGCCCGTGCCGGCCCTCCAGCACCTGCCGGGCCGCGGGCACGGGGTCGTCGATCCGGTCCCGGTCCCCGTGGCTCCGGGCGGAGTCGGGGAGCTCGTCGGGGCCCCCGGGGGGTGCGGTGCCGGACCCGGCGGCCGGGGCCCCGGGGGCGCCCGGGGCCGGCGCGGACTGCGGGCTGTCCTGCTGGTGGGTGGTCATCACGGTCCTGTCTCGTCGTGCCCGCCCCGGCGGTCCGGGCGCGGGAGGATCGGGTGGCGGGTCAGCCGGGGAGGGTGCCGGCGTACATCACGTCGAGGTGCCAGGGCCGGAACCCCAGCGCCTCGTACAGCCGCATCGCGGCGGCGTTGTCCCCGTCCACGTAGAGCATGACCTCGTCGAGCCCCTGCCGGGCGAGGTGGTTGACGCCGGCGGCGGTCAGCGCCCGGCCCAGCCCCGTGCCCTGGTGCCCGGGGGCTACGCCCACGGCGTACACCTCGCCGAGGGGACCGCGCTCGGCGTCGGCGGCGTGCACCTTGGTCCAGTGGAAGCCGGCCACGGTCCCGGGCTCGTCCTCCCGGACGGCGAGCAGGAAGCCGGCGGCGTCGAACCACGGCTCGGCCTCCCGCTGCCGGAGGTCGTCGAGGGTCATCCTGCCCTGCTCCGGGTGCTCGGCGAAGGCGGCCGCGTTGACCCGCAGCCACTCCTGCTCGTCGCGGCCGGGCTCGAACGCCCGCAGGCGGAAGCCCTCGGGCATCGCCTCCGGGAGGGGCAGGTCCGCCGCGCCGCGCAGCGGGCGCAGCAGCCGGTGCAGGTCCCGCACGGGGGCCAGGCCGTGCCGGGCGGCGAGCGCGGCGGCGGCGGGGTGCCCGCCGTGCGCCCAGGCGCGCACCGTGCCGGTGGTCCCGGCGGCCACGGCGCCGGCCAGCGCCGCGCCGATCCCGGCGCCGCGGTGGGCGGGGCCGACCACGAGCTCCACGAGGTGGGCGCCGTCGGGCTCGGGCACGCGCACGGCGGCGCCGAGGAGCTCCCCCTCGCGCGAGCGCGCCAGGACGGTGCGGACCCGGCCGTCGCGCGCCGAGCGCAGGTCCACCAGGGTCTGGTCGGAGAACGGCGGGTCGCCGTCCGCGGCGGCGGCGCGGGACGCGAGCGCCACGATCTCCTCGGCCGGCGGGACGTCCGGGCGGTCGAGGTCGTACGGCACGGAACGGGACATGGGGACCTCCTGCGGAACGGGATGGGGCGCACGGACCGGGTCGGGAGGTGCTCAGCCCTCCCGGGCCCGCGTCGTGGCGAAGCTGTAGCCCACGTTACGCACCGTGGTGATCAGGTGCTCGTGGTCCGCGCCCAGCTTGGCGCGCAGGCGCCGCACGTGCACGTCCACGGTGCGGGTGCCGCCGTAGTAGTCGTAGCCCCAGACCTCGCTGAGCAGCTGGGCGCGGGTGAAGACCCGCCCCGAGTGCTGGGCCAGGTACTTCAGCAGCTCGAACTCCTTGTAGGTGAGGTTCAGAGGCTGGCCGTTGACGTGCGCGGAGTACGCGGCGTCGTCGATGACCACGGAGCCCGCACGGATGCGGGTGTCGTCCTCGGGGACCTCGGCCGTGCGGGAGGAGGCCAGGCGCAGCCGCGCCTCGACCTCCGCGGGGCCGGCGGTGTCGAGCACGACGTCGTCGACCATCCAGTTCGCGGCCACGGCCGCCATCCCGCCCTCGGTGAGGACCATCAGCAGCGGCGCGGCCAGGCCCTTGGCGGTGAGCAGCTGCGCGAGGTTGCGGGCGGTGATCAGGTCGGTGCGCCCGTCCAGCAGGACCACGTCCGGGGACCGGCCGTCGAGGCTGCCGGACACGGTCCGCGTCGGGGCGACCGAGACCTTGTGGTTGAGCAGGTCGAGGGCCGGGAGCACCGATGCCGAAGGTCCGTCCGCGTCGGTCAGCATCAGGATCTGGAACACTCGTGCTTCTCCACTCTGGCGTACGGACTGAGCTGTCAGTATAGGTCCGGGCGGGCGACCGGCTCCGCGACCTCGCCGGCCCGGAGCGTCCCGCGGCCCGTGCCCGCCCGGCCCCGCGCCCGGTTCCCGGTCCCGCACCCGGTCCCGGCGCTCCGCCCGCGCCCCGCGGCGAGCCGCTATCGTTGCTCGTGTCCGCCCGGGCGCAGGTCCCGACCCCCGACAGTGCAGGAACCCGATCACCATGAGATACGCCATGATCGCCGCGTGCAGCGTGGCCGGGCTGGTGGCGGCCCTCGTGGCGGTCGCGGTCGCCGGGCCCGCGCCGCTGGTGCTGGCGCTGGGCATGTCCGTGGTCATCGGCTTCGGCTGGCCGGCGGCCACCGGCATCGCGGCGAGGCACCGCCACAACGTGATCATGACCGCCGCCGGCGTCGTCGCGGCCCTGCTCGTGCAGTTCCTGCCCGGCCAGCAGCTCGTGTGGCTGCCCGCCGTCGTCGGCGTGGCCCTCATGACGGTGTTCGCGGCGGAGCTGGTGCGCGGCGAGGGCGCCGAGCACCGGCTCGAGTCCGCGATCGCCTCCACGGCGGGCGTGCTGGCGGCGGTCAGCTCCTCCGGCTGGATCGCCCTGGCCGGCGACTACCGGGCCACGGGCCCGGACCCCGCACTGCTCGTGGTGGTCGGCGCCGTCCTGGCCGCGCTGGTGGCCCTCGTGGGCGGGCGCGTCATCGCGGCGGCCCCGAAGAGCTCGCCCAAGCGGGGCGTCGTGGCCCTCGGCGTGACCCCCGTGGCGTTCCTCGGGGTGGGGGCCGTGTTCACTGCCCGGCTGGTGAGCACCGTGGTAGTTTAGGGCCATGCTTGCACTCGAAATCTTCTACCTCGCCCTGCTCGGCATCTCGGGCCTGTTCATCGCCGGGATCTCCCTGAAGGTGGTCCTCGGACTGTTCAAGGGACAGCACTAGTCCCGTGCCGATCGAGATCCCCTCGGATCTGCTGCCCGAGCTCGTCCCCTTCGCCTGGCTGCTGGGCACCTGGGAGGGCGACGGCTTCATGGGCTACGGCGAGGTCGAGCAGCGGCCGTTCCGGCAGCGCGTGACCTTCGAGCAGAACGGGCTGCCGTTCCTCGACTACCGGGCACAGACCACGCTCCTCGACGACGAGGGGCAGCCGATGCGCCCGGCCACCGTGGAACAGGGCTTCTGGCAGCTCGACCGCACCCTCGAGGACGGCGACGTGGGCCCCGGGATGCTCCCGCCGGACCTCGTGCCCGTGCTCCAGGGCGCCGAGGACGTGGAGCGGATGCGCAACGCGGACGGCGGCTTCGACGTCCTCGTGACCCTGACCCACCCCGGCGGCGTCGCCGAGCTCTACGCCGGGCAGATCAAGGGCCCGCGGATCGATCTCGCCACGGACGCCGTGATCCGCGCCCGCGGGGCCAAGGAGTACAGCTCCTCGACCCGCATGTACGGCCTGGTCCACGGCGACCTGTTCTGGGCCTGGGACATGGCCGCCCTCGGCGAGCCCCTGACCACCCACGCCTCCGCGCAGCTGCGGAAGATCGGCTGAGTTCCGTGACCGAGCACCGTTCCCCCCTGCTCCACCGGCCGGGCGCCGTCGAGGCCGAGGGCCTGGACCGCGGGGTGGCCGCCCACTACGGCGACCCGCTGCGCGAGCAGCGCTCCCTCGTGCGCACCCCCGGCACCGTGGTGGACCTCTCCCACAAGGGCGTCGTGACCGTCACCGGGCCCGACCGGCTCAGCTGGCTCACCACCCTCTCCTCCCAGGTGCTCACCGGGCTCGAGTCCGGGCACAGCACCGAGACCCTCTTCCTGTCCGTGCAGGGGCGGATCGAGCACGCCCCCCATGTGGTGGACGACGGCACCAGCACCTGGCTGATCACCGAGGCCGACGAGACCGCGGCCCTGGTGGCGTGGCTCGAGCGCATGCGCTTCGCGCTGCGCGTCGAGATCGAGGACCGCACCGGGCAGTGGGCCGTGCTCGGCGCCACCGGCCCCGTGCCCGGCCTGCCCGCCACGGTCGTGTGGCGGGACCCGTGGCCCCACGTCGCCCCCGGCGGGTGGAGCTACGCCGTCCTCGACGGGCCCCACCCCGGCGAGGAGCGCACCTGGTGGGAGCACCTCGTGCCCCGCGACGAGCTCGACGCCCTGACCCTCGACCTCCCCCTCGCCGGCGCGTGGGCCGCCGAGGCGCTGCGGATCGCCGCGTGGCGCCCCCGCCTGGGCGCCGAGACGGACGAACGGACGATCCCGCACGAACTCGACCTCCTGCGCACCGCCGTGCACCTGGCCAAGGGCTGCTACAAGGGCCAGGAGACCGTCGCACGGGTGCACAACCTCGGGCACCCGCCCCGCCGGCTGGTGCTGCTCGACCTCGACGGGTCGGAGCACACGCTGCCCGCCGCCGGGGCCGAGGTGGTCGCGGGGGAGCGCACGGTGGGGCGCGTCACCTCCGTGCAGCTCCACCACGAGCAGGGCCCCATCGCCCTGGCCGTGCTCAAGCGCACCGTCGATCCCGCCGCCGAGCTCGTCGTCACCGACGGCGAGCAGCGGTGGGCCGCGGCGCAGCAGGTCGTCGTGCCGCCGGACGCCGGGCAGGTGGTCGGCCGGCAGACGGGCTTCCTCCGCGGACCCCGCCCCTGACCTCGCCGGACCCCGGGACTCCCGTCACCGAGGTCCGCCCCGGGCCCGGAGCGGCGCAGGGCCGGGCCCCGGGCGGCGCGGACCCGCAGGTCTGACCGCCCGGGCCGCCGCCCGCCTCAGCGGCCGAAGAGGACGCGCGCCTCGTCCCAGCGGTCCTGGGGGACGGTCTTGAGCCCCTCGAGGGCCTCGGCGAAGTCGACGCGGACCATGTCGGTGCCGCGGATGGCGACCATCCGCCCCCACTGCTTCTCGTGCACGAGGTCGACCACGGACATCCCGAAGCGGGTGGCGAGCACGCGGTCGAAGCCGGTGGGGGCGCCCCCGCGCTGGATGTGCCCGAGCGTGGTGTTGCGGGTCTCGATGCCGGTGAGGCGCTCGATCTCCTGCGTGACGTACTCCCCGATCCCGCCCAGGCGCGGGCGGCCGTCGGCCTCGGTGCCCTTCCCGGCGAGCACGTCCTCCCGGTCCTCGGGGATGAACCCCTCCGCGACGACCACCAGCGGGGAGCGACCCCGGTCGTAGACCTCCTGCACCCACGCGCAGACCTGGTCCATCGAGACCTTCTGCTCGGGGATCAGCACCGCGTGGGCGCCGGCGGACATGCCCGAGTGCAGCGCGATCCACCCGACGTGGCGGCCCATGACCTCGGCGACCATGCACCGGTGGTGGGACTCCCCGGTGGTGCGCAGCCGGTCCATGGCGTCGGTGGCGATGGACACGGCCGTGTCGAAGCCGAACGTGTAGTCGGTGGCCTGCAGGTCGTTGTCGATGGTCTTGGGCACCCCCACCACGGGCAGTCCGGCGTCGGCCAGGCGCTTGGCGCCGGCCAGGGTGCCCTCTCCGCCGATGGCCACGATCGCGTCCACCGCGTGGCGCTCGAGCATCACCCCGATGTTCTCCGGCCCGCCGCCGGGCCCGGAGTAGGGGTTCGTGCGGGAGGTGCCGAGGATGGTCCCGCCCTCCCGGGCGAGGCCGCGGACCCGGGTGCGGGGCAGGTCCATGATGTCGCCCTCGAGCACCCCGCGCCAGCCGTCGCGGAAGCCCACGAACTCGTGGCCGTAGGTCTTGATCCCGTGCAGCACGGCGCCGCGGATCACCGCGTTGAGTCCGGGGCAGTCCCCGCCGCTGGTCAGCAGTCCGATCTTCATCCGTACAGTCTCCTCCGGGTGGGCGGGGCGTGCGTGGCGGGCCGGACGTGCGCCGGCAGGCCCAGTCTAGTGAGTCCGGGCCCGGGCGGCAGGGCCGGGCCCGGCCGTGTTGGCCCCCGGCGCCGCCCGCCCGCCCGCGGCCTAGACTGCCGGGAAAGGGGCCCTGACGGGCCCGGAAGGAGGGGTGGCGTTGAACGCGGACAAGGAACCGGCCCGGGAGAACCTGCGGGAGTTCATCGACAAGCTGGTCGACCAGGGGTACACGGTGCGGGACGGGCAGTCCCCGGACCCGGACCTCATCGATCCCGGGGGATCGGCCGTGGAGACCTGGCGGGAGGACTACCCGTACGGCGAGCGGCTGTCGCGGGAGGAGTACGAGCTCGAGAAGTACCAGCTGCAGATCGAGCTGCTGAAGTTCCAGTACTGGGGCCAGGACCACGACCTCCAGCACGTCATCGTGTTCGAGGGCCGGGACGCCGCCGGCAAGGGCGGGACGATCAAGCGCTTCACCGAGCACCTGAACCCGCGCGCAGCCCGGGTCGTGGCCCTGACGAAGCCCTCGGACCGGGAGCGGGGCCAGTGGTACTTCCAGCGCTACATCCAGCACCTGCCCACGGCGGGGGAGATCGTGATGTTCGACCGCTCCTGGTACAACCGCGCCAACGTCGAGCGCGTCATGGGCTTCTGCACGGACCCGCAGTACGAACAGTTCATGGCCCAGGCGCCCGTCTTCGAGAAGATGCTCGTGGATTCCGGAATCCACCTCACCAAGTTCTGGTTCTCCGTGACCCAGCACGAGCAGCGCACCCGGTTCGCGATCCGCCAGATCGACCCCGTGCGCCGGTGGAAGCTCTCGCCCATGGACCTGGCGTCCCTGGACCGGTGGGAGGACTACACGGACGCGAAGGAGGAGATGTTCCTGCGCACGGACACCGACCACGCCCCGTGGATCACGGTGAAGTCCAACGACAAGAAGCGCGCCCGGCTCAACGCGATGCGCTTCTTCCTGGACCAGTTCGACTACGAGGACAAGGACCCGGACGTGGTCTATCCCCCCGACCCGCTGATCGTGCGCCGCGGCCTGGAGGCCGTCGGCGACTGAGGCGCGGCCCGGGGGCGCGGGACGACGACGGCGCCGCCCGTCCCCCTCCGGGGGCGGGCGGCGCCGGTGCGCGGCGGTCGCGGCTCAGCGGCCGGGACGGTCCACCAGGACGGTGTTGGCGGCGGCGTTGGCGGCGGTCACGGCCAGGACCGACGGCCAGGCCCCGATCCGCCGGGCCAGCGGGTGGGAGAGCCCGAAGCCCAGGACGTAGAGCGCGCCGAGCGCCGCCGTGGTGCCCGGCCCGCCGCGGTGCCACCACGTGTGGGCGGCCGCTGCCCCGGCCGCGGCCAGCACCGCCCCGCCCAGGGGGCGGACGCCGGTCGCCCGGGCCGTGGCGTACCCGCCGATCAGCCCGGCGCTCACGAGCGCCGCCGCGGGCACCTGCTCCGCCGCGGCCACGGCGGCGTCCCGGGCGTCCGTCGCGGCACTCACGCGGCGCCGCCCAGGTACTCCTGGAGCCGGCGCAGGCCCTCCGCGAGGTCGTCGTCGCCGAGGGCGTAGGACAGGCGCAGGAAGCCGGAGGGGCCGAACGCCTCGCCGGGCACCACGGCCACCTCCGCCTGCTCCAGGATCAGCTCGGCCAGCTCGGCGGAGGTCTGCGGCGTCGCGTCGCCGAAGCGCCGGCCGAGCAGGCCCCGCACGTCCGCGTAGGCGTAGAACGCGCCGGTCGGGGTGGGGCACTCCACGCCGTCGATGGCGTTGAGGGCCTCGACCATGACCCGGCGGCGGCGATCGAAGGCCTCCCGCATCCGGTGGGCCTCGTCGAGCGGGCCGGACACGGCCGCCAGCGCGGCCCGCTGGGCCACGTTGTTGACGTTGGAGGTCAGGTGGGACTGCAGGTTCGTGGCCGCCTTGATGACGTCGGGGGCCCCGATCATCCAGCCCACCCGCCAGCCGGTCATCGCGTACGTCTTGGCCACGCCGTTGAGGACGACCACGTTCTCGCCCAGCTCCGGCACGGCGGCGGCGATCGAGGTGAACGGCACGCCGTCGTAGGTGAGGTGCTGGTAGATCTCGTCGGTCAGCACGAAGATCCCCTTCTCCGCCGCCCAGCGGCCCACGGCCGCGGTCTCCTCGGGGGAGTACACGGCGCCCGTGGGGTTCGACGGCGAGCAGAACAGCAGGGCCTTGGTGCGCTCGGTCCACGCCGCCTCGAGCAGCTCGGGGGTGACCTTGTAGCCGAGCTCCGGCCCGGCGAAGACCTCGACCGGGTTGCCCCCCGCGAGCTTGATGGCCTCGGGGTAGGTGGTCCAGTACGGGGCGGGCAGCAGGACGTCGTCGCCCTCGTCCACGACCGTCGCGAAGGCCTGGAACACGGCCTGCTTGCCGCCGTTGGTGACGAGCACCTGGGAGGGCTCCACCGCGTAGCCGTCGTCCCGGGCGGTCTGCTCGGCCACCGCCCTGCGCAGCTCGGGCAGGCCCGCGGCCGGCGTGTACCGGAAGTTCGCCGGGTCCTGCAGGGCGGCCGCGGCGGCGTCCACGATGTACTGGGGGGTCGGGAAGTCGGGCTCCCCGGCGCCGAAGCCGATCACGGGCCGGCCGGCGGCCTTGAGGGCCTTCGCCTTCGCGTCCACGGCGAGCGTCGCGGACTCTGCGATGGCGCCGACGCGCCGGGAGATGCGGGACGTGGTCATGACCGGGGGCCTCCTGGAGGGGAACGGGCGGTCTCCGCCGGGTGCGGGGACGGCGGTGCGGACGCCCCCATGCTACTCGGGCGTCCGCACCGCGGGCCCGGCGCCCCGGCGGCCGCGCCCGCCCGGATTGCACCCCGCCGCCCGGGTCGCCTAGGATGGACGACTGGTGTCATCGGCGCCTGCTCGGCCGCGCCGTCACGGCGGGACCGGATGGTAGAGTCGGTGACCGGGTCCGAGCGATCGAGACCGGCGTCCCCACGCCGGCCGAGGCCGCGAGGCACGTAGGGCAGTGGCGCAATTGGTAGCGCAGCGGTCTCCAAAACCGCAGGTTGCAGGTTCGAGTCCTGTCTGCCCTGCTCCAGTCCGGGGTGGTCCCCGGCACCCCCACGGGGGTGCCGGGAGCCGCCGCGGCGACGGCGGGCCGGCAGCACTGCGCGGCACGCACGAGTCCACACAGGGAGAGCCGATGTCGCAGACCACCGCCGGCCGCGCGTCGGGCCAGCCCCCGGAGCAGGGCGCGGAGAGCCCCCGCGGCGTCTTCGGGCGCCTGTTCCTGTTCCTGCGCCAGGTCGTCGGCGAGCTCCGGAAGGTGGTCACCCCCACCCGGCGCGAACTGGTCAACTACGTCCTGGTCGTCCTCGTGTTCGTCGCGTTCATGATGGTGCTCATCTCGGTCCTGGACCTGGCGTTCGGCCAGGCCGCCCTGTGGATCTTCGGGCAGGGGGACGCCGCCGGCTGATCCGGGCGGCGCACGGACCGGCGCGGCCGGCCACCGTGACCCAGCAGAGCACGACATCCACGAAAGAACTTTGAGGGAGATCCAGTGACCGAGCACGAGCTCGAAAACGGCACCGAGGCACCGGCCGAGGTCGACCAGCAGGCTCCGGAGCTGCCGGAGGCCGAGACCTCCGTGCAGGAGGACGACTTCGCGGCCGCCCACGACCCGGAGCACGCCCCGGTCGCCGACGAGGCTCCCGCCGCGCCCGCCGACGAGGAGGCCCCGCTCGACGAGGAGGCCCCGCTCGAGGCGGAGGCCCCGGCCGACGAGGAGGCCCCCGCGGCCGAGGACGAGGCGCCCGCCGTGGACCCCGTCGAGGAGTTCAAGTCGAAGCTGCGCCGCCAGGAGGGTGACTGGTACGTCATCCACACCTACGCCGGCTACGAGAACCGCGTGAAGACGAACCTCGAGACCCGCATCCAGTCCCTCAACATGGAGGACGACATCTTCCAGATCGAGGTGCCGATGGAGGAGGTCGTCGAGATCAAGAACGCCCAGCGCAAGATCGTGCGCCGGGTGCGGATCCCGGGCTACGTGCTGGTGCGCATGAACCTCACCGACGCCTCCTGGGGTGCGGTCCGCCACACCCCGGGCGTCACCGGCTTCGTCGGCCAGGACGCCTACAACCCGGTGCCGCTGCGCCTCGACGAGGTCTTCGAGATGCTCAACCCGGTCTTCGAGGCGCCGCAGGGCGCGGGGGCCGAGTCCTCCGCCCAGCCCAGCGCGCAGCCGCAGATCGACGTCGACTTCGAGGTCGGCGAGTCCGTCATCGTCAAGGAGGGCCCCTTCGAGACCCTCCCCGCCACGATCTCCGAGATCAAGGTGGAGTCCCAGCAGCTGGTCGTCCTCGTGTCGATCTTCGAGCGCGAGACCCCCGTCACCCTCGGCTTCAACCAGGTCTCCAAGATCTGAGCCCCGCGGGCCGCTCCGGCCCGCCCCAGTTCCCGGCCCCGCGGTGCATGCTTCGCCGCCGGGCCGCCCGGCCGCCGCGCCACGGCGGCCACCCGCCGTCGTACGCTCCTGTGCGCCGGTACGTCCAGCAGAAGAAGGACCAGCACATGGCTCCCAAGAAGAAGAAGGTCTCCGGCCTGATCAAGCTGCAGATCCAGGCAGGCGCCGCCAACCCGGCTCCTCCCGTGGGTCCGGCCCTCGGTCAGCACGGCGTCAACATCATGGAATTCTGCAAGGCCTACAACGCGGCCACGGAGTCCCAGCGCGGCAACATCGTGCCCGTGGAGATCACGGTCTACGAGGACCGCTCGTTCACCTTCGTCACGAAGACCCCGCCCGCCGCGCAGCTGATCAAGAAGGCCGCCGGCGTCGCCAAGGGCTCGGGTGTCCCGCACACCCAGAAGGTCGGCAAGCTCAGCATGGACCAGGTCCGTGAGATCGCCGAGACCAAGAAGGAAGACCTCAACGCCAACGACATCGACGCCGCCGCGAAGATCATCGCCGGCACCGCCCGCTCCATGGGCATCGAGGTCGAGTGACCAGCCTCGGCTGATCACCACCCACCGTTATTGACGTGGCAGGGCCGAGCGCGGCCCGCAGACCACAACTGCACAAGGAGAAGAAGCAGATGGCAAAGCGCAGCAAGGCATACCAGGCGGCCGCCGCCAAGATCGACGCGGGCACGCTGTACGCCCCGGCCGAGGCCGTGGCCCTGGCCAAGGAGCTCGACACCGCGAAGACCGACTCGACCGTGGAGGTCGTCCTCCGCCTCGGTGTCGACCCCCGCAAGGCCGACCAGATGGTCCGCGGCACCGTGAACCTGCCCAACGGCACCGGCAAGACCGCCCGCGTCGTCGTCTTCGCGACCGGCGACAAGGCCGCCGCCGCGGAGGAGGCCGGAGCGGACTACGTCGGCTCCGACGACCTGATCGCCCGCATCCAGGGCGGCTGGACCGACTTCGACGCCGCCGTGGCCACCCCGGACATGATGGGCAAGGTCGGCCGGCTGGGCAAGGTCCTCGGCCCCCGCAACCTGATGCCGAACCCCAAGACCGGCACCGTCACCATGGACGTGACCAAGGCCGTCAACGACATCAAGGGCGGCAAGATCGACTTCCGCGTCGACAAGCACTCGAACCTGCACTTCATCGTGGGCAAGACGTCCTTCGAGCTCGAGAAGCTGGCGGAGAACTACGGCGCCGCCCTCGAGGAGATCCTGCGCCTGAAGCCCTCCGCGTCGAAGGGCCGCTACATCACGAAGGCGACCGTCTCGACCACGTTCGGGCCGGGCATCCCGGTCGACCCGAACGCCACCGAGGTCGTCGTCGGCGCCTGACGCCGTGCACCGGAGCCCGCGGGGCTCCGACGGGTGGGGGCCCGGCCGATGCGGCCGGGCCCCTTCCCGTCCGACGGGACCACCCCTCCCACGACCCAGCAGCCGGCGGGCGTCCGCCGGCGCCCACGGAACGGAGACCCCCCACGTGAGCGAGCACCCCCCAGTGCGCATCGAGCAGATGCGCATCCCCGACGAGTTCGACGACGCCGCGCAGGAGCTGCTGGGGCGCGTCGCGGAGCTCGTGCGCCGGTCCCGGCAGCACGTGTGGGGGATCTCGGACCTCACCGGTGACGCCCAGGAGCTCTACCGGGACCTGCGGGACCCCTTCGAGCGCGTGGTCGTCCTGCTGGCGTGGGCCGGGGACCGGCTCGCGGGTCGGGCCGAGGTGCGGATGCCCCTGGTCACGCTCACCGACTCCGCCCACATCACCGTCGACGTGGACCCCGACGTCACCTCGCAGGGCACCGGCAGCGAGCTGCTGGCCGCCGCCGAGCAGCTCGCCGTGGGCGAGTCCCGCCGGCACCTGCGGATCCAGACCGAGCACCCCGGGCCCGAGGAGATCCAGGGCGACGGCAGCGTCACCGGGGTCTTCCCGCTGGTCACCCCCGGGATGGTCGAGTGGGTGGACGCCGCCGACGGCTCGGGCCGGCTGCCCGTGTCCAACCGGCAGACCCGCTTCGCCCTCAGCGCCGGCTACCGGCTCGAGTCGGTCAGCGACTTCGGGGTGCTGGACGTCCCCCTGCCGCCCGAGCGCGTCGCGGCCCTGCTGGACGAGGTTGCGGCCTCGCCGGCGCAGGAGCCGTACCGGATCCACGTCTGGAGCGGCCCGGCCCCCGAGGACCGGCTCGACGAGCTCGCCGCCCTGCACTCGCGCATGGCGACCGACTCGTTCCTGGCCCCCGTGGCCGCCGCCGAGCCCGAGCCCTGGGACGCCGAGCGCGTGCGGCGCACCGAGCAACTGCGCGCGGAGGCGGGCAACCTCTCGCTCGTGGCCGTCGCCGAGCACGAGCCCACCGGACGCCTCGTCGGGATGACCGAGATCGTCCTGGCGGGGGAGGAGCCGCCGATCGGGATGCAGGACGAGACCGTGGTCCTGCGCGAGCACCGCCGCCGGTGGCTCGCCACCCGGCTGAAGCTGGCCAACCTGCAGCAGCTCGAGCGGCTGGCCCCGAGCGTGCGCACCGTCTACTCCTGGAGCCACAGCGGCGACGACCGGATGAGCCGGGTCAACGCCCGGCTGGGCTTCCGCGTGGCCGGGCGCAGCGGCGTGTGGGCCCGCGACTTCCCCTCCGCCTGAGCCGGGTCCGGGGCCGTCCCGGAGCCGATTTGGCCGCGGCGGGGGCCTCCGGTAGCCTGGGAGACACCAAAGACCGCCGGTCGTGGTCCCCCTGCCCCGTGCGCCCCGTTTCGGAGTGCGCAGTGCGGGAGGACAGCCGTAAGAGTTCCGCCAGGAACCGCCAGCGCAGGTGAACCAGCACAGCGAGCACGTCCCGTCCTGCACGGGGTGCGACGCCGAGCCCCGGGCATCTGCGCGGGGCTTTTTCTGTGCCCGGACCCTTGCGGCAGCGACCGGCATCGAAGACCGGAAGGAGTACCATGGCGAACCCGGAAAAGGCAGCCGCGGTCGCCGAGTTGAAGGAACTGTTCTCCAACTCGGACGCCGCTGTCCTGACTGAGTACCGCGGCCTCACCGTGGCCCAGCTCAAGGAGCTGCGCCGCTCGCTCGGTGAGAACGCCGAATACGCCGTGGTGAAGAACACGCTGACCGCGATCGCGGCCAAGGAGCTGGGGATCGACGCGTTCGACGGCCAGCTCGCCGGCCCGAGCGCGATCGCCTTCATCTCGGGGGACCCCGTCGAGGCCGCCAAGAGCCTGCGTGACTTCGCCAAGGCGAACCCGCAGCTCGTCGTCAAGGGCGGTTACCTCGAGGGCAAGGCCCTGAGCGACGCGGAGATCAAGCAGCTCGCGGACCTCGAGTCCCGCGAGGTGCTGCTGGCCAAGGTGGCCGGTGCCGCGCAGGCGTCCCTGTCCCAGGCCGCGGCGCTGTTCCAGGCGCCGCTGTCGAAGACCGTCCGCACGGCCGAGGCGCTGCGCGCCAAGGTCGAGGAGCAGGACGCCTGACCAGCATCCCCGCCGCGAGGCACATTCTCACCACGGAACCAGACCGTCCCGCGCCGACGAACCCGGCCGGGGCACACCATCGAAAAGGAGCCACAACCATGGCCAAGCTCACCACCGCTGAACTGATCGACGCGTTCAAGGAGCTCTCCCTCATCGAGCTCTCCGAGTTCGTGAAGGCCTTCGAGGAGACCTTCGACGTCACCGCCGCCGCCCCCGTGGCCGTCGCCGGTGCCGCCGCTCCGGCCGCCGCCGCCGAGGAGGCCGAGGAGCAGACCGAGTTCGACGTCGTCCTCGAGGCCGCCGGCGAGAAGAAGATCCAGGTCATCAAGGAGGTCCGCGCGCTGACCTCCCTCGGCCTCAAGGAGGCCAAGGACCTCGTGGACTCGGCCCCCAAGGCCGTCCTCGAGGGCGCCACCAAGGAGGCCGCGGACAAGGCCAAGGAGGCCCTCGAGGGCGCCGGCGCCACCGTCACCCTCAAGTAGGACCCCGGACGCGTCCCTTCACGGACGCTCCTGCGAGGCCCCGGACGCACGGCGTCCGGGGCCTCGTGCCGTGCCGGGCCCGGACGGTCTGTGGGAGACTGGGGGCACGACCACATCGGCCGCCCACGCGCAGCGGGAGAGTCCGGGCGGGGGAGGGCGGACGGGCCCCACCGGGCCTCGGACCACGAGGAGCTCACCTTGTCCTTCCTGCCACGCCACCTCGGCCCGGACGCCGCCGAGACCGCGATCATGCTCGAGACCGTCGGCGCGGCCGACCTCGACGAGCTCGTCGCCCGCGCCGTCCCCGCGACCATCGCCTCCTCCGAGCCGCTGGGCCTGCCCGCCCCGATGTCCGAGCACGAGGCCCTCGCGGCCCTGCGCCGGGTCGCGGCCAAGAACCGGGTGATGACCCAGATGATCGGGCAGGGCTACGCGGACACCGTCACCCCGCCGGCGCTGCGCCGCAACATCCTCGAGAACCCCGCCTGGTACACCTCCTACACCCCCTACCAGCCCGAGATCTCGCAGGGACGCCTCGAGGCCCTGCTCACGTTCCAGAACGCCGTCATGGACCTCACCGGCCTGGACCTGGCGAACGCCTCCCTCCTGGACGAGGCCACCGCGGTGGCCGAGGCCGTGCTCATGATGCGCCGGGCCAACCGGAAGGCCACGAGCCGGCGCGTCGTCGTCGACGCCCGGACGCTCCCGCAGACCCTCGCCGTGCTGCGCGGGCGCTGCCGGGCCGTGGGCATCGAGCTGGTCGTCGCCGACCTCGCCGAGGGGCTGCCCGAGGGCGAGCTCTTGGGGGTGGTCCTGACCCAGGTGGGCGTCGACGGCGAGGTCGTCCCCCTCGCCGAGCGCGCCGAGGAGGCGCACGCGCGGGGGGCGCTCGTGGCCGTGGCCACCGACCTGCTGGCCCTGACCCTGCTGCGCTCCCCGGGGGAGCAGGGCGCGGACATCGCCGTGGGCTCGGCCCAGCGCTTCGGGGTGCCCCTGTTCTTCGGCGGGCCCCACGCCGCGTTCCTCGCCTGCCGCAAGGGCCTCGAGCGCAACCTGCCCGGCCGCCTGGTGGGCGTCTCCACCGACTCCTCCGGCCGGCCCGCCTACCGGCTGGCCCTGCAGACCCGCGAGCAGCACATCCGCCGCGAGAAAGCCACCTCGAACATCTGCACCGCCCAGGCCTTGCTGGCCATCGTGGCCGGCGCCTACGCCGCCTACCACGGCGCGGACGGGCTCCGCGCCATCGCCGAGCGCGTGCACGGGCTGGCCGCCCGCCTGGCCGCCGGGCTCGCCGCGGCGGGCGTGCGCGTGGTCCACGACCGGTTCTTCGACACCGTGCTCGCCGAGGTCCCCGGCCGCGCCGACGCCGTCGTGGCCGCCGCCGCGGAGCGCGGGATCAACGTCCGCCGGGCCGGCGCGGACCACGTCTCCGTGTCGGTGGGGGAGCCCCACGACGAGCGCGACGTCGACGCCGTGCTCGCGGCCTTCGGCGCCGCGGCCGTCGACGAGCCGGGCGCGGGCGGGGCCTGGGACCTGCCCGCCGAGCTGCTGCGCACCGACTCCTACCTGACCCACCCCGTGTTCACGCTGCACCGCTCCGAGACTGCGATGATGCGCTGGCTGCGCTCCCTCGCGGACAAGGACCTGGCCCTCGACCGGACCATGATCCCGCTCGGCTCCTGCACCATGAAGCTCAACGCCGCCGCGGAGATGGAGCCCATCAGCTGGCCCGAGTTCGCCTCGATCCACCCGCTCGCCCCCGAGGAACAGACCCTCGGCTGGCGCGAGCTCATCGCCCAGCTCGAGTCCTGGCTCACGGAGATCACCGGCTACGCCGCGGTCTCCGTCCAGCCCAACGCCGGCTCCCAGGGCGAGCTCGCCGGGCTCCTCGCGATCCGCCGCTACCACCTCTCCCGGGGCGACCGGCAGCGCACCACCGTCCTCATCCCGTCCTCGGCCCACGGCACCAACGCCGCCTCCGCGGTGCTCGCGGACCTCAAGGTGGTGGTCGTGGCCACCGCCGGGGACGGCTCCGTGGACCTGGAGGACCTCGCCGCGAAGATCGGGAGCGTGGGGGAGGAGCTGGCGGGCATCATGGTCACCTACCCCTCGACGCACGGCGTGTTCGAGGAGCAGATCACGGCCGTGTGCGAGGCCGTGCACGAGGCGGGGGGCCAGGTCTACGTGGACGGCGCCAACCTCAACGCGCTCATGGGCCTCGCCCTGCCGGGCCGCTTCGGCGGGGACGTCTCCCACCTGAACCTGCACAAGACCTTCTGCATCCCGCACGGCGGCGGGGGGCCCGGCGTGGGGCCCGTGGCCGTGGCGGAGCACCTCGTGCCGTTCCTGCCCGGGGACCCCGCGGCCCCGGACGGCGGGGAGGACTCCTTCCCCGTGTCCCAGGCCCGCCACGGGTCGGCCGGGGTGCTGCCGATCTCCTGGATGTACATCGCCATGACCGGCGCGGAGGGGCTCACCGCGTCGTCGCGCACCGCGATCCTCAGCGCGAACTACGTCTCCGCCCGGCTGGCCGACGTCTTCCCGACCCTCTACACCGGCCCGGGCGGGTTCGTGGCCCACGAGTGCATCCTCGACCTGCGCGCGCTCACGAAGGCCTCCGGGGTGACCGCGGAGGACGTCTGCAAGCGGCTCGTCGACTACGGCTTCCACGCCCCCACCCTCGCGTTCCCGGTGGCGGGCACGCTCATGGTGGAGCCCACGGAGTCCGAGAACCTCGCGGAGCTCGACCGGTTCGTGGCCGCGATGCGCGGGATCCACGCGGAGATGACCGCCGTGGCCGACGGCGAGGTCGCGCTCGAGGACTCGGTCCTGCGCCGCGCGCCGCACACCGCGGAGGTGCTCACGGCCGACGAGTGGGACCGGGCCTACCCCCGGTCCCGGGCCGCCTACCCGCTGCCCGAGCTGCGCCGCGCCAAGTACTGGCCGCCCGTGGGCCGGGTGGAGAACGCCGCCGGGGACCGCAACCTCGTCTGCAGCTGCCCGCCGGTCGAGGCGTTCGCGGCCGCGGGCTGACCCGCGGGCCCGGCGCCCCCGGTGCCGGTGAGACCCGGAGCACGAAATTTCCCATCCTACGACCGGTGGACGTCCGCGTCCACCGGTCGTGTGGACAGAGCCGCACTTCGCGTCTATGCTGGATCTTTGCGTTGTCCCTCATTCTGCGTGCCTTCATATAGCGGTGGGCGCCCCCGGGGAGCGAACCAGCATCTCGAGTCCGCTGGCCCTCGCACACCCGTACACCCGATCGGGTACTGCGCGATTCAACTGCAGGTCTGTGGAAGGAATCCATCTTGGTCGCCTCGAGCACCGATTCGAACGTAACCGCTAACCGACCGGCCGACGGGAACATCCCGCGCCGCATCTCCTTCGCCAAGATCCATGAACCGCTGGACGTGCCGAACCTGCTGGCCCTCCAGACGGACAGCTTCGACCGTCTCGTGGGCAACGAGCGGTGGCAGGCCCGCGTCCAGCAGGCCATCGAGACCGGGGAGCAGGGCATCGCCCGCACCTCCGGGCTGTCCGACATCTTCGAGGAGATCTCCCCGATCGAGGACTTCCAGGGCACCATGTCCCTGTCCTTCTCGGAGCCGGAGTTCTACGACCCGAAGTACACCATGGACGAGTGCAAGGACCGGGACGCCACGTACTCGGCGCCCCTGTACGTCAAGGCCGAGTTCATGAACAACAACACGGGCGAGATCAAGCAGCAGACCGTGTTCATGGGCGACTTCCCGCTGATGACCGAGAAGGGCACCTTCGTCATCAACGGCACCGAGCGTGTCGTCGTGTCCCAGCTCGTCCGCTCGCCGGGCGCCTACTTCGAGCGCGGCCAGGACCGCACCTCGGACAAGGACATCTACTCCGCGAAGATCATCCCCTCGCGCGGCGCCTGGTTCGAGCTCGAGATCGACAAGCGCGACCAGGTCGGCGTGCGCCTCGACCGCAAGCGCAAGCAGTCGGTCACCGTGCTGCTCAAGGCCCTCGGCTGGAGCGAGTCCCGCATCCTCGAGGAGTTCGGGGAGTTCGACTCCATCCGGGCGACCCTCGAGAAGGACACCGTCGAGTCCCGCGAGGACGCGCTGCTGGACATCTACCGCAAGCTGCGCCCGGGGGAGCCGCCCACGGTCGACGCCGCGCAGGCGCTGCTCGACAACATGTACTTCAACTCCAAGCGCTACGACCTCGCGAAGGTCGGCCGGTACAAGATTAACCGGAAGCTGGGCCTCGACAAGGCGTTCGAGGACGAGGACGCCTCCGTGCTGTCGGTCGACGACATCGTCGCGATGATCCGCTACCTCGTCACCCTGCACGCCGGCGGCGGCACCATGAAGGGCGTGCGCGACGGCGAGCCCCGCGAGGTCGTCGTGGACGTCGACGACATCGACCACTTCGGCAACCGCCGCATCCGCGCCGTGGGCGAGCTCATCGAGAACCAGATCCGCACGGGCCTGTCCCGCATGGAGCGCGTGGTGCGCGAGCGCATGACCACCCAGGACGTCGAGGCGATCACCCCGCAGACCCTGATCAACATCCGTCCCGTCGTGGCGGCGATCAAGGAGTTCTTCGGCACCTCGCAGCTGTCGCAGTTCATGGACCAGAACAACCCGCTCGCGGGCCTGACCCACAAGCGGCGCCTGTCCGCGCTCGGCCCGGGCGGTCTCTCCCGCGACCGCGCCGGCATGGAGGTCCGTGACGTCCACCCGTCGCACTACGGCCGCATGTGCCCGATCGAGACCCCCGAGGGCTCCAACATCGGCCTCATCGGCTCGCTGGCGACCTACGGGCGGATCAACCCGTTCGGCTTCATCGAGACCCCGTACCGCAAGGTCGTGGACGGCCTCGTCACCGACGAGGTCGAGTACCTCACCGCCGACGACGAGCGCGGCGTGACGATCGCCCAGGCCAACGCCCCGCTGGGCCCGGACAACCGGTTCGCCGAGGACGCCGTCCTCGCGCGCGCCGCCGACGGCTCGGGCGAGGCCGTGCTGGTCGACCCGACCGCCGTGCAGTTCATGGACGTCTCCCCGCGTCAGATGGTGTCCGTGGCGACCGCGCTCATCCCGTACCTGGAGCACGACGACGCCAACCGCGCGCTCATGGGCGCCAACATGCAGCGCCAGGCCGTGCCGCTGCTCGAGTCCGAGGCCCCGCTCGTGGGCACCGGCATGGAGCGCTACGCGGCCCTGGACGCCGGGGACTCCGTGCTGGCCCGCAAGGCCGGCGTGGTCGAGGAGGTCTCGGCGAACCTCGTGCGCGTGCTCAACGACGACGGGACGACCACGGTCTACCCGATCAACAAGTTCACGCGCTCCAACCCGGGCAACACCTACAACCAGCGCGTCATCGTCTCCGAGGGCGATCGCGTCGAGGAGCGCTCGGTCATCGCCGACGGCCCCTCCACGGACCAGGGCGAGCTGGCCCTGGGCAAGAACCTGCTGGTCGCCTACATGTCCTGGGAGGGCCTCAACTACGAGGACGCGATCATCCTCTCCCAGCGCATGGTCTCGGAGGACGTGCTCACCTCCATCCACATCGAGGAGCACGAGATCGACGCCCGCGACACGAAGCTGGGCGCCGAGGAGATCACCCGGGACATCCCGAACGTGTCCGAGGAGGTGCTGTCCGCCCTCGACGAGCGCGGCATCATCCACATCGGCGCGGAGGTCCAGGCCGGCGACATCCTCGTGGGCAAGGTCACCCCGAAGGGCGAGACCGAGCTGACCCCGGAGGAGCGCCTGCTGCGGGCGATCTTCGGCGAGAAGTCCCGCGAGGTGCGCGACACGTCCCTGAAGGTGCCCCACGGCGAGTCCGGCACCGTCATCGGCGTGCGCGTCTTCGACCGCGACGACGAGGACGACGACCTGCCCGCGGGCGTCAACCAGGTGGTCCGGGTGTACGTGGCGCAGAAGCGCAAGATCACGGACGGCGACAAGCTCGCCGGCCGCCACGGCAACAAGGGCGTCATCTCGAAGATCCTGCCCCTGGAGGACATGCCGTTCCTCGAGGACGGGACCCCCGTGGACATCATCCTCAACCCGCTGGGCGTGCCCGGCCGCATGAACCTGGGGCAGGTCCTCGAGGTGCACACCGGCTGGCTCGCGAAGCAGGGCTGGAACATCGAGGGCGACCCCGAGTGGCTCGACCGGCTGCCGAACTTCCCGAAGCAGTCCGGCCCCACGAACGTGGCCACCCCGGTGTTCGACGGCGCGCGCGAGGAGGAGATCTTCGACCTCCTCGACCACACCAACCCGACGCGCGACGGCGTGCGGCTGATCGACCGGTCCGGCAAGGCCCGGCTGTTCGACGGCCGCTCCGGCGAGCCGTTCCCGGACCCGGTGTCGGTCGGCTACCAGTACATCCTGAAGCTGCACCACCTCGTGGACGACAAGATCCACGCGCGCTCCACCGGCCCGTACTCCATGATCACCCAGCAGCCGCTGGGCGGTAAGGCGCAGTTCGGCGGCCAGCGCTTCGGCGAGATGGAGGTCTGGGCGCTCGAGGCGTACGGCGCCGCCTACACGCTGCAGGAGCTGCTGACGGTCAAGTCCGACGACGTGCACGGGCGCGTGAAGGTCTACGAGGCCATCGTGAAGGGCGAGAACATCCCCGAGCCGGGTGTCCCCGAGTCCTTCAAGGTCCTCATCAAGGAGATGCAGTCGCTGTGCCTGAACGTCGAGGTGCTCTCGGCGGACGGCAACACCATCGAGATGCGCGATTCGGATGACGAGGTCTTCCGGGCGGCCGAGGAACTGGGCATCGATCTCTCGCACTCCGAGCCCAGCTCGGTCGAAGAGGTCTGATCCCGCTCGGTCCACCCCGACGAGACGTCAACTTTTCCAGAGAAAGAGATAAAGGACCCTCATGTCCAACGAATCTTCACTAGGCCTCATGCGGATCGGTCTTGCGACCGCGGAGGACATCCGGACCTGGTCCTACGGCGAGGTCAAGAAGCCGGAGACCATCAACTACCGCACGCTCAAGCCCGAGAAGGACGGCCTGTTCTGCGAGAAGATCTTCGGTCCCACCCGGGACTGGGAGTGCTACTGCGGCAAGTACAAGCGCGTGCGCTACAAGGGCATCATCTGCGAGCGCTGCGGCGTGGAGGTCACCCGGGCCAAGGTGCGCCGTGAGCGCATGGGCCACATCGAGCTCGCCGCTCCCGTGACCCACATCTGGTACTTCAAGGGCGTGCCCTCGCGGCTCGGCTACCTGCTGGACCTCGCCCCGAAGGACCTGGAGAAGGTCATCTACTTCGCGGCGTACATGATCACGTCGGTGGACGAGGACGCCCGCCACGACGACCTGCCGAACCTGCAGGCCGCCGTGGACCGGGAGAAGGCGCAGATGGAGTCCACCCGCGACTCCGACATCGCCGCGATCGCCCGCGACCTCGAGACCGAGCTCGGCCGGGTCGAGGAGGAGGGCGGCAAGGCTGCGGAGAAGCGCAAGCTCCGCGACTCCGCCGACCGCCAGATGGCCAACGTGCGCAAGCGCGCCAACCTGGAGATCGACCGCCTCGAGCAGGTCTGGGACCGCTTCAAGAACCTCAAGGTCAACGACCTCGAGGGCGACGAGGCGCTCTACCGCGTCATGGTGGACCGCTACGGCATGTACTTCGAGGGCTCGATGGGCGCCGAGGCGATCAAGAAGCGCCTCGAGACCTTCGACCTCGAGGCGGAGGCCGAGTCCCTGCGGGAGACCATCGCCACGGGCAAGGGCCAGCGCAAGACCCGCGCCCTGAAGCGGCTCAAGGTCGTCAACGCGTTCCTGACCACGGACAACTCGCCGCTGGGCATGGTCCTGGACGCCGTCCCGGTGATCCCGCCGGAACTGCGCCCGATGGTCCAGCTCGACGGCGGCCGCTTCGCCACGTCGGACCTCAACGACCTCTACCGGCGCGTCATCAACCGCAACAACCGGCTCAAGCGCCTGCTGGACCTGGGCGCCCCGGAGATCATCGTCAACAACGAGAAGCGGATGCTGCAGGAGGCCGTGGACTCGCTGTTCGACAACGGCCGCCGCGGCCGCCCGGTCACCGGGCCGGGCAACCGTGCGCTGAAGTCGCTGTCCGACATGCTCAAGGGCAAGCAGGGCCGGTTCCGGCAGAACCTGCTCGGCAAGCGCGTCGACTACTCCGGCCGCTCGGTCATCGTGGTCGGCCCGCAGCTGAAGCTGCACCAGTGCGGTCTGCCCAAGCAGATGGCGCTGGAGCTGTTCAAGCCGTTCGTGATGAAGCGGCTCGTGGACCTCAACCACGCGCAGAACATCAAGTCGGCCAAGCGCATGGTCGAGCGCTACCGCCCCCAGGTGTGGGACGTGCTCGAGGAGGTCATCACCGAGCACCCCGTGCTGCTCAACCGTGCCCCCACCCTGCACCGTCTGGGCATCCAGGCGTTCGAGCCGCAGCTCGTCGAGGGCAAGGCCATTCAGCTCCACCCGCTCGTGTGCGGCGCGTTCAACGCCGACTTCGACGGCGACCAGATGGCCGTGCACCTGCCCCTGTCCCCGGAGGCCCAGGCCGAGGCGCGCATCCTGATGCTGTCCTCGAACAACATCCTGAAGCCCTCGGACGGCAAGCCGATCGCCCTGCCCTCGCAGGACATGATCATCGGGCTGTACCACCTCACCACCGTCCGCGAGGGCGAGGAGGGGGAGGGCCGCTCGTTCTCCTCCGTGGCCGAGGCGATCATGGCCCACGACGCCGGCCGGCTGCACCTCAACGCGCTGTGCCGGATCGAGCTGGACGACTTCGTGCCGTTCGAGGGCTGGGAGGCCCCCGAGGGCTGGGAGCCGGGTCAGCCGGTGCTGGTGCAGACCACGCTGGGCCGCGTGCTGTTCAACGAGACGCTGCCCGAGGACTACCCCTGGGACGAGGCCGTCGCGGACAAGAAGCACCTGTCCGCGCTGGTCAACGATCTCGCGGAGCGGTACCCGATGGTCACCGTGGCGCACACGCTGGACGAGCTCAAGGACGCCGGGTTCCACTGGGCGGCCCGCTCGGGCGTGACCGTGGCGATCTCGGACATCGCGACCCCGCCGGAGAAGCCCGCCATCATGGAGGGCTACGAGGCGCAGGCCGCGAAGATCCAGGGCCAGTACGACCGCGGTCTGATCGACGACGACGAGCGCCGCTCGGAGCTCATCGACATCTGGACCAAGGCCACGGACGAGGTCGCCCAGGCCATGCAGGCGAACCTGTCCCCGCTGAACACCATCAACCGGATGGTGTCCTCCGGCGCCCGAGGCAACTGGATGCAGGTCCGCCAGATCGCCGGCATCCGCGGGCTGGTGTCCAACCCCAAGGGCGAGATCATGCCCCGCCCGATCAAGTCCTCGTACCGCGAGGGCCTGTCGGTGCTGGAGTACTTCATCGCGACCCACGGTGCCCGCAAGGGCCTGGCCGACACCGCGCTGCGCACGGCGAACTCGGGCTACCTGACCCGTCGTCTCGTCGACGTCTCCCAGGACGTCATCGTGCGGGAGGCGGACTGCATGACGGAGCGCGGCCTGAACCTGCCGCTCGCCGACGTGCAGGAGAGCGGCTCCCGCGTGCTGCACGAGGACATCGAGAACACGGTGCACGGCCGGGTGCTCGCGGTGGACGTCGTGGACGCCAACGGCGAGATCCTGGCCGAGGCCGGCACGGACCTCTCCGACGGGCTCATCAGCGCCCTCTTCGCGGGCGGGGCCGACACGGTGCGCGTGCGCTCCGTGCTGACCTGCGAGTCCGCGGTGGGCGTCTGCGCGGCCTGCTACGGCCGCTCGCTGGCGTCCAACCAGCTGGTGGACATCGGCGAGGCCGTCGGCATCATCGCCGCGCAGTCCATCGGCGAGCCGGGCACGCAGCTCACGATGCGCACCTTCCACACCGGTGGTGTGGCGTCCTCGGACGGCGACATCACCCAGGGTCTGCCCCGTATCCAGGAGCTCTTCGAGGCCCGTACGCCCAAGGGCGTCGCGCCGATCTCGGAGGTCGCCGGGCGGGTCAGCATCGAGGACACCGAGAAGGCCCTGAAGCTCGTCGTGACCCCGGACAACGGGGACGAGGCGATCGGGTACCCGGTGCTGCGCCGCGCCAAGCTGCTCGTGACCGAGGGCGACCACGTCGAGGTCGGCCAGCAGCTGGTCTCGGGCGCCGTCGACCCCAAGGAGGTGCTGCGCATCCGCGGTCCGCGGCAGGCGCAGAAGCACCTCGTGGACGAGGTGCAGCGCGTGTACCGCTCCCAGGGCGTGGGCATCCACGACAAGCACGTCGAGGTCATCGTGCGGCAGATGCTGCGCCGCGTGACGATCATCGAGTCGGGCGAGACGGACCTGCTGCCGGGCGAGCTCGTCGAGAACGTGCGCTTCCTGGAGGCCAACCGCAAGGCCGTGGCCGAGAGCAGCCGGCCGGCCGCCGGCCGCCCGGAGCTGATGGGCATCACCAAGGCCTCGCTGGCCACCGACTCGTGGCTGTCGGCCGCGTCCTTCCAGGAGACCACCCGCGTGCTCACGCAGGCGGCCATGGAGGGCAAGTCCGACCCGCTGGTGGGCCTCAAGGAGAACGTGATCATCGGCAAGCTGATCCCGGCCGGCACCGGGCTCGCGCGGTACAACAACATCGACGTGGAGCCGACGGACGAGGCGAAGGCCTCGCTGTTCACGGAGCCGGGCTCGTTCTCGGACTTCAGCTACGCGGAGGAGAACTCCTCGCCCGCCGAGTTCCAGGCGATCCCGCTGGAGGACTACGACTTCGGCTCCAACTGAGGTCGGCGTCCCGCGCAGGACGTGATCACCCTCGTGGTCACCACGGCAGCCCCGTTCCGGAAGAAGCGTCTTCCGGGGCGGGGCTGCCCCCGTCCCGCGGCCGGCCACGGGGCCGGGCCGCGGACCAGGAAGGAGCCCCAGGAGTCACCATGGCGAACTCACCCACCGGGGAGTCCGTGCTCGAGCGGGCGGACCGGATCCTCGCGGCGTTCACGGCGGAGGACTCCCGGCTGACCGGGGGCCGGATCGCGGCCCTCACCGGGCTGCCCACCGCCACCGCGCACCGGCTCGCCCGGGACATGGCCCGCCAGGGCTGGCTCGAGCGGGTGGAGGGCGGGCACTACGTGGTCGGCACCCGGCTGTGGGAGCTGGTCAACCGCTCCTCGCGCGAGCTCGGCCTGGCGCGCGCCGCCCGCCCCTTCATGGGCGACATCCACGCGGTGCTGCGCCAGCACGTGCAGCTCGGCATCGTGGAGGGCCGCGAGGTGCTGCTCGTGGAGCGGCTCTCCCACCCCCGGGCGGTGCCCGTCCGGTCGGAAGTGGCCGGCCGGCTGCCCCTGCACCTGTCGGCCACGGGCCTCGTGCTGCTGGCGCACGCCCCCCAGGACTACCAGGAGGAGTACCTGCAGGGGCCCCTCACCGCGTTCACCGAGCTCTCGCCGACCGACCCCGCGGTGCTGGCGGCGGAGCTCGAGCGGATCCGCGGCGCGGGCCACGCCCTGCAGACCGGCTATCTCGAGGCCGGCACGGCGGGCATCGCCGTCCCCGTGCGGGGGCGCGGCGACCAGGTGGTGGCGGGCCTGGGCGTCATCACCCCGGCGGGCGACCCGGCCGCGCGGGCAGGGGCGATCGTCCAGGCGCTGCACACCGCGGCGCACGGCATCCGCCGGACCCTGCGGGACGCCCCCCGCTGAGACGGGCCGCGGCACCGGCTCCCGGGCTCACCGCGCCCGTCGCCCCCGCGTCCCGTTCAACGGGACGACTGTGGTGCCGCCCACAGGCCGCTGAGACACTGGACACGATTCCCGTCGTATCACCAGGAGCACTCATGAGCGCACAGCGCACCGTTCTCAGCACGCAGGTCGGCATCGTGGGCGGCGGCCCGGCCGGGCTGATGCTGGCCCACCTGCTCGGCCGCGCCGGCATCGACAGCATCGTGGTCGAGAAGCGCGACAAGGACACCATCCACGCCACCCACCGGGCGGGCATCCTCGAGGCGCCCACGGTGCGGATGCTGACCGACTCCGGCGTCGACGGGCGGGTGCTCACGGAGGGCCACGAGCACGAGGGCACCGTGCTGCGCTTCGAGGGGGAGAGCCACCGGATCGACTTCAAGGAGCTCGTCGGCGAGTCCGTGTGGCTCTACCCGCAGAACGAGGTGTTCCTTGACCTGGCCGACGCCCGGGAGCGCGACGGCGGCGACGTCCGCTGGTCCGTCACGGACACGGAGGTGGTCGACCTGACCACCGACCGGCCGGGCATCCGCTTCACCGACGCCGCGGGCGAGGACTTCGAGATCCGCTGCGAGATCCTCGTGGGCGCCGACGGCTCGCAGAGCATCTGCCGCCGCGCCATCCCGGAGCAGGAGCGCACCGACAACTTCATCGAGTACCCCTTCGCCTGGTTCGGCATCCTCGCCGAGGCCCCGCCGAGCGCCCCGGAGCTCATCTACTCGAACTCCGAGCACGGCTTCGTCCTCATCTCCCAGCGCAGCGGGACGGTCCAGCGGATGTACTTCCAGTGCGACCCCGAGGAGGACGTCGACGACTGGGACGACGAGCGGATCTGGGCCGAGCTCCAGCGCCGGGTCGAGGGCCCCGACGGGCTCCGGCTCCAGGAGGGCCCCATCTTCGACAAGACCGTGCTGAAGTTCCGCTCCTACGTCTGCGAGCCCCTGCGCCACGGCAACCTGTTCCTCGTCGGCGACGCCGGCCACACCGTCCCCCCGACCGGCGCCAAGGGCCTGAACCTCGCGTTCTGCGACGTCCGCGTGCTCGCCCCGGCGATCGTCGAGTTCCTCCGCTCGGGCGACGGCACCGGGCTGGCCGGGTACTCGGCCACGGCGCTGGAGCGGGTGTGGAAGGCGCAGAACTTCTCCTACTGGGCCACCCACCTCATGCACACCCAACCGGGGGAGAACCCCTTCAATCAGAAGCGCCGGCGCGGCGAGTTCAAGGCGATCACCGGCTCCGAGCGCGGCGCCGCCTACTTCGCGGAGTCCTACACCGGCTGGCCCGACGACCGCTGACCCCCGGCCCCGCCGGAGCCCTCCACTGTGACCTCACAATAAGTTCGCACAGTGAACACATGTGCGAATGCTGCACCGAATGCGCTAGCCTCGGAGAGTTCGCCGTGGGCACCACGCCCGCCGGTGCGGCAGCCACCTCGCAACAAAGGAGCTGAACCATGACCGACCAGGACCAGGGGCCGGAGGAGTCCTTCGTGCACCTCACCCCGAAGGGCCCCGACGACGCGGCGGACACGCAGGCCGACCTCGACCGCGAGATGGCCGGCATCAGCGCCGACTACAGCGCGTCCGGCCGCACCGAGACGCAGCCGCGGCTGGACTACGCGCCCTACCGCAGCTCGATCCTGCGGCACCCCACCAAGGACCTGCACCACGCGGACCCGGAGACCATCGAGCTGCACGCCCCCGCCTTCGGCGAGCGGGACGTGCACCGGCTCGAGTCGGACCTGACCATCCAGTCCGGCGGGGAGCCCATCGGCGAGCGGATCAAGATCCGTGGCCGGGTCCTCGACGGCGACGGCCGGCCCGTGCGCCGCCAGCTCGTGGAGATCTGGCAGGCCAACGCGGCCGGACGGTACATCCACAAGCGGGACCAGCACCCGGCCCCCATCGACCCGAACTTCACCGGCGTGGGGCGCTGCCTGACCGGCGACGACGGCTCCTACGAGTTCGTCACCATCAAGCCCGGGCCGTACCCCTGGAAGAACCACCACAACGCCTGGCGGCCCGCGCACGTGCACTTCTCCCTGTTCGGCACGGACTTCACCCAGCGGATGATCACCCAGATGTACTTCCCCTCGGACCCGCTGTTCGCGCTGGACCCGATCTTCCAGTCCATCGTGGACCCCGAGGCCCGCCGCCGGCTCGTGGCCGACTACGACCACGAGGCGTCCGAGCACGAGTGGCTGCTCGGCTACACCTGGGACATCGTGCTCAGCGGCTCGAACCGCACCTGGACGGAAGGCGACTCCAATGTCTGAGACCCCCGCGACCCCCGCACTCCCGGCCACCCCCGGCCAGACCATCGGGCCGTTCTTCGGCTACGCGCTGCCCTACGACAAGGGCGAGCTGCTCGTCCCGCTCGGGCACCCGCAGGCGGTGCGCCTGCACGGCACGGTGACCGACGGCCACGGCGACCTCGTGCCGGACGCCATGCTCGAGATCTGGCAGGCCGACGGCAACGGCGACGTCCCCACCGCGACCGGCTCGCTCGTGCGCGACGGCTACACCTTCACCGGCTTCGGCCGCGCGTCCGTCGACAACGAGGGCCACTACACCTTCACCACCGTGGACCCGGGGCCGACCGAGCCCGGCAAGGCGCCGTTCATCACGCTGACCGTCTTCGCCCGGGGCGTGACGAACCGGCTGTTCACCCGCATCTACCTGCCGGAGGACACCGAGGCCCTCGCGAACGACCCGCTGCTGCGCTCCCTGCCCGAGGACCGCCGCCGCACCCTGGTCGCCGAGCGGGAGGCCGACGGCTCCCTGCGCTTCGACCTCCGGCTCCAGGGCGAGGGCGAGACCGTCTTCCTCACCTACCCGAACCTCCAGGCGTGACCGCTGCCGTGCGGGGGCCCCGGCCGCCCCGGGGCCCCCGCACGGCACCACCCCGTCACGGACGACCCGACGACCACCGAAGGAGGACGCGCATGACCGACGCCGGGCTGCTCCGCCCCGGAGCCCACCGGGGTGACGCGCACACGGACGACACCGCGGTGCTCCAGGCGCTGCTCGACGTCGAGGCCGCCTGGGTCGCCGCGCAGGCGGACGCCGGGCTCGCCCCGCGCGCCGCCGCGGCGTCCGCGCGTGCGGCCGCCCGCGCCGCCGACTACGACGCCGGGGACATCGCCCGGCGCGCCGAGGGCGGCGGCAACCCCGTCATCCCGCTCCTCGCCGACTACCGGCGCCGGCTGGGGGAGCTCGACCCCGGCGCCGTGCGCTTCGTGCACCGCGGCCTGACCAGCCAGGACGTCATGGACACCGCCATGATGCTGCTGGCCCGGCGCGCCGCCGTCCCCCTCGCCGAGCAGCTGTCCGACACCGCCGACGCCCTGGCCCGGCTGGCGGACGCCCACCGCGGCACCGTCCAGGCCGCCCGCACCCTGACCCAGCACGCGCTGCCCACCACCTTCGGGCTCAAGGCCGCCGGCTGGCTGGCCGGGCTGCAGGACCTCGAGGCGGACCTCGCCGGGCTCGCCCGGCTCCCGGTGTCCTGCGGAGGCGCCGCCGGCACCCTCGCCGGCAGCCTCGCGCTCTTCCCGGGCGCCCCCGACGCCGCCGAGCAGGCCCTCGAGCTCGCCCGCCGCTGGGCCGACGAGCTCGGCCTGAGCCTGCCGCCGCACGTGTGGCACGCCACCAGGCGGCCGGTGCTGCGCACCGGCGAGACCTTCGCGGCGGTCTGCGCGGCCCTCGGCCGGATCGCCAACGACGTCCTGCTGCTGTCCCGCCCCGAGCTCGGCGAGCTGCGCGAACCGGCCGCCGAGGGGCGCGGGGTGTCCTCGGCGATGCCGCAGAAGCAGAACCCGGTGCTGTCCGTGCTGCTCAAGCGCACCGCCCTGACGGCGCCGCAGCTCGTGGCCCAGCTCCACGTCGCCGCCTCCCAGTTCGTCGACGAGCGCCCCGACGGCGCCTGGCACACGGAGTGGCCGGCGCTGCGGGGGCTCGCCCGGCTCGCCGTCGCGGCGTCGTCGCACGCGGCCGAGCTCACGGCCGGGCTCACCGTGCAGAGCGCCCGGATGCGGGCCAACCTGGACGCGTCGGGCCCCGCTGTGCTCGCCGAGCGGATCAGCGCGGAGCTCGCGCCCCTGCTGCCGCCCGCCGCCGACGGCGCCACGGGGCGGCAGCGCGTGCAGGCGGTCGTGCGCGAGCACGCGACCGACGGGCCGGGCATGCTCGACGCCCTCGTGGGCCTCGCCGCCGGCACCGCCCTGGCCGACGGCACCCCCGTGGACCGGGACGTCGTGGCCGGGCTGCTCGACCCCGCCGGGTACCTCGGGGCCAACGACCTGCTGATCGACCGCGTGCTCGCGCAGCACCGCCGGTCCGCGAACGACCGTCCGTCCAGCGCCCGGACCAGCCCAGGAGCACCCGCATGACCGTCCCCGTCCTGACCCTCGTCGAGTTCTCGACCCGCCGGGCCCCGTCGCCGCGGGCGCCCCTGCTGGTGCTGGGCCCGGGGCTCGGCACCTCCGCCGCCTCGCTGTGGTCCGCCGCGGCGCACCTGCTGGAGGCCGACCTGCGCGTGGTCGGCTGGGACCTCCCCGGCCACGGCGGCTCTGCGCCCGCCGACGAGCCGTTCGGCACCGCCGAGCTGGCCCGGGCCGTGCTCGACGCCGTGGACGGGTACCAGGAGGCCGCGGGCCTCGAAACCGGAGGTCCGTTCTACTACGCGGGCACCTCCCTCGGCGGCTGCGTCGGCCTCCAGCTGCTGCTCGACGCGCCGCACCGGCCGGCGGCGGCCGTGCTGGTGGGCACCGCCGCCCGGGTGGGGGAGCCCGCCGCGTGGTCCGAGCGCGCCCGGCTCGTGGCCGCCGCCGGCACCCCGACCCAGATCGTGGGCTCCGCGCAGCGGTGGTTCGCCCCGGGCTTCATCGAGCGGGACGCGGTCACGACCACCGGGCTGCTGCACGCCCTCCAGGACGCGGACCGGTTCTCCTACGCCCGGGCCTGCGAGGCCCTCGCCGGCTTCGACGCGACCGGGCGCCTCGGCACCGTCGACGTCCCCGTGCTCGCCGTGGTCGGCGCGCAGGACGCCGCCACGCCGCCCGGCGCCGCGGCGGAGCTGGCCGGGGCGACCGGCGGCCGCCTCGTGGTCGTCGAGGGCGCGGGCCACCTCGTGCCCGCCGAGGCCCCGCAGGACGTGGCGCGCCTGCTGGACGAGCACATCGGCGCCCACCCACCCCACCACGAAGGAGCACGAGCATGAGCGGCAACCCCCGGCGCACCGAGCAGGAGGCCCACGCGGACGGCATGGCCGTGCGCCGCGAGGTGCTCTCCGACGCCCACGTGGACCGCGCCGAGGCCGGCAAGGACGCCTTCACCGCCGAGTTCCAGGACTTCATCTCCCGCTACGCGTGGGGCGAGATCTGGACCCGGCCGGGACTGGACCGGCGGATGCGCAGCGCCGTGACCCTGACCGCGCTGATCGCCGCCGGGCACTGGGAGGAGTTCGAGATGCACGTGCGCGCCGCCCTGCGCAACGGCCTGGAGCGGGACGAGATCAAGGAGATCCTGCTCCAGTCGGCGATCTACCTCTCCGTGCCCTCCGCCAACAACGCCTTCAAGCACGCCAAGCAGGTCCTCGACGCCCTCGACGCCCTCGACGCCGAGGACTCCGCGGCGCCCCCGGCCCCCTGACCTGCCGGCCCTCCGACCACCCCATTCCGGCACCCCGTGACCGACGTGCAACGACGCAAGTGAGGAACACCATGACCGAGGCCTACATCTACGACGCCGTGCGGACCCCCTTCGGCCGCTTCGGCGGCGCCCTGGCGGGCGTGCGCCCCGACGACCTGGCCGCCCTGGTGATCGGCGAGCAGGTCCGGCGCGCGTCCGCGCTGGACCCCGCCGCGATCGACGAGGTCGTGCTCGGCAACGCCAACGGCGCCGGCGAGGAGAACCGCAACGTCGCCCGCATGGGCGCGCTGCTGGCCGGCCTGCCCGTCGAGCTCCCCGGCACCACCGTCAACCGCCTGTGCGGGTCGTCCCTGGACGCCGCGATCATCGCGTCCCGGCAGATCAACGCGGGCGAGGCCGACCTGATACTCGTCGGCGGCGTGGAGTCCATGAGCCGGGCCCCCTGGGTGCTCCCGAAGACGGAGAAGCCCTATCCGGCCGGCGACCTGACCCTCGCCTCCACCACGCTGGGCTGGCGCCTCGTGAACCCGAGGATGAACCCGGAGTGGACCGTGTCCCTGGGCGAGGCCACCGAGCAGCTCGCCGAGCGCCACGGCATCACCCGCGAGCGGATGGACGAGTTCGCGTTCCGCTCCCACCAGCTCACCCAGCAGGCGTGGGACGAGGGCTTCTACGACGACCTCACCGTCCCGGTCCCCGGCACCGAGCTGACCCGGGACGAGTCCGTCCGCGCGTCCTCGACGGTCGAGAAGCTGGGCGGGCTCAAGACCGTCTTCCGCCCCGCGGACCAGGGCGGCACCGTCACCGCCGGCAACGCCTCGCCCCTCAACGACGGCACCTCCGCGGCGCTGCTGGGCTCCGAGCGGGCCGCCGAGCTGACCGGCCTGCAGCCTCTCGCCCGCATCGCCGGGCGGGCCGCCGCGGCCAACGAGCCGCAGTTCTTCGGCTTCGCCCCGGTCGAGGCCGCGAACCTGGCGCTGCGCCGCGCCGGGATCACGTGGGACGACGTCGCCGCCGTCGAGCTCAACGAGGCCTTCGCGGCCCAGTCCCTCGCCTGCGTCGACGCGTGGGGGATCGACCCCGCGATCGTCAACCCGCACGGCGGCGCCATCGCCATCGGCCACCCCCTCGGGGCGTCGGGCACCCGCATCCTCGGCACGCTCGCGAAGTCCCTGCGGGCCTCCGGGGCCCGCTGGGGCGTGGCGGCCATCTGCATCGGCGTGGGCCAGGGCCTCGCCGTCGTGCTCGAGAACCAGAACGCCTGAGACCCGTGCGGGACCCGGGCGGAGAAGACCACCGAAGGAAGGCACAACGCATGCTGAACATCGCAGAGAGCTGCGCGCAGGCCGTGGCCCCGATCCACGACGGCGCCGTCGTCATGATCGGCGGCTTCGGCGTGGCCGGCCAGCCCGTCGAGCTGATCGACGCGCTCATCGAGCACGGAGCCACCGACCTGACGGTCGTGAACAACAACGCCGGCAACGGCGACGTGGGCCTGGCCCGGCTGATCCAGCTCGGCCGCGTGCGGAGGATCATCTGCTCCTTCCCGCGCCAGTCCGACTCCTGGCACTTCGACGAGAAGTACCGCGCCGGGCAGATCGAGCTCGAGGTCGTCCCCCAGGGCAACCTCGCCGAGCGGATCCGCGCCGCCGGCGCCGGCATCGGGGGGTTCTTCACCCCCACCGGCTACGGCACCCTGCTCGCGGAGGGCAAGGAGGTCCGCGAGATCGACGGCCGCCACTACGTGCTCGAGCACCCCATCAAGGCCGACTTCTCGCTGACCAAGGCGCACGTCGCCGACCGGGCCGGCAACCTCGTCTACCGCAAGACGGCCCGCAACTTCGGCCCGATCATGGCCGCCGCCGCCGCCACCTCCGTCGTGCAGGTCGCGGAGGTCGTGGAGCGCGGCGGGCTGGACCCCGAGGCCGTCGTGACCCCCGGCATCTACGTGGACACCGTCGTGCGGATCGACGCACCCGCCCAGACCGACCCCCGAGAGGACATCTGAGATGAGCGAGAACACCGTGGACACCGTGCCCAGGACCTCCGAGACGCCCCTCGCCCCGGAGGAGCTGGCCCGCGTGGTGGCCCGCGACATCCCCGCCGGCTCCTACGTCAACCTCGGCATCGGCCAGCCCACCCTGGTCTCCAACTACCTGAGCGCCGAGGACGACGTCACCCTGCACACCGAGAACGGGATGCTCGGCATGGGCCCCGAGGCCCACGGCGACGAGGTCGACGCCGACCTCATCAACGCCGGCAAGATCCCCGTGGTGGAGACGCCGGGCTGCTCCTACTTCCACCACGCGGACTCCTTCGCCATGATGCGCGGCGGGCACCTGGACTACTGCGTGCTCGGCGCCTTCCAGGTGGACCGGACGGGCAACCTCGCCAACTGGCACACCGGCAGCCCGGACGCGATCCCCGCCGTGGGCGGGGCCATGGACCTGGCCACGGGTGCGAAGATGACCTTCGTGATGATGTCCCTGCTGACCAAGAAGGGCCGGTCCAAGCTCGTGGAGCAGTGCACCATGCCGCTCACCGGCGTCGGCTGCGTCTCCCGGGTCTACACCGACCAGGCCGTGTTCCTCCTCGAGGAGGACGGCGTGACGGTGCGCGAGACCTTCGGCACGAGCTTCGAGGAGCTCCAGCAGGTCGTCGACGTCCCGCTGCGGCCCGCCCGCTGAGCCCAGCACCGCTCCCGGGGCGCGGCGGGCCGGCACCGGCCGCCGCACCCCGGACGAGGCCCGCAGGAGGCCACCGATGACCGAGCAGGACCCGACCGCCCCGGCGGGGGAGCGGGGCACCCCCGGACAGTTCGTGCAGTCCCTGGCGCGCGGGCTCGGCGTGATCACGGCCTTCGACGCCCGGCACCCCCGGATGACCCTCAGCGACGTGGCCCGGCGCACCGGGCTGACCCGCGCCACCGCGCGCCGGTTCCTGCTCACGCTCGAGGAGCTGGGCTACGTCCGGACCGACGGGCGGCTCTTCGAGCTCACCCCCGTGGTCCTCCAGCTCGGCTACTCCTACCTCTCCTCGCAGCCGCTGCCCGCCCTGGCCGCCCCGCACCTCGAGACCCTCTCGGCGCAGGTCGAGGAGTCCACGTCCGCCTCGGTGCTGGACGGCTCCGACATCGTCTACGTCGCCCGCGTCTCCACGCACCGGATCATGACCGTGGCGATCGCCGTGGGCACCCGGTTCCCCGCCCACGCCACGTCCATGGGCCGGGTGCTGCTGGCCGGGCTGGACCCGGAGGAGCTCGACGAGTACTTCCGCACGGCGCGGATCGAGCGCCTCACCGAGCACACCCTCACCGACCGCGCGGCCCTCGAGGCCGACCTGCGCCGGGTCCGCGCCCAGGGCTGGGCGCTCGTCGACCAGGAGCTCGAGGTCGGGCTGCGCTCGGTCGCCGCCCCCGTCACCGACGGCACCGGGCGCACGGTCGCGGCCGTGAACGTCTCCATGCGCGTAGGGATGCCCGGCGCCAGCGCCGGGGACCCCGTGGACGACGTCGTGCCGCCCCTGCTCGAGTGCGCCCGGAGGATCTCCGCCGACCTCGCCGCGACCGGGCGCTGAGCGGGGCCGGCCCGGCCCCGTTTCCCCGCCCCGGCCGGGGTCTGATAGGCTGTCGAGGAATTGAACGGTCATCCCTCGGCGCCCGCGCCCCTGGAGGCCGAAGAAATCATGGCAGAACGGACTCGGTCCTCCGGTACGCGTTGTGTACCGAAATGCCATCCTTTTCGTCTGCCCAGCTACCTTCGGCGCGGCGACCGTGGTGCCCGCCCGCCGGGCCCACGACAGGCGCCGCACCCGCTCCCGGCCCCGGCCGGACGCGGGGGAGCCGAACACCCAGCGGGCCGCTGACGCGTCCCGTCCGATCAGGAGACACTGTGCCTACAATCCAGCAGCTGGTCCGCAAGGGCCGGACCCCGAAGGTCGTCAAGACCAAGGCGCCCGCACTCAAGGGCAGCCCCATGAAGCGCGGCGTGTGCACCCGCGTCTACACCACCACCCCCAAGAAGCCGAACTCCGCGCTGCGCAAGGTCGCCCGCGTGAAGCTCAACGGCGGCGTGGAGGTCACCGCCTACATCCCCGGTGAGGGCCACAACCTGCAGGAGCACTCCATCGTGCTCGTCCGCGGCGGTCGCGTGAAGGACCTCCCCGGTGTCCGCTACAAGATCGTCCGCGGCGCGCTCGACACCCAGGGTGTCAAGGGCCGCCAGCAGGCCCGTTCCCGTTACGGCGCCAAGAAGGAGAAGAAGTAATGCCTCGTAAGGGTCCCGCTCCCAAGCGCCCGCTCGTCGTCGACCCGGTCTACAGCTCCCCGGTCGTCACGCAGCTGATCAACAAGGTCCTCCAGGACGGCAAGAAGTCCACCGCCGAGCGCATCGTCTACGGTGCCCTCGAGGGCGTCCGCGCCAAGTCCGGTGCCGACCCCGTCGCCACCCTCAAGAAGGCCCTGGAGAACGTCAAGCCGGCCCTCGAGGTGAAGTCCCGCCGCGTCGGCGGCGCCACCTACCAGGTGCCCGTTGAGGTCAAGCCGGGCCGCGCCCAGGCGCTGTCCCTGCGCTGGCTCGTCGGCTACTCGAAGATCCGTCGTGAGAACACCATGACCGAGCGTCTGCAGAACGAGATCCTGGACGCGTCCAACGGTCTCGGTGCCGCCGTGAAGCGCCGGGAGGACACCCACAAGATGGCGGAGTCCAACAAGGCCTTCGCCCACTACCGCTGGTAGAATCTTCCAGGCCTGTCGGCCCCACCCGGGCCGACAGGCCGCCGGCACCATCTCCGAAAGGGAACCACCGTGGCACTTGACGTGCTTACCGACCTCAAGAAGGTCCGCAACATCGGCATCATGGCGCACATCGATGCCGGGAAGACCACCACCACCGAACGCATCCTGTTCTACACCGGTATCTCCCACAAGATCGGCGAGACCCACGATGGTGCCTCCACCATGGACTGGATGGCGCAGGAGCAGGAGCGCGGCATCACGATCACGTCCGCCGCGACGACCTGCTACTGGCACGACAACCAGATCAACATCATCGACACCCCGGGCCACGTGGACTTCACGGTCGAGGTCGAGCGCTCCCTGCGCGTGCTCGACGGCGCCGTGGCGGTCTTCGACGGCAAGGAGGGCGTCGAGCCCCAGTCGGAGACGGTCTGGCGCCAGGCCGACAAGTACGACGTCCCCCGCATCTGCTTCGTCAACAAGATGGACAAGCTGGGCGCCGACTTCTACTTCACCGTCGACACCATCATCAACCGCCTCGGCGCGAAGCCGCTGGTCATGCAGCTGCCGATCGGCTCCGAGTCCGAGTTCACCGGCGTGGTCGACCTGCTCACCATGAAGGCCTTCGTCTGGCCGGGCGACTCCAAGGGCGACGTCTCCCTCGGCGCCAAGTACGAGATCGAGGAGATCCCCGCCGACCTGCAGGAGCGGGCCGAGGAGTACCGCAACCAGCTGGTGGAGTCCGTCGCCGAGGCCGACGACGAGCTCATGGAGAAGTACCTGGGCGGCGAGGAGCTCACCCTCGAGGAGCTCAAGGCCGGCATCCGGAAGCTCACCATCACCTCGCAGGCGTACCCCGTGCTGTGCGGCTCCGCGTTCAAGAACCGCGGCGTGCAGCCGATGCTCGACGCCGTCATCGACTTCCTGCCGTCCCCGCTGGACGTCCCGAACGTCGAGGGCCACGCGCTGAACAACGAGGAGGAGATCCTCTCCCGCCCGGTCGACTCGACCGCGCCGTTCTCCGCGCTCGCCTTCAAGGTGGCCAACCACCCGTTCTACGGGCAGCTGACCTACATCCGCGTGTACTCCGGCAAGGCGTCCAACGGCGACCAGGTGCTCAACTCCACCAAGGGCAAGAAGGAGCGCATCGGCAAGCTGTTCCAGATGCACTCCAACAAGGAGAACCCGGTCGACACCGTCCAGGCCGGGCACATCTACGCCGCGATCGGGCTCAAGGACACCACCACGGGCGACACCCTGTGCGACCTGCAGAAGCCGATCGTGCTCGAGTCCATGTCCTTCCCGGCCCCGGTCATCTCGGTGGCCATCGAGCCGAAGACCAAGGGCGACCAGGAGAAGCTCTCCATCGCGATCCAGAAGCTCTCCGCCGAGGACCCCACGTTCACCGTGTCCCTCAACGAGGAGACCGGCCAGACCGAGATCGGCGGCATGGGCGAGCTCCACCTGGACATCCTGGTGGACCGCATGAAGCGCGAGTTCAAGGTCGAGGCGAACGTCGGCAAGCCGCAGGTGGCCTACCGCGAGACGATCAAGAAGGCCGTCGAGAAGATCGACTACACGCACAAGAAGCAGACCGGCGGCTCCGGCCAGTTCGCCAAGGTGCAGATGGCGTTCGAGCCGATCCCGCTGGACGCCGAGGAGCTCTACGAGTTCGACAACAAGGTCACCGGCGGCCGTGTCCCGCGCGAGTACATCCCCTCCGTGGACGCCGGCATCCAGGACGCCATGCGTCTCGGCATCCTCGCCGGGTACCCGGTCGTGGGCGTCAAGGCCACCCTGCTCGACGGCGCCTACCACGACGTCGATTCCTCCGAGATGGCGTTCAAGATCGCCGGCTCGATGGTGTTCAAGGAGGGTGCCCGCAAGGCGCAGCCCGTCCTCCTCGAGCCGCTCATGGCGGTCGAGGTGCGCACCCCCGAGGAGTACATGGGCGAGGTCATCGGCGACCTGAACTCCCGCCGCGGCCAGATCCAGTCGATGGAGGACGTGAGCGGCATCAAGCTGGTCAGCGCCCTCGTCCCGCTGTCCGAGATGTTCGGCTACATCGGCGACCTCCGGTCCAAGACCCAGGGCCGCGCCGTGTACTCGATGCAGTTCGACAGCTACTCGGAGGTCCCCAAGGCCGTCGCCGAGGAGATCGTCCAGAAGAACCGCGGCGAGTAGGCACCACCCCTCGGCCCCGGCCGGGAATTTCATCAATCACGTACAGCCAAAGTAGACTTGCAGAGGTTTCAGTACTGCTGAGCGCCTCAAGCTCCCCCCGGAAACACGCGGTGGGGTAGTGCTGAGCAAGTTTCGACAAATGTTCTAGGAGGAACAACCATGGCGAAGGCCAAGTTCGAGCGCACCAAGCCGCACGTCAACATCGGCACCATCGGCCACGTCGACCACGGCAAGACGACGCTCACGGCTGCCATCTCCAAGGTCCTGGCCGACAAGTACCCGGACCTGAACGAGAAGCGCGACTTCGGCGCCATCGACTCCGCTCCGGAGGAGAAGCAGCGCGGCATCACCATCAACATCGCGCACATCGAGTACCAGACGGAGAAGCGCCACTACGCGCACGTCGACGCCCCGGGTCACGCGGACTACGTCAAGAACATGATCACCGGTGCGGCGCAGATGGACGGCGCCATCCTCGTGGTCGCCGCCACGGACGGCCCCATGGCCCAGACCCGCGAGCACGTGCTGCTCGCCCGCCAGGTGGGCGTGCCCTACCTGCTGGTGGCCCTGAACAAGTCCGACATGGTCGACGACGAGGAGCTGCTGGACCTCGTCGAGATGGAGGTGCGCGAGCTCCTCTCCGACCAGGGCTTCGACGGCGACAACGCGCCGGTCGTCCGCGTCTCGGCGCTGAAGGCCCTCGAGGGTGACCCCGAGTGGGTCGCCAAGGTCGAGGAGCTCATGGAGGCCGTCGACGAGAACGTGCCCGACCCCGTCCGTGAGATGGACAAGCCGTTCCTCATGCCCATCGAGGACGTCTTCACCATCACCGGTCGCGGCACCGTGGTGACCGGCCGTGCCGAGCGCGGCACGCTGCCGATCAACTCCGAGGTCGAGATCGTCGGCATCCGTCCGGTCCAGAAGACCACGGTCACCGGCATCGAGATGTTCCACAAGCAGATGGACGAGGCCATGGCGGGCGAGAACTGCGGCCTGCTGCTGCGCGGTCTCAAGCGTGACGACGTCGAGCGCGGCCAGGTCGTGTGCAAGCCGGGTTCCATCACCCCGCACACCGACTTCGAGGCCAACGTCTACATCCTCTCCAAGGAGGAGGGCGGGCGTCACAACCCGTTCTACTCGAACTACCGTCCGCAGTTCTACTTCCGGACCACCGACGTCACCGGCGTCATCACGCTGCCCGAGGGCACCGAGATGGTCATGCCGGGCGACAACACCGAGATGACGGTCGCGCTGATCCAGCCGATCGCCATGGAGGAGGGCCTCGGCTTCGCCATCCGCGAGGGTGGCCGCACCGTGGGCTCCGGCCGCGTGGTCAAGATCAACAAGTAGTCCCGGACTGCTCGATCTGCGCAGGACCCCCCCGTCGCTCCCGGAGCGGCGGGGGGTTCCGCGCGTTCCGGGGGCTCGACGACGGGGCTCAGCCCGTGAGCTGGTGCAGGCACAGGACGTTGCCCTCGGAGTCGGTGAACCACGCCGCGCGCATCCCGTCGGCGGTGAGGACGTGGTCGACGGTGCGCAGGCCGGGCAGGTCGTAGTCCTCGAAGCGCACGCCCCGGCCCTCGAGCTCCCGGACCGCGGCCTCGACGTCGGGGACCTCGAAGCTGACCTGCGTCAGCTCGGACGCCGGCGCGTCCGGGCGCAGCAGCAGCTGCAGGCCGGTGTGCCCGTCCTCGCTGAACAGGACGCTGTCCGGCTCGGGGGCGTCGGCGGGGGAGAGGCCCAGCGTCTCCTGGTAGAACCGGCGGGCGCGGTCGAGCTCCCGGACGGGGACGATCGCGACCAGTCTCGCGGTGGACAGCATGGGACCCATCTCCTGGGACGTCGGGGTACGGACGAGGCCAGGATACGACCGTGGGCGCCGGCGCCGGTCGCGGTCGGCTCACGGTTCCGGCACGGTTGCGCACGGCCCGCCTCCGGCCGTGCGTTTGCACCGGTCTGCCATCTCTGGCAGGATGGAGGACGTTGTTCAAGCGCCGACGCGTGCTCCCAACGGTTCGAACCGGCAGACCCCAGGACACCATCGGGTTCCGAAGCAGAACCGGGGTCAGCAGCTCCTGGAAGCTGCCACGCACGGACCACATACAGCCCGCCCCGAGAAACGGAATCGGTGTGCCCCCGTGCCAGCACGGGACGACACGCCCGAGTTCGGGGGTCGGAGCTCCAGCAGGGTGAGGAACCCGGATCCTTCCGGATTCAGCCTGCGTGGAGGGGCGCCCACCAGGTGGCGCCATGCACAAGGAGCCCTCGGCTCCGTCACAGGGAAGATCGTTCAAGAAAGAGAGTCACGACGCCATGGCGGGACAGAAAATCCGCATCCGGCTGAAGTCTTATGACCACGAGGTCATCGACGTCTCGGCCCGGAAGATCGTTGAGACGGTGACGCGCGCAGGCGCCACGGTGGTCGGCCCCGTGCCGCTGCCCACGGAGAAGAACGTGTACTGCGTCATCCGCTCGCCGCACAAGTACAAGGACAGCCGTGAGCACTTCGAGATGCGCACGCACAAGCGGCTGATCGACATCATCGACCCCACGCCGAAGGCCGTCGACTCGCTCATGCGCCTCGACCTGCCGGCTGACGTGAACATCGAAATCAAGCTGTAAAGAGGATCGCATCCCAATGACTACCACTTTCGAACGCCAGGTGAAGGGCCTGCTGGGCACGAAGCTCGGCATGACCCAGGTCTGGGACGAGAACGGGAAGTTCGTGCCGGTGACCGTCGTCAAGGCGGACTCCAACGTCGTGACCCAGCTGCGCAACCAGGACCGTGACGGCTACTCGGCCGTCCAGATCGGGTTCGGTGCGATCGACCCCCGCAAGGTCACCCAGCCGCTGGCCGGCCACTTCGAGAAGGCCGGCGTCACGCCGCGCCGCCACGTCGTGGAGCTGCGCACGGCCGACGCCGACACCTACGAGCTGGGCCAGGAGCTCTCCGTCGAGCTCTTCGAGGCCGGCCAGAAGGTCGACGTGATCGGCAAGACCAAGGGCAAGGGCACGGCCGGTGTGATGAAGCGTCACGGCTTCTCCGGCGTCGGCGCCTCCCACGGTGCCCACAAGAACCACCGCAAGCCGGGATCCATCGGCGGCGCGTCCTACCCCGCTCGCGTGTTCAAGGGCATGCGCATGGCGGGCCGCATGGGCGCCGTCCGTCACACGACGCAGAACCTCACCGTTCACGCCGTGGACGCCGAGAACTCCCTGCTGCTCATCAAGGGTGCCCTGCCGGGCCCCAAGGGTTCGGTCGTCCTCGTCCGCACCGCAGTGAAGGGAGCCTGATCAGACCATGGCAACTCAGACCGTCAACGTCGACCTGCCCGCCGAGATCTTCGACGTCCAGACCAACGTGCCCCTGCTGCACCAGGTCGTCGTCGCTCAGCTGGCCGCGGCCCGCCAGGGCACGCACAAGACCAAGAACCGCGCCGAGGTCTCCGGCGCCGGCCGCAAGCCCTTCAAGCAGAAGGGCACCGGCCGCGCGCGCCAGGGCTCGATCCGCGCCCCGCACATGACCGGCGGCGGCGTGGTGCACGGCCCGACCCCGCGCGACTACAGCCAGCGCACCCCCAAGAAGATGAAGGCCGCCGCCCTGCGCGGAGCCCTCTCGGACCGGGCGCGCAACAACCGCATCCACGTCGTGGAGGCACTCGTCGAGGGCACCGTCCCCAACACGAAGGCCGCCCAGGCGACGCTGCGCGGGCTCTCCGACCGCAAGAACCTGCTGGTCGTCCTGCACCGCTCGGACGACGTGGCCGCGCTGTCGGTGCGCAACCTCGACGACGTGCACACCCTCTACGCGGACCAGCTCAACACGTACGACGTGCTGGTCTCCGACGACGTGGTCTTCACCAAGGACGCGTTCGAGTCCTTCGTGGCGGCCGCCAGCAAGAAGAAGCAGGAGGACGCCAAGTGAGCGCGACCACCATCAAGGACCCCCGGGACGTCATCATCGCGCCGGTCGTCTCGGAGAAGTCCTACGGGCTCATCGACGAGGGCCGCTACACGTTCTTCGTGGCGCCCGACTCGAACAAGACCCAGATCAAGTACGCCGTCGAGCAGATCTTCGGCGTCAAGGTCGAGTCCGTGAACACCATCAACCGTGCCGGGAAGCGGAAGCGCACGCGCTTCGGCTGGGGTCAGCGCAAGGGCACCAAGCGTGCCGTTGTGACCCTCAAGGAAGGCACCATCGACATCTTCGGCGGTCCGCTCGCCTGAGCGGAGACCACTTTAACGAGGAACTGACACATGGCTATCCGTAAGCACAAGCCGACAACCCCGGGCCGTCGCGGCTCCTCCGTTGCCGACTTCGCAGAAATCACGCGCACGACCCCCGAGAAGTCGCTGGTCCGGCCGCTGCCCAAGAAGGGCGGGCGGAACAACACCGGCCGCATCACCACCCGGCACAAGGGTGGCGGGCACAAGCGCCAGTACCGCGTCATCGACTTCCGTCGCCACGACAAGGACGGCGTCGACGCCAAGGTCGCGCACATCGAGTACGACCCGAACCGCACGGCGCGCATCGCGCTGCTGCACTTCGTGGACGGCTCCAAGCGCTACATCATCGCGCCGAACAAGCTGTCCCAGGGCGACGTCGTCGAGTCGGGCCCCGGCGCCGACATCAAGCCCGGCAACAACCTGCCGCTGCGCAACATCCCCGTCGGCACCGTGATCCACGCCGTCGAGCTCCGTCCGGGCGGCGGCGCCAAGCTCGCCCGCTCCGCCGGCGCGTCGGTGCAGCTCGTCGCCAAGGAGGGCAAGTACGGCCAGCTCCGGCTGCCCTCCGGCGAGATCCGCAACGTCGACGTGCGCTGCCGCGCGACGGTCGGCGAGGTCGGCAACGCCGAGCAGTCGAACATCAACTGGGGCAAGGCCGGCCGCAACCGCTGGAAGGGCGTCCGCCCGACCGTCCGCGGTGTGGTCATGAACCCCGTCGACCACCCGCACGGTGGTGGCGAGGGCAAGACCTCCGGTGGCCGTCACCCGGTCAACCCGAACGGCAAGCCCGAGGGCCGCACCCGCCGCCCCAACAAGGAGAGCGACAAGCTCATCGTCCGCCGTCGTCGCACCGGCAAGAACAAGCGCTAAGGAGCCTGACACATGCCACGCAGCCTGAAGAAGGGCCCTTTCGTCGATCAGCACCTTTTCCTGAAGGTCGCCAAGGAGAACGACAAGGGCACCAAGAACGTCATCAAGACGTGGTCCCGCCGCTCGATGATCGTCCCCGACATGCTCGGGCACACGATTGCCGTGCACGACGGACGCAAGCACATCCCCGTGTTCATCACCGAGTCGATGGTCGGGCACAAGCTCGGCGAGTTCGCCCCCACGCGGACCTTCCGCGGCCATGTGAAGGACGACAAGAAGGGCAAGCGCCGCTGATCCTCCGGGATCCCGCAGCGTGAGCACTTCGAGAAGACGAGAGAAGGAAAGCAATGGAAGCCAAGGCATCTGCGCGCTACATCCGCGTGACGCCTATGAAGGCCCGGCGCGTCGTCAACCTGATTCGTGGCCAACAGGCGAATGAGGCTCTGGCGATTCTGAAGTTCGCCCCCCAGGGTGCTTCGGAACCGGTGTTCAAGGTCCTCCAGTCGGCGGTCGCCAACGCGCGCCAGCTGGCGGACCGCGACGGCCTGCCGTTCAAGGAGGAGGAGCTCGTCGTGAGCGAGGCCTTCGTCGACGAGGGTCCGACCATGAAGCGGTTCCAGCCGCGGGCCCAGGGCCGCGCCTACCGCATCAACAAGCGCACGAGCCACATCACCGTGATCGTGGCGAGCCCTGACAGCGAGGAGGTCCGCTAAGTGGGACAGAAGATCAACCCGCACGGGTTCCGGTTGGGCATCACCACCGACCACGTGTCGCACTGGTACGCGGACTCCACCAAGGAGGGCCAGCGCTACAAGGACTACGTCCGCGAGGACATCAAGATCCGCAAGCTCATGTCCACGGGCATGGAGCGGGCCGGCATCTCCAAGGTCGAGATCGAGCGGACCCGGGACCGCGTGCGCGTGGACATCCACACCGCCCGCCCCGGCATCGTCATCGGCCGCCGCGGCGCCGAGGCCGACCGCATCCGCGGCGAGCTCGAGAAGCTCACCGGCAAGCAGATCCAGCTGAACATCCTCGAGGTCAAGAACCCCGAGGTGGACGCCCAGCTGGTCGCCCAGGGTGTCGCCGAGCAGCTCGCCTCCCGCGTGGCCTTCCGCCGCGCCATGAAGAAGGCCATCCAGTCGGCGCAGCGCGCCGGCGCGAAGGGCATCCGCATCCAGTGCGCCGGCCGCCTCGGCGGCGCCGAGATGAGCCGCTCGGAGTTCTACCGCGAAGGCCGTGTGCCCCTGCACACCCTGCGCGCGAACATCGACTACGGCTTCTTCGAGGCCAAGACCACCTTCGGCCGCATCGGCGTGAAGGTCTGGATCTACAAGGGCGACCTCACCGCCAAGGAACTGGCGGCCCAGCAGGCCGCCGCTCCCTCGCGCGGCCGCGGCGGCGACCGTGACCGTCGCGGCGGTCCGGGCGAGCGTCGTGGAGGCGGCGGCGACCGTCGTCGTCCCGACCGTAACGACCGTGGCGGACGCCGTGAGCGCAACGACTCCGCCGCCTCCCCGGCTCCGGCCGCGGGAGCGACCAACGCAGAGGGTGGTAAGTAAATGCTCATCCCACGTCGTGTGAAGTTCCGCAAGCAGCACCACCCGAAGCGGTCGGGCGCTGCCAAGGGCGGCACCACTGTCGCCTTCGGCGAGTGGGGCATCCAGGCGCTCACGCCGGCCTACGTGACGAACCGTCAGATCGAGGCCGCCCGTATCGCCATGACCCGCCACATCAAGCGTGGCGGCAAGGTCTGGATCAACATCTACCCGGACCGCCCCCTGACCAAGAAGCCCGCCGAGACCCGCATGGGCTCCGGCAAGGGCTCCCCCGAATGGTGGGTCGCCAACGTCAAGCCCGGGCGCGTGATGTTCGAGCTCTCCGGTGTCTCCGAAGAGGTCGCCCGCGAGGCCCTGCGCCTGGCGATCCACAAGCTCCCGATGAAGGCACGCATCGTGCGTCGCGAAGGTGGTGAATGAGAATGGCTGTTGGATCCAAGGATCTGAGCATCGAGAACCTCGCGGCCCTCGACAAGGACTCTCTGGGTGAGGCGCTGCGCAAGGCCAAGGAGGAGCTGTTCAACCTCCGCTTCCAGTCCGCAACCGGTCAGCTCGAGAACAACGGCCGCCTCAAGGCCGTCAAGCGCGACATCGCGCGCATCTACACGGTGCTGCGCGAGCGCGAGCTCGGCATCCGGCCCCAGGCGGGCTCCGCCGAGACCACCGCCGAGACCACCTCCGAGGAGGACGCCAAGTGACCGAGCAGATCAACAACGAGGCCGAGCAGGCCGACGAGCGCGGTGACCGCAAGAGCCGTCGTGGCTACGTGGTCTCCGACAAGATGGACAAGACCGTCGTGGTGCAGCTGCAGGACAACGTCAAGCACTCGCTGTACGGCAAGGTCATGCGCCGCTCCTCGAAGGTCAAGGCCCACGACGAGCAGAACGCCGCCGGCGTCGGCGACCTCGTCCTGATCTCCGAGACCCGCCCGCTGTCCGCGACCAAGCGGTGGCGGATCGTGGAGATCCTCGAGAAGGCCAAGTGACCCGAGCTCGCTAGAGCCGGCCACGGCCCCGACGGCCCGTCCCCTCCACGAGGGGACGGGCCGTCGCCCGTTCACCGCCCGCACGGACGTCGCCCCGCCTGTGCTAGGCTGGTGAGCTTGTATGGGCGGAAATCTCTGCCCGTGCAATCCACAGCTCTTCGTGCCAGCGCATAATGACCGCGTGCAGGGCGCCCCGTGCCACTTGGTGGCGGGTTCAGATGCTCCTGGCATGGAGGGCTGGGCCCGGTCCGGCGTGCGCGCCGGGGGAGGGCACATCATCCGACAAGCTGTTCCGCAAGGCCCGCACCGTGCTCTCGATCGGTGTTGGAACCGGCGTGACGACAGGAGTAATCAGTGATTCAGCAGGAGTCGCGACTGAAGGTCGCCGACAACACGGGTGCGAAGGAAATCCTCACCATCCGTGTTCTCGGTGGATCCGGACGTCGCTACGCAGGCATCGGCGACATCATCGTCGCCACCGTCAAGGACGCGATCCCCGGCGGGAACGTGAAGAAGGGCGACGTGGTCAAGGCCGTGATCGTCCGTACCAAGAAGGAGCGCCGTCGTCCGGACGGCTCCTACATCAAGTTCGACGAGAACGCCGCAGTGATCCTGAAGAACGACGGTGACCCCCGTGGTACCCGCATCTTCGGCCCCGTGGGCCGTGAGCTGCGCGACAAGAAGTTCATGAAGATCATCTCGCTGGCCCCGGAGGTGCTCTGACCATGGCGAAGTTCAAGATCAAGACCGGCGACCTGGTGCAGGTCATCTCCGGCAGCAAGGACAACAAGGGCAAGCAGGGCAAGGTCCTGCGCGTGATCCCCGAGACCTCCCGCGTGGTCGTGGAGGGCATCAACGTGATCACCCGCCACCGCAAGGCCTCCATGCAGGGCGAAGCCGGCGGCATCGACAAGGTCGAGGCCCCGATCCACGTGTCCAACGTGGCGCTCGTGGACCCGGAGACCAACAAGCCGACCCGCGTCGGCCACCGCACCGAGACCGTGGAGCGCGACGGACGCCAGAAGACCGTCCGCGTCCGCGTCTCCAAGAGCACCGGCAAGGACCTGTGATGACCGAAACCACCGAGATCAGCGTGTCCCCGCGCTTCAAGGACAAGTACCAGGAGACCGTCGTGCCCGCGCTGCAGGAGCAGTTCGGCTACGGCAACGTCATGGAGATCCCGCGCGTCGTCAAGGTCGTCGTGAACATGGGTGTCGGTGACGCCGCGAAGGACTCGAAGCTCATCGACGGCGCCGTCCGCGACCTCACCGCCATCACGGGCCAGAAGCCGCTCGTGACCCGGGCGAAGAAGTCCATCGCGCAGTTCAAGCTCCGCGAGGGCATGCCGATCGGCGCGCACACCACGCTGCGCGGCGACCGCATGTGGGAGTTCCTCGACCGCCTGGTGACCCTGGCCCTGCCGCGCATCCGTGACTTCCGCGGTCTGTCCGACCGCCAGTTCGACGGCAACGGCAACTACACCTTCGGCCTCACCGAGCAGTCCATGTTCCACGAGATCGACCAGGACCGTATCGACCGGGTCCGCGGCATGGACATCACGGTGGTCACCACCGCGAAGACCGACGACGAGGGCCGCGCGCTGTTGAAGGCGCTCGGCTTCCCCTTCAAGACCAACTAATCTCGCTACGTTCCAGGTCCGGCCGGGCGCCCACGGGCGCCGCCAGGTGCGGAAACCGGGACGAGGAAGGGCACGTGCCCCCAAAATGACAATGACAGATCCTGTCGCGGACATGCTGACGCGTCTGCGCAACGCCAACTCCGCCTACCACGACTCCGTGAGCATGCCGTACTCGAAGCTCAAGGCTCGCGTGGCGGACATCCTCAAGGCCGAGGGCTACATCGCGGACTACAAGGAAGAGGCGGCGGAGGTCGGCAAGACCCTCACGCTCTCCCTGAAGTTCGGCCCCAACCGGGAGCGCTCCATCGCGGGCGTCCGGCGCATCTCCAAGCCGGGCCTGCGCGTCTACGCCAAGTCCACCAACCTCCCCAAGGTCCTGGGCGGCCTGGGCATCGCCATCCTGTCCACCTCTTCCGGGCTGCTGACCGACAAGCAGGCCGCGAAGAAGGGCGTGGGCGGCGAAGTCCTCGCGTACGTCTGGTAACCCGGAACAGAAAGGAAGAGAACATGTCACGTATCGGACGTCTCCCCATCTCTGTGCCGGCCGGTGTGGAGATCAAGATCGACGGCAACGTCGTCTCCGTCAAGGGCGCCAAGGGCGAGCTGCAGCACACCGTTGCCAGCCCGATCACCGTCGCGCTCGACGACAGCACCCTCACCGTCACCCGACCCGACGACGAGCGCGAGTCCCGCTCGTTGCACGGTCTCACCCGCACCCTGATCGCCAACATGATCCAGGGCGTCACCCAGGGCTACACCAAGGGCATCGAGATCGTCGGCACCGGTTACCGCGTGCAGGCCAAGGGCCAGGACCTCGAGTTCGCCCTCGGCTACAGCCACCCGATCACCTTCAAGGCGCCGGAGGGCATCTCGTTCGCCGTCGAGGGCGTCAACAAGCTCTCGGTCAACGGCATCGACAAGCAGCAGGTCGGCGAGGTCGCCGCCAAGATCCGCAAGCTCCGCGCCCCCGAGCCCTACAAGGGCAAGGGCGTGCGGTACGCCGGCGAGCAGATCCGCCGCAAGGCCGGAAAGGCTGGTAAGTAACCATGGCTCTGAAGATCAAGGGCAAGTCCAAGGCCGCGGCCCGCAGCCGCCGCCACGTCCGGGTGCGCAAGCACCTGGCCGGCACGGCCGCGCGCCCGCGCCTGGTCGTCAACCGCTCGGCCCGCCACGTGTTCGTCCAGGTCGTCGACGACACCAAGGGTGTCACCGTCGCCTCGGCCTCCACCATGGAGGCCGACCTGCGCGGCGCCGACGCGGACAAGACCGCCAAGGCCAAGCGCGTGGGTGAGCTCGTGGCCGAGCGCGCCAAGGCCGCCGGTGTCGAGTCCGTCGTGTTCGACCGCGGCGGCAACAAGTACCACGGTCGCGTGGCGGCTGTCGCCGACGGCGCCCGCGAAGGAGGTCTGGCACTGTGAGCGAGCAGAACAACGAGAAGGAAACCCAGGTGACCGAAGCCAGCACTGCCTCCACGGAGGCGACCGGGGCCCAGCAGACCACCGAGGCCAACCGCTCCCAGGACTCCCGCGGCGACCGCGGGGGCCGTGGCGAGCGCGGCGGCCGCGGTGAGCGCGGGGGCCGTGGCGAGCGCGGCGGCCGCGGTGGCCGCGGGGGCCGCGACGAGGAGAAGGACAAGTTCCTCGAGCGCGTCGTGACCATCAACCGTGTCTCCAAGGTCGTCAAGGGTGGTCGTCGCTTCAGCTTCACCGCCCTCGTCGTCGTCGGCGACGGCAACGGCATGGTCGGCGTCGGCTACGGCAAGGCCAAGGAGGTGCCGGCGGCGATCTCGAAGGGCGTCGAGGAGGCGAAGAAGAACTTCTTCCGCGTCCCGCGCATCGAGGACCGCACGATCCCGCACCGCGTGCAGGGCGAGGCCGCCGCAGGCGTCGTCATGCTGCGCCCGGCGACCCCGGGTACCGGTGTGATCGCCGGTGGTCCGGTCCGCGCCGTGCTCGAGTGCGCCGGCATCCACGACGTGCTGTCGAAGTCCCTCGGCTCGTCGAACCAGATCAACATCGTGCACGCAACCATCGAGGCGCTCCGCCAGCTCGAGGAGCCGGCGGCCGTCGCGGCCCGTCGTGGGCTCCCGATGGACGAGGTCGTCCCCGGTCCGTTGCTGCGCTCGATCCAGAAGGCAGGTGCCTGATGTCCGGCAAGCGTATCCAGCCCGACGGCACGGAGCTGCGCATCACGCAGGTCCGGTCGGTGGTCGGCCAGAAGCAGAACATGCGCAACACCCTGCGGTCCCTCGGCCTCAAGCGGCCGGGCAACGTCGTGGTCCGCAAGGCCGACGGCGTGACCGCGGGCATGGTCAACACCGTCGCCCACCTGGTCAAGGTCGAGGAGGCCAAGTAACCATGGCAGAGAACACTGCTGAGAACACCGCTCAGAGCAACGAGAAGGTGCACGCGCTCAAGGTGCACCACCTGCGTCCGGCCCCCGGCGCGAAGACCGCCAAGACCCGCGTGGGTCGCGGTGAGGGCTCCAAGGGCAAGACCGCCGGCCGCGGCACCAAGGGCACCAGTGCCCGGTACCAGGTCAAGGCGGGCTTCGCGGGCGGGCAGCTTCCGCTGCACATGCGCCTGCCCAAGCTGCGCGGGTTCAAGAACCCGTTCCGCGTGGAGTACCAGGTCGTCAACCTGGACAAGCTCACCGAGCTCTTCCCGGAGGGCGGCGAGGTGACCGTGGAGTCGCTCGTGGCCCGGGGCGCCGTGCGCAAGAACCAGCCCGTCAAGGTCCTGGGCTCCGGCGAGATCGCGGTCGCGGTCGACGTGAAGGCGCACGCCTTCTCGGGCTCCGCCGCGGAGAAGATCGCCGCCGCCGGCGGCAGCACCACCGCGCTGTGAGCGCGGGCCGCGGGGCCGGGCGCACGCCCGGCCCCGCGGCACCCACGGATCAGGCCCCGTCCACGCCAGCGTGGGCGGGGCCTGATCCGTCGGCGGGCACGAGCCCGCCCCGTCGTCGCGCGCCCCCGGTGAGTCCCGGGCGGGCCGCGTTCGCTAGACTTGCCGGAGTCGCCCGCGCCCACCGGGCGCGGGGACCCCGGACCGAGCTCCCGCACCACCACACCCCCCGCCACCGGATGCCGGTCGGACCCAGTTTCTAGGAGGACATGTGCTCAGCGCTTTCGGACGGGCGTTGCGAACCCCCGACCTGCGACGCAAGCTGGGGTTCACCCTCGCCCTCATCGTGCTCTACCGCCTGGGCACGTTCATCCCGGCGCCGGGCGTCGACTACGGCAACGTGCAGCAGTGCCTGGCCCTCGGGACCACCACGGGCGGCGTGTACGACATGGTGAACCTCTTCAGCGGCGGCGCGCTGCTGCAGCTGTCGGTCTTCGCCCTGGGCGTCATGCCCTACATCACCGCGAGCATCATCGTGCAGCTGCTGCGCGTGGTCATCCCGCGCTTCCAGGAGCTGCACGAGGAGGGGGCGCAGGGGCAGACGCAGCTGACCCAGTACACCCGCTACCTCACCATCGGCCTCGCGCTGCTCAACGCCACCACGGTGGTCTCGCTCGCCCGGTCCGGCGCCCTGCTGGGGGACTGCCCCCTGCCGATCATCCCGAACGACACCTGGCTGACCGTGCTGATCATCATCATCACGATGACCGCCGGCACGGCGATCATCATGTGGCTGGGGGAGCGGATCACGGAGAAGGGCGTGGGCAACGGCATGTCGCTGCTCATCTTCACCTCCATCGCCGCGACCTTCCCCTCCGCGCTGGGCGAGATCCTCCGCACCCGGGGCTGGGGCGTGTTCCTCTCCGTGCTGGCCGTGGGGCTCGTGGTGATCACCTGCGTGGTGTTCGTGGAGCAGTCCCAGCGCCGCGTGCCCGTGCAGTACGCCAAGCGGATGGTGGGCCGGCGCACGATCGGCGGGACCACCACCTACATCCCGCTCAAGGTCAACATGGCCGGTGTCATCCCCATCATCTTCGCGTCCTCGATGCTGATGCTCCCCGGCATGCTCGCCCAGTTCGGCATGCCGGACGACGGCACGGACATCCCCGGCTGGGTCAACTGGATCAACACCTACCTCGTCACCGGCGACCACCCCGTGTACATGGCGATGTACTTCCTGATGATCGTGTTCTTCACGTACTTCTACGTGTCGATCACGTTCAACCCGGAGGAGGTCTCCAACAACATGAAGCGCTACGGCGGTTTCATCCCGGGGATCCGCGCGGGACGGCCCACCGAGAAGTACCTCGCCTACGTGCTCAGCCGGATCACGTTCCCGGGCGCCCTCTACCTGGGCATCGTGTCGATGATCCCCCTCGTGGCGCTCGTGCTGATCGACGCGAACCAGAACTTCCCCTTCGGCGGTCCGTCGCTGCTGATCATGGTGGGCGTCGGCCTGGACACGGTGAAGCAGATCGAGGCCCAGCTGCAGCAGCGCAACTACGAGGGCCTGTTGCGCTGACCCCTCCCCGCCGTCCCCCGCCGGGGACGGCGGGCACGCCCCGGTAGACTGGGACCGCAGCCACCACCGACCGCAAGGAGACTTCATGACCCGCATGCTCATCATCGGACCCCCCGGCGCAGGCAAGGGCACGCAGGCCGTGCGCATCTCGGAGCGGCTCGGCATCCCGGCGATCTCCACCGGCGACATCTTCCGGGCCAACATCAAGGGCCGGACCCCCCTGGGGCAGGAGGCCAAGAGCTACATCGACGCCGGCGACCTCGTCCCGGACTCCGTGACCAACCGGATGGTCCGCGACCGCCTCGCCGAGACGGACACCGCCGACGGCTTCCTGCTCGACGGCTACCCGCGCAACGCCGCGCAGGTGGACGAGCTCGATGCCATCCTCGCCGAGCTGGGGCAGGAGCTCGACGTGGTGCTGAAGCTGACCGCCGACCGCGACGAGCTCGTCCAGCGGCTCCTCGGGCGGGCCCAGAAGGAGGGGCGCACCGACGACACGGAGGCGGTCATCCGGCACCGCCTCGACGTGTACGACGCCGAGACCGCCGTGGTCGTCGACGTCTACGACCGGCGCGGCATCGTCCGCGAGGTCGACGGGCTCGGGACCGTCGACGAGGTCTCCCAGCGGATCATGACAGCGCTGTCCTGACGCACCGTCCCGCACCGCGCACGCCGTGACACCCCCGGACACCCCCGGGGGTCTCACGTTTAACCCACGACAGCCGCGAGCTCCCCGACCGGGGGAGCGGCTCGGAAGGAAGACCGCATGTTCGGCCGCCGCCGGATCGAGTACAAGACCCACGCCCAGCTGCGCACCATGCAGCGCGCCGGGGTGGTGACCTCCCGCGCCCTCGACGCCGCCGTGGCGGCCGCCGTGCCCGGCGCGACCACCGCGTCCCTCGACGACGTCTTCCGCTCCGTCCTCGACGAGCACGGGGCGAGCTCCAACTTCCTCGGCTACTTCGGCTACCCCGCCGCCGTGTGCGTGTCCGTCAACGAGGTGGTCGTCCACGGCATCCCGGGGGACCAGGTGCTGCAGGAGGGGGACATCCTCTCCGTGGACGGCGGGGCCGTGGTCGAGGGCTGGCACGGGGACTCCGCGCGCACCGTGCTCCTGGGCCGCCCGGACCCCGCGGACGCCGAGCTCTCCGACGTCACCCGCAACGCCATGTGGCACGGCATCGCGGCGGCGGCCACCGGCACGCACGTCGGCGACATCGGCGCGGCCGTGGAGGACTACGTGCGCAAGGCCTCCGGGCACCGCTTCGGGATCCTCGAGGAGTACGTGGGCCACGGGATCGGCTCCAAGATGCACATGGCCCCCGACGTGCTCAACTTCCGCAGCACCGACCGCGGGCCCCGCCTGCGCGCCGGGATGGCGCTGGCCATCGAGCCGATGCTCGTCCGCGGCGGGATCGGCACCCGCGTGCTCGACGACGAGTGGACCGTGGTCACCACCGACGGCGCCCGCTCCAGCCAGTGGGAGCACTCCGTGGCCCTGCACGCCGACGGCGTCTGGGTGCTCACCGCCGAGGACGGCGGGGCCTCGGAGCTCGAGCCCCTCGGCGTGCGCCCCGTCCCGATCCCGGAGGACCTGCCGTGACCCGGCAGCCCTCCACCACCCCGGACCCGCGACACCGCGAGGAGAACACCGTGGCCCAGCTGCCGCAGCAGAGCACCACCAGCACACCCGTCGAGCTCACCGTGAAGCCCCGGCCCGGTCAGCTGACCTTCGCCGCGCCGCGGCGCGGCAAGCCCCCGCGCCACCTCGCCGACTTCGACATGGCGGGCCGCCGGGAGTTCCTCGCCGAGCTGGGGCACCAGCCCTTCCGGGCGGGACAGCTCTCCCGCCACTACTTCGACCGGTTCGCCACGGCCCCCGAGGACATGACCGACCTGCCCGCGGCCGGCCGGGAGGAGCTCGTCTCCCAGGCCCTGCCCACGCTGCTGACGACCGTGCGCAGCCTCGAGGCCGACCAGGGGGACACCGTCAAGAACGTGCACCGCTGCTTCGACGGCGCCACCGTGGAGTCCGTGCTCATGCGCTACACCCACCGGGTGACCATGTGCATCTCCTCCCAGGCCGGCTGCGGGATGAACTGCCCCTTCTGCGCGACCGGCCAGGCGGGCCTGACCCGCAACCTCTCGACCGCGGAGATGGTCGAGCAGGTCGTGCAGGGCGCGCGGATGCTCCGCGGCGGCAGGGTGGGCCGGGCGGAGCAGGAGCCGCTGCGCATCTCCAACATCGTGTTCATGGGCATGGGGGAGGCCCTCGCCAACTACAAGGCCTCGATCGGGGCGATCCACCGGCTCATCGACCCCTCCCCGGAGGGCCTCGGCATCTCGGCCCGCGGCATCACCATGTCCACGGTGGGCCTGGTGCCCGGGATCCGGAAGTTCACGCAGGAGAAGCTGCCGGTCACCCTGGCGCTGTCCCTGCACGCCCCGGACGACGAGCTGCGCGACGAGCTCATCCCGATCAACACCCGCTGGAAGGTCGACGAGGCCCTCGACGCCGCCTACGACTACTACCAGGCCACCGGCCGGCGGGTCTCGATCGAGTACGCCCTGATCCGCGACATCAACGACCACGGCTGGCGGGCCGACCTCCTCGGCGAGAAGCTCAACGCCCGCGGCGGAGGATGGGTGCACGTGAACCCCATCCCGCTCAACCCGACCCCCGGCTCCAAGTGGACCGCGTCGCGGCCCGGCGTGGAGCAGAACTTCGTGGAGCGGCTCCGCGCCCACGGCATCCCCACCACCGTGCGGGACACCCGCGGCTCCGACATCGACGGGGCCTGCGGGCAGCTCGCCGCGACCGTCTGAGCGCCGTCGTCCCCGGCGGCGGCCCCGGCACCCCTCCGCGGGGGCGCCTCCCGCGTTGCGGGAGGCGCCCCCGATCCCGTAGAGTGTCCTGTTGGTTGTCTGTGCTCCAGCGATTCCGCACACTTCGGACCACGCCGACCTCACCGTGCACCACGAACGGTGATGGTGCGCGCGTACGGGTCCGCTGCGGCGTTTAACGACGATGTACACCCGAAACCCTGCTCGCCGCCCCGGCGGGGGGCACCTGAAGTTAGCGGAGGATATGGCCAAGAAAGACGGAGTCATCGAGATCGAAGGCACTGTGGTCGAGGCTCTGCCCAACGCGATGTTCCGCGTTGAGCTGAACAACGGTCACCTGGTCCTCGCCCACATCTCCGGGAAGATGCGACAGCACTACATCCGGATCCTCCCCGAGGACCGCGTGGTGGTGGAGCTGAGCCCGTACGACCTCACCCGCGGTCGTATCGTCTACCGCTACAAGTAGGACCGGCGGCCGTCCGGGCCGCACACCACTCGAGAGAACGACGCGAAGGAATGCGATGAAGGTCCAACCGAGCGTGAAGCCGATCTGCGACAAGTGCAAGGTGATCCGCCGCAACGGGCGGGTCATGGTGATCTGCGAGAACCCGCGCCACAAACAGCGTCAGGGCTGACCCGCCCCGAGCTGCCCACGCAAGTGGATCCACAAAGGCACCGCTCCCGACCGGAGAGATCCAGGCGGGCGCCCCCGGTACAGAGGCCGGGGACCGGAGGGGACATGACGTCCCCGACCGGACAGCGATGCTCCAGACCTCTGGAACACCACAAGGAGAACCGCCGATATGGCTCGTCTCGCAGGCGTCGACCTTCCCCGCGAAAAGCGGCTGGAAATTGCGCTCACCTACATCTACGGCGTGGGTCGCACCCGCGCGCTCGCCACCCTGGACGCCACCGGCATCTCGGGCGACCTGCGCGTGCGCGAACTCACCGATGCCCAGCTCGTGGAGCTGCGCGACTACATCGAGGACAACTACAAGGTCGAGGGTGACCTCCGCCGCGAGGTGGCCGCCGACATCCGCCGCAAGGTCGAGATCGGCAGCTACCAGGGCATCCGGCACCGCCGCGGCCTGCCCGTGCACGGTCAGCGCACCAAGACCAACGCCCGCACCCGCAAGGGTCCGAAGCGCACGGTCGCCGGCAAGAAGAAGTAGCCCGCTGCCGCTCGTGCGCCAGGACCCCGTGGTCCCCCGAGCGGCCCACCACCACTCTTCCCGAACTTTGTAGGAGATCTCCATGCCCCCGAAGACTCGCGCAGCGGCTGCCCGCAAGCCCCGCCGCAAGGACAAGAAGAACGTCACCCAGGGCCAGGCCCACATCAAGTCGACGTTCAACAACACCATCGTCACCATCACCGACCCCTCCGGCGCCGTCCTCTCCTGGTCGTCCGCCGGCGAGATGGGTTTCAAGGGCTCTCGCAAGTCCACCCCCTTCGCGGCCCAGATGGCCGCCGAGGCCGCCGCGAAGCGCGCGCAGGAGCACGGCATGCGCAAGGTCGACGTGTTCGTCAAGGGCCCCGGCTCCGGGCGCGAGACCGCCATCCGCTCCCTGCAGGCCACCGGCCTCGAGGTCGGCTCCATCTCGGACGTCACCCCGAGCGCGCACAACGGTTGCCGCCCGCCGAAGCGCCGCCGCGTCTGATGTGAGCACGCCCACCGGGACCCTGCGGGGTCCCGGTGCGCGTGCCGACAACGGACCGGGCACCGGTCCGCACCCATCAACTGTTTTCCACCATTTGCGCGCGTCATATAGCGGATGCCCGCTGAAAGGAAACATCAGTGCTCATCGCACAGCGCCCCACCCTCTCTGAAGAGGTCGTGGCCGACAACCGGTCCCGCTTCGTGATCGAACCGCTCGAGCCCGGCTTCGGCTACACCCTCGGCAACTCCCTCCGCCGCACCCTCCTGTCCTCGATCCCCGGTGCCGCCGTGACCAGCATCCGGCTCGACGGGGTGCTCCACGAGTTCTCCACCGTGGAGGGCGTGAAGGAGGACGTCTCCGAGGTCATTCTCAACATCAAGAAGCTCGCCGTCTCCTCGGAGCAGGACGAGCCCGTCGTCGCCTACCTGCGCAAGCAGGGCCCCGGCGTCGTCACCGCCGCGGACATCACGGCCCCGGCCGGTGTGGAGATCCACAACCCGGACCTGCACATCGCGACCCTCAACGCGAAGGGCCAGCTCGAGCTCGAGCTGACCATCGAGCGCGGGCGCGGGTACGTCTCCGCCGCCCAGAACAAGGCCGGGGACGCGGAGATCGGCCGCATCCCGGTCGACTCGATCTACTCGCCCGTCCTGAAGGTGACCTTCCGCGTGGAGGCCACCCGTGTGGAGCAGCGCACCGACTTCGACAAGCTGGTCCTGGACGTGGAGACCAAGGAGGCCATCACCCCGCGTGACGCCGTGGCCTCCGCCGGCACCACCCTGGTCGAGCTGTTCGGTCTCGCCCGGGAGCTCAACACGGCCGCCGAGGGCATCGAGATCGGGCCCTCGCCGACGGACGCCGCGATGGCCGCCGACATGGCGCTGCCCATCGAGGACCTCGAGCTCACCGTGCGGTCCTACAACTGCCTCAAGCGCGAGGGCATCCACACCGTGGGTGAGCTCGTGGGCCGTTCCGAGGCGGACCTGATGGACATCCGCAACTTCGGCGCCAAGTCGATCGACGAGGTCAAGGCCAAGCTCGTCGACCTCGGGCTGTCCCTCAAGGACTCGCCCCCCGGTTTCGACCTCGCCGCTCGCGCCGCCGCGATCGACGACGAGAACCCGTTCGACGACGACGACCACTAGTCCTTCCCGCTGACGTCCCGACGGGTGCCCGCCCGGGCCGGGACACACTTCCAGGAGATCAACAACCATGCCTACTCCCACCAAGGGACCCCGCCTCGGAGGCGGACCCGCGCACGAGCGCCTGATGCTGGCGAACCTGTCGCAGCAGCTGTTCGAGCACAAGCGCATCACCACCACCGTGACCAAGGCGAAGCGGATGCGTCCCTACGCCGAGCGCCTGATCACCTTCGCCAAGCGCGGTGACCTGGCCGCCCGCCGTCGCGTGCTGGCGCAGCTGACCGACAAGTCCGTGGTGCACGAGCTGTTCACCACCATCGCCTCGGCGATGGAGGACCGCAACGGCGGCTACACCCGCATCACCAAGATCGGCAACCGCAAGGGCGACAACGCCCCCATGGCGGTCATCGAGCTCGTGATGGAGCCCGTCGCGACCAAGGCCACCGTGGCCGAGGCCGAGCGCGCCACCGAGAAGGCCGCCCCGGCCCCCGCCGCCCCGGTCGACACCCCGGCGGACTCCACCGCCGGTGAGGTCGCCGCCGAGGAGATCCCCGCCGACGAGCAGGCCCCCGAGGTCGGCTCGGAGCAGGCCGCCGAGGTCGCCGCCGAGAACTCCGACGCCGAGTTCCCCGGTTCACGCGCCCCGCTCGAGTCCGGCGAGGCCCCCGAGGGCTTCGAGGTCAAGGGCAACAAGAACTCGATGAAGTACCACGTGCCCGGCTCCCGCTGGTACGCGGGCACCACCGCCGAGATCTGGTTCGACTCGCCGGCCAACGCCGAGGCCGCCGGCTTCCAGCCGGCCGGCGGCGCCGCCGCGCAGAAGTTGCGCTGACCGGACGACGCACGGACGGACACCGCGACGCCGCCGGGGACCTGGTCCCCGGCGGCGTCGTCGTGCCCGCCGCACCCCCACCACCCCCTCCCAGGAGCTGACCATGAGCCCGTCCGATTCCCCCGTGCGCGTGCGGATCGACCTGGCCTACGACGGCGCGCCGTTCGCCGGGTGGGCCCGTCAGCCGGGCCTGCCCACCGTGCAGGGGGCCGTGGAGGACGCCCTCGCCGTGCTGGTCCGCCGGGACGTGCGGGTCGCGGTGGCCGGCCGGACGGACACCGGGGTGCACGCCCGCGGCCAGGTGGCGCACCTGGACCTGGCCCCGGCGGAGTGGACCGGTCTCGCCCGCGGCCGGGACGAGGACCCGGGGCGTGCGCTCGAGCGTCGCCTCACCGGGGCCCTGGCCCACGTCCTGGGCCGCGGCCGCCGCGCGCAGGGCCTGCCCGAGTGCCCGGGCGCGGTCGTGGTCCGCCGCGCGGGCGCCGCCCCGGCCGGCTTCGACGCCCGATTCTCCGCCGTCTCCCGCCGCTACAGCTACCGGATCGACGACGGCGCGGCGGGCCGGGACCCGCTGACCCGGCACCTGACGTGGTGGTCGAAGGACGTGCTCGACGTCCCTGTCATGGCCCGGGCGGCGCAGGAGCTGGTGGGGCTGCACGACTTCCTGTCCTTCTGCCGCCCCCGGGAGGGCGCCACGACGGTGCGGGAGGTCCTGGACGTGTCCGTCGAGCGGGACCGGGACGGGCTCGTGCTGCTGGGCATCGAGGCGGACGCCTTCTGCCACCACATGGTCCGCTCGGTCGTGGGCGCGGCCGCCCGCGTGGGCGCGGGCCGCGAGGACCCCGACTGGCTCGGCCGCCGGCTCGCGGAGCGGGTCCGGGACGCCAAGGCGCTGATGGCCCCGCCGCACGCCCTCGTGCTCGAGGAGGTCCGCTATCCCGGGGACGCCGCCCTGGGGGAGCGGGCCGAGCGCACCCGGGCGCGGCGCGCCCCGCTCGGCGACCCCGCCCGCGAGGAGCTCCGAGGAGATCCCCGCGACGCTCCCCGGGCGCCCCGGCACGGCGGAGCGTGAACCGCCGCGGGCCCGGGCGCCCGCGGGGAGATTGACCGCCGCACCCTCCGGGTGTATGGCCGAGTGGTCTTTGGCCGCTCCATCCGGTACCGTGGGGTGCTGTTGTGCGTGTCCCGCCTCGGTTCACGTGTACCCGGATCCGCTGTCCCGTTGCAGGACGCCTGGCGGTCCGGTGCACCGGGGTCTCGGGCACCGGATGCAGCTCGGCCCTCACCCGAGCCCCGGACGGCACACCGAGAAACGGCGTGATCCCAACTAGCGCCACCGAGATAACCCGAACGAAGGCAAACTAACGTGCGTACGTACACCCCGAAGCCCGGTGACATCCAGCGCCAGTGGCACGTCATCGATGCCACCGACGTCGTCCTGGGTCGCCTTGCCAGCCAGACCGCAACGCTGCTGCGCGGAAAGCACAAGCCGACCTTTGCTCCCCACGTGGACGCCGGTGATTTCGTCATCATCATCAACGCCGAGAAGGTGGCCCTGACCGGCTCCAAGCTCGAGAAGAAGCGGGCCTACCGCCACTCCGGCTACCCGGGCGGGCTCAAGTCCAGCTCCTACGCCGAGCTGCTGGAGAAGCACCCGGTCCGCGCCGTGGAGAAGGCCATCCGTGGCATGCTCCCGAAGAACAAGCTGGCCGCCCAGCAGATGTCCAAGCTCAAGGTCTACGCCGGCCCGGAGCACCCCCACGGTGCCCAGCAGCCGCAGACCTTCGAGTTCACCCAGGTCGCCCAGTAACCGGGCCTACGACAGAAACGAGCGAGGAAAATCGTGGCTCAGAATACTGAAGAGCAGAACATCGTGGACGGCGAGGAGCAGCTGAGCAGCTACACCTCCGAGTCCTCCCCCGCGGAGGAGACCGAGGCCGCCGCCGAGCGCCCGGCCCTCACCGTCTCCGGCCAGGCCGTCGGCCGCCGCAAGGAGGCCGTCGCCCGCGTGCGCGTCGTCCCCGGCTCCGGCCAGTGGACCGTCAACGGCCGCACCCTGGAGAACTACTTCCCGAACAAGCTGCACCAGCAGGAGGTCAACGACCCCTTCAAGGTGCTGGAGCTCGAGGGCGCCTACGACGTCATCGCCCGCATCCACGGCGGTGGCCCCTCCGGCCAGGCCGGTGCCCTGCGCCACGGCGTGGCGCGCGCCCTGAACGAGATCGACCTCGAGAACAACCGCCCGACCCTCAAGAAGGCCGGCTTCCTGACCCGCGACCCGCGCGTCATCGAGCGCAAGAAGGCCGGTCTCAAGAAGGCCCGCAAGGCTCCGCAGTACTCGAAGCGCTGATCGGAGGGCCTCCCGGCCCGCCCCCAGCGTCACGGACCCTGTCCGACCCGGTGCACACCGGTGTCGGACGGGGTCCCGTCGTTTCTGCCCGCCTGCCGGTGTCCGGGCCGCGGGGAACGTAGGATGGGGGCGATGTCTAGATTATTCGGAACGGACGGCGTGCGCGGGCTCGCGAACGACCTCCTCACAGCCAACATGACCCTGGACCTGGCCCAGGCCGCCGCGATCGTGCTCGGCCACGGCCACGCACGCGAGGGGCGGCGCCCCACGGCGGTCGTCGCCCGGGACGGTCGGGCCAGCGGAGAGTTCCTCAGCGCCGCCGTGACCGCGGGTCTCGCCGGCTCGGGCGTGGACGTCCACGACGCCGGGGTCCTGCCGACCCCCGCGCTGGCCTACCTGGTGGCCGACCTCGACGCCGACTTTGGCGTGATGATCTCCGCCTCGCACAACCCGGCCCCCGACAACGGGATCAAGTTCCTGGCCCACGGCGGGCGGAAGCTCCCGGACCGGGTGGAGGACGAGATCCAGCAGGTCTTCGAGTCCGGCGACTTCCAGCGCCCCACCGGCGCCGGGGTCGGGCGCATCCACCTGCTCACGGACGCCGAGGACCGCTACGTCCTGCACCTGGTGGGGGCCATCCCGCACCGGCTCGAGGGGATGCGCGTGGTCCTGGACTGCGCCAACGGCGCCGCCAGCGGGGTCTCGCCGGACGCCTTCCGCGGCGCGGGCGCCGACGTGCACGTCATCGGCGCGGAGCCCGACGGCCTGAACATCAACGACGGCTGCGGCTCGACCCACCTGGAGCCCCTCCAGCGGGCCGTCGTCGAGCTCGGGGCCGACCTCGGGATCGCCCACGACGGCGACGCCGACCGCTGCCTCGCCGTGGACGCCACCGGCCGCGAGGTCGACGGGGACCAGATCATGGCGATCCTCGCCCTGGCGCTCAAGGACGCGGGCCGGCTCGTCGAGGACACGCTCGTGGCCACCGTGATGAGCAACCTGGGCCTCAAGCTGGCCCTGCGGGACGCGGGCATCGACGTGCGGGAGACCGCCGTGGGGGACCGCTACGTCCTCGAGACGATGACCGAGCACGGGTACAACCTGGGCGGCGAGCAGTCCGGCCACGTGATCATGTCGGACTACGCCACGACGGGCGACGGGCTGCTGACCGGGCTGATGCTGGCCTCGCGCGTGGCCCAGACCCGTGCACCGCTCGCGGAGCTGGCCCGCGTGATGACGCGGCTGCCGCAGGTGCTGCTCAACGTGCGCGGGGTGGACCGCACCGCGGTGGGCTCCAATCCCGGGGTGCAGGCGGCCGTCGCGGAGGTCGAGCAGCGCCTCGGCGAGACGGGCCGCGTGCTGCTGCGCCCCTCGGGGACCGAGCCGGTGGTCCGCGTGATGGTCGAGGCGGCCTCCGAGGAGATCGCCCGGGCCGAGACGGAGTTCCTCGCGTCCGTCGTGGAGCGCGAGCTGGCCCTCACCGTCTGAGCCGGCCCCGCCGGACGCCGGAGGCCCGCACCGTGCGCACGGTGCGGGCCTCCGGCGTCCGGCGGGACCGGGATCAGGTGCGCCGGCGCAGGGCGTCGCGGATCTCGGTGAGGAGCTGCACCTGGGCGTCGGCCTCCTCCTCGGTGGGATCGACGCCGAGCCGGCGGTTGCGGGCCTCGATCATCTTGTTCATCGGCAGCACGATGGCGAAGTACACGGCGGCGGCCACGAGCAGGAAGTTGACGAGCGCGGTGAGCAGCACGCCGAACCTGATGTCGTTGCCGTTGACGGTGAGCACCGCGAACGAGTCGAAATCGGGCGAGCCGACCAGCGCGGAGATGAGCGGCATGAGCACCGCCTCGACCATGGCGTTGACGACCTGGGCGAACGCCGCGCCGATGATCACGGCGACGGCGAGATCGAGCACGTTGCCCTTCATGATGAATTCCCGGAATCCCTTGAGCATGGCCACAGACTAGCCGGGCGCGGGCGGCCCGTAGTCCGGGGCCGGCGGCAGGCCGGAGAACTCCTCGAGCGTCGCGGCGCCCGAGCGCGCGAGCTCCTGGGCCCGCTCCGGGCCGAGGTAGCGCAGGTGCCACGGCTCGTACCAGTAGCCGGTGGTGCCGTGCTCGCCCCAGGGGTAGCGGACCACGAAGCCGTGCTCCGGCCCGTGCTCGGCCACCCACGCGGCGGTGGCCGTCCCGTCGAAGCACACGCGCAGGTCGCACCCGGAGCCGTCGCCGACGTCCACCGCCAGCCCCGTCTGGTGCTCCGAGTGGCCCGGGCGGGCGGACGCCGTGTCGGCGGCCTCCGGGCCCTTCTGCGCCACCCACCCGGCGTACGTGCGGGACTGCTCGGCGAAGGAGCGGTAGCCCGACACGATCCGGACCGGCACGCCGTCCGCCCGGGCCGCGGCCAGCAACGTGCGCGCCGCGGCGGCCGCCTCGGGGCGCAGCAGGTGCCCCTCGACGTCCTCGAGGGCGGCGGGTGCCCAATCCTGCGGGTCCAGGGGCCGCCGCTTGTTGACCACCACGGCGAGCGAGGCGGGGTCGTCCAGCTCCGGGCGCGGTCCCGGCCCCCGGCCGGGGGTGGGCGCCGGTGCCGGCGACGCCGTGCCGGAGGCGGACGCCGGCCCGGACGGGGACGCCGGAGCCGGCACGGACGCAGGACCGGACCCGGGCGGGGCGGGCGCGGCCGGTGCCGTGGTGGTGCCGGAGGGTTCCGGCGGGGCCGGGGGAGCGTCCCCGGGATCAGGTGCGCACCCGGCCACGAGCACCGCGGCGGCGAGCAGGAGGGCGCCGGCGCGCAGGGCGTCCATCAGTTCTTGCGCAGCAGCACGCGCCGGATCGAGTGGTCGGAGTCCTTGGAGAGGATCAGCCGGGCGCGGCCGCGCGTCGGCTGCACGTTCTCGATCAGGTTGGGCTCGTTGATCCGCCGCCAGATGCCGGTGGCGGTGGCCACGGCCTTCTCGTCCGAGAGGTCGGCGTAGCGGTGGAAGTAGGAGCCGGGGTCGGCGAACGCGGACGAGCGCAGGGCCTGGAACCGCTCCACGTACCAGCGCTCGATGTCCGCGGGCCGGGCGTCCACGTAGATCGAGAAGTCGAAGAAGTCGCTCAGGGCGAGGGCGGCCCGGTCCCCGGGGCCCACCTTGGCGGGGGCGAGCACGTTGAGCCCCTCGATGATGACCACGTCCGGGCGGGTCACCACGACCTCCTCGCCGGGCAGGATGTCGTAGCTGTGGTGCGAGTACTTGGGCGCCCGCACCTCGGGGGCGCCCGACTTGATCTTGGCGACGAAGCGCAGCAGGGCGCGGCGGTCGTAGGACTCCGGGAAGCCCTTGCGGTCCATGAGCCCGCGGCGCTGCAGCTCCGCGTTGGGGTACAGGAACCCGTCCGTGGTGATGAGCTGCACGTGGGGGGTGGACGGCCACCGGGACAGCAGCTCGCGCAGGAGGCGGGCCGTGGTGGACTTGCCGGCGGCCACGGAGCCGGCGATGCCGATCACGAACGGGGTCCGGGCGTGCTCCTCGCCGAGGAACGCGTTGGTCGAGGCGTTGAGCCGGTTCGACGACTCGTCGTAGAGGGTCAGCAGCCGCGAGATGGGGAGGTACACCTCGCGGACCTCCGCGACGTCGAGCCGGTCGCCGAGGCCGCGCAGGTTCTCGATCTCCCGAGAGGTGAGGGGAACGTCGATCTCGTGGGAGAGTCTCGACCAGGTCTGCCGGTCGAGCTCCACGAAGGGCGAGGCGCGTTCGCTCAGCGTAGATGCGGTCATCGACCACAGTCTAGACCGCACCCCGGCGCCCGAGGTGTACCGGAGACAGGCCCCGTACCCGGGTGTAGATTTGGTCTCGATCCGGTATTCGCCGTGAGAGAACTCACAGCAGTGCACGGCGCGTGCGCTCCGCCGGTGGAGGACCACCCCGCTCGAGAGTCAGGACAGGACCATGGCGACGGCAACGACCTCAGAGACCACAGCACCGGCGGGAGGGCGATCGACGGCGGCCCGCGCGCACGTGCAGCGTTTCGGCACGTTCCTCTCGGGGATGATCATGCCCAACATCGGGGCGTTCATCGCCTGGGGGCTGATCACCGCGTTCTTCATCGAGGCGGGCTTCACCCCCTTCGGCCCGCTGGGCGGGTTCGGCGAGAACGCCGAGGGCGAGCCGTACACGGGCCTGGTCGGCCCGATGATCACCTACCTCCTGCCGCTGCTCATCGCCTACACGGGCGGGCGGATGGTCTACGACGTCCGCGGCGGCGTGGTCGGGGCGATCGCCACGATGGGCGTGATCGTGGGCACCGACATCCCCATGTTCATCGGGGCGATGCTCATGGGCCCGCTGACCGCGTGGGTGATGAAGAAGGTCGACGCCATCTGGGACGGGAAGATCAAGCCCGGCTTCGAGATGCTCGTGAACAACTTCTCCGCCGGCATCCTGGCCGCGGCCATGGCCATCTTCGGCTTCTTCCTGATCGGCCCCGCCGTGCTGGCCTTCTCCAACGCGGCCGCCTCGGCGGTGGACTTCCTGGTCACCCGGGGGCTGCTCCCGCTGACCTCGATCCTCATCGAGCCCGCGAAGGTGCTGTTCCTCAACAACGCGATCAACCACGGCATCCTCACCCCCCTGGGCACCGCCCAGGCCCTGGAGGAGGGAAAGTCGATCCTCTTCCTGCTCGAGGCCAACCCCGGCCCCGGTCTGGGCATCCTGCTGGCCTACACGGTCTTCGGCCGCGGCGCCGCGCGCGCCTCGGCTCCCGGCGCGGCCCTGATCCACTTCGTGGGCGGCATCCACGAGATCTACTTCCCGTACGTGCTGATGAAGCCGGCGCTGATCCTGGCGGCGATCGCGGGAGGCATGACGGGCATCTTCACGCTGACCCTCTTCGACGCGGGCCTGCGCGCCCCGGCCGCCCCGGGCTCGATCATCGCCGTCTTCGCCCAGGCCACCACCGACAGCTACGTGGGCGTAGCCCTCGCGGTGACGGCCGCGACCGCCGTGTCCTTCTTCGTGGCCTCGATCATCCTCAAGGCCTCCAAGGACAAGGGCGAGGGAGACCTCACCGAGGCCACCTCCCGGATGGAGGGGATGAAGGGCAAGAAGAACTCCGTGTCCTCCGCGATCGTCGGCACCAGCGGCGGTGCGGACACCGGCGGGACCCCCGCCCGTGAGCTGGCCGACGGCGGACCGGTGCAGCGCATCGTGTTCGCGTGCGACGCCGGCATGGGCTCCTCCGCGATGGGCGCCTCCGTGCTGCGGAACAAGGTCAAGGCGGCCGGGTTCGCCGACGTCAAGGTCACGAACGCGGCGATCGCCAACCTCACCGACGACTTCGACATCGTGGTCACCCACCAGGACCTGGCCACGCGGGCCCGGCCGAAGGTGCCCAGCGCCTCGGTGGTGACCGTCGACAACTTCATGGGCAGCCCCCGCTACGACGAGATCGTCGAGGCCGTGCAGCAGCGCAACGGCGCCGCCGTCCCGGCGGGCGGCGGCGCGGCGGCGGCCACGGCCACGGCCGGCGGCGGGGGAGCGGCCTCCGGTGGCGACACCGTGGCCGCGGACCCGGGCGAGGGCGCCGGGACGTCCGGGGACGCCACCATCCTCACCAGGGACCGGATCGTCATGGACGGCGGCGCGCGCAACGCCGCGCAGGCCATCGACGAGGCCGGCGGCCTGCTGGTGGCGGCCGGTGCCGTGACCGACGCGTACGTGGCCTCCATGCACGAGCGCGAGGAGTCGGTGTCCACCTTCATGGGCAACGGCCTGGCCATCCCGCACGGCACCAACCAGGCGAAGGACAGCATCCGCTCCTCGGCCCTGTCGGTCGTGCGCTACCCCGAGGGCCTGGACTGGAACGGCAAGCCCGTCACCTGGGTGATCGGCATCGCCGGCAAGGACAACGAGCACCTCGCGATCCTCTCCCGGGTCGCGAAGATCTTCGGCAACAAGGAGAAGGTGCGCCAGCTGGACGAGGCGAGGACCGCCGACGAAGTGCTCGACCTGCTGGGGAAGGTGAACGACTGATGAAGTGCGTCCACTTCGGGGCGGGCAACATCGGCCGCGGCTTCGTCGGCCTGCTCATGCACCGCTCGGGCTACGAGGTCGTGTTCGCCGACGTGGCGGCCCCGCTGATCGACGCGCTGGCGTCGACCCCCAGCTACACCGTGCACGAGGTCGGCGCCGGCTCCCGCGACACGGTCGTCGAGGGGTACCGGGCGCTCAACTCGGCGGACGACCCGGAGTCCGTGGTCGCCGAGATCGCCACGGCGGACGTGGTCACCACGGCCGTGGGCGCGCACATCCTCCGGTTCGTGGCGCCGCTCGTGGCGCGCGGCATCGCCGCGCGCCCGGACGGCGCCGCCCCCGTGGCGGTCATGGCGTGCGAGAACGCCCTGTCCGCCACGGACCTGCTCGCCGAGGCCGTCCGCGCCGAGTACGGCGGCGAGGACCTCGACCGCCGGGCCGTGTTCGCCAACACCGCCGTCGACCGGATCGTGCCCCAGCAGGACGGCGGCGGGCTCGACGTGGTCGTGGAGCAGTTCCACGAGTGGGTCATCGACCGCACCCCGTTCGCGGGGAGCGAGCCGGCCATCGAGGGCGCGACCTACGTCGACGACCTCGTGCCCTACATCGAGCGGAAGCTGTTCACGGTCAACACCGGCCACGCCGCGTGCGCGTACTTCGGCTACCGGGCCGGCCGGCACCGCATCGCGGAGGCGATCGCCGACCCCGGGATCCGGGAGCGGGTCGCGGCGGCGCTCGCGGAGACGCAGGCGCTGCTCGTGGCCAAGCACGGGTTCGACGAGCAGGAGCACGGGCGCTACGTCGCGAAGATCCTCGACCGCTTCGCCAACGAGCACCTCCCCGACACCGTGGAGCGCGTGGGCCGCGCCCCGCTGCGCAAGCTCGGCCGGCACGAGCGGTTCGTGGGCCCGGCGGCCGAGCTGGCCGAACGGGGCCTCGGCACCGACGGGCTGCAGGCGGCCGTAGGGGCCGCCCTGCGCTTCGACCCGGCCGACGACCCGGAGGCCGTCCGGCTGGGCGAGCTCCTCGACACCCTGGAGCCGGCCGACGCCCTCCGGGAGATCACGGGGCTGGACGCCGGGCACCCGCTCTTCCCGCCGCTCGAGGCGCTGGTGGCCGACGCCGTCCGGGAGCGCCGGGGCTGATCGAGCCCCACGGAAGGGCCCACAGGCGGGCCGGGCCGTGTCCCCAGAAGAGGCGGGAACACGGCCCGGTCCGCCGGGTCCGGCGCGCCCGGCCGGGCGAGATCCATGCGGTACTGTGAAGCGCATGTGTGGAATTGTTGGATATGTGGGCCCCTCCTCCCAGCGCTCGGACGTGCCCGGCACCGGCTCCGGGCACGACGCCCTGGACGTCCTCGTCGAGGGCCTCCGGCGCCTCGAGTACCGCGGCTACGACTCCGCGGGCGTGGCCGTCGTCGCGGACGGCACCGTCGGCTTCCGCAAGAAGGCCGGCAAGCTGCTCAACCTCGAGCAGGAGCTGCGCGACAGCCCGCTGCCCCGCTCCACCACCGGCATCGGGCACACCCGCTGGGCCACCCACGGCGGACCGTCGGACGTCAACGCCCACCCGCACGTCGTCGGCGGCGGCCGGCTCGCCGTGATCCACAACGGCATCATCGAGAACTTCGCCGAGATCAAGCGCGAGCTGATCGAGAAGGGCCACGAGTTCCGCTCGGAGACCGACACCGAGGTCGCCGCCGTGCTCCTGGCCGACACCTACAACGACCTCGGCGACCAGGACCTCACCGCGGCCATGCAGGTCGCGTGCCGCCGGCTCGAGGGCGCGTTCACGCTCCTCGCCGTGCACGTCGACCACCCCGGCCGCGTGGTCGCCGCCCGCCGCAACTCGCCGCTGGTGCTCGGGCTGGGCGAGGGCGAGAACTTCCTCGGCTCCGACGTCTCCGGGTTCATCGACTACACCCGCAGCGCCGTGGAGCTGGGGCAGGACCAGGTCGTGTCCATCACGGCCGACGACTACGAGATCACCGACTTCCACGGCAACCGCGCCGACGGCAAGCCCTTCCAGGTGCTGTGGGACGCGGCCGCCGCCGAGAAGGGCGGCTTCCCGTCCTTCATGGAGAAGGAGATCAACGAGCAGCCCGCCGCCGTGGAGCAGACCCTCATGGGCCGCACCGACCCGGACGGGAACCTGGTCCTCGACGAGCTCAAGATCGACGAGGCGGTGCTCCGCGCCGTGGACAAGATCGTCGTCGTGGCCTGCGGCACCGCCGCCTACGCGGGGCAGGTCGCCCGGTACGCGATCGAGCACTGGTGCCGGATCCCCACCGAGGTCGAGCTCGCCCACGAGTTCCGCTACCGGGACCCGATCGTCAACGAGCGGACCCTGGTGGTCGCCCTGTCCCAGTCCGGCGAGACCATGGACACCCTCATGGCGGTCCGGCACGCCCAGGAGCAGGGGGCCAAGGTCGTGGCGATCTGCAACACCAACGGCTCCACGATCCCGCGCGAGGCCGACGCCGCGCTCTACACGCACGCCGGCCCCGAGATCGCCGTCGCCTCGACCAAGGCCTTCCTGGCCCAGATCACCGCCGCCTACCTCCTGGGCCTCTACCTGGCCCAGCTGCGCGGCAACAAGTACAAGGACGAGATCGGGGAGATCCTCGCCGAGCTGGAGGCCATGCCGGCCAAGATCCAGCAGGTCATCGACGCGCAGGCCGCGGTCAAGGATCTCGCGCAGTCCATGAAGGACGCCTCGTCCGTGCTCTTCCTGGGCCGCCACGTCGGCTTCCCGGTGGCCCTCGAGGGCGCGCTCAAGCTCAAGGAGATCGCCTACATCCACGCCGAGGGCTTCGCCGCCGGCGAGCTCAAGCACGGGCCGATCGCCCTCATCGAGGAGGGCCAGCCGGTGTTCGTCATCGTCCCCTCCCCGCGCGGGCGGGACTCGCTGCACGCGAAGGTGGTCTCCAACATCCAGGAGATCCGCGCCCGCGGGGCCGTGACCATCGTCATCGCGGAGGAGGGGGACGAGTCGGTCGCCGACTACGCGAACCACATCTTCCGCGTGCCGCAGTCCCCGGTGCTGCTCCAGCCGCTGCTGACCACGGTCCCGCTGCAGATCTTCGCGTGCGAGCTGGCCACGGCGAAGGGCTACGACGTCGACCAGCCCCGCAACCTCGCGAAGTCCGTCACCGTCGAGTAGTCCGCGCCCGCCGCTGCGCCGGCCCGCCGCCCCGGATCCTCCCGGGCGGCGGGCCGGCGGTCGTTAGGCTGGGGACCATGATCATCGGCACCGGCATCGACGTGGTGGACATCGCCCGCTTCGAGGAGCAGATCGCCCGCACCCCCGGCCTCGTGGCCCGGCTGTTCACCCCGCTCGAGCGCGACCTGCACGTGCGCTCGCTCGCCGCGCGCTTCGCCGCCAAGGAGGCGGCGGCGAAGGCGCTCAAGGCGCCGCCCGGGATGATCTGGCAGCACTGCTGGATCGAGAAGGACCCCTCCGGCGCCCCGCTGCTGTGCACCGAGGGGACGGTGGCGGAGGAGGCGCGCCGGCAGGGCATCGACAGGTGGCACCTCACCATGACGCACGACGGCGGGATCGCCATGGCCATGGTCATCGCCGAGCGCACCGGGGACGGGGGGCCGGCGTGATCGCCGCCTGGACCGGGGCGCAGGTGCGCGCGGCCGAGACGCCCTTCCTCGAGCGCGGGGAGGGCCCCGCGCTGATGCGGCGCGCCGCCCACGGCCTGGCCCTCGCCGGCGCGCAGCGCGTGCGCGGGCGCCGGGGGCGGGTCGCCGGAGCGCGCGTGGTCGTGCTCGCCGGCACCGGCAACAACGGCGGGGACGGGCTGTGGGCGGGGGCGGAGCTGGCGGGCCGCGGCGCCTCCGTGCTCGCCGTGGCGGTCGGCGACCGGCTGCACCCCGAGGGCGGGGCCGCCCTCGAGGCCGCGGGGGGACGGGTGCTGCGCGCCGGGGACGGCGGGCCCGCCCTCGAGGAGGCGGCCGAGCACGTGCTCCGCGCCGACCTCGTGCTCGACGCCGTGCTGGGCACCGGCGCCCGGGGCGGGCTGCGCGGGCCGGCGGCGGAGCTCGTCCGCGCGGTCCTGGACCGGTGGCCCCCGGACGGGGGCCCCGCGGTCGTGGCGTGCGACGTCCCCTCGGGCGTCTCGGCGGACACGGGCGCGGTGGCCGGGCCGGTCCTGGCCGCGGACGTCACCGTGACGTTCGGCGGGGCCAAGGCCGGGCTGTTCCTGCCGCCGGGGGACCGGTGGTGCGGCGAGGTGCGGACCGTGCCCCTCGGGATCGAGCACGCCCTGCCCGCCCCCGCGCTGCGGCGCCTGGAGCCCGACGACGTCGCGGCGCTGTGGCCGCGCCCGGGGGCGGCCTCCCACAAGTACTCCCGGGGCGTGGTGGGGGTCGTGGCCGGCTCCCCGACCTACCCCGGGGCGGCGCTGATGTGCACGCGCGCCGCCGTGGACGCCGGCGCCGGCATGGTCCGCCACCTCGGCGACGCCGCCACCCGCTCCCTCGTGTGCCTGACCAGCCCCGAGGTGGTCGCCTCCGAGGACCACCCCGACGACGTCCACGTCCAGGCGTGGGTCGTGGGCCCCGGCGCGGTGGGCGACGCGGCCCAGGAGTCCCGGATCGGCGCCGTGCTCGCGGGCCCGATCCCCGCCGTCGTCGACGCCGGCGCCCTCGACGCGGCGGCCCGGGCGGCCGCCGACGGCGCCCTCGGCCCCGGCAAGGTCCTCACCCCGCACGCCGGGGAGCTCGAGCAGGTGCTCGCCTGGCTCGCCGCCCTCGGCGGCGGCGGGCAGGCGCCGGACCGGGCGGCGATCGAGGCCGAGCCCGCCCGGTGGGCGCGCGCGGCCGCGGAGGCGACCGGCGCCGTCGTCGTCCTCAAGGGCGCCACCACCCTGGTGGCGTCCCCAGACGGGACGCTGCTCTCCCAGGCCGACGGCAGCCCGTGGCTGGCGACCGCCGGCAGCGGGGACACCCTCGCGGGCATCATGGGCGCAGCGCTCGCGGGCAGCGCCGAGGACCCGGACGCGTTCGCCGCCGCGGGGGACTGGGCCCGCGGGGACGCCCGCCGCGCGGTGGCCGCCGCCCTCGCCGTGGCCGTGCACGGCTACGCCTCCCGGCTGGAGGGCCTCGGCCCCGTGCCCCCCACGGCGCTGTCCGCGAACGTGCGCACGGTCCTGCGCCGGGACCGCTGAGCCGGCGGTCCCGGGCCCGGCGGACCGCCCCGGGGACACGGGCGCCTCCGGTCCGGGCTAAGATCGATCCCACTTGCCCCAAAACCCAGCCCGCTGACGGTGACCCCTGCCCGGCGGTACGACAGGAGATCCCCCATGGAAGTCTGGCCAGGTCAGCCCTATCCCCTCGGAGCCACCTTCGACGGGACCGGCACGAACTTCGCCCTCTTCAGCGAGGGCGCCGAGAAGGTCGAGCTGTGCTTGTTCGACGAGCTCGGCACCGAGACCCGCATCGACGTCGCGGCCCAGGACAGCTACGTCTGGCACTGCTACCTCCCGACCGTCCAGCCCGGGCAGCGCTACGGCTACCGCGTGCACGGACCGTGGAACCCCGCCGAGGGCCAGCGCTTCAACTCCGCCAAGCTGCTGCTCGACCCCTACGCCAAGGCCGTCTCCGGCCAGATCGACTGGGACCAGGCGCTGTTCTCCTACGACTTCGGCGACGAGGACTCGTTCAACGACGAGGACTCCGCCCCCCACATGATGATGGGCGTGGTGATCAACCCGTTCTTCAACTGGGAGGGCGACCGCACCCCCCGCACGCCGTACCACAAGTCCGTGATCTACGAGGCCCACGTCAAGGGCCTCACCCAGCAGCACCCCGAGGTCCCCGAGGACCAGCGCGGCACCTACGCCGGCGTGGCCCACCCCGCGGTGATCGCGCACCTGCAGAAGCTCGGCGTCACCGCCATCGAGCTCATGCCCGTGCACCAGTTCGTGCAGGACAGCACCCTGCTCGACCAGGGGCTGCGCAACTACTGGGGCTACAACACCATCGGGTTCTTCGCCCCGCACAACGAGTACCACTCCACCAACGACCTCGGCGGCCAGGTCCAGGAGTTCAAGGCCATGGTGCGCGCCCTGCACCAGGCCGACATCGAGGTGATCCTCGACGTGGTGTACAACCACACGGCCGAGGGCAACCACATGGGCCCCACGCTGTCCATGAAGGGCATCGACAACCAGGCCTACTACCGGACGGTGGAGGGCGACCAGAAGTTCTACATGGACTACACGGGCACCGGCAACACCCTCAACGTCCGCCACCCCCACTCGCTGCAGCTCATCATGGACTCCCTGCGCTACTGGGTGACCGAGATGCACGTGGACGGCTTCCGCTTCGACCTCGCCTCCGCCCTGGCCCGCGAGTTCTACGACGTGGACAAGCTGGCCACGTTCTTCGAGCTCGTCCAGCAGGACCCGGTCGTGTCCCAGGTGAAGCTCATCGCCGAGCCGTGGGACGTGGGCCCCGGCGGCTACCAGGTGGGCAACTTCCCGCCCCAGTGGACGGAGTGGAACGGGAAGTACCGGGACACCGTGCGCGACTTCTGGCGCGGGGAGCCCGCGACCCTCGGCGAGTTCGCCTCCCGGATCACCGGCTCGGCGGACCTCTACGAGCACAGCGGCCGCCGGCCGTTCGCCTCGATCAACTTCGTCACCGCCCACGACGGCTTCACGCTGCGGGACCTGGTCTCCTACAACGAGAAGCACAACGAGGCCAACGGCGAGGGCAACAACGACGGCGAGTCCCACAACCGCTCCTGGAACTGCGGCGTGGAGGGCCCCACCGACGATCCCGAGGTGCTGGCCCTGCGCTCCCGCCAGCAGCGCAACTACCTCGCGACGCTGCTGCTGTCCCAGGGCACGCCCATGGTGCTGCACGGCGACGAGCTGGGCCGCACGCAGGACGGCAACAACAACACGTACTGCCAGGACAACGAGCTGTCGTGGATCAACTGGGACACCATGGACGGCCCGCTCACCGAGTTCGTCGCCGCCGTGACCCACCTGCGCCACGACCACCCGTCCTTCCGGCGCTCGGAGTTCTTCGACGGCCGTCCGGTCGAGATGGACGCGGACGACACCGGCCGCCCGATGCCCGACATCGCGTGGCTGACCACGGACGGCGCGCCGCTGAAGCCCGCCGACTGGGACGAGCCCCTGTCCCGCTCCTTCGGGATGTGGCTCAACGGCAACGGCATCGCCGGCGTGGACATGCGCGGGCGGCCCATCACGGACGTGAACTTCATCGTGTACTTCAACTCCAACCCGGAGCCCGTGAAGGTCAAGCTCCCGCCGGTGCGCTACGGCCGGCAGTGGGAGGAGGTCATCGACACCGCGGGCAAGTACGCCGACGGCCAGATCCGCAAGGCCCGCACCTCGATCACCCTGGACGGCAAGTCCATGGTCGTGCTGCGCGCCTACGAGGCCCCCGAGGAGGAGCCCGACGCGTCGGTCGCCGCCTCCGTGGCCGCGTACGCGAAGACGCCGCAGGACCAGTGAGCTGACGGCCCCGGCAGGCTGTCGACCCGGACACGGGTCGACAGCCTGCTGGCGTTTCCGGGGCCGGGCCGACAGACTGGTGCGGTGCGCACACCTATCTCGACCTACCGACTCCAGATCACCTCCGACCTGACGCTCGACCGCGCCGCGGGACTCGTGGACTACCTCCACGACCTCGGCGCGGACTGGGTCTACCTGTCACCGATCCTCCGGGCCGTCGACGGCTCCGACCACGGCTACGACGTCGCGTCCCCCGCCGAGGTGGACCCCGTCCGGGGCGGTGCCGCCGGGCTCAAGGCGCTCGCCGACGCCGCCCACGCCCGCGGCATGGGCGTGCTGGTGGACATCGTCCCCAACCACCAGGGCGTCGCCGCCCCGGAGCAGAACCCCTGGTGGTGGTCGCTGCTCGCGCAGGGCCAGGCCTCGCCGTACGCGAAGGCCTTCGACGTCGAGTGGGCGTCCGGCGGCGGCCGGGTGCTGATCCCCGTGCTGGGCGACGGCGACGACGAGCTCGCGCAGCTGGGGGTCGAGGACGGCACGCTGCGCTACTACGACAACGTCTACCCGCTGGCCGAGGGCACCTGGGCGGAGGGCGACGACCCGCAGGACGTCCACGACCGGCAGCACTACGAGCTGGTGAACTGGCGCCGCGGCGACGCCGAGCTCAACTACCGCCGGTTCTTCACCGTCGCCACGCTCGCGGGCGTGCGCGTCGAGGACCCGGAGGTCTTCGAGGAGTCCCACGCGGAGATCAAGCGGTGGATCGACGAGGGCCTCGTCGACGGCCTGCGCATCGACCACCCCGACGGGCTGCGCGACCCGCGGCAGTACCTCGAGCAGCTGAAGGAGCTCACGGGCGGCGCCTACGTCGTCGTCGAGAAGATCCTCGAGCCCGGCGAGCGGCTGCCCCGCGACTGGGCCACCGCGGGCACCACCGGCTACGACGCCCTCGGCGTGATCGACCGGCTGCTCACCGACCCGGCCGGGGAGTACGCGCTCACCAGCCTGGACGCCCGGCTGCGGGGCGGGGAGCCCGTGCACTGGGACGAGATGATCCACGGCACCAAGCGCGCCATGGCCGACGGCGCGCTGCTGGCCGAGGTCCGGCGCCTCGCCCGCCTCGTGCCCGAGGACGCCGGCCTGGACCGGGCCGTCGCCGAGGACGCCCTGGCGGAGATCCTCGCGAACTTCCCCGTCTACCGCAGCTACCTGCCCGAGGGCGCCGAGCACCTGCGGGCGGCCCTCGACGCCGCCCGGGAGCAGCGCCCGGACCTCGCCGGCGCGATCGGGACCCTGGGCGGGCTGCTCGGGGTCGACGCCACGGACGAGGCCGGGCTCGGGGAGCTCGCCCGCCGCTTCCAGCAGACCTCCGGGATGGTGATGGCCAAGGGCGTCGAGGACACCGCGTTCTACCGCTTCCCCCGCCTGACCTCGCTGACCGAGGTGGGCGGCGACCCGTCGCACTTCGCCGTGACCCCCGAGGAGGCGCACGCCGAGCTCGCCCGCCGGGCCGCCGAGGAGCCCCTCGCGATGACGACGCTGTCCACGCACGACACCAAGCGCTCCGAGGCGGTGCGGGCACGGATCACCGTGCTCGCCGAGGCGGGGGAGCAGTGGGCCGGCGTGGTCGGCACCGTCAAGAAGCTCGCCGAGCAGGCCGGGGCCCTCGTGGGCGACGGCCCGCTCGTGAACCTCGTGCTCCAGGCCGTGGTGGGCGCCTGGCCCATCTCGCAGGAGCGCGTGCTGGACTACGCCCTCAAGGCCGCCCGCGAGGCCGGCAACTCCACCGCCTGGGTCGACGGGGACGCCGGGTTCGAGCAGCGGCTCACCCGGTTCGTCGAGCTCGTCCACCACGACCCGCAGATGCGGGCCGTCGTCGAGGGCTTCGCCGAGCACGTCACCGCGGCCGGCTGGGCGAACGGGCTCGCCGCCAAGCTCGTCCAGCTCACGATGCCCGGCGTCCCGGACGTCTACCAGGGCTCCGAGCTGTGGGCGGAGTCCCTCGTGGACCCCGACAACCGCCGTCCCGTCGACTTCGGGGCCCGGGCCGCCGGGCTCGCCCGGCTGGACACCCCCGTGGGCGGCACCGCCGACGGGATCCCCGCCGTGGGACCGGACGGCGCGGCCAAGCTGCTCGTCACCAGCCGCGCCCTGCGGCTGCGCCGGGACCACCCCGAGCTGTTCACCGGCTACACCCCGCTGACCGCGTCCGGCCCGCTGGCCGGGCACGTGTTCGCGTTCGACCGCGGCGGCGCCGTGACCGTGGCCACCCGCCTGCCCCTCGGCCTCGCCGCCGCGGGCGGCTTCGACGGCGAGACCCTCGAGCTGCCCGCGGGCGGGTTCGAGGACCTGCTGACCCGCCGCACGCACTCGGGCACCGTGGCGCTGTCCCGGCTGCTCGCCGACTACCCCGTGGCGCTGCTGCGCCGGAAGGACTCCTGAGCCCCATGAACACCCGCGAGCACCTGAACCGCTTCGACGTCTGGGCCCCGCACGCCAGGACGGTGACCGTGCGGATCGAGGGCGACGACCACGACATGATCCCCGCCGCGGACCTGCCCGAGGACTCCCCGGCGGGCACGGCGGCGCGCCGCGACGGCTGGTGGACCCTGCCCGACGGCGCGGACGTCCCCGAGGGCACCGTGCGCTACGGCTACCTCCTGGGCAAGACCTTCGACGAGGGCACGGCGCAGGAGCGCTCGCAGGTCTCCGAGGTCCTGCCGGACCCGCGCTCCCGCCGCCAGCCGCAGGGCGTGCACGACCTCTCCTGCACGTTCGAGCCCTCCGCGCACCGGTGGGGGGACGCCGCGTGGACCGGGCGGACCCTGGCCGGGTCCGTCGTCTACGAGCTGCACCCCGGCACGTTCACCCCGGAGGGCACCCTCGACTCGGCGGTCGAGCGGCTCGACCACCTCGTGGAGCTCGGCGTGGACTTCGTGGAGCTGCTGCCCGTCAACGGCTTCAACGGCGAGCACAACTGGGGCTACGACGGCGTCCTCTGGTACACCGTGGACGAGTCCTACGGCGGGCCCGCGGCCTACCAGCGCTTCGTGGACGCGTGCCACCAGCGCGGGATCGGCGTGATCCAGGACGTCGTCTACAACCACCTGGGCCCGTCCGGGAACTACCTGCCCCTGTTCGCCGACTACTTCAAGCCCGGCTCCAGCACCTGGGGCGACCTCATCAACCTCGACGGCTGGGGCTCGGACGGCGTGCGGGACTACATCCTCGACAACGTCGAGATGTGGCTGCGCGACTACCACGTGGACGGGTTCCGCCTCGACGCGGTGCACGCCCTGCAGGACCACCGCGCCGTGCACATCCTCGAGGAGATCGCCGAGCTCGTGGAGCGCGTGGGCGTGGAGACCGGCAAGCCCCTGTTCACCGTCGCGGAGTCCGACCTCAACGACCACCGGATGATCACGCCGACCACGGCCCACGGCCTCGGCATGACCGGGCAGTGGCTCGACGACTTCCACCACGCCGCGCACGTCGCCCTCACCGGGGAGACACAGGGCTACTACGCCGACTTCGCCGCCCTCGGGACCCTCGACAAGGTGATGCGGGACGCGTTCTACCACGACGGCACCATGTCGGTGTTCCGCGGCCGCCACCACGGGCGGCCGGTCGACAAGCAGCGGGTGCGCCCGTGGCAGTTCGTCACGTGCATCCAGAACCACGACCAGATCGGCAACCGCGCCGCGGGGGACCGGATCAGCGCGAGCCTCACGCCGGACCAGCTCGTGCTGGGCGCCGCACTGCTCCTCACCCAGCCGTTCACCCCCATGCTGTTCATGGGGGAGGAGTGGGGCGCGTCCACGCCGTGGCAGTTCTTCACCGCCCACCCCGAGCCCGAGCTCGGGGAGGCCGTGGCCAAGGGCCGCAAGGCGGAGTTCGCGTCCATGGGCTGGGACGAGGACACGGTCCCGGACCCCCAGGACCCCAGCACGTTCACGAACTCGAAGCTCGACTGGGACGAGCTCGGCCGGGACGACCACGCGCGGGTGCTGAGCGCCTACCGCGAGCTCATCGCGCTGCGGCGCGCCGTGCCCGAGCTCACCGACCCGCGCTTCGACACGATCGGCACCGACCTCGACGAGGACGCCCGCTGGTTCGTGCTGCGCCGTGCCACGGCCCCGGGCTCCGACCACGGGGTCGCGGTGCTGCTGAACTTCGGCGCCGGGCCCGCGCAGGTCCCCTTCCCCGGCCGCCCGGACGCCGAGGTGCTCTACCGCTCCGGCGACGTGTCGCTGACCGCGGGCTCCGGCGGCGGCGGCGTCGCCGCGCTGCCCGCCCACGGCGCCGCCGTGGTGCGCTACTGAGCCCCCTCCGCCGTCCACCGAACGACCTCCCCGACCCACGAAAGGCCCCCGTGCGCACCTACGGACCCGACGTCCCCTACCTCCCGGCCGACGACCGCTACGAGACCATGCCCTTCCGCCGCGTGGGCGACTCCGGGCTGAAGCTGCCCGTGATCTCGCTCGGGCTGTGGCACAACTTCGGCGACGACAAGCCGCTCGCCACCCAGCGCGCCACGCTGCGCCGGGCCTTCGACCTCGGCGTGACCCACTTCGACCTCGCCAACAACTACGGCCCGCCGGCCGGCGCCGCGGAGCTGAACTTCGGGCGGATCCTGGCCCAGGACCTCGCGCCGTACCGGGACGAGCTCGTGATCTCCTCCAAGGCCGGCTGGACCATGGGCCCGGGCCCGTACCACTTCGGCGGCTCCCGGAAGTACCTCGTGTCCTCCCTGGACCAGTCCCTGCAGCGGATGGGCCTGGACCACGTGGACATCTTCTACCACCACCGCCCGGACCCGGACACCCCGCTCGAGGAGACGATGCGGGCCCTCGACCACATCGTGCGCTCCGGGCGGGCCCTGTACGTGGGGATCTCCTCCTACAACGCCGAGCTGACCCTGCGCGCCCAGCAGATCATGCGGGAGCTGGGCACGCCGCTGCTGATCCACCAGCCGTCCTACTCGATGCTCAACCGGTGGATCGAGTCCCCCGGACCGTCGGGGACCTCCCTGCTGGGCGCCCTGACGGAGGCGGGGATGGGCTCGATCGTGTTCTCCCCCCTGGCCCAGGGCATGCTCACGGACCGGTACCTGGACGGCGTCCCGGAGGGCTCCCGGGCCGCCGCGGAGAAGTCCCTGAACCCGGAGTGGCTGACCGGCACGACCCTGGAGAAGGTCCGCGGTCTGCACGAGATCGCCGCCGCCCGCGGGCAGAGCCTGGCCCAGATGGCGATCGCGTGGGTGCTGCGCGAGCAGGCGGACGGCCAGGTCACCACCGCGCTCGTCGGCGCGTCCTCGCCGGAGCAGCTCGAGGACAGCGTGGGCGCCGTGCACCACCTCTCCTTCACCCCGGAGGAGCTGGAGTCGATCGACCGGCTGGCCACGGACTCCGACATCAACATCTGGGCGGGCGCCCGCGACTCCAAGACCGCGTGAGCGGCGGGACCCGGTAGCCGTGGAGGCCTCGCAGTACCTCGCCCTGCTCGGGCTGTGGATCGCCGGGATCGTCGCCCCCGGCCCGGACGTCCTGGTGATCCTGCGCAACGCGTCGCTGGGCTCCCGGGCGGCCGGCGTGCTCACCGCGGTGGGGGTGATGGCCGGCAACCTCGTGTGGATCACGCTCTCCCTCACCGGGGTGACCGTCCTGATCGGCCAGGCGGACACGCTCCAGCGGCTCATCCAGGTGGCCGGGGCGCTGTTCCTCGGCTGGCTGGGGGTGAGCGGGATCCGGGCGGGTCTCGCCACCCGGGCCGTGCCGGACCGGGTGCCGAGCGCGGCGGGCGGCGGGCCCGGCGGCGTCCCGGGGGAGCCGCAGGCCCCGCCGGGGCGCTCCGTCACCCCCGGCCGGGCCTTCGTGCTCGGGCTCGTGACGAACCTCTCGAACGCGAAGGCCATCATCTTCTTCGTGGCGCTGTTCGCCAACGTGGTCCCGGCGGGCGCGCTGTGGTGGGAGACAGCCCTGGTCTTCGCGCTGCTCGTGGCCGTGGGCCTCGCCTGGTTCACCGCGGTCGCGTGGGTCGGCTCGGTCGAGCGGCTGGCCGCGGGCTTCCGGCGGCACGGGGCGGCCGTGGAGCTCGCCGCCGGCGTGCTGTTCCTCGTGCTCGCCCTCGGCCTGCTGCTCAGCGCGCTGTGAGCCCGCCGGCCGGCCCCCGGGCCGGGCCCGCCCCCGGCGGGCACTAGACTGGAGCGCTGGGTCCTGCCCGGCCGGGCGCCGGGGACGGGACCCAGACGACCAGACAAAGGAGTCCCTTGTCCCACCATCCCATTCGCGTGGCCGTCGCCGGTGTCGGCAACTGCGCCTCCTCGCTGATCCAGGGCGTGCACTTCTACGCCGGAGCCGACCCGGCCGCCACCGTGCCGGGGCTGATGCACGTGGTCTTCGGCGACTACCACGTGTCCGACATCGAGTTCGTGGCCGCCTTCGACGTCGACGCCGCCAAGGTCGGGCTCGACCTCTCCGAGGCGATCGGCGCCGGGCAGAACAACACCCTGGTCTTCGCCGACGTCCCGCCCACCGGGGTCACCGTCCAGCGCGGGCCCACCCTGGACGGGCTCGGGTCCTACTACCGGGAGGTGGTCCAGGAGTCGGCCGCCGCGCCCGTGGACGTGGTGGCCGCCCTGAAGGACGCGCAGGTGGACGTGCTGGTGTCCTACCTGCCCGTGGGCT
>NZ_JAVKPS010000059.1:0-536 GCF_040981005.1 Kocuria sp. CPCC 205258 | reverse complement strand
CGGGATATGCTCAACACTTTGCTTGACTTCTTCCGCCTGGACAACGGCAAGGAACAGCCCCGTCTGTCACCCTGCCGGATTTCTGCAATCACGCACACACTTGAAACGGAGTTCATTCCTGTTGCAGTGAACAAAGGGTTGTCCTTGTCCGTGAAGACTGGACACGATGCCATTGTATTGACCGACAAAGAGCGAATAATACAAATCGGGAATAACCTGCTGTCAAACGCAGTCAAGTTCACAGAAGAAGGCGGTGTTTCTTTGATTACTGAATATGATAATGGAGTTCTGACACTGGTCGTTGAAGATACAGGTACAGGCATGACAGAAGAGGAACAGAAACAAGCGTTCGGTGCGTTTGAACGTCTATCAAATGCCGCCGCAAAGGAGGGTTTCGGGCTTGGGCTTGCCATAATGCGTAATATTGTGTCGATGCTTGGCGGAACAATCCGTTTAGACAGCAAGAAAGGGAAAGGCAGTCGTTTCACAGTTGAAATTTCTATGCAGGAAGCTGAAGAACAGCTTGGATATACAAG
>NZ_JAVKPS010000058.1:0-541 GCF_040981005.1 Kocuria sp. CPCC 205258 | reverse complement strand
GAGTAGGGCGAGTTGGGGGCGAGGGGGTCGGTCTCCGGCCAGGATCCGATGTCGATCGAGCCGTACACCTCGTCGGTGGAGATGTGCACGAAGGTCGTGGGGCCGTGGCGCAGGGCCGCGTCGAGCAGGGTCTGGGTGCCGGCGACGTTGGTGCGGACGAAGTCGGCCGCGCCGGCGATGGAGCGGTCGACGTGCGACTCGGCGGCGAAGTGGACGACCTGGTCGTGGCGGGACATCAGTCGGTCGACGAGGCCGGCGTCGCAGATGTCGCCGTGGACGAAGGTGAACCGGGGGTTGTCGCGGACGGCGTCGAGGTTGGCCGGGTTGCCCGCGTAGGTGAGCGCGTCGAGGACGGTGACCGTCACGTCCTGGTCGCCGTGGGGGCCCAGGAGGGTGCGTACGTAGTGGGAGCCGATGAAGCCCGCTCCGCCGGTCACCAGGATTCTGGTCGTCATGAGGAGATCTGCACCTTGCTGTGGTCGCCGAGGATGAGCCGGTTGGTGGCCGGGATCCGCGGGGCGGGGGTGACGGTCACGCTGCG
>NZ_JAVKPS010000057.1:0-544 GCF_040981005.1 Kocuria sp. CPCC 205258 | reverse complement strand
TTCCACCTCGTCCACCTCGGCGCCCGCGCCCTCGGCGGGGCGGGCCTGGTCATGACGGAGATGGTGTGCGTCAGCCCCGAGGGCCGGATCACCCCCGGCTGCACCGGCCTCTACACGGCCGAGCAGGCGGCCGCCTGGCGCCGCGTCACCGACTTCGTCCACCACCACGCGCCCGGCACCGCGATCGGCGTCCAGCTCGGCCACTCCGGCCGCAAGGGCTCCACCCGCGTCATGTGGGAAGGCATCGACCAGCCGCTCGACACCGGCAACTGGCCGGTGTCCGCCGCCTCCCCGCTCCCGTACCGGCCGGGGGTCAACCAGGTCCCGCACGCCCTCGACCGCACGGGACTCGCCGAGATCAGGCAGCAGTTCGCCGCGGCCGCCCGGCGCGCCGCCCGCAGCGGCTTCGACCTCCTCGAACTCCACTGCGCCCACGGTTATCTGCTCTCGGGTTTCCTCTCGCCATTGACCAACCGGCGTCACGACGCGTACGGCGGTTCCCTCGAGAACCGGCTCCGTTTCCCGCTCGAGGTGTTCGACGCCG
>NZ_JAVKPS010000056.1:0-549 GCF_040981005.1 Kocuria sp. CPCC 205258 | reverse complement strand
GGCCGCGAAGACTCCGGCCGCCTCCCGCCCGTAGGAGGACTGGTGGGCGCCCGCGATGTCGACCGCCTCCGCGTAGGCTGCCGCCGGATTGGCCGCGTTGACCAGTCCCACCGGCGCCATGTACATCGCCGCACCGCAGTTGACGATGTTTCCGCTGCCGGCCTCCCGCGGGTCGTGGTGCCCGTAGTGCAGCCGGGCGACGAGCCACTTCTCGGCGAGGAAGAGCCGCTGGAGGGGAATGGCCTCGGCCTCGAGCTCCGGGATCCAGCGGGGGTTGGTGATGAGGTCGGGGACGAGGTGGTCGGCGACGGCGTACGCGTCGAGGTGGTCGCGGACCGTGGCGTACACCCCGATCAGCGCGTGCGTCATCAGGGTGTCGTCGGTGATGTGGCCGTCACCCTTGTGGTACGGGGCGATGGGGCGTGCGGTGCGCCAGTCGTCGCCGTGCCAGGGGCCGACGATGCCGGTGACTCGCCCGCCGTGGCGTTCCACGATCTGGTCGGGGGTGTATCCCTCGACGGGACCGCCCAGCGCGTCGCCGACCGCTGC
>NZ_JAVKPS010000055.1:0-550 GCF_040981005.1 Kocuria sp. CPCC 205258 | reverse complement strand
GGAAAGCGGTGGAGTGCCCAGCCAACGCGATGCCACACGTTATGCCGCGCAGCCGCGCCGGGGCCCGCGGACATGCCGTCGGCCGGGTCAGCGGGGCGGGGGCAGACGGACGGGCGCCGGTGGTCTGCGAACGGGTCCTGCGGTCCGTCCGGTGGGCCGGTGGTGACGGAAGCACCGGCATCTCGGGCGGAGTGTGTGCCGAACGGGTGAGCGGGCGCCCGGTGGGGTCGCCCGTGGTTAGCATCCGGGAAGGGGGACGCCCACCGATGGCACGGAGGCCGTCATGCCGCAACGACCCGCATCCCGTCTGTCGACGAACCGGTCGAGCCTCGGCCACAAGGCGCGGTACGCGCTGCGGCATCCGCAGCGCGTGCTGCCCTACCTGCGCCGGGCGGGCCGGGACACGTGGCTGCGGCTGCGCCACCGCGGCGGCCACGTCGCCTACTACCGGGCGGTGATGGCCTCCGACACCGCGAGGAGCCCGGAGGCGGCGGTCGGCGGCGGGCCTTCTCACGACCGCTGGCTCGCCATCGGGCAGATGCAGTTCGAC
>NZ_JAVKPS010000054.1:0-565 GCF_040981005.1 Kocuria sp. CPCC 205258 | reverse complement strand
CAGCCGTGCAAGTTTTTCTTGTTGTTTTTGGCGTTGAAGTCGGCAACCCCCGGCAACATACTGCCACAGAAATTGAAAACGCTTGTTTTTAGATTGCCGTGCCTTATCTTTGCACTCACAAACGTGGAGCACAGCATATGCGTGGAGCTTTGCGACATATAACATAGTATTAACTTAGAAAAAAGAAAAGTATGGGATTCATCGTATTCGAGGAAGAGGCATTCAACTATCTTGATGCCCAGTTGGAGAACTTCGTGAAGCGCATGGACAGAATCCGTGAGCGCAGTGAGGACAAGACCATGAACAAGTGGCTCGACACGCAGGACGTGTGTCAGACGCTCAACATCTGCCCACGGACAGTGCAGACGCTTCGGGACAACGGAACTTTGGCTTATACGCAAATCAGCCACAAGACCTACTACAAGCCGGAGGACGTGATGGCTATCGTAGCAGTAGTGGAGGACAAGAAAAAGGACATGCGCTTTCGCAAGCGCACAGGTTAGGCTGTCAATATACAACAGCCACTTTATCCAATGCAGCAAGTAAACCGAGTAACGTAAGTATC
>NZ_JAVKPS010000053.1:0-569 GCF_040981005.1 Kocuria sp. CPCC 205258 | reverse complement strand
CAATTCAATTTATCCTCTTGTATCAGACAGCAGAACTCTTTAACTGCCCAATTTGTGAGCTTTAGTCTTTCAAATTTAGCGAATATTTTCTACCCCCCCCAATTTTTACAATAATTAACTTGTGTCTGTTGTAAAAATTGGATGTGCAGGCATAATTCACCCCAACAACTCAGGTTTCAGCCTGATTATTTGCGTGTAACGACTGATGTTATACACAAGACTGGTGAGTGCTACATTGGCTTTAGCACGAATAAGCCCTACTGTACGCACCACAAGTCCACGCATGGTTTGTTCCTCAAACCCGAATACATGCTCGACAAGGCAACGTGTCTTGGATTTTTTCCTATTGTCTGATTTCTGCTCCTTGGTAAGCGGACGGTTACGGTAGCCCTTTTCGCAAATTATCGGATTCATCTTATGCTGTTTTACAATCTCCTCTTGTCCGACATAACCGGCGTCCAAATACAAGTCCTTGCCTTCGTCTTTTTCATCCAGCAGTCCTTCAAAGCCTTTGGAATCATGCACTTCTGCCGACGTGGTATCATAAGAAAGTATGATCTTATTGCGTT
>NZ_JAVKPS010000052.1:0-578 GCF_040981005.1 Kocuria sp. CPCC 205258 | reverse complement strand
AATTTGGTTTTCTTCAATTCCACCGCAACAAGTGCCTGGAGACCGCGATGAAAAAACAGCAAGTCTGCCTTATAGGCCTTAATTCCGCAACACTTTGATTTAACTTTATTTATAAGTTCCTGAGCAACAAAAAGTTGCTCAGGATTTTGCCATGTCAGATTTTTCACTTATCTTAGTGTTGCAATTCAAAACAAGCGTAAATCGTAACAAGACATGGCAAAGGTACAAATAAAATCTGAAAAACTCACACCTTTTGGAGGAATTTTTTCAATCATGGAGCAATTTGACTCCATGCTTTCACCTATTATCGACCAGACACTTGGTCAGAGATGCCGCAGTATCATCGGATACCAGTACAGCGAAATTATTCGTTCTCTGATGAGCGTATACTTCTGTGGCGGTTCATGCGTGGAGGATGTAACATCGCATCTGATGCGTCATCTCTCGTATCATCCGACCTTGCGCACATGCAGCTCTGATACCATCCTCAGAGCCATCAAGGCACTGACACAGGAAAACATCTCATATACTGCCGATACGGGCAAGACCTATGATTTCAATACGGCCGACAAGCTGAA
>NZ_JAVKPS010000051.1:0-582 GCF_040981005.1 Kocuria sp. CPCC 205258 | reverse complement strand
TATTTTCTTGGATGGATAAGTTCTTAAATGAAAAAGATTTGTTATCTTTGCCGCCAGAAGACCAAAACCGTGACGATATGGCAAAGACAACAAATGAACAGTTGAAAGAGAAAGATGCAGAGATTAAGCGTCTCCGCAAGGCTTTGGAGTTAGAGAAGCTTCGCTCTAAGGCATTCTCCACCATGATTGACCTCGCAGAAGAAACCTTCAATATTCCTGTGAGAAAAAAATCTGGTACCAAACAGTAAGCTTGCTCCGCACAGAGTGCCAGAGCCAAGGTTTAGGCACTCTATGTGGGCTGTTTGGTTTCACCCGGCAAGCATATAATAAGCGCAATGTCTCTGACGGCTTTGCTGAAGATGTCATTGAGTCTATCATCATTGAAAAGGCACGTGAGTATCGTAAGTCAAATCCTGGCTTAGGAGCTGTAAAGTTGCATGCCATATTGAAACAGATGTTTGAGGATACAGGCTGCTTCCCTGGTCGTGACGCATTTGTTGAGATGCTGCGTAAGCATGGGCTCATGGTGCGTATAAAGCGCCGTAGGCGCTATAAGACAACAGATTCCGACCATAATTACCG
>NZ_JAVKPS010000050.1:0-582 GCF_040981005.1 Kocuria sp. CPCC 205258 | reverse complement strand
CGATTATGACTCATCAACAAGAGACATCGTCGAATTTTACAACAAGCGTGGGGGCAAAGAGCGTATATTCGATGATATGAACAACGGATTCGGCTGGAACAGGCTCCCCAAGTCGTTCATGTCAGAGAACACCGTATTCCTTCTGCTTACGGCATTGATACACAATTTCTATAAGACCATCATTAGCAAGCTTGACACCAAGGCTTTCGGGCTCAAGGAAACGAGTCGCATAAAGGCTTTTGTCTTCAGCTTCATCTCCGTACCTGCCAAGTGGATCATGACAGCAAGGCAATACGTGCTGAATATCTATACTGAAAACCGGGCTTATGCAAGACCTTTCAAAACTGGATTCGGATAAAGTCCGTTCCTTATGGTTTTAATCTGCGTATTGCCTCAAGTCGCATTGTGGGGTAAGGGGAAGGTATGCACAAATCGGACAAAATTCACGCTCATACTATCATGATGCATAGTGTTCAAGCTCTTTACTGCAATTGAGATTGCCATTGAGATTGCTTGCGGATTTTAGGATAAATAATAAATAGTTTTTTTTAATCAAGAAGAGGGTGCGTCATGGACTTATGA
>NZ_JAVKPS010000005.1:0-287769 GCF_040981005.1 Kocuria sp. CPCC 205258 | reverse complement strand
TCCCCGTCGGCGATGTCCAGGTTCAGGTCGGTGACCGAGGGCCGCTCGGCCCCGGGGTACTGGCAGGTCACATTGGCGTAGCGCACAGAAGACATGGTTCAAGGCCTCTTTCCCGGCAGGCACGTGCCGGACGATCCGAAGGAGAAGAGCTACCCCCTCACGTGATGGGGGCCACAGTGATCCTAATCACCTTCGGGGCGTCTCCGCCATCGGCGCGCCGTCATCCGAGGTCACGGCAGCGCGCCCCGGCGCAGTTCGGACAGCCGGATCAGGGCCGCGGCCAGGTCCTCCGGGGACGCGACCCGGTGCGCGGCCACGCTCTGCCCCGTGCCCACCTTGATGCCGAGATCGGCGGGGCCGAGCTCGCGCATCGCGTTCTCGTCCGTCACGTCGTCGCCGGCGAACAGGGTGACGTCGGCGCCGGTGGCCTGCATGAACGCCGTGATGCCCTCACCCTTGGTCGCGGAGTGCACGGAGGACTCGACCACGTGCTGGCCCGGGGTGATCTTCAGCCCCTCGAGCTGCTCGAACTGCTCGACCATCTCCTGCTCCGCGCGGGCGCACAGGCTCTGGTCCGCCATCGTGCGGGTGTGGAAGGCGGCCCCCGTCGGTTTGAGCTCCAGCCTGGACCCGGGATACCGGGCCACCTGTGCCTCCACGAGCGCGGTGGCCTGTGCCAGCAGCTCCAGCTGGGCGGGGGAGAGCTGCAGGGCGGTGTCGGCGGCGGCGTCCCCCAGGGCGTCGAGGAGCAGCTCCGCCCCGTGCGAGCCGGAGAGGAGCATCCGGCCGTCCGGGTCCACCACGGAGCGGAGGAACTGCATCGGCCGGCCGGAGATGACGGCCACGTACGTGCGGTCCAGCGTCAGGAGCTCCTCCAGCGCGGACCGGGCCTCCGGCAGCGCGCGGCTGTCGTCCGGGTCGTCCGTGAAGGGCGCCAGGGTGCCGTCGAAGTCGAGGGCGACCAGCAGGGTCCCGGCCTCCGCCGCGCGGGCGAGGGCGTCCTCGAGCGCCGGGCGGGTGTCGTCGTGCGGGGCCATCACTGCTCCTCCTCCTCGGTCGTCCCGGGGCGGGTGCGGGCGAGGTCCCGCAGGAACGCCTCGGACCAGTCGTTGACGTCGTTGCCCAGGACCTGCCGGCGCATCGAGCGCATCCGCTTCTTCGCCTCGGGCGCGGGCATGTCCTTGGCCCGCAGCATCGCGTCCTTGAGCCCGTCGATGTCGTGGGGGTTGACCAGCAGCGCCTGCTTGAGCTGCTCGGCGGCGCCGGTGAACTCCGAGAGGACCAGGGTCCCGGACCCGTCCGTCTTGGCCGCCACGTACTCCTTCGCCACCAGGTTCATGCCGTCCCGGAGGGAGGTCACGAGCATGACGTCGGTCGCCAGGTACAGCGCCACCATCTCCTCGAACGGATATCCGTGGTGCAGGTAGCGGATCGCGGTGTGCGAGATGGTGTCGTGCTGGCCGTTGAGGTGGCCCACGAGGCCCTCCACGTCCTCCCGCAGCTGGACGTAGGACTCCACGCGCTCCCGGGAGGGGTTGGCCACCTGGACCAGCACCGAGGGCCCCACCGTCAGCCTGCCGTCCTCGAGCAGCTCGCCGTAGGCCTTGATGCGGTGCAGGATGCCCTTGGTGTAGTCCAGGCGGTCGACGCCCAGGAACACGGTCTCCGGGTCGCCGAGCTCGTGCCGGATCTCCCGTGCCCGCTCCTTCACCTCCGGCCGGGAGGCCAGCTCCTGGATCGACTGCGCGTCGATGGAGATGGGGTAGGACGCCGCGCGCACGGTCCACGCGGCGTCGTCCGTGCCGAACCGGGCCGCTCCGTTCTTGAACGGCACGTCCAGGAACCGCCGCACGCACCGCTGGAAGTTCTGGGCGTCACCCGGGCGCTGGAAGCCGATGAGGTCCGCGCCCGAGAGCCCGTCGAGGACGGCCCGCCGCCAGGGCAGCTGCGCGAAGATCTCCAGGGGCGGGAACGGGATGTGGTTGAAGAACCCGATCGTGAGGTCCGGCCGCAGCTCCCGCAGCATCTTGGGGACCAGCTGCAGCTGGTAGTCCTGCACCCACACCGTGGCGTTCTCGGCGGCGATCTCGGCGGTCCGCTCCGCGAAGCGGCGATTGACCTGGCGGTAGCTGTTCCACCACGTGCGGTGGAACTCCGGCGGCGCGATGACGTCGTGGTAGAGCGGCCAGAGGGTCGCGTTGGAGAAGCCCTCGTAGTAGGCCTGCACCTCCTCGGCGGACAGCGGCACCGGAGCGAGGTGGAAGACGTCGTGATCGAAGCGCTCGAGCGTCTCGTCAGGGGCCCCGTGCCAGCCCACCCAGGCGCCGGCGTTGCGGGCCATGACGGGGGACAGGGCGGCCACGAGCCCGCCGGGGGAGCGGCGCCAGGAGGACTGCCCGTGCTCGACGACGCGCTCCACCGGCAGCCGGTTGGAGACCACGACGAAGTCGTAGCCGGCCTCCTGCGGCACGTCCGTCCGGGGTTCCGGCACCTCCTCCAGGTCGGCCGAGGAGGCGGTGGGGGGATGCTCTGCACTCACGGGATGTCCTTCCGGTAGGTCGTCGTCGTCCTGGTCCCAGTCTATTCATCAGGGTGCTCACGGTTCTGCCTGGGGATCTCCTGAGTCGGCGGCCCGGGAGGGGGTCCGATAATCTGGGCGACGACACCTCCCCGTCCACCCCCCCAGGATCTTTCGAAGAGGACCCATGGCAGCCAGCAGCAGCACCACCCCCGATCCCCGGAACCGCGACGCCGCCCGGGAGCGGGCTCGGCAGGTCGCGGACCAGCACGCACGGCAGGACAAGCGCTCCCGCCGGATTCTGCAGCTGGGCATCCTCGCCCTGGTGCTCGTGATCGTCGCGGTGATCGGCGTCGTCGTGGCGCAGAACCGGGCCCAGCAGATCCCCGAGGCCGGTCCCGTCCCCGCCAGCGCCAACCAGTGGGGCGGCACGGTGCTGACGGCCGACGGGATCCGCACGGGCGAGTCCGAGGTCCAGGAGCGAGACCTCGCCGAGGTGCCCGAGGCCCCGGAGACCCCGGACGACTCCGCCGTCCCGCCGGGCGTCGAGGCCTCGGGCGACGGCGAGCCCGTGCAGGTCGTGATCTTCCAGGACTTCGAGTGCGTGCACTGCGCCGACTTCGAGGCCGAGAACGCCGATGCGCTCGAGGAGGCCGTGACCTCCGGCGACATCGTCCTCGAGTACCGCAACCTCAACTTCCTCGACCGCTCGACGCCGACGCAGTACTCCTCGCGGGCCGCGGCCGCCGCCTACGAGGTGGGCAACCAGGCCTCGGCCGAGCAGTACCTGGCCTTCGTCGAGGAGGTGTTCAGCCACCAGGGCACCGGTGGGCTGGACGACGAGCAGCTCGTGGAGATCGCCTCCGCGCACGGCGCCGACATCGCGGCCGCGCTCGAGGAGGACACGTGGCGGCCGATGGTCAACGTCGTCTCGCAGGAGTCCCTCGCCAACGGCGTGTCCGGCACCCCGACCGTCTTCATCGACGGAGAGCGGCTGGGCAACGAGGCGTTCCAGGAGGCCCTCGACGCGGCCCTGGAGGCCAAGGAGTAGGGTCCCGCTCCGCCGGAGCAGCGCGACGGCGCCGTGTCCCCGCGCGGGGCACGGTGCCGTCGCGCTGTGCGGACCGTCCGGGCGCCCGCGGATTTCGGGGTCCTGCGACGCGTCCGATATCCTGAGGAACCGGTTGCCCGGGCCGCACCCGTGCGGAGGCCCGAGGGCCGATCCGCCTCCTTAGCTCAGCTGGCCAGAGCACCTGTCTTGTAAACAGGGGGTCACCGGTTCGAATCCGGTAGGGGGCTCCACCAGTCCGCGACGTTGCACTCGCGACCGCTCATGACGTCACATGTTGCGCCGCGGTCTCGGTGCGGGTGTGCGCATGCTGATGTCCGTGCCCCGGCCGGGCTGCGGCGAACTCGCTCCTGACCCCCTCGGAAGATGTGCGGTGGCAAGGGGTGAGCCGGAGATCCGCGCCGTCACGGGGATTCTGCCGGTCCGGCTTCCGGGGTTGCCGGCGGCCCGACCGCGCCGGGACCGCACCGGCGAGGGTCCGGACAGGACATGCCGCTCCGGGGATGCGACGAGACGGAACCGTGATCGTGATCGCCCCGGCCGGAGTCTTGAACCGTGACTCAGCTCACTCCTACGGTGTTCCTACCTATGTCATAGGTGAGACCTCTTGCCCAGGTCTCGGAACATCTCGATCGCATGACGATCCCCATGTCATGCCCTTTCCACAGGAGCAGCAATGAGCAGTCTGCGGAAGACCCTCGTCGGCGCGGCCATGGCCGCCGCCCTCGTGGGAGGAACGGTTGCCACCCCGGCGGTCGCGGGGTCAGATCAGGATAACGGCAAGAGCCGTGGAGACCACAGTGAATCGCATGAAAGTCGTCACGACCGCGGCGACCGCGGCGATCGCGAGGATCGCAGGGACCGCGGTGACGACGAGGAGCGGAAGTACGCATACCATCGCGGCGGCAACGGCGACGACGACCGGGGTCGCGACGGGGAGCACGAGCGCGACCGGGACGACCGGGACCGCCGGGATCGCGAGGACCGCAGGGAGCACCGGGGCGGCAAGTACGACCGGGACGACCACGACGGCAAGTACGACAAGGACGACAAGGACGGCGAGTACGACAAGGACGGCAAGTACGACCGGGACGACGAGGACGACCACGACGGCAAGTACGACCGGGGCGACAAGGACGGCGAGTACGACCGCGACGACGACGATCACCAGGACCACTGGTGGTACTGCGAAGAGCACGAGAAGTGGCACTTCTACGACGACGACGACTGGAGGAGCAGGAAGCACCACGACGACATGAAGGACGAGGGCGAGCACTCGCACCAGAAGGGCGATGACGACGGCGAGCACTGAGCGGTCCGGCACCGACGGATCCCGCCGGCCGAACCCTCCGGCGCGCCCCGCACGGAGCCGGGGGAAGCCGCTGGGGAGCCTCCGGGGACACGGCCCGAGCCTCCGCGCATCCGGTGCCGCACCGTGATGATATCGGTGGACGCACGCGGGGAGAATCCTCCCGCGTGACGTCCGTCGTCCGCCGCAGCCCCCCGGCCGCCTCGGCACCCCCGGGCGACGGTCCCCCCCTGCGAGCGGACGACGCCGCACGCGGACCGACCCTGGAGGGCACCCTGGTATCCACCGTCCGAGGACGCGTGCGCCCCCCGGCCGCCGCGGCGCTGATCCTGCTCCTGCTCGCGCTCCTCCTCGTGCCGTCCGGGGCCGCCCGGGCCGCGGAGGACGAGGGCCCCGAAGGCCCGTACCTGGGGGCCCTGCTGGACTGGGGCACGGACACGGCGGCCGGCCACGCCGAGCGTCTCGGCGCGCCGGCGGCCGTCTACGGCAGGCCCGTCCCGCTGCCGATGGACGAGCAGGAGCAGGGCCACCTGCGGGACTACCTCTCCCAGGTCTCCGCGCAGGGCGCCCACGCCCTGCTCACCGTCCGCCCCGAGATCGCGCTGGACCGGGTGGACCAGGCGCAGGCCGCGGTCCTGGCAGGACAGCTCGCGGACGCCGCGGAGGGGTTCCCCGGCACGGTCTTCGTCCGCTTCGCCCCGCAGATGAACACCACCTGGGTGCCGTGGGGGCAGCAGCCCGAGGCGTACACGGAGGCGTTCCGCACGGTGGCGAGCGCGCTCGACGCCGAGCTCCCGGACCCGGTCATGGTCTGGTCGCCCACGGTCGGCACGGACTACCCCTTCCGGGACCCGTCCAGCGTCCCGGCGCAGGACGGTGGACCGGCCGCCCCGGACACGAACGGCGACGGCGTCTGGGACCGGGAGGACGACCCCTACGGTCCCTACTACCCGGGCGACGACGTGGTCGACTGGGTGGGACTGGTGGCCTATCTCGACGAGACCGGCACGGGTCCGGCCCGCAACGTCCTGCCGGAGGCCGGCTCGTTCTGCGCCATGCTGGGCTCCGGGGAGCCGGCCGGATCCGCGGGGCAGGACGACTTCTACGCCGCGTACGCCGTCGGCCGCGAGAAGCCGCTCATGGTGGAGACCGGCGCCTTCTACGATCCGGGGACGGACGGCCCGTCCGAGCGCGACATCAAGGAGGCCTGGTGGGACCAGGTGCTCGCGACGGTCGCCGCCGGCGACCACGACCGCATCCGCGCGATCGTGTGGAACGAGACGGTCGAGCAGCGCGACGACGGCGCGGTGACCGTCGACTGGCGCGTCACGGCCGATCCCGGGCTGGCCGCGGCCGTCGGCGAGCGGCTCCGGGACTCCGCCCTGGTCAGCGGGCCGGTCACGGCGGCGGCGCCGCTCCCGGGCGCCGGTCCGGCGGCGGCGGGGGCCGTCCTCGAGGGGCCGGCCGCCTGGGGCGCGGCGGCGGCCGTGCTCGCCGCGGGCGCGCTCCTCTGGCTCCTGGCGCGGCGGGCGCCGGCCCGGGCCTGGGTGTACGCCGAGCCCGCCCCGCGCGACAGCCGGATCGACATGCTGCGGGGCCTCGCGATCGTGTTCGTCGTCGTCAACCACGTGGGCCTCACCTCGTTGTTCCAGCTGCTGACCCAGGAGACCGTGGGCGTGGTCTCGGGGGCCGAGCTGTTCGTCCTGCTCTCCGGGGCCGTGCTGGGGATGGTCTACGGGCCCCGGACGAAGAACGACCTGGGGACCGTCGTCGACCGCACCGCCGCGCGGGCGTGGAAGCTCTACGTCACCGCGCTGGTCGTCGTGCTGCTCGTCTACGGACTCAGCCTGCTGCCCTTCCTGGACGCGGGCGCCGTCACCACGTTCACCGACCAGGGCACCGGCGCCGCCGGCAGAGGGGCCGCCGGCGCCACGTACGACCTCTACGCGGGCATGGACGGGCTCCTCGAGTTCCCCGTCCGGGCCCAGCTGATCCCCGCCGTGCTGCTGCTGCAGGTGGGCCCGTGGCAGTTCAACATCATGGGTCTCTACGTGATCCTCCTCCTGGTGAGCCCCCTCGTGCTCGCCGCCCTGGCCCGGGGCTGGGCCTGGCTGGTCCTGCTGGTCAGCGCCGGGCTCTACGCCGCGGGCTCGGTCTTCCGGATCCGCCTGCTGCCCTCCCAGTTCGAGGACTCGTTCCCCCTGCTCGTGTGGCAGGTGCTCTTCGTGCTCGGCATGGTCACCGGGTTCTACCGGCGGCAGATCGTCACGTGGTTCGCCGACCGGCGCCGCCGGCCGCTGCTCGTCGCCTGCCTGCTGCTCGCCGTCGCCCTCGCCCTGTTCTCCTGGTCGAGTCCCTACGCCAGCAGCGCCTACGACGTCCGGCTGGCCCTGCTGCCGGAGCCGGCGTTCCGCACGGTCTACGACGCCTACTTCGGCCGGACCTACCTGGGGATCGGCCGGCTGCTGAACGTGCTCCTCGTGGTGATCGCCGGCTACGCCGTCCTCAGTGCCTACTGGACGCCGCTCGAGCGCGCGCTCGGGTGGTTCCTCGTTCCGCTGGGACGGGCCACCCTCTACGTGTTCATCGTGCACGTGTTCCTGATCCTGGCCGTGGCCAACGTGCCCGCTCTCCAGCAGGAGGACGTGTGGCTCAACACCGCCGCCTACGTGGTGGTCCTCGGTCTGCTGTGGGGCATGGTCCGGACCCGGTTCCTCTTCCGGCTCGTCCCCCGGTGAGATGCCGCGGGCGGCCTCGGCCCGGCCCGGGCCGTGGTCCACTGCCGGCCCGCGTCGTTCCGTGACGGAGGGACCCCCCGTCCGGTCAGCGCGTATGACGCGGCCGGCGGGCGGGTGGGGTAGCGGCCGCCCGCGGGTGGTAGTTTGCGCTCGCTAATTCTCGTGGCCCCGTGCGAGACCCCCCAGCGCGCTCGCCGTCGGCGGGGAGCCCGCTCCCGTCGGAAGAACCCCCATGCCTGCTTTCGTTCCCCCACGTGTCCTGTGCTCCCTCACCGCGGCCGCCGCCGTGGCCCTGGGGCTCGTCGCCGTGCCCGCGGCGCACGCGGCGCCCTCGGTCCACCTCCCGGCCGGACCGGCGGCGCTCGCCCCGGCCAAGAAACCGGTCCGGACGACCGCCGTCGTGCCGGTCGAGCCCCAGGTCCGCACGTGCCCCCTGCGTTTCGGCGTCGGCACGGCCGGTGGTCCCGCCGCCTCCACCGAGCTCGCCGAGGTGGCGTCCCTGACCGGTGAGAAGCCGTCGATCGTCCTCTCCTACAAGGACTTCGCCCAGCCCGTTCCCTACTGGGAGCTCGAACAGACCCGCGCGGCCGGGGCCACCACCCTGCTGACCTGGGAGCCGTGGGTCTGGGGCGGCGGGATCGACCAGCCGGCCCACTCCCTGGACGCGATCGCCTCCGGCGCCCACGACGCCCACATCACCGACTGGGCCACCCGCCTGGCCGACTGGGGATCCCCGGTGATGCTGCGCTTCGGCCACGAGATGAACGGGAACTGGTACCCGTGGGCCGAGGGGGTCAACGGCAACGGCGCCGGGGACTACGTCGCCGCCTGGCGCCACGTCCACGACATCTTCACCCGCGCGGGGGCCGACAACGTCCAGTGGGTCTGGAACCCGAACGTGCCGTACTACGGGTCCACGCCCCTGGACGGGCTCTACCCCGGCGCCGACTACGTCGACGTCGTGGCCCTGGACGGCTACAACTGGGGCACCTCCCAGAGCTGGTCCAGCTGGCAGCAGCCGTGGGACCTGTTCGCCTACGGCCTGTCCGAGATGCGGCGCCTGGCCCCGGGCAAGGAGATCGTCGTCGCCGAGACCGCCACCGCCGAGGCCGGCGGGTCCAAGGCCGAGTGGAACGCGCACCTGGTGTACTACCTCGCGCAGCAGCCCGACGTCACGGGGCTCGTCTGGTTCCACCTCGACAAGGAGGTGGACTGGCGGATCAACTCCTCCACCGCCTCGGCCCAGGCCCTGGCCGCCGAGCTCGCCAAGCGCCCCTGCCCCTGAGCACCCCGGCGCCGCGCGCCACACCGGGTCATGCGAATCACAAAAGCAAACCGCACGTGTAGCGTGACCCCCAACGACCGGCGCCGCGCCACCGCTCATCCGGAGGCGGCGCGGCGCCGGTCGGTCCCCCCAGGACCGTGTCGAGGAGTCCCCCCATGGCAGTTCCCCTCACCCCGCCCCCCGGCCGCCGGCTCGGACCCGTCTGCGCGGCGCTGCTCGTCGTCGCGCTGGCGGGCTGCGCCGAGGACCGGGGGACCGGCACCACCGCGGCGTCCAGCGCGAGCCCGCCGGCGGCCACGGCCGGGTCCGCGCCCGCGTCGGGGGCGGACGGAAGCGCGACGCCGGAGACGCCCCGCGACAGCCCGGCCCCGCCGGGCAACGACGTGGCCCCCTACGACGACACCGCCACCCGGGACGCCGCCGGATCCTTCGGCGCCGCCCAGCGGCTCGACGACTCCCTCGAGGCGGTCGTGGAGGGCCCCCGCCCCGGCACCACCGGCGAGCGCCCCGTCCGGGCAGCCCCCGGCACCCCGGTGCAGGTGTTCACGCTGACCCTCACCAACACCGGGGCCGCCCCGGTCGACGCCGTGCCCTGGTCCTTCCCGGTCGCCGTCGACGGCGAGGACCCGGCGCCCCCCGTCTTCGACGACTCGCTGGGCGTGCCGATGGAGACCTTCCCGACCATCGCCCCCGGCGGGAGCGCCTCCCTCGAGGTCGCCTTCTCCGCGGAGCACGACGCCGACCTGGCCGTCCGCGTCTTCGACAACACCACCCCCGACCACTACGTCGAGTTCACCGACTGAAGCCCAGCAAGGGACCCCCCATGAAGATCTCAGCTCTGCGCATCCCCGCCGCGGTCGCGGCCTGCTTCGCGGTCGTCCTCGCCGGCGCCCCGGGGGCGTCCGCGGCGCCGTCCGCGCCCGCCCCCGGTGTCTCGGCCGGTCCGACGACGAGCCCCGGACCCACGGCGGGTGCCGTCGCGGCGACCGTGCGGCTCGAGCCGGTGGACGACGAGTCCACCGTGCCCGAGCGGGAGACCTCGCTCGTCGACGTCCTCGCCAACGACGGCCTCGAGGACCCCGCGAGGGTGCGGCTCCTGCTCGTGGACCCCGCGACCCGCGCGGCCGAGGACGAGCTCGTCGACGAGCTGCGCACGGACCTCGGGTCCCTGCGCGTGGTGTCGCCGGACACGGAGCCCGAAGCCCTGCCCGAGGGCTGGGAGGTCCCGGACCACCCGGTCCTCGCCCTGACGCCCGCTCCGGACCGGCCCATCGACGCCGCCTCGGTGGAGGTGGCCTACGCCGTGCTGGGCGCCGGGGGCGAGGCGGCCCGGGCCGTGCTCACGGTCGCCCCGGACCAGGAGGCCCCCGGGACCTTCGCCGCGCCCACCGCCTCGGGGGAGCCGACGGAACCGGCGGTCCCGGCCGAGCCGACGGACGGCGCCGAGCCGACGACGGAGCCCTCCCCGGGCGCGGAGCCCGCCGAGGAGCGGCCGGCCGCACCGCGGCCGGAGTCGCAGGAGACCGCCGCCGCGGCCGCCGCGGAGAACGCGGACGTGCCCGCCGAGGTCCGGCAGGCCCTGGAGGCCGCCGCGGCCCGGGCGTCCGCCAGGACCGGGGAGCCGACCGGGGAGATGCGCCCCTGGAAGGGAGGCTGGGAGTGGCCGCACCAGAGGGGCGTGGTCCTCTGGTCCGAGGCGCACGGCGCGCACTTCGTGCAGCTGTCGGGCGGGATCGGCACCAAGTGGACCCTCGGTGGCGGGGTGGAGGCCCTGGGCTGGCCCGTCGACGACGAGTCCTGCCACTTGACGGGTGGTGGGTGCCGGCAGTCGTTCTCGGGCCACCGCACGATCTACTGGACCTCCTCGACGGGGGCGCGGACGGTGAACACCTGGGGTGCGATCGGCAAGAAGTGGGCCCTCGGCGGGAGCGAGTCCGGGGCCCACGGTTATCCGACCACGGACGAGATCTGCGGGCTGGCCGGTCGTGGGTGCCGGCAGTCGTTCTCGGGCCACCGCACGATCTACTGGACCTCCTCGACGGGGGCGCGGACGGTGAACACCTGGGGTGCGATCGGCAAGAAGTGGGCCCTCGGCGGGAGCGAGTCCGGGGCCCACGGTTATCCGACCACGGACGAGATCTGCGGGCTGGCCGGTCGTGGGTGCCGGCAGTCGTTCTCGGGCCACCGCACGATCTACTGGACCTCCTCGACGGGGGCGCGGACGGTGAACACCTGGGGTGCGATCGGCAAGACCTGGACCGCGGCCGAGCGCGAGCGGGGATCGCTCGGCTACCCCGTCACGGACGAGGTCGGAACCGGCACGGTGCACCAGAAGTTCCAGCGGGGACTCGTCACCTGGAGCCGCGCCACCGGCGCCCGGACGCACCTGTTCCGCGGCGAGTGCCACCACCTCAACACGGGGCGCTCCGTGCAGCCGACCCGCAACGCGGCGCGCGTGTCCCTGACTATCGCCGAGGGCTACGGGCGCTCGCAGGCCACGTTCGTCAACTGCGTGCGGATCGGCGGAAGCTACGTCGAGGAGTGGCGGACGTCCGCCTACGTGGGGGCCAGCGGGTTCAAGCGGCCCGGGGTGCCCTCGGGGCACACGCAGTACCTGTTCTCGCCGCAGGGCTCGTACTCGGTCACGGAGTCCTTCGGGGTCTACAACCCGGGCACCGCGCTGCCCTACCGGCAGCTCAACCCCAACTCCCGGTGGGGCGGCCGCCTGGGCACGCTCTACAACAAGTACTTCGAGTCCACCGGCTACACCTGGCCGGACGAGAACATGTGGTACTTCTCGCTGTCCGGCGACTACCGGCTCGGCGTGGTGATCAACTACAACCGCCCGCCCGACTCGTCCATCGTCCAGGGCAACGGCTTCGCGATCTTCCTGCACGCGAACAAGAAGCCCACGGCGGGGTGCATCGCCCTGCACGAGCACGAGGTCGCCCGGTACATGCGCACCGCGCGCCCCGGTGACCGGATCATCATGGGCGTCCGGGCGGACCTGTTCCGCTGACGGACCGGGGATGTCAGGAGGGGGACCGCGCGGCGCGCGGTCCCCCTCCGTCGTCCGTGCGGGTCACGGGCTACTCGACGGACTGCTCCACCCGGGCCTGCTCCCGGCGGCCCAGGGCCCACAGCACCAGCTCGCTCGGCACGGCGCGCAGCACGCGCACGGTCCCCGTCCTGCCGCGGCCGCCGCGCACCGCGCCGTAGGACGGGGCGATGAGCACCACGGTGTCCTCCTCGTCCTTGAGCACCACCTTGGCCAGCAGGCTCAGGGACCGCCACAGGGCCTGCTCCTCGTCGTGCAGCAGCGGGCGCTCGTGCCAGTCGGGCTGGGCCCGGCGGACGTCCTCGTGGTGGACGAAGTACTCCACGGTGTTGATCCGCTTGTCCACCGGTCCGAGCCGCGCGGGCGAGTACAGCGGCGGGTGCTCCACCTTCCGCACGAGCTCCTCCCAGGGCTGGCCGGCGACGGCCTGCTCGGCGCGGCGGGCGCGCTCGCCCAGCACGGGCACCCGCGGAAGCACCTGACCGGCGAGGACGTCGGGCCGCCCGGAGCGCACGACGAGGTGCACGGCGAGGTCACGGGTCCTCCAGCCCTCGCACAGGGTCGGGGCGTCGGGGCCCAGTCGGCGCAGGAGCGCGGCGAGGTGCCGGCGCTCGACGTTGGCGAAATTGGTCACGTGGATCCTCCTCGTGGCGCCGCCGTCGGTCGGCGGGGCCGTCCTGACGTCCACGCTATACCGGGTGCGGGCCCGCCAGGAACCGGCGCGGCCGGGCCGGGCTCAGCCGCGGGGGACGGGCGGTCCCAGGTACAGGAGCACCGAGGTGAGGCCCGCGACCACGACCGCGCCCGCCGCCACGGCCAGCCACGGGCTGCGGAGGGACCAGGCCTCCAGCCGCTCCGGCACGGTGGCGGGACGGTCGCCGCCGGGGGCCAGGCGCCAGCCGCCGTCGAGCCGGCCCGTGCGCTCGGCGCGTCGCTCGAAGGGGATCGTGGCCCAGGGGACGACCGCGCTGGCCAGGCCCAGGGCCCCGAAGCCCGCCGACCACCGCTGGTCCACCCAGACGAAGCAGGTCACCACGCAGTAGCCCAGGAACACGACCCCGTGCAGCATGCCGAAGACGGGCACGAAGGACTCCGAGACCCCCGTGTACTTCAGGACCATGCCGAGGATCAGCAGCGTCCAGGTCACCGCCTCGGCGAGGGCGAAGCGGCCGTAGAGCTCACGGGGTGTCATGGGTGGTGCTCTCCTGCACGTCGAGGGGCTGCTGGTCGGTGGGGGCGTCGTCGGGGACCGCCGGAGCCGCGAACTGGCTCGCGTGCAGCGCGGCGTACGCGCCCCGGGCGGCGAGCAGGTCGTCGTGGGCGCCCCGCTCCACGATCCGGCCGTCCTCCATCACCAGGATGATATCCGCGTCGCGGACGGTGGAGAGACGGTGCGCGATGACGAACGAGGTCCGGTCGCTGCGCAACGCGGCCATGGCCTGCTGCACGAGCACCTCGGTGCGGGTGTCCACCGAGGACGTCGCCTCGTCCAGGATCAGCAGGGAGGGGTCGGACAGGAAGGCCCGGGCGATGGTGATGAGCTGCCGCTCGCCCACGGACACGTTGCTGCCCTCCGGGTCGATCACGGTGTCGTAGCCCTCCGGCAGCGCGCGCACGAAGCGGTCCACGAGGGTCGCCCGGGCGGCCTCGAGCACCTCCTCGTCCGTGGCGTCCAGCCGTCCGTAGCGGATGTTCTCCCGGATGGTCCCGCCGAACAGCCAGGCGTCCTGCAGGACCATCCCGACCCGGGAGCGCAGCTCGGCGCGGGAGAGGTCGGTGATGTCCACGCCGTCCAGCGTGATCCGCCCGGCGTCGAGCTCGTAGAAGCGCAGCACCAGGTTCACGAGCGTCGTCTTGCCGGCGCCGGTGGGCCCCACGACGGCCACGGTCCGGCCGGGGAGCGCCTCGAAGGTCAGGTCCTGGAGGAGCGGGGCCCCCGGGACGTAGGAGAAGGAGACGTGCTCGAAGCGCACCCGGCCGGGGGACCGTGCGGGCAGGCGGGCGCGGGTAGCGTCGGCCTGCTGCTCCGGGGCGTCGAGCAGCTCGAAGGCGCGCTCCGCGGAGGCCACCCCGGACTGCAGGGTGTTGGCCATGCCCGCCATCTGGGACAGGGGCTGGGTGAACTCCCTCGAGTACTGGATGAACGCGGTCGCCGCCCCGAGGCTCAGCTGCCCGGAGGCCACGCGCAGCCCGCCGAGCACGGCGATGCCCACGTAGGAGAGGTAGGAGATGAACTGCATGACGGGCATGATCGTGCCGGAGACGAACTGTGCCCCGAAGGCCGCCCGGTACAGCTCCTCGTTGCGCTCGTCGAAGCGCTCGGCCATCTCCTGCTCGCGGCCGAAGACCCTGATCAGCTCGTGGCCGGAGAACGAGTCCTCGATGTGCCCGTTGAGGGCGCCGGTGGCGCGCCACTGCTCCGTGAACAGGCGCTGGGCGCGCACCCCGATGAACCCGGCGGCCCCCGCGGACAGGGGGAGGGCGACGAGGGCCACGAGCGCCAGCTGCCACGACACCACGAACATCATGATCACGATGCCCACCACCGTGAGCAGGGACTGGACCAGCTGGGCGAAGGAGTGCTGCAGCGCCGTCTGGACGTTGTCGACGTCGTTGGTCACCCGCGAGAGCACGTCCCCGCGCTCACGGGTGTCGAACCACCCCAGCGGCAGCCGGTTCAGCTTGTCCTCGACCGCGCTGCGCAGGTCGTGGACCACCTGCATGACCAGGCGGTTGAGCAGCCAGCCCTGCGCCCACATCAGCAGCGAGGCCACCAGGTACATGACCAGCACCGCCGCGATCAGCCGGGCGAGCGCGGAGAAGTCGATCCCCGCCCCGGGGACGACGTCCGCGGCGGAGACCAGGTCCGCGAGGTTCTGCTCGCCCCGGTCCCGCAGGTCCTGGGCCACCTCCTCCCGCGTCGCGCCCGCGGGCATGTCCCGGCCGAGCACCCCCGTGAAGATCACATCCATCGCCCGGCCCAGGACGAGCGGGGCCCAGACGTTGAGCGCCACGGACACGGTCCCGGCCAGGAGGACGAGCACCAGCGCCCGCCGCTGCGGGGCGAGCAGGCCCAGCAGCCGTCCGGCGGAGGACCAGAAGTGCTGGGGCCTGCGCGGCGGGGCGGGCGCGGCCATCAGGCCACCTCCTCCGCGCGGGTCTGCGACTCGATGATCTCCCGGTAGGTGCCGGAGGAGGCCAGCAGCTCGTCGTGGGTCCCGCGCGCCGTGATCCGTCCGGCGTCCAGGACGAGGATCTGGTCCGCGTCCCGGACGGTGGACACGCGCTGGGCCACGACCAGGACGGTCGCGTCCCGGGTCGCCGGCACGAGGGCGGCGCGCAGCCGGGCGTCGGTGGCCACGTCCAGGGCGGAGAACGAGTCGTCGAAGAGGTACACCACCGGGCGGGCCACCAGCGCCCGTGCGATGCACAATCGCTGCCGCTGCCCGCCGGAGACGTTGACGCCGCCCTGGGCGATCGGGGCGTCGAGCCCCCCGGGCATCCGGCGGACGAAGTCGTCCGCCTGCGCGGTGCGCAGGGCGGCCCAGAGCTCCTCGTCCGTCGCCCCGGCGTCCCCGAGCCGGAGGTTGGAGGCCACGGTGCCGGAGAACAGGTACGGCCGCTGCGGCACGAGGGCCACCCGGGCGGCGATCTGCTCGTGGGACAGCCGGGGCAGCGGGACGCCGTCGAGCTCCACCGTGCCCCCGGTGGGGTCCAGCAGCCGGGGGACGAGGTGCAGGAGGGTGGACTTGCCCGACCCGGTGGCGCCGACGACGGCGGTCGTCCGGCCCGGTCCGGCCCGGAAGCCCACGCCCTCCAGCACGGGCAGCTCCGCCCCGGGGTACCGGAACGTCACGTCGCGCAGCTCCACCACGCCGGTCCGGGAGGCGGGGACCGCGGGCTCGGCGGGCTCCCGCAGGGAGGGCTCGGTGCGCAGGACCTCGGTGATGCGCTCGGCGCACACCATGGCGCGCGGGACCATCATCACCATGAAGGTCCCCATCATCACGGCCGTCAGGATCTGCAGGAGGTACTGCAGGAACGCGGTGAGCGAGCCGACCTGGATCTGCCCGGCCCCCACCCGCTGTCCGCCGAACCACAGCACGGCGGCGGTGGCCAGGTGCAGGATCATGGTGATGACCGGGAACATCAGCACGAACAGGGAGCCGATGCGCACCGACACGTCGGTGAGCTCCCGGTTGGCGGCCGCGAAGCGGCGGCGCTCGTGGTCCTCCCGCACGAAGGCCCGCACCACCCGGATGCCGACGATCTGCTCGCGCAGCACCGCGTTGATCCGGTCGATCCGCCCCTGCATGAGCCGGAAGAGGGGCATGAGCAGGCCCACCAGGACGCCCACCGCGATCCCGAGCACGGGCACCGACACCCACACGAGCCAGGAGAGCCCGGCGTCCTCCCGGAGGGCCATCACGATCCCGCCGGCGCACATGATGGGCGCCGCCACCATGAAGTTGAGCCCCATGAGCACGAGCATCTGGATCTGCTGGACGTCGTTGGTGCCCCGCGTGATGAGGGTGGGGGCCCCGAAGCCGTTGACCTCGCGGGAGCCGAAGGAGCCGACCTGCCGGTGCACGGCGCGGCGGAGGTCCCGGCCGGTGCCCATCGCCGCCCGGGCCGCGCAGTACACCGCGGCGACGGCGGCCGCCACCTGCAGGAGCGCGACGCCGAGCATCACCTCCCCGACGCGCAGGATCAGGCCGGTGTCGCCCCGGACGACGCCCTCGTCGATGATCCGGGCGTTGAGGCTCGGCAGCAGCAGCGCGGCGATCGTGGCGACCAGCTGGAGCGCGACGACGGCCAGGACCCACGGCAGGTAGCGGCCGGTGTGCTGCCGGACGAGGCGGAGAAGCATGGGCGTCCGCTCCTGGTGGCGGGACGGGCGGGACGGGCGGGACGGGCGGGGCGGACCGGGCGGTCCGTGATCCAGGCTACGCCGGGACGCGGACACCGTGGCCCGCCCGGTCGGCCGGGGCCTCGCCGCCGATTGTGGCCTTTCGTGAAGTGGATCACCACAACCCCTGGTAAAACCACACGAACTCACATAAACTCAAGGGAACGCAAAGACAGTCCATCGTTCCCGTCCGTGAGGTGCACGCCATGTTCGCAGAAGAACGCCAGGCCGAGATCGCCGAGCTGGTGCTCACGACTCGCCGGGTCAACGGCGCGGACCTGGCACGCCGCTTCGACGTCACCATGGAGACGGTCCGGCGCGACCTCGCGGCCCTCGAGGCCGCGGGCAGGCTCCGCAGGGTGCACGGGGGCGCCGTCTCCGCGGACCAGTCGACGTCCGACGAGAAGGCCATCTCGTCCCGCAAGCACCTGAACACCCCGGAGAAGCGGCGGATCGCGCAGGCGGCGTTCGACCTCCTGCGCACCAGCGGGGCGGGGGCCGTCGTGCTCGACGCCGGCAGCACCGTCGAGGCCCTGGCCGACCTCATCGTCCGCACCGACTCCACCCTGCCGGACGGGCAGGAGCAGCTCATCATCACCCACGCCCTGCACATCGCCGCCAAGCTCGCCGACGCCTCGGGCATCGGGCTCGAGCTCGTCGGCGGGCGCGTCCGCAAGCTCACCTGGGCCGCAGCCGGCGGACGGGCCGCGGAGCACTACACCCGCCTGCGCCCGGACCTCGCGTTCGTGGGCTGCAACGGGATCCACGCCGCGTTCGGGCTGAGCACCCCGGACCCCATCGAGGCGGTCGTCAAGACCGCCATCATCCAGACCTCCCGCCGGGTCGTGGTCCTCTGCGACTCGGCCAAGCACGATCAGGAGACCCTCATGCGCTTCGCGTCGCTCGACGAGATCGACACCCTCATCACCGACCGGGCCCCCGGCCCCGAGCTGGCCGCCGCCCTCGAGGAGGCCGACGTCGAGGTGGTGATCGCGTGATCCTCACCGTCACCCTCAACCCGTCCCTCGACCGCACGGTCGAGCTCCCGGCGCCGCTGCGCCGCGGCGCCGTCCAGCGCGCCGACGGCGCCCGGCAGGACGCCGGCGGCAAGGGCGTGAACATCTCCCGGGCGCTGCGCGCGAGCGGCGTCCCGACCCTGGCCGTGCTGCCGGGCGACCCCGGCGATCCGCTGCTGGCGGAGCTCACCGCGGCCGAGGTCCCCTACGAGGCGGTCCCCGTGGGCGCCCCGATCCGCTCGAACATCACGATCACCGAGCCGGACGGCACCACCACAAAGATCAACGCCCCGGGTGCGCCGCTGGGCACCGAGCACGTCGACGCCGTCGTCGAGCTCCTGGTGCACCGCGGCGCGGACGCCTCCTGGGTGGTCCTGGCCGGGTCGCTGCCGCCCGGCGCCCCGGAGGACGTCTACGCCCGGATCGTCCGCCGGGTCCGCACGGCCCTGGGGGAGCGCTCGCCCCTGTTCGCCGTGGACACCTCCGGGGCGGCGCTGCAGGGCGCCGTGTCCGGCGACGACGCCCTGCCCGACCTCATCAAGCCCAACGGCGAGGAGCTCGCCGAGCTCGTCGGGACGGTCGACGGCGAACGGCTCGAGGCGGACCCCGACCTCGCGGCCGCCACCGCCGCCGCGCTCGTGGACCGCGGCCTGGGCGCGGTCCTCACGACCCTCGGGGCCGGCGGGGCCGTGCTCACCGTCCCCGAGGGCTCCTGGCACGCCGTCCACGCCCCCGTGGCCGTGCGCTCCACCGTGGGCGCCGGCGACAGCTCGCTCTCGGGCTACCTCATCGCCCAGGAGCGCGGGGACGCGGCGCCGGAGTGCCTGCGGCAGGCCGTGGCCTCCGGGTCCGCGGCGGCCGCGCTGCCGGGCACCCGGGTCCCCTCCCTCTCCGAGACCACCCCCGAGGCGGTCACCGTGCGGGAGCTCCCCGCGCGCGCCGTCTCCGGCTGAACCGAACCACTCCACCCCACCTCATCCGAACCACCCGGGCCACCGGCCCGGCCGCTCAAGGAGGACATCGTGTCCGAGCTCATCACTCCCGACCTGGTCTCGCTCGACCAGGACCTGGGAGCAGACAAGGAAACCGTCATCGGCCGGCTCGCCGCCCTGGTGCAGCGCACCGGCCGCGCCGAGCAGCTCGACGGGCTGCTGGCGGACGCCATCGCCCGCGAGAACAAGACCGCCACCGGCATCCCCGGCGGCATCGCGATCCCGCACTGCCGCTCCGCCGCCGTGACCGAGCCGACCCTGGTCATGGCCCGGCTCGCGCAGGGCGTCCCCTGGGGCGCCAAGGACGGCCCCGCCGACATCGTCTTCTTCATCGCGGCGCCCGAGGGCGCCGACCAGACGCACCTGAAGCTGCTGGCCAAGCTCGCCCGCTCGCTGATGAAGAAGGACTTCGTGGCCGCCCTGCGCGCCGCGCGGTCCGAGCAGGAGGTCGTCCGGATCGTCGACGACGCGCTGGGGCTCGGCGGGACCGCCGAGGGCGCCTCCGCGACCGGCCCGGCGACCGCCGGCGCCACGTCCGCCGCCGCGGTGCCCGCCTCGGTCGACGCCCGGGCCGCGGACGGGGGCGCCGCCCCGGCGTCCGCCGCGCCGGCCACGGACGCCTCTCCGGCCGCGGGCGACGCCGGCCCGCACGCCGGCAAGAAGATCGTGGCCGTCACGGCCTGCCCCACCGGCATCGCCCACACCTACATGGCGGCGGACGGGCTGACCTACGCCGCCGAGGACATGGGGGTCGACCTGCAGGTCGAGACCCAGGGCTCCGCCGGCTTCACCAAGCTGGACCCCGCCACGATCGCCGCGGCGGACGCGGTGATCTTCGCGACCGACGTCGACGTCCGGGACCGCTCCCGGTTCGCCGGCAAGCCCTTCGTCGCCTCGCCGGTCAAGCGCGGCATCGACGAGCCGAAGGTCATGATCGAGGAGGCCCTCGCCAACGCCGGGAACCCGAACGCCCCGCGCGTGCAGGGCGGGGCCGGCGGGGACGCCGAGCAGGGCGCCACCGGCGGCGCGAACGAGGGCTGGGGGACCCGCATCCGCAAGGCCGTGATGACCGGTGTCAGCTACATGATCCCGTTCGTGGCCGCGGGCGGGCTGCTCATGGCCTTCGGGTTCATGGTGGCCGGGGCGGACATCGCCAACATCGCCGACGACGTGCTGACCGGCTCCACCATCTGGAACCTCGGCGAGTTCACCCTCGCCCAGTACATCGGCGCGGTCCTGTTCAAGATGGGCAACCTGGCCATGAGCCTGCTGGTGCCCGCACTGGCCGGCTACATCGCCTACGGCCTGAGCGACCGTCCCGGCATCGCCCCGGGCTTCGCGGCCGGCCTGGTCGCGAACTTCATGGGCGCCGGGTTCCTCGGCGGCATCGTCGGCGGTCTGCTGGCCGGTCTCGCCGCCTACTGGCTGGCGCAGCCCCGGCTGCCCCGCTGGCTGGGCTCGCTGATGCCCGTGGTGATCATCCCGCTGCTCGCCACGATCTTCGCCGCGGGTCTGCTGCTGCTGGTCCTGGGCGGGCCGATCGCCACCTTCATGGCGTGGCTGACCGAGGTCCTCAACGGCATGACCGGTGCCAGTGCGCTGGCGCTCGGCGCGATCCTCGGCCTGATGATGGGCTCGGACCTGGGCGGGCCGATCAACAAGGTCGCCTACACGTTCGCCGCCGCCGGCCTCGGGGCCGCGACCGTCGCCAACACCGCCCCGCAGGAGATCATGGCCGCGGTCATCGCCGCCGGCATGGTGCCCCCGCTGGCCATGGCCCTCGCCTCGACGGTGGCCAAGCGCTACTTCACGGTGGCCGAGCGGGAGAACGGCAAGGCCGCGTGGCTGCTGGGAGCCTCCTTCATCTCCGAGGGCGCCATCCCGTTCGCCGCGGCCGACCCGCTGCGCGTGCTCCCCGCCTCCATGGTCGGCGGCGCCGTGACCGGCGCGATCAGCATGGCCACGGGCGTCACCTCCGCCGCGCCGCACGGCGGGGTGTGGATCCTGCCGGTGATCGGCAACCCGCTGATGTTCCTGCTCGCGGTGGTTGTCGGTACCGTGGTCACAGCAGGCATCGTCGTCGCCCTCAAGCACGTGGGCGGTGCGCACGGCCGGGTGGCCGACGCCACCCGCTCGCGCGAGGACGCCGCCGCTGTGCCGACCACCGCCTGAGCGGTGCGCACGGGCCCCGACCGGGGCCCGTGCGCACCGATCCGAGCCTTCTCGAGGAAGAGGAACACGATGCAGACACTGACAGGCGTGGGGGTGTGCGCGGGCCGCGTCATCGGCGAGCTCGTGAGCATGCCGGAGCCGGTCTCCGAGCCGGCCGCGGGGCTGATGCTGCGGGACGAGGAGCCCGAGGCGGCGGTGGCCCGGCTGCACACGGCCGCCGCCGCGGTCAAGGCCGAGCTCAAGCGCCGCGCCGAGGTGGCGACCGAGAAGGACGCCGCGGACGTGCTCAAGTCCACCGCCCTCATGGCGGGGGACAAGGCACTGCTGAAGAACGCCGCGAAGCTCGTCAACGGCAAGGGGCTCGCCCCCGAGCGCGCCCTGTGGGAGGCCGCGAGCGACTACGCGGACCAGATGCGCGCCCTGGGCGGGTACATGGCCGAGCGCGCCGCGGACATCGAGGACGTCCGGGCGCGGCTCGTGTCCCAGCTCCAGGGGCTGCCCATGCCGGGCGTGCCGCAGCGGGACGTCCCGTTCGTGCTGACCGCCGAGGACCTCGCGCCCGCCGACACGGCGACCCTGGACCCCGAGATGGTCCTGGCCCTCGTCACCTCCGGCGGCGGCCCGCAGTCCCACACGGCCATCCTGGCCCGCAACCTCGGGCTCCCCGCGGTCGTGGCGGCCCGGGGCGTCGAGGCGCTCGCCGACGGCACCCGCGTGTTCGTGGACGGCGCCACCGGTGAGATCCGCACCGAGCCCGGCGCGGACGAGCAGGAGCTCGTGGAGGCCTGGGTGCGCAGCGCCGCGGCGCGCGAGGCCTTCGACGGCCGCGGCGTGCTCTCGGACGGCACCGAGATCCCGCTGCTGGCCAACGTGGGCACCCCCGAGGACGCCCGCACGGCGGCCGCGGCCGGGGCCCAGGGCGTGGGGCTGCTGCGCACCGAGTTCTGCTTCCTGGGCCGGGACAAGGAGCCCTCGGTCGAGGAGCAGGTGGAGCAGTACACCGCGATCCTCGAGTCCTTCGCCGGCAAGAAGGTCGTGGTCCGCACGCTCGACGCCGGCGCGGACAAGCCGCTGCCCTTCCTCACCGACACCGCCGAGCCGAACCCCGCGCTCGGGGTCCGGGGCTACCGCACGGACCGCTCCGTGCCGGGCGTGCTCGCCCGGCAGCTCGAGGCGATCGCGCTGGCGGAGAAGGCCACGGACGCGGACGTGTGGGTCATGGCGCCGATGATCGCCACGCCCTCCGAGGCCCGGGACTTCGCCGTGATGGCGACGGCCGCAGGCCTGCGGGTGCCCGGGGTCATGGTCGAGACGCCGTCCGCGGCCGTCACCGCCGACCAGATCCTGCGCCACGTCAAGTTCGTGTCCCTGGGCACCAACGACCTGACCCAGTACACGATGGCCGCCGACCGGATGATGGGCTCCCTCGCGGAGCTCAACAACCCGTGGCAGCCCGCCGTGCTGCGCATGATCCGGTACACCGTGGAGGGCGCCCGCCGGGCCGAGTCCGAGGGCGCCGGCCCGCGCAACGTGGGCGTCTGCGGCGAGGCCGCGGCCGACCCCGCGCTCGCCGTGGTGCTCGTGGGCCTCGGGGTGCACACCCTGTCCATGAGCCCCCGCGGACTGGCCGCGGTCGCCGCCGTGCTGCGCAGCGTCGACCTCGCCACCGCCCAGGCCCTCGCCGAGGTCGCGATCGAGCAGCCCAGCGCGGAGGAGGCCGCCGCCGCCGTGCGGACCGAGCTCAGCGTGCTCGCCGAGCTCGGCCTCTGACCCACCGACCGCACCGTTTCCGCACCACCCCAACCACCGGGGCCCGTCACCCAGGGCCCCGCAACCCGAAGGAGCACCACCATGGCAGAACGCACCGCCACCATCGCCTCGTCCGTCGGCCTGCACGCCCGTCCCGCCGCGATCTTCGCCGAGGCCGCCGGGGAGTACGACCTCGACATCACGATCGCCGCCGAGGGCGAGCCCGAGGACGAGGCGATGGACGCCTCGAGCGTGCTGTCGCTCATGTCCCTCGGCGCCGGCCAGGGGGACAAGGTCGTCCTCCGCGCCGAGGGCGCGGGCGCCGACGACGCGCTCGACGCGCTCGTGCAGATCCTCGAGACGGACCACGACGCCGAGTAGGACCCCGCCGCACCGTCCAGCCACGGCGCCCGCCCACCGCACGGTGAGCGGGCGCCGTCGCGCGTGCCGACCCGCCGCACGGACCTCTCACGTGCTCCGACTACCGTGGAGGGGATGCCCGCACACCCCGATGGAGGACCGATGACCGCCGCTCGACCACCGCTCGACCACCGCCGCCGGGAGCCGGAGCGCGCCGCGCAGGCCCCGCGGCGGGCCCTCGTCGTGGGCACGGGCCGGGACCGGGGGGCCCTCGCGGCGGCGCGCGCCCTCGAACGGGCGGGCTGGCACGTGGGCGTCGGCACCCCGGACGGGCCGGGCATGCTCGGCGCCACGCGGGCGGCCGCGGCCCGCCACGAGGTGCCCCGCCCGCGCGGGGACGGCGCCCGCTTCATCGACGGCGTCCGCCGGGCGGTCGCGGAGGGGTCCTACGACGTCGTCTTCGGCGCCGGCGACGACTGGATGGCCGCGGTCTCGGCCTACCGCCAGCACCTCCCGGCGGCGGTGGCGCACCCGGGCCCGGACGTGGTCGCGGCGGCCCTCGACAAGGTCGGGCTCGCGGACCGGGCGGCCCGGGCGGGCCTCGCCGCCCCCCGGACGCTGGCGGCCACGGACGAGGCGCTCGCCGCCTGGGACGGCCCGGTCGTCGTCAAGTGCCGGGCGCACTGGGCGCCCGGGCAGACCCGGCCCCACCGCATCGAGGCCAAGCTCTTCCCGGACGCCCCCGCCGCCGCCGGACAGGTGCGGCGGATCCGCGAGGCCGGTGCCGAACCGGTGCTGCAGGTGCCCGTGCGCGGCACCCTCGGGGCCCTCATCGGGGTCCACCACGACGGCCGCCTGCGCGGCCGGGTGCAGCAGACCACCTCCCGGCTGTGGCCTACGCCCAACGGCGTCTCGGCCCGTGCGCAGACGGTGCCCGTCGACGAGGAGCTCGCGGCACGCGCCGAGGTGCTGCTGCGCGACCTGGGCTGGTGGGGCCTCGTGGAGCTGCAGTTCCTCACCGGGGACGACGGCGTCCCGCAGCTCATCGACCTCAACGGCCGCTTCTTCGGCTCAATGGCCCTGGCCGAGGCCGCCCGCCCCGGGCTGGCCGACGCGTGGGGCCGGCTGGTGCTCGGCGCGCCCGTGCCGGAGCTGCCGGACGCCCGCCCCGGGGTCCGCTACGCCTGGCTCGCCGGGGACCTGCGGCGGGCCTCCGTGGAGCGCCGCGGCGGTCTGGCCGCGGACGTCGCCGACACCCTCCGCTGGGGCCGCGGCGCCCAGCACAGCGTGTGGGACCTGCGCGATCCCGGGCCCACGTGGCACCTGGCCACCTGGCGGCTCAGGAACGGCGCCCGCTCCGGGTAGGGCGGCGCCGCGTCAGCGCCGGCGCAGCGTCCGCAGCGTCTCGCCCACGAGCAGGCGCTCGGGAGCCCGCAGCACGACGAGCCCGAGCAGGTACGTCCCGCCCACTACGGCGGCGCAGAGCGCCGCGAGCACGAACGAGGGCAGCTCCGTCAGCGCCTCCCGCGCACCCAGCCCTGCGGCGCCGGCGACGGCCGCCAGCACGAGCGCCCGCGCCACCAGGGCCGTCGTCGCCCTGGCGTCCAGCCCGGCGTGCCGCCGGTGCAGCAGCCACGCGTTGAGCAGCGCCGCCACGACCAGGGACGCGGTCGTGGCCGCGGCGATGCCGGCGAGGCCCAGCACCGGGGCCAGCAGGACGTCGCCGACCACGTTGACGACCATCGCCAGCACCGCCACGACCACCGGCCCGCGGGAGTCGCCGATGGCGTAGGAAGCGCGGACCACCACCTGGCGGAAGCCGAGCGCGAGCAGCGCCGGCGCGTACCAGGCGACCGCGGTGGCCGTCGCCGCGACGTCCCCGTCGTCGAACGCGCCGTGCCCGAAGGCCGTGGCGACGAGGGGTCCGGCCGCGACCACGAACACCGCGCACACCGGGGCGAGCACGGTGACGACCACGGACAGCCCTCGGTCGACGAGCCGGCGCAGCTCAGGCCGGTCGTCCGCGGAGGCGCCCAGGGCCGGGTACAGGGGGACGAGCAGGGCCGCGATGACGACGGTCTCCGGCAGGTCGACCAGGCGCCAGCCGTAGGTCAGCGCCGTGATCGTACCGTCCTCGAGGGTGGAGCCCACCGCCCGGTCGACGAGGGTGTTGATGTTGACCACGGCGTTGCCCACCAGCATGGGCGGCACGAGCCGGGCGATCTCCCGGAAGCCCGGGTCCCGCAGGTCCCACCGGGGCCGGAGCCGGGCGCCGAGCGCCCGCACGGGGGGCACCTGCATCAGCAGCCGCGCCGCCGAGCCCACCACGTAGCCCACGGCGAGCGCCGAGACGCCGTACCGGGGCCCGAACAGACCTGCCGCGGCGATCATGACGAGGTTGAACGGGACGCCCTGCAGGGAGGACCACGCGAAGCGGCCGTGGGCCTGGACGAGCGAGGCCAGCAGGTCCGTGCCGGCCACGAGCACCGTCGCGACGAGGACGATCCGGGTGAGCGAGGTGGCCGTGGCGGTCTGGGCGTCGTCGAACCCGGGGGCGAGCAGGGCCGTCACCGGTTCCGCGAGCAGCCCCGTCACCACGGCGGCCAGGCCGAGGACGACCACGGTGACGGTGAGGGAGACCTCGAAGCCGCGGTGGCCGCGGCACCCCGTGTCGTCGACGCGCTCCCGGGCGGCCTCCCGCGAGGTCACGGGGGTCACGGAGCGCGCCATCGCCCAGGCGACCAGGCCGAGGACGACGTTCAGCACGCCCTGGGCCACCAGCCACGCGTCGAGCTCGGCGCCCGCGCCGAAGACGGCGCCGACGACGACGTCCCGGGCGAAGCCCAGCACGGTGGAGACGGCGGTCAGGCCGGTCACGAGGACCGCGGCGCGGGCGATGCTCCAGCGCCCGCCCGGTCCACCCACGGCTCCCGCCACCTCCCTGGTCCGGACCGCGCCGGGGATCGGAGCGGACCTGCCGGTGCGCGCCGCGGACCTGCCGGTGCGAACCGCCTGAACAGAATACACAGCGCGGCACCCGGCGCCGCCCCGGGCCCGTCCCGGGCCCGTCCCGGGCCCGCCGCGGGGACGGGAACGGGGGCGCGGCGCCCGACCGGCACGGCTCAGAGGCCCCTCAGGCCCGCGCGGTTAGACTGACCGGGGCCGGCCCCCGCCGGCGCACCGGCCCGCCGGCCACCCCCGGCCGGCCGGCCCCGACGACCCCGACGATTGAGAGAGCCTTGCGAGAGTTCACCGCACGCTTCGCCACCGCCCAGGAGATCGAGGCCTGGGACACCCACGTCACGGCGAACCCGCACGGCGGCAACCTGCTGCAGTCCGCGTCCTTCGCGGACGTCAAGGCGGACCACGGCTGGCGGCCCCTGCACCTCGTGCACGAGCCCGCCGACGGCGGACAGGCGTCCTACAACCTCGTCCTCGAGAAGCCGGTGCCCGCCCTCGGCAAGCTCTGGTACATGATCAAGGGCCCGGACGTCGCCTCCGTCGACGACATCCCCGGGATCGCAGCGGCCAGCGCCCGGCTCGTGGCCGAGCAGCGGCTGAACGTCTTCGCGATCAAGATCGAGCCGGACGTCCTGGACTCCGACTACGCCCGCGGCGTGCTCGCGCGGGCCGGGCTGAAGAAGTCCTTCAACATCCAGCCCAACGACTCCACGGCGGTCCTCGACACCGACCGGGACGAGGAGACCGTGCTGAAGTCGCTGCACTCCCGCGGGCGCAACGCCGTCCGGCGGGCCCTGCGCGAGGACTGCACCGTCGAACGCGTCGAGCTGACCGAGCAGAACATGCGCCGGATGTACGCGCTCATGGACACCGTGGGGCAGGGGGACGCGAACGTGAACCTGCGCTCCTACGAGTACTACGCGAAGTTCTGGACGGCGTTCGAGCAGGCCGGCCAGGGGCGGCTGTACTTCACCTACGAGGACGGCGAGCCCTCGGTGGGCGCCTACGTCATCGCCTACGGCACCAAGGGCACCTACAAGGACGGCGGCTCGAAGCCCCGGCGCCGCCAGTACGGTGACTCCCACCTGCTGCAGTGGACCGCGATCACGGACCTCATGCGGGAGCACGGGATCGTCGAGTACGACTTCTGCGGCACCCCGCCGAGCGACCAGCTCAAGAACAAGGAGCACCCCTACTACGGTCTGGGGCTGTTCAAGACGAGCTTCACCAAGACCGTGGTCGACTTCGTGGGCGTCCACGACCAGGTCCTGAGCCCCGCCAAGTACGCGGTGTGGACCAACGTGGCCGAGAAGGTCCAGCGCCAGCTGTGGGTCCGCCGCACGGGCCAGCCCTTCTACTGATCCGACCCCGACCCCGACCCCGACCGCCCGCCGGGCCCCCGCCCTCGCGCCCCGGAAGGAGGAACGCCGCGTGGTGACCGACCAGCGCGCCCCCCTGCGCCCGTTCGCCGCCTACCCCTCGTCGGACGGGGCCGAGGAGCCCGACCTCCACGTCGTCGAGCCCTTCGGTCCGGGCGGGGACACGACGCTCACGGGCGCCGCCCGCCCGGTCGCCCGGCACGGCGCGGGCCTGCCCGCGGTGCGCCCCACCGAGGACCAGGCCCAGCACGCCCGGCGCCGCGCCGGGACCACCGTGCTCGACATCGTGCCCGACGCCCCGCAGGCGCTGCCCGTGCTCAGCACGAGCCTGATCCGCCGGCACGGGGACACCCCCGAGCCGGAGAAGCGCCGCGAGCTGCTCTCCGCCGCCGAGACCGTGCCCCTGCCGGCGTCGGCGCGCCGGCGGCGCCGCACCGGCACCGACACGGTCCCCGTCTCCCGCCCGGAGACGACGACGATCGGGCCGCTCCCGGCTCCCGGCAAGAGCTCCGACCGGATGCAGCGGGGCGCCTACCCGTCCACCCGGGCGCAGGGGACCCGGCCCGGCGGGCGCGCCCGGCTGCGCTCCATCCTGCAGGGGGAGGCCGCCCCGACCGCCCCCATGCGCGTGGTGGAACGGCTCAACGCCTCGCCCTTCGCCAATCTGCGCCGGTTCGGGGAGTCCACCAGCCGGCAGGCCCGGCGCACCCTGAACTTCGCGCTGCGGCTCGCGGAGACCATGTTCCACTACGGGGCCGACGCCCTCGACGTCGAGAACGCCATCATCGCCGTGTGCGCCACCTACGGGGTCGAGAACGTCGAGGTGGACATCACCAACCAGGCCGTGACGATCAACTACGTCGCCGACGACCAGCCGGACGGCGGGGACACCCGCACCCGCGAGGACGTCTTCAACGACCCTGACACCAACAGCCACACGGTCATGCGGGTCGTGCGCTCCTGGACGGACAACTACGCGGGGCTGGCCGAGACGCACCAGCTGGTCGCGGACATCACGGGCGGAGAGATGCCCCGCGGGGAGGCGGAGCGGCGCCTCGAGGCGATCAACGCCAAACCCAAGCCCTATCCGCGGTGGATGGTGCGGGCCGCCACGGCCGCCGCAGCGATGACCATCACCGTCGGCATCGGCGGGGGAGTGCTGGGTGCGCTCGTGGCCGGTCTGTCCTCGGTCATCAACCAGGTCGTGGCGCACCGGCTGGGCGTCTGGCGGATCCCCGAGTTCTTCACCATGGCCGCCCAGTCGGGGATCCTCACCACGATGGCCCTGCTGATGTCCTGGGCCGGTGTCGACCTGTCCCCGGCACGGGTCATCGCGGGCGGGATCATCCTGCTCCTGCCCACCACCCGCATGGTCTCCACCATGCAGGACGCGATCAACGGGTTCCCCGTCACGGCGGCCGGGCGGCTGCTCTCCACGTCCATGGCGTTCCTCGGCATCGTGGCCGGCATCGCCGGTGGCATCTCCGTGGCCGGCTACGCCGGCATGCCCCGGGTCGACGTCTCGCAGAGCGCCTTCGACCCGGTGGGCCCGCTGACCAACTCCGTGTTCATGCTGATCGCCACCGGGCTCATCGCGGTCACGATGCAGGCCAAGCCCCGTCACGTGCTCTCGACCGTGGCCGCCGCCCTCGGCGGCCTCGTGGTCTACCACACCGGCATGGCCGCCGGCCTGGGCTCCCGCCTGGACACGGCACTCGCGGCGATCACCAGCGGGTGCGTGGCGACCGTGCTCGCGGCCCGGCACCGGATTCCCCAGCTGGTCCTGGCGATCCCCGCGATGACCTTCCTGCTGCCCGGGCTGTCCATCTTCCGCGGCATGTACACCATCACCGTGGAGACGGACACCTACGGCCCCGGGATCGTGGGGCTCGTCAACGCGATGGCCTCGATCGTGGCCCTGGCCTCCGGGGTGGTGCTCGGCAAGTACCTCATGCGCCCCTTCGTGGGGCACCTCAACGGCACCAGTTCCCGGCGCAACCGGCGCCGCTGACAGGCGGACGACGGACCGCGCCGTGGTGGGCTGTGGGTCTGGGGCAGCACCGCGGTGGGCTGCGAGCCGGGCCAGCACCGCCGTGGGCTGTGGGCCCGGGGCAGCACCGGGCTGGATCCTCGGAGCGGCTCAGAACGGGGGCGGGTCGCCGTCCTGCCGGACCCTGTCGGGGCGGACCTCGTCAGGCCGGGCGCCGGAGGGCACGGTCCTGTGGGATGTCCACAGGACCGCAGCCGGTGACGGCTCGTCCGGTGCCTGCTCTGCCGGGGGCCGGCCGTCGACGGGCAGGTCGTCGGCGATCCGCAGCGGCGAGAGCACGGGGTGGTGGTGCTGCTGGGGGTAGGTCACGTGGACGCATCCGGCCGGTGAGGTCCATTCCAGGACGCCCTCCGGGGACTCCCGGCGGCGGTGCCGGACCCGCCAGCGCCCGAGCGGGCCGTCCCGGTGCTTGAGGACGTGGTGGTGGCGGCACAGATGGGCGAGGTTGTCCGCGGCGGTCGGCCCGCCCTCGACCCAGGCCACGGTGTGGTCGAGGTCGCAGCGCTCGGCACGGCGCCGGCATCCGGGGAACCGGCAGGTGCCGTCCCTCGCTCGCAGCCGGCGCTTGAGATCGGCCGGTACGGCGTACGTGGTGCGGTCGTGGTCCAGGACGGTGCCGGTGACCGGATGTGTCAGAACCCTCGACCAGGACCCGGCGCCGGCGGCGATCCGCTCGGCCACGCCCACCGGGATCGGCCCGTACCCGGCCAGCTCCGCGCAGCCAGGGCTCCCAGCAGGCCCGCCGCCGGTCGTTCCGCCGGCGCTGCGTGATCGGCCGGGGAGCCCGTCTCCGTTGGATGATTCACCTGGGACCGCGTGTCCGCCGGGTGATCTGCCGGGGAGCGCGCCTCCGTCGGGTGATCCTCCGGGAAGCCCGTCTCCGCCGGGCGACCGGCCGGAGGATCCGCGGCCGGGAGTCTGTGCGCTGTGCTCCAGCAGCGAGAGCACGGGAACGGTGACCGTGACCTGCCCGCGGATCCCGCGCAGGTGCTCCGGCATGCAGGAGGGCTCCCCGTCCAGCAGCAGTGCGGCGAGCACGTCCGCGCGCAGCTGCCCTGCCGTGCGCGGCCCGTCCTCCCAGCAGCTCCGCTCGTCGTCCGGGCCCGGGCCCCCACCGACGCCCTGGCCGCCACACGCAGACCCGGCCAGGTCCGACGGCGGGCTGTGCGGATCCACACGGGCGGCGATGGACGCGAGACGGGCGTGGACGGCGTGGGCGGTGGCTGCGTCCAGGAGCGCGCACAGCCGCGCCATGCCGTCCTCCTCGGGTTCTATCCACACCCTGCGCCCCCGGCGGGCCAGCCGGTGACGGTCCTCCTGGGACCCGGCCAGCAGCCAGGCCCGCCGCCGCCGGGCCAGCGCCCGGAGCTGCGACGCGGTGGCCGTCGGCGCCTTCTCCAGCAGCTCGTCCACGACACGGGACACAGCCTCGCCGAGTGGCCACGGCTCGGGCGGCCGACCGGTCGCACCCACCAGGTCCCGCCACAGGTCCACGATCACCTCGGTCTGGCGCGGGGCGATCGCCCCGGACTCGAGAGCCTGCAGGACCCGGGGCAGGCTCTCGGCGAGCAGGACCGCGTTCTCCACCCGGCGCACCGCCGTGCCCGCCGGCAGCCGCAGCGCCGAGCCGATCTCGTCGGCCACGTCCAGCACCGTGCGCTTCTCCGGTTCCGGGACGTGCTGCCCACGACTGCGGGCTCGCTCGTTCGACCAGCGCGCCCGGGCCGCCCGACGCCGATCGTGCGCCAGTTCCTGCAGCTGCCACATCCGGTGGATCACCCGCAGCTGCCGGCCCGCAGCCCGGGCCTCCGCCCGGGCGTCCTCGACCAGCTCCGTCACAGCACCGGCGTACTCGCGGTCGGCAACGGCCGTGTCCTCGCCGAGGACCTCCTCCAGGCTCCGCGGCCGGCCGGCGGTGGTAGTCATGTCTCATGATCCCCACCGGATCCGACACCATAAGGACGGAGACGGAGCCCGTGGCCCGGACCGTGACCATGCCCTGGGACGGGGAGTAGCGGCCGTGAGACGCGGAGGGATGGCCCGGCTTCCGGGCGCGTCCGAGAACCGGGGCCCGATCTCGGGACGCGCTGCCCAGCGTCCCGCAGCCCGAAGGATCACCGCTCGCGGGCCCGGCTCAGAGGATCTGGCCGACCGGCAGCTTCTTCTCCGCCTGGAACACGTCCTCGGTGCGGCCCCTCGCCCAGTAGCCGGACAGCGAGACCTGGTCCCGCTCCAGCCGCCGGCGCGTGAACAGCTCCTCGCGCAGGGCCTTCATGACCTCCCGCTCGCCGTGGGCGAAGACCTGGACCCCTTCCGGGTCGGTGGGCCACCCGGCCTCGCGCACGGCCCGCACCAGGGCAGGGTCCTCTCCGGGACCGCTGTCCGCCCGGAACACCCAGCGCACCGCCATCCCGGCCGGGGCGGACACCGGCTGGACGTCGGAGGGCGTGTCCACCTCCAGCAGCACCTCTCCCTGCGCGGAGGCCGGGAGGGTCTCCAGGACGGCGAGGGCGGCGGGGACCGCGGCGTCGTCGGCGGCGATCAGGGTCCACGCGGCGTCCGGGGCCGGCGTCCACCTGCCCCCGGGGCCGAGGGCGATGATGCGGTCCCCGGGCTCGGCGCGGGCGGCCCACGGGCCGGCGAAGCCGTCGTCGCCGTGCAGTACGAAGTCCATCCACAGCTCGTGCCGCTCCGGCACGTACCGGCGGATGGTGAGGTGGCGGGTGACGGGCTGCCGGTCGCCCGGCAGGGTCTCCTTGAGCTCCCAGTAGTCGGGGTTCCGGCCGGGCTCCGCCCCCGGCCGCGACGAACCTGCGGTCTCGGGGTCAGGAGCGTCCGTGCCGGGGTTCGAAGTCCCGGGGAGCGCGGTGCCGGATTCGCCCGTGCCGGGCCGGAGGAAGACGAGCTTGACGTACTTCTCGGGCGGGACGATGTCCGTGTACCGCTCGGGCTCGTCGATGCCCAGGACCACCCGGACCATCGACGGGGACAGCAGCTCGCGGGAGCGGACCGTCAGGTTCAGCTGCGGCTTGCGGGGTCTGGCGGGCCGGGCCCCGGGGGTCGTCGTCATGCCGCCCACCCTAACGGAGGCCTCCTGGTGTCACAGCCGCCAGTCGACGGGCTCCGCGCCCTGCTGCTCGAGGAGCTGGTTCGTGCGGGAGAACGGCCGGGACCCGAAGAAGCCCCGGGACGCGGACAGCGGGGACGGGTGCGCGGACTCGACCGTGGGGAAGCCGTCCAGCCAGGGGGCGGTGCTCCGCGCGTCCCGGCCCCACAGGATGGCCACCAGCGGGGTCCCGCGGCCGGCGAGGGCCTTGATGGCGCGCTCCGTGACCGCTTCCCAGCCCTTGCCCCGGTGGGAGGCCGGGGCCCCCTCGCGCACGGTGAGGACCCTGTTCAGGAGCATCACGCCCTGCCGGGACCACGCGGAGAGGTCCCCGTGCTCCGGCGGGTCGACGCCGAGGTCCTCGCGCAACTCCTTGTAGATGTTCTGCAGGGAGCGGGGCACCGGACGCACGTGGGGCTGCACGGAGAAGGACAGGCCCATGGCGTGGCCGGGAGTGGGGTAGGGGTCCTGCCCGACGACCAGCACCCTGACCTGCTCGAGCGGCTCCTGGAACGCCCGCAGGACCGCCGGGCCCTCCGGGAGCGTGCGGTGCCCGTCGGCGTGCTCCTCGCGCAGGAACCGGCCCATCTGCCGGATCTGCGGTTCCACCGGGGCGAGGGCCTCCGCCCAGTCGGGGGCCATGATCCTGTCCAGGGGCTGGGGCTCGCTCACGGTGCTCCTCGGTGCGGGTGTCGTGCGGGTGTCGGCCGCCGGGACGGACGGCAGGTGCCGGTCCGGGCACCGGTGCTCCGGCAGGTGCGGACCCGGATGTGCCGGGCACCACTCTAGGCCGGTGCGGCGTCGCCCGCGGTCCCGGTGTCCGACGGGTGGTCCGCACCGCTGCCCGGACCGGTGTGCCGGTGCCGGAGGGCACGGCCCTCCTCGACGAGCTCGTCCTCCTTCGCCTGCATCTTCCGCACCCCCCGGAGGTCCCTCGGCGGCAGCCGCAGGTTCTCCTCGGCCTCGATCCCGGCCTGGAGCTGGCGTCCGCGCTCGATCTCGGCGTTGAGCTCGGCGCCCGCGAGCAGCACGATGTTCATGATCCAGATCCACAGCAGCAGGACGATCACTCCGCCGATGGCACCGTAGGTGGCGTTGAAGTCGTTGACGTTGGACACGTAGAAGCTGAACCCGGTGGTCGCAGCGCTCATGACCAGGATGGCGACCACCGAGCCGATGCTGAGCCACCGGAACCTCGGCTGCCGGATGTTCGGGGTGGCGTAGTAGAGCAGGGCGATCACGAAGACGAGCAGCAGCAGCAGGGCCGGGATCCGGGCGGCCTGCCAGAGCCGGAGTGCCGGCCCGCCCAGGCCGATCAGCCCGCCGAGCCGCTCGGCGACCGGCCCGGAGAGCAGCAGGAGCAGCATCATGCCCACCACCAGGACCACCAGGGACAGCGTCACCGCGATCATCAGGGGGTAGAGCTTCCAGACGGGGCGGCCCTCCTCGACCTCGTAGATCCGGTTCATGGACCGTCCGAAGGCCCGCACGTAGCCCGAGGCCGTCCACAGGGCGCCGACCAGACCGGTGACCAGGGCCAGGCCCGCGGACGGGAAGCCGGTGAGCTCGCCGATCGGCCCCTCGAGCACGGCCACGGCCCCCGCCGGGACCCCGAACTCGTCGAGCAGGCGCAACAGGGTCCTGGTGGTCGCCTCGGCCTGACCGACGACGCCGAGCATCGACACCACTGTGAGCAGCCCCGGGAAGATGGACAGCACGGCGAAGAACGTCATCACCGCCGCCGAGTCCGTGCACTCGTCGCGGCGGAACTCGTGCACGGTCCGGCGCAGGATGTAGCCCCACGAGGGTCTCGTGATCTGCGCCGGCGACGAGGGCTTCTCCGCGCTGTCCGGGTCCGCCCCGGGATCTCCCGTGGCGTGGGGGTCGGCTGCCATGGGGCTCCTCCGCGTGGTCGGCTGCGGGCCAGGATACCGGGGCCGCCACCGCCCCGGCCCGTTCCGTCCGCGGCGGGCGGGACCGGCGGCGGACTGGCTAGAGTGGGCGCATGAGCGCTTCCTCCACCGAGACCCGACCCCTCGCCGTCGTCACCGGTGCCACCGGAGGCATCGGCCGCGCGTGCGTGGTGGACCTCGCCCGCGACCACGACGTCCTGGCCCTGGGCCGGGACGCCGGCCGGCTGGCCGAGCTCTCCGGCCTCCCGCACGTCACCGTCCGCGCCGCCGACCTGACCGACGTCGCGGCCCTGCCGTCCGTGGTGGCCGGCCTGGACCGGGTCGACGTCCTGGTGCACTCGGCGGCCGTGGCCGGGCGCACCACGGTGGAGGCCGCCTCCGTGGCGGACTGGCGGGCGCAGCTCGAGCTCAACGTGGTGGTCCCCGCGGAGCTGACCAGGCTCCTGCTGCCGGCCCTGCGAGCGGCCCGGGGGAAGGTCGTGTTCCTCAACTCCGGCTCGGGGCTCAACGCCCGCGCCGGGGACGCCGTCTACGCGGCCTCGAAGTTCGCCCTGCGCGCGCTCGCCGACTCGCTCCGCCAGGAGATCGAGGCCGACGGCGTCGTGGTCAGCTCGGTGCACCCCGGCCCGGTCGACACGCAGATGCAGCGGGACATCCAGGCGGGCCTGGGCCACGAGTACGTCCCGGAGCGCTACCTCCGGCCGGAGTCCGTGGCCGCGGCGGTGCGCGCCGTCGTGGACGCGGGCGAGGACGCGCAGCTGACCACCCTCTCCCTGCGGCCGCGGGCCGAGTCGCGGTGACCGGCGAGGACGCGGTGCCCGAGGACGCGGTGCCCGCGGAGACCCGGCCCGACGACGACGCCGCCCTCGGCGCGGAGCCGGTGCCGGCCGGGGAGGCCGCCCCCGGCGGGGAAGACCCCGGGGAGGGGGCCGGCCTGGACGCCGTGGACCGCGAGATCCTCTCGCTCGAGAACCTGCAGTGGAAGTACCAGGGGGCCAAGGAGATGGAGATCCGCCGCCGCCTGAACCTCTCGCCCACCCACTACTACCAGCGGCTCAACGTCCTGATCGACACCCGCGCCGCCCTCGAGCACGCCCCGATGCTCGTGGCCAGGCTGCGCCGGCAGCGAGGAGACCACGGATGACCCAGTACCCGCACGACGAGTTCGACGACGTCCCCGAGGACGGGCCCCGCCAGGGCGCCCACCGCGGTGTCCGGCCGACCGTCCGCGTGGGCGCCCGGGAGCTCACCGCCATCGTCCTGGTCGGGGTGCTGACCCTCGGCGTCGGGGTGTTCTCGTTCCTCAACGCCCCGGGCGAGGCCGCCCCGGCGCCGGGCGCCACGTCCACGGGGTCCTGAGCCGGCCCGGCCCTCGAGCCCGAGCGCTCCGACGTCGTTCACCACGACGTCGTCCACCCCTGACGCCACCGGAAGGAACCACTGTGCAGATCGAAGGAAGCCGAGTCCGCGTCCGCGACTGGACCGAGGAGGACCTCGTCGACTACGAGGCGTGGATCATGCCGCCCGCCGGCGGCGGCGAGCACGAGTGGCAGCGCACGGACGGCCCGTTCTACCCGAACTTCACCGCCGAGGGCGCCCAGCGCTGGCTCGGCACCCTCCGGGAGCACGTGACGGCCGGGGACTGGCCGGACCCGCGCGAGACGATGGTGATCGCCGACGCCGCCGACGACCGGTTCATCGGGCAGGTGTCCTGGTACTGGTCGGAGAAGCCCACCGAGGACCCCGGTGACGGCACGCACCTGCTGCCGCTGCGCTCCCTGGGCATCACCGTGTACTCCCCGGAGCACTGGAGCGGCGGCTACGGCACCGAGGCGATGCGCCTGTGGATCGACTACCTCTTCGCCCACTCCGACTCCCACCGCCTCGACCTGGAGACGTGGAGCGGCAACGCGGGCATGTGCCGTGTGGCGGTGAAGTTGGGCTTCACCGAGGAGGCCAGGATCCGCCGGGCCCGCAGGGTCGGCGGCGAGTACTACGACCGGATGGTCTACGGCGTCCTGCGCGAGGAGTGGCAGGGCTGAGCGGAATCGGCTCAGGGGTTTGCACTCTCCGGGGACGAGTGCCAAGATTGCGATTAGCACTCAGTCGTGTGGACTGCTAATGGCTCGGTCCCCGGCCCGACCCGGGCAGCCACCGGCACAGGAGTGACACCTCAACCACCACGGTGAGGTGCCGCACGGCGTCGGGAAGAGTCCGCCGTCGTGTGCGCCGTCCGTCGCGGGCACCGTGGAGGTCGACCGTTTGTCTACCGTCCAGGAGGGACGAAGTCACATGGCAAAGATGATTGCTTTCGACGAAGAGGCACGCCGCGGACTCGAGCGGGGCCTGAACACCCTGGCCGACGCCGTCAAGGTCACCCTCGGCCCGCGCGGCCGCAACGTGGTCCTCGAGAAGGCCTGGGGCGCCCCCACGATCACCAACGACGGCGTGTCCATCGCCAAGGAGATCGAGCTCGACGAGCCGTTCGAGAAGATCGGCGCCGAGCTCGTCAAGGAGGTCGCCAAGAAGACCGACGACATCGCCGGCGACGGCACCACCACCGCCACCGTGCTCGCCCAGGCGCTCGTCAAGGAGGGCCTGCGCAACGTGGCCGCCGGCGCCGACCCGCTGAGCCTCAAGCGCGGCATCGAGAAGGCCGTCGCCGCGGTCACCGAGGAGCTGCTGGCCTCCGCCAAGGAGGTCGAGACCGAGGAGCAGATCGCCGCCACGGCGTCGATCTCCGCCGGCGACCCCGAGATCGGCCGCCTCATCGCCCAGGCGATGGAGAAGGTCGGCAAGGAGGGCGTGATCACGGTCGAGGAGTCCAACACCTTCGGGCTGGACCTCGAGCTGACCGAGGGCATGCGCTTCGACAAGGGCTACCTCTCGGGCTACTTCGTCACCGACGCCGACCGCCAGGAGGCCGTCCTCGAGGATCCCTACATCCTCGTGGTCAACTCCAAGATCTCCGCGGTCAAGGACCTGGTCCCCGTGCTCGAGAAGGTCATGCAGGCCGGCAAGCCGCTGCTGATCATCGCCGAGGACGTCGAGGGCGAGGCCCTGGCGCTGCTGGTGCTCAACAAGATGCGCGGCTCCATCAAGTCCGTGGCCGTCAAGGCCCCCGGCTTCGGCGACCGCCGCAAGGCGCAGCTGGCCGACATCGCCATCCTCACCGGTGGCCAGGTCATCACGGAGGAGGTCGGGCTCTCCCTGGAGACCGCCACCGTGGACCTGCTGGGCCAGGCCCGCAAGGTCGTCGTGACGAAGGACGAGACCACCATCGTCGACGGCGCCGGCACCGCCGAGGAGATCGAGGGCCGCGTGGCCCAGATCCGCGCCGAGATCAACAACTCGGACTCGGACTACGACCGCGAGAAGCTGCAGGAGCGCCTGGCCAAGCTGGCCGGCGGCGTGGCCGTCCTCAAGGCCGGTGCGGCCACCGAGGTCGAGCTCAAGGAGCGCAAGCACCGCATCGAGGACGCCGTGCGCAACGCCAAGGCCGCCGTGGAGGAGGGCATCGTCGCCGGCGGCGGCGTGGCCCTGATCCAGGCCGGCCAGAAGGCGTTCGACAAGCTGCAGCTCACCGGCGACGAGGCCACCGGCGCGAACATCGTGAAGGTCGCCATCGACGCCCCGCTGAAGCAGATCGCGATCAACTCCGGCCTCGAGGCCGGAGTGGTCGTGGACAAGGTCCGCGGTCTGGCCCAGGGCCACGGCCTCAACGCCGCCACCGGCGAGTACGAGGACCTGATGGCCGCCGGCATCAACGACCCGGTCAAGGTGACCCGGTCCGCGCTGCAGAACGCGGCGTCCATCGCCGGGCTGTTCCTCACCACCGAGGCCGTCGTCGCCGACAAGCCGGAGCCCGCCGGCGCCGGCGCCGGTGCCGACGACGGCATGGGCGGCATGGGCGGCATGATGTGATCGACGGCTGACCCGTCGAGCGTGCCCAGCACGCATCCGGCACGGGCCGGGCACCTCGCGGAGGTGCCCGGCCCGTCGTCGTCCCGCACCTGGTGCCGCGGGGCCGGAAGTGGTGTTCAATCGTGAGCACCAGCTGCCGGAGGAGAAGCCGTGGACGTCGTCGTGTGGGACGCGGTCCCCGTCCAGGTCGCGCTCGTGCTGATCGCCTTCGGGCTCACCTCGCTGGTGGGCCTCGAACGGCGGCTGCGGCGCAAGAGCGCCGGGCTGCGCACGCACGCCCTGGTCGGCACCGGGTCGGCGGTGTTCACCCTCGTGTCCGCCTACGGCTTCGGTGTCCTGCCCGGCATCGACGCCGGTCCCGACCCCTCCCGCGTGGCGGCCCAGATCATCACGGGCATCGGCTTCCTGGGCGCGGGCGTGATCTTCACGAACCGGGACGTGGTGCACGGCCTGACGACGGCCGCGAGCATCTGGCTCTCCGCGGCCATCGGCATGGCCTGCGGGGCCGGGCTCGTGCCGCTCGCCGTCGTCGCCACGGGCCTGCACTTCGTCTCCGCGATCGTGCTGACCCCGCTCTCCCGGCGCCTGCCCGGGATGGTGGCCCCGCAGGGACTCCGGCTGCGCTACGAGGACGGGCACGGCGTGCTGCGGGAGGTCCTGACGGTGGTCGACGAGCTGCAGCTGAGCGCCTCCGTGGTCTCGAGCCGGACGGTCGAGGGGTCCGAGGGCACCGAGGTGGAGCTGCTCCTGCGGCTCGAGGGCAAGACGGACCTGCGCACGGCGGCCGTGCAGCTGTCGAGGGTCGCCGGGGTGCGCGACGTGGCCCAGCAGCAGCTCGAGCAGGAGCCCGGCGACTGAGCCGGCGGCGCACAGGACCCGTGGCGCACGGCGTCTGGGCGCCGTGAAAAGATGAGTGCCATGACGATCACTGCTGCCGCCGACGGCTCCGCGCTGGGCAATCCCGGTCCCGCGGGATGGGCCTGGTACATCGACGACAACACCTGGCGGGCCGGCGGGTGGCCGCACGGCACCAACAACATGGGCGAGCTCAAGGCCGTCCTGGACCTGCTCGAGGCCACGGCCCATCGCCCCGACGAGCCCCTGCGGGTGCTGTGCGACAGCCAGTACGTCATCAACTCGATCACGAAGTGGATGCCCGGCTGGAAGAAGAAGGGCTGGAAGAAGAGGGACGGCAAGCCCGTCCTCAACGTGGAGCTCATGAAGGCCCTGGACGCCGCGATGGCGGGCCGCGACGTGCACTTCGAGTGGGTCAAGGGCCACGCCGGCCACGAGCTCAACGAGGCCGCCGACGTCCGTGCCCGGGCCGTGGCCACGGCGTTCCAGACCGGGCGCCCCGCGCCCGAGGGACCCGGTTTCGACGGCGCCGCCCGGCACCCGGACGGCGCGGGCCCCCGGACCCCGGCCCCGCAGCCGGCGGACGCCGCGCCACTGGTGCCGGCCCCAGGGCCGGGGGAGGACGAGGATCCCGGCGCGTTCGAGGACCGGCACGACCCCGATCTGCTGAGCGAGCTGCTCGCCCACGAGGAGGAGCTCGCCCGCGGCCGGACGGCGGGGGAGACCGTCCAGGAGCTCGAGCGGGACCTGCTCCGCCCGGAGGTCAGGGCGGACCCGGGCCGGCTGGGCCAGCTGCTGCACGAGGCCTTCGCCGAGGTCGGGGCCTCGGGGGCGTGGCGGTCCCGGGCGGACGTCCTCGACCGGCTGCCCCGCGAACCGGGGCTCGGCGCGGTGGACGTGCACGTGCTGGAGGCCGTCGAGCTCGGCCCCGCGGCCGTGCACCTCGTCTACCGGCTCACGGCGGGGGACCGCACGAGCCTGCGCAGCTCCCTGTGGGTCCGGGAGGACTCCCGCAACGAGCTGGGGCCCTGGCAGCTGCGCTTCCACCAGGGCACCGACGAGTCCTGACGGGCCCGCTCACACCTCGGGGGCGTCGTCGGCGGGCTCGATGCCCGGCACGCGCACGGTCATCGTCGCCCCGCCACCGGGGGTCTCGGTGAGCCGCACCGTGCCGTCGTGCTGCTGGACGATCGCGGCCACGATGGACAGCCCCAGCCCCGTCCCGCCGGTCTCGCGCGTGCGGGAGGAGTCGGCCCGGTAGAAGCGCTCGAAGACGCGCTCCGCGTCCTCGCCCTGGATGCCCGGGCCGTGGTCGCGCACCTGCAGGACGGCGTTGAAGGAGTCGTCGACCGAGCGCTCCACGCCCACCGCGATCTCGATCGGCGTGCCCTCCGGGGTGTAGCGCAGGGCGTTGGTCACGAGGTTCGCCACGACCTGGCGCAGCCGGAACTCGTCGCCGTGCACCCATGCCGAGACCGGGCCCCCGCCCCCCAGGCCGCCGACCTCGATCCGCCGGTCGGGGGCGGAGGCGCGGGCGTCCCCGGCCGCGTCGAACGCGAGGTGGAGCAGGTCCACGTCGACGTTCTCGGCGGGCCGCCGCTCGTCGAGGCGCGCGAGCATCAGCAGGTCCTCCACGAGCTGCGTCATCCGCTTCGCCTCCGACTCGATCCGGGACATCGCCCCGGCCACGTCCTCGGGCTCCTGCAGGGCGCCGTGCCGGTAGAGCTCCGAGTAGCCCCGGATGGTCACCAGGGGCGTGCGCAGCTCGTGGGAGGCGTCGGCCACGAACCGCCGGAGCTTGGTCTCGGACCGCGTGCGGGCGTCGAAGGCGTCCTCGATGTGGCCGAGCATCGCGTTGAGCGACGCCGAGAGCTGGCCGATCTCGGTCTGCCGGTTGTACCCCTCCATGCGCTGGGAGAGGTCGCCCTCGGCGATCCGGGCGGCGGTCTGCTCCACCCGGTGCAGGGGGGCGAACGCCCGGGTGACCAGGATCCAGCCGACCGCCATGGCCGCGAACAGGGTCGCCACCCCGAAGCTCAGCGTCAGGAGGGTCACCGCGCTGAGCATCGCGTTCATGTCGTCGAGCGGCTCGGCGACCGCCACCACGAGGTTCAGCCGTTCCGTCTCGGCCGCGACCACCCGCCACCGGCGGTCCGGGGCGTCCACGGAGCCCACGGTCGTCGGCTCGAAGGGGTTCTCCCGCACGTGCTCGAGGTCGACCTGCGACAGGTCCGGCCGCCGCTCGAGCACGCCCTCCGGGGTGTGCACCGCCTCGGCGAGGGTCTCGCCGTCGGCGTCGAGCAGGAACCCCGCGTGCGGCACCTGGACCCCCTGCGCCCCGCCCATGTCGGCGACCAGCACCGTGGAGACCGGCCGGACGGAGTCCCGCAGCCCGCGGTCGATGTCGTTCAGGAGCGAGGTGCGCAGCACCGAGATCGCCACGAAGCTCGTCACCAGGATGGACAGCGCCAGGAGCAGTCCCGTGAGCACCATGAGCTGCGAGCGCAGCGATGCCGAGCGCCACCGGGAGGACAAGGTGTGCATCCCGGGGCCGGGTCAGTGGTTCTTGTGCTGGGAGCGCAGGAGGTAGCCGACACCGCGCTTGGTGTGGATCAGCGGGGGCAGCTCCGGGTCGTTGTCGATCTTGCGGCGCAGGTAGGAGATGTAGGACTCCACGATCGAGGCGTCCCCGTTGAAGTCGTACTCCCACACGTGGTCGAGGATCTGCGCCTTGGACAGCACCCGGTTCGGGTTGAGCATGAGGTAGCGCAGCAGCTTGAACTCGGTGGGGGACAGGTCGATCTCCCGCTCGCCCCGGAACACCTCGTGCGCGTCGTCGTCGAGGACCAGGTCGTCCACGCGCAGCCGGGAGTCGTCCTCCTCGGCGGGCTGCGTGCGGCGCAGGACCGCGCGGATGCGGGCGACGACCTCGTCGAGGCTGAAGGGCTTGGTGACGTAGTCGTCGCCGCCCACGGTCAGACCGGTGACCTTGTCCTCGGTCTCGTCCTTCGCCGTGAGGAAGAGGATGGGGAAGTGCTGCCCGGACGCGCGCAGCTTGCGGGTCACGGTGAAGCCGTCCATGTCCGGGAGCATGACGTCGAGCACCGCGAGGTCCGGGTTCTCGGACTCCGCCTTGGCCAGGGCGTCACGGCCGTTGGCGGCGGTGACCACCTCGAAGCCGGCGAAGCGCAGGGACGTGGCCAGCAGCTCGAGGATGTTGGGCTCGTCGTCCACGACGAGCAGTTTCGCTTCGGGGTTGTCGTTCTTCACGCCGCCCATTTTCTCGGAACACCCTGAACGCCGGCTGAACGGCGCTCACCGGTCCTCGGGGAGTTCCCCGGGGGCCTCGACGGCGGCGGCGTCCACGATCCGGTAGGCGTAGCCCTGCTCCGCGAGGAAGCGGCGGCGCCGGGCCGCGTAGTCGGCGTCCACGGTGTCGCGGGCCACCACGGTGTAGAAGGTCGCCGGGCGGCCGTCGTGCTTGGGCCGCAGCAGCCGGCCCAGGCGCTGCGCCTCCTCCTGGCGCGAGCCGAAGGCCCCCGAGACCTGCACCGCGACCGAGGCCTCCGGCAGGTCCACCGAGAAGTTCGCGACCTTGGAGACCACGAGCACCGGCAGCTCCCCGGCCCGGAACGCGGCGAAGAGCTTCTCCCGCCGGGCCGTGCCCGTGCTGCCGTTGAGCACCGGGGCGTCCAGCAGCGCGCCCAGCTCGTCGAGCTGGTCCAGGAACTGACCGATCACGAGCACCGGCTCCCCGCGGTGGCGCGCCACGAGCCGGGCCACGACGTCGAGCTTGTGCGCGGAGGACGAGGCGAGGCGGTGCCGGTCGGCGTCCTCCGCGGAGGCGTAGGCCATCCGGTCCGCGAGGGGAAGCTCCACCCGGACCTCGACGCAGTCGGCGGGGGCGATGTGGCCCTGAGCCTCGATCTCCCGCCACGGCGCGTCGTAGCGCTTCGGGCCGATGAGGGAGAACACCTCGCCCTCGCGGTGGTCCTCGCGCACCAGGGTGGCCGTCAGGCCCAGCCGGCGCCGCGCCTGCAGCTCGGCGGTCATCCGGAACACGGGGGCGGGCAGCAGGTGCACCTCGTCGTAGACGATCAGCCCCCAGTCGTGCCCGTCGAGCAGCTCGAGGTGCGGGTGGATCCCGCCGCGGCGCGCCGTCAGCACCTGGTAGGTGGCGATCGTCACCGGGCGGACCTCCTTGACGGCCCCGGAGTACTCGCCGATCTCGTCCTCCGTCAGGGTGGTCCGGCGCAGCAGCTCGGCCTTCCACTGCCGCGCCGAGACCGTGCTCGTGACCAGGACGAGCGTCGTCGTCGAGCTCGCGGCCATCACCCCGGCGCCCACCAGCGTCTTGCCGGCGCCGCACGGCAGGACGACGACGCCGCTGCCGCCCGCCCAGAAGTTCTCCACCGCGTGGCGCTGGTAGGGGCGCAGGGCCCAGGCCTCGCCCGTCACGGGGTCCGTCTCCGTCAGGGCGACGGGGTGGGGCGTGCCGTCCACGTAGCCGGCCCGGTCCTCCGCCGGCCACCCCACGGTGAGCAGCAGCTGCTTGAGCTGGCCGCGGGCGCTCGCGTGCACCACCGTGGTGGCGCCGTCGATGCGGGGACCGAGCAGCGGGGCGATCTTCCGGTGCCGGGCGATCTCCTCCAGGACGGGGGCGTCGTGGCAGCGCAGCACGAGCCCGTGCACCGGGTCCTGCTCGAGCACCAGGCGGCCGTAGCGGGACATCGTCTCGTCGATGTCCAGGAGCAGGGCGTGGGGGACCGGGAAGCGGGAACGGGTGAGGAGGACGTCGAGCACCTGCTCGGCGTCCAGCCCGGCGGCCCGGGCGTTCCACAGGCCCAGCGGGGTGATGCGGTAGGTGCGCACGTGCTCCGGGGCGCGCTCGAGCTCCGCGAAGGCCGCGAGCTCCCGCCGGGCGTCGTCCGCGTCCTCGTGGTCGAGCTCGAGCAGCACGGTCCGGTCGCTCTGGACGATCAGGGGTCCCACGGGGCGGCTCCTCCGCTGTCGGTCGGGTCGTCGATCAGGTCCTCGGCCGGGTCCTCGGCCGGGTCGTCCGGCGGGCGCCGCGCGCGGTCCCGGCCGGTGAGCCGGTCCACCAGGTCCTCGATCTCCTCCGCGGAGGGGACGGGCAGGCGCGGGGCGGGCACCTCGAGCAGCAGGGTCGGGTCCGCGGCGGGGGCCTGCGGCGCTGGCTCCGCGGGGGCGACGTCGAGGGCCGGCTCCGTGCCGGTGGCCCGGACGGCCGCCGCGAGCTCCCGGAGCCCGCTCTCCCGGCCGGCGGGTCCCCGGCGCCGGGCGGGGGCCTCCTCCCCGGCGTCGACCACGAGCACGCCGGGGGCGGGCCGGCGCAGCCGCCGCCCAGCGAGGTCCGGGGAGCCGGCGAGCGCCTCCAGCAGCTCCTCCTCGCCGGTGAGCACCCAGTCCGCCCGGGTGATCCGGATCCGCCCGTGCCCCCGGCCGGCCTCCTCGACCAGGTAGGCCAGGGCCTGGGGCACCGGGCCCCGGCCGTGCTCCTCGAGCCAGGCCAGGATCGAGGGCGGGGTCCAGCCGGCGTCGAGCGCCCGGTGCAGGGAACGTTCGCTGAAGCGGTGCCGCGGGACCGGCCCGTGGCCCTCCGGCTCCGCCAGCCGGTCGAGGGCGCGCGCCACGTCCGGGGCGAGGTGGCCCGTGGCCGTCGCCGTGAGGTCGCTCTGCAGCAGCACCGTCCGCGAGGGCGCGGGCAGCCACCCGGCCACGGAGCGGACGGCGTCCTCGGGCCGGTCCTCCGCGAGCGCCCGGCCGGGCTCGGTGAGGGCGTCGGCGCCCACCAGGCCGAGCTCGGCGGCCTCCGTCAGCATCCCCTGGCCCCACCGGTCCAGGGTCCGGGCCAGCCGCGGGCGCCGCCAGCGGGCGAGCGCCAGCACGTCCTCGGGGTCGTGCCCCCCCGGCGCCCGCTCGGCGAGCTCGGCGTGGGCGGCCAGCAGCGCCCGGCGCACCACCGGGGCCTCCGGGGCGTGCGTGCCGCGGGTGAGGACCCCGACGACCGTGCCGTCCGCGAGGGGCAGGCCCACCGCGGAGGGGACGACGTCGGAGGCCAGCCACGACCGGACCACGTGCCGCCACTGGTCGGCGCGCTCGGCGTCCTCGAAGGGCGCCGGCGCGGGGCGCCAGGCCGAGGTGTCCGGGTCCAGCCGCACGAGCCCGGCCAGTTCGCCCAGACCGAGGAGCCGGACGAGCTCGGGGTGCTCGATCCCGAGGGCGGAGCGCAGCCGGCGCAGCTCGCGCACGCCGATCCCGCCCGCCCGCAGGGTGGTCAGCGGGCGGGCCCGCAGCTCGGCGCGCAGGGCCGCGGTCCGGCGCAGCAGCTGCTCGACCGCCGCCGCGGCGGCGTTGTCCCGCAGCCGGTCGGGCACCCGGAGGGCCGGCCCGACCGGCGGCTCCGGTGAGGTCGCGGCCCACGGGTCGGGCCCGCGCAGGAGCAGCCCGACCTCCCTCGGGAGCTCCACGTGGCGGAAGTCCACGGGGAGGAGGACGCCGTGGGCCAGGAGCCAGTCGACGGGCCGGGCACCGGCGTCGACGGCCGGGTCGACACGGCGCAGGGCGTCCGGCAGAGCGCCCACGGGACGGGAGCGGAACCGCTCGAGGACCTCCCGCGCGGGGGCGGGCCACTGCGCGAGGTCCTCGGCGGTGCGCGGCAGGGCCGCGGCCCCCGCCGCGTCCGGCGCCCCGCCGCGCAGCCGGGCGGCGAGGGCGGCGAGCACCGGCCGCGGACGGCCCAGGCCCGCCGGATAGCGGCCGAGGGCCTCCGCCAGGCCGGGCACGAGCCGGAGCGCGTCGTCGTCCCGGTGGACCAGGCCCAGACGGTGCAGCCGGTCCCAGGGCGGGCCGGCCAGCAGCCGCGCGGCGGGATCCTCCGGCGGGCCCAGCAGCACGGCGCGCTCCACGGCGTCCAGCTCGGGCCGGGAGAGGGCGTCGAGGGCCCGGCGCAGCCCCGCCCGGGACAGCAGGACCTCGGCGAGGTCCTCGAGGGACTCCGTGCCCGGGCGCGCGGCGTCGGGCCGGGCGGCGAGCAGCTCGCCCAGCTCGGCGGGGGAGCGGGACGCGAGATCCCGGAGCAGCCCGTCCGGGAGCACGGATCAGGCCCGGCGGCGGCGCAGCAGGGAGCGCACGAGGACCGCGCAGAACAGCAGGAAGGCCACCGGGAACGCGAACCACGGCACCACCGTGAGCCCGTCCCAGGGGTCCGCTCCGACGGCCGTGAGCACGAGCAGCAGGGCGAGGCACACGGCGCACACCAGGCCGAGCACCACCGCGGAGACGCCGAGGACGTCGATCCCGGGGCGTCGGGCGGTGCGGGGCGCGGGCACGCGGTCGTCGGAGACAGGCATGGCTCCAGGGTACCGAGCGCAACGGTGTGCCGCTGACCGCGCCCCGGCGGTCCCCGCCCCCGGAGCAGGGCTAGAATGGGAGGTTCCACAGGGTGGCTCGGCGGCAGGGACCGACGGGCCGCCCCTCCACGAACACGAGGACGAGGGAGACAGCGTGCCCACCGGCAAGGTCAAGTGGTTCGATGCGAAGAAGGGCTTCGGCTTCCTGGCGGCCGACGACGGCCAGGAAGTGTTCCTGCCCTCCTCGGCGCTGCCCTCCGGTGCCACCACGGTGAAGCCGGGCACGCGGATGGAGTTCGGGGTGGCCCAGGGCCGGCGCGGCGCGCAGGCGCTCTCCGTCCGGATCCTCGACCGGACCCCGTCGGTCGCGAAGAACGTCCGCAAGCCCGCCGACGAGATGGCGGTCATCACCGAGGACCTCATCAAGCTCCTGGACGAGATGTCCAACGGGCTGCACCGGGGCCGCTACCCGGACTCCGCGCACGGGAAGAAGATCGCCGCCATTCTGCGCACGGTGGCCGACAACCTGGACGTCTGAGGCCGCCGCGCCGTTGCCGTCCACCGATCCCGAGCAACCACCCGCCGGCCCCCGCCGGCACCCACCCGAGGGAGACCAGCAGTGACCGAGGAGACCGTCCAGGACGCGCCCGCCGAGGCCGTGCCGCCGGCGCCCGAGCAGGCGGCACCGGTGGCGGCGGCGCCCCGCCGTCGCCGGGCCCCGAAGCAGGACCCCCTGCTCGTGGCCGACGTCGCCACGGCTCGCGCCGGGGTGGAGCAGATCGCGGAGCCCTCGCAGATCGGCGCCGGTCACCGGGTGACGGTGGAGGAGGACCGGTTGGTCGTCCACCACTTCGAGTGCACCCTGCCCGGGTACCGGGGCTGGAACTGGTTCGCGAGCCTGGCCCGCGCCCCGCGCAGCAAGGCGGTGACGGTCTGCGAGGTCGGTCTGCTGCCGGGGGAGGACGCCCTGCTGGCGCCCGAGTGGGTCCCGTGGTCCGCCCGCGTCAGCGCCGAGGAGAAGGCCCAGGAGGAGCGGGACCGGGCCGAGGACGAGGCCGGGGAGACCGCGGCGGCCGGCGGGCCCGAGGGCTCCGGCGGCGCCCCCGACGGCGAGCCGGCGTCCGGTGACCGGGTCGAGGACAGGCCGGTCCCGCCGCAGGAGGGCGAGGAGCTCTGACCGTCCCGCCGGGGACCGCGAGGACGGACGAGGCCCCGGAGCCCGCGCGCGGGATGTTCCGGTCCTTCCGGTTCCGCAACTACCGGCTGTGGTTCCTGGGCGCGCTCGTGTCCAACATCGGCACGTGGATGCAGCGCACGGCCCAGTCGTGGCTGGTCTTCGACGAGCTCTCGGACCACGACGCCACCGCCATGGGCGTGGTGACGGCCCTGCAGTTCCTGCCCCAGCTCTTCCTCGCGCCCTGGGCCGGCGTGCTCGCGGACCGGCTCGACCGGCGGCGCCTGCTGCTGTGGACCCAGACGGCCATGGCGGTGCTGGCGGCCGGTCTGGGGGCGCTGGTCCTGGCCGACGCGGCCACCCTCTGGCACGTCTACGGCTTCGCCCTCGCCCTGGGCGTCGTCTCCACCCTCGACGCCCCCGTGCGCCAGACCTTCGTCTCGGAGATGGTCGACGAGGCCTACCTCTCCAACGCCGTGGCCCTGAACGCGACCTCGTTCAACGCCGCGCGGATGATCGGGCCCGCCGTGGCCGGCGTGCTCGTGGCCTCCATCGGCTCGGGCTGGGTGTTCCTCCTCAACACGCTGACCTTCGGCGCGATGCTCGCCGCCGTCCTGGCGATCCGCGCCGACGAGCTGCGCGGGATGCCGCGCTCCGGCCGGGGGCGGGGCCAGATCAGGGAGGGGCTGGCCTATGTGGCCGGCCGCCCCGACATCGTGGCGGTGCTGGTCACCATCTTCCTCATCGGCACCTTCGGGCTGAACTTCGCGGTCTTCCTGGCCGCCATGGCCGGACCCGAGTTCGGCCGGGGATCGGAGACCTTCGGGCTGCTCAACTCGGTGCTCGCGGTCGGCACGGTGGCCGGGGCCCTGCTCTCGGCCCGGCGCCGCAGCGCCCGGCTGCGCTACGTCTACGGGGGCAGCGCCGTCTTCGCCCTCAGCTGCCTGGGCGCGGCGACGGCGCCCACCCTGCCGCTGTTCGCGCTGTGGCTGGTCCCCTGCGGGCTGTCCTCCCTGACCATCATGACCACCGCCAACGCGTACGTGCAGTCCACCACCTCTCCGGTGATGCGCGGACGCGTCATGAGCCTCTACATGGCCATCTTCATGGGCGGCACCCCGATCGGGGCGCCGGTCGTCGGCTGGATCACCGACGCCCTCGGGGCGCGCTGGGGCATGGGGGTCGCCGTGGCGGCGGGACTCGGCGGGGCCCTGGTGGGCTTCGTCGTCTGGCTGCGGCTGCGCGCGGAGCGCTCCGCGCCCGAGAACTCCGGCTAGCGCCCGGCTCCTCCGCGGAGCTGCTCGACGACGTGGTCCACGCAGGCCAGCAGCCGGGCGACGTCGTCGGGCTCGATGGAGACGAACGTGGCGATCCGCAGCTGGTTGCGCCCCAGCTTGCGGTAGGGCTCGACGTCGACCACGCCGTGGGCGCGCAGGACCGCCGCGACGGCGGCCGCGTCCACGGCGGCGTCGAAGTCCACGGTGGTGATCACGGTGGAGCGGTCCTCGGGGCGGGCCACGAACGGGGACGCGAAGGACGAGGCCTCGGCCCACCCGTAGACCAGGTCCGAGGAGGCCTTCGTGCGGGCCGCGGCCCAGGTCATGCCGCCCTGGTCGTTGAGCCAGCGGACCTGCTCGTCGAGCATCACCAGCGTGGCCAGGGCCGGGGTGTTGTAGGTCTGGTTCTTCCGGGAGTTCTCCAGCGCCGTGGTCAGCTGCAGGAAGTCGGGGATCCACCGCCCGGAGGCGCCGATCCGCTCGATCCGCTCGATCGCCGCGGGGGAGAACGCGCCCAGCCACAGTCCGCCGTCCGAGCCGAAGTTCTTCTGCGGGGAGAAGTAGTAGACGTCCGCCGCGGCCACCTCCGCGGCCATCCCCCCGGCGGCCGAGGTCGCGTCCACCAGCACCAGCGCGTCGTCCGCGATCCCGGAGGGCCGGTGCACGGGCGCGGCGACACCGGTGGAGGTCTCGTTCTGGGGCCACGCGTAGACGTCCACGCCCTCCTCCGCCCGGGCCTCCGGGCGGGTGCCGGGGGCGGACTCCACGATCGAGGAGGCCTCCAGGAACGGGGCGCCGTCGGTGGCCTGGGCGAACTTCGCGCCGAACTCCCCGAACACCAGGTGCTGGGCCCTGCGCTCGACCAGCCCGAACGCGGCGGCGTCCCAGAACGCGGTGGCCCCGCCCAGGCCCAGGAACACCTCGTGGCCGGAGGGCAGGCCGAGGAACTGCGCGAGGCCCTCCCGCACCGAGCCCACGAGCTCCTGCACCGGCGCCTGGCGGTGGGAGGTGCCGAGCAGGCCGGCCCCGGCGCGCGACACGGCCTCGACCTGTGCCGGGCGGATCTTGGAGGGGCCGGCGCCGAAGCGGCCGTCGGCGGGCAGCAGGTGCTGGGGGATGGTGACGTGTGCGGGCAACGGGCGCTCCCTCGTGGGTGACGTGCGGCGGGTGGTGCGCGACGGGCACGGCCGCCGCGGAGGCCGCTCGCGCCGTTCGCGACTCGGCCCATTCTGCCCCACCCGCGGACGGCGGGCCCCGCGGGCGCCTCCTCCCTCCGGGCGGCCGGAGGGCGCGCGCACTAAGCTCGTGCGGGAAGACCGGACCGGGCGGGATCCCCGGGCCGGGACGGCCGGACGAAGGATGACTGAGGCATGAGCGACCTGATCGACACCACGGAGATGTACCTGCGGACCGTCCTCGAGCTCGAGGAGGAGGGGATCACGCCGATGCGGGCGCGGATCGTCGAGCGCCTCGACCACTCCGGGCCCACGGTCTCGCAGACGGTGTCGAGGATGGAGCGGGACGGGCTGCTGACGGTGGGCCAGGACCGGTCGCTGCTGCTCACCCCTGCCGGCCGTGAGCGTGCGGTGCAGGTGATGCGCAAGCACCGGCTGGCGGAGCGGCTGCTCGCCGACGTCATCGGCCTGGACCTCGCCCAGGTGCACGACGAGGCGTGCCGGTGGGAGCACGTGATGAGCGAGCAGGTCGAGCGGCGGCTCGTGGACCTGCTGCACAGCCCCCGGTACTCGCCGTACGGGACGCCGATCCCCGGTCTGGCCGCCCTCGGGGTCGAGGAGAGCCCCGCAGCGGCGCACCCCTCCCTGCTCGACGCCGCCCGCCACGACCCGGACGGGTCGCACACCGTGGCGCTGCTGCCGGAGGTGGTCCAGGCGGACGCGGACCTCCTGGGCGTGCTGAGCGACGTGGGAGTGCTCACCGGGGCGGAGGTCACGGCCCGGGTGGACGGTCAGATCGTGCGCATCGAGGTGGCGGCCACGGGGCGGTCCGCGGAGATCGACCTGCGCACCGCCGCGGCCATCCGCGTCCTCGCTCCCTGAGGCGCCGCCGCCTCCCGGAGCCGGGCGGCGAACGGTTCGTCCCGGGTGTGGGGACGTTCACAAGCCACTTTCGGCCAGTCCGGCCCGGGCCGGACCCCGGAGGCGCGGCTTCCCTGGTGACAGGCGGATTGTCAGGGCGCTCGAAGGCACTGCACAGCTCGTCACAGGTGCGAATTGATTTTCCCACGCGTCTCAATGGCATGGCATTGAAACCTGAGGCGTTGTCCGGCTGTTATCTGTCGTGATCAAAACGTGACACTTCCGTAATCTGTCATGTACTGTTCAACGCGTGCCGATCACTGGTCGGATCGGCGCCCTCGGAGCACATCGCCGAATTCTGCCGGTGCCCGAGGCCTCTACACAGAAACTGCTTGGCAGAAGCGGGGGAACCATTTTCGGTCCCGGTGATCCGGGTCCTTGGGGTTAAGTCGTCAGAGCGCGTGCGTTCTGCGGCCGGGTGTCTCCCACCCGAATCCGACAGCTCACCTCGTAGGCAAAGGGAGGAACTCAACCATGTCGCTTTTCACGCTGAACGCTGCCCGCCACCGTGCCGAGACCACCTCGCACGTCGTGCGCAACACCACCATCGCCGCCGCCGCCGGCGCCGCGATGATCGGCTCCGTCGCCCCGGCCCAGGCCTTCGCCCAGGCCCCCGTCGAGACTGGCGCGGCCTACTCGGCCCCGGCCTCCGCCTCGCTGGCCGAGTACTCCTCGTACACCTACCAGGCCCCGGTCGCCGCGCAGCCCGCCGCTCCCGCCTACGAGGCCCCGGCCCCGGCCCCGCAGCAGACCGCCGCCACCTCGAGCGTCACCCCGCAGTCCACCGCCACCACCGAGATCGCCCCGGCCGCCGGCGGCGTCGTGGGCACCGCGATGTCCGCGCAGGGTGCGGGCTACGTCTACGGCGGCACCGCCTACGGCGCCTGGGACTGCTCCGGCTTCACCCAGTGGGTCTTCGCCCAGAACGGCATCGACCTGCCCCGGACCACCTGGTCCCAGTTCGCGGCGGGCACCCCCACCGCCAACCCGCAGCCCGGTGACCTCGTCTCGCAGAACGGCGGCGCCCACGTGGGCATCTACATCGGCGGCGGCAAGATGATCTCCGCCCTCAACCCGACCCAGGGCACCCAGGTCCACTCCGTCAACGCCATGCAGCTGGACGGCTACTACACCTTCTGATCCGGTCCGCCGCCCGCGACGACCCCGCTCGTCGCGGGCGGCACCCGATCACCCCCCCCCCCCCCACCCCGCACGCCGAGAACCGCTCTCCCGGTTCCCGGCGGTGCCTGCTGTCCGACCGGACGGCGCCCCCCTCCTCCGCTCGCCCGGCCGTCGTTCCCGATCCCGGAACGCACTCCTGCCGGACACCGGTCCACCCCGCGCACTGCCCGGGGTGATCCGTGCTGTCTCCCGCGCCCTCCGGCAGGCCCGGCTCCGAAAGAAAGTCGTCTGAACTCCTCATGACCCGTGATCTGACCTCCTCGAACGGCATTGGCTCGCTCTTCTCCGGCAAGGCCCGCACCGTGGCCGCCGTGGCCGCCTTCTCCGGGCTGGCCCTCGCCACCACCGTCTCCGTGCAGGCCGTTCCGGCCCAGGACGCCTCCGCCGACGCCCCGCTGTCCGCCGTGGCCGCGGCCACCCCCGCCGCGGCGCCCACGGTGTCCCTCGAGCCCGTCGCCCACGTGCAGAAGGCCGAGTCCGACCGGAAGACCGAGAAGAAGGCCGAGAAGAAGACCGAGAAGAAGACCGAGAAGAAGACCGAGAAGGTCGAGAAGGAGAAGGTCGAGACCGCGGTCGTCGCGGCTCCCGCCGTGGCCGCTCCGGCGCCGAAGGCCGCCGCCGCGCCAGCTCCGGTCGCCGCTCCGAAGCCGGCCGTGCAGGCGGCTCCGGCCCCGAAGGCCGCTCCGGTCGCCGCTCCGCAGCCGGCCGTGCAGGCGGCTCCGGCCCCGAAGCCCGCCGCCGCGCCCGCCCCGAAGCCGGCCGTGCAGGCCGCTCCGGCCGCCCAGCGCACCGTCGCCCCGCAGAGCTCGGCCTCCGGCAAGGGCGCGACCATCTCCTCCGCCGCCATGGGCCAGCTCGGCGTGGGCCAGGACTGCACCGCGCTCGTCACCAACGCGCTGCGCGCCGCCGGCATCAACCACCACGGCTGGCCGGCCTCCTACCTGAGCCTCGGCACGCAGGTCTCCGCCGGCCAGGCCCAGCCCGGCGACCTCGTCTACTACGCCGACGGCGGCATGGGCGCGGCCCACATCGCGGTCTACATCGGTGGCGGCAAGGCCGTCCACGGCGGCTGGAACGGTGGGACCACCGCGATCTCCGGCGTCAACGTGGGCTCCGGCCCCGTCTTCGTCCGCGTGCGCTGACCGCACGCGAGAGCACCGCTTCGGGTGCGCGGTTCCTGGTCGGCCAGACGGGAACCGCGCACCCGCTGTCGTCCCGGCGCCCACCGCGCCGGCCACCACGGCGCCCCGCCGGCGGCCGATAGACTGGGCCCATGTCCACCGACTTCAGCCGCAACGCCCGCACGAGCCTCGATCGCGAGTACGCCTACATGGCCTACGGCATGATCGGCGGCGCGGTGCCCGGCATCGTGGCCGGCTTCGTCGTCGCCGCGTTCGTGGGGCACGCCGCGATGTGGCTCTCGGTCTTCGGCGGCATCGGGATCGTGCTCGGCCTGATCACCGGGATCCTGCTCCACCGGAGGCGGCACGCTGCGACCGTGACCGAGGACCCTCGGGAGCGCGGCGCAGCGCCGGAATGACGTGCTCCCGCAGCAGCGGGGCCAGGTCCGCGGGCAGCGCTCCGGCGGAGTCCTCGTCGACGGGCTGCCACCGCAGCTCCTCGATCTCCGCGAGCGGCACCGGCCGCCCCGTGAGAGGCGCTGTGAACACCGTGCACCGCACCCACGTGCCCGCCTCGTTCGCGGCCGGCGCCACGAACACCCCGAGCAGGCGCAGCTGGGCGGCGTCCAGCCGCAGCCCCACCTCCTCCGCCGTCTCCCGCACAGCGGCGGCCGCCGGGGACTCTCCCGGGTCGAGCTTGCCGCCCACCAGCATGAAGCGCTCCGTGCCCCGCTTGCGCACCGTCAGCAGCGCCCCGTCGTCGTCCCGCAGGCACACGGCGGTGATGACCAGCACCTCGGCGTCCGCCGGGGGAGCGTCCGGGGACTCCTCGGCGGCCACGCGCAGCCGGTCGATCTCCTCGTCGAGGTTGCGGGCCGCCGCCGGACCCCACCGGCGCTGGGCCGCGGCGGTCCGGAACAGCGGCTGCCGGCCCCGGAGGTCCTCCAGCACCTCCAGCCGGGCCCGCGCGAACACCGGGCCGGGCACGTGCGCGTACTCCTTCCGCACGCCCGCCGTGTAGGCGGCGTACCCGTCCGGGTCCGCGCCGAGCACGGAGAGGTCGGCGTCCAGGAGCACCCGTCCGGCGGCGTCCCCGTCCGGGACCCGGTGCCCGAGGGTGAGCAGGACGAGCCGCTCGACCTCCGCCACGAGCGGCTCGGCGAAACCGGCGGCGCCCAGCCGGGTGCGGGCCAGCTCCGCCGACTCCCGCTCGTCCGCCCCGGGGCGGCCCCGGTAGACGGCGTCGTGGAACCAGGCGGCGAGGACCAGGGCGGAGGACCGGTCGGGATCGAGGTCGACGCCGGGCCGCAGCAGGTCGACGGCCTCGAGCACCGCCAGCAGGTGAGCGGGACCGTGGTAGTGCCGGTGCGGCTCGCTCCACCGGTCCACGAGCTCCTCGCCCAGCGCCGGGTGCGCCGGGAAGCGGGCGGCCCACCGCCGCAGCAGGACCCGGGCGATCCGGTCCGGGCGCGCCCGCGCCGGGACGCGCAGCCCGCTGCGCACGAGCAAGCGCGTGAGCTGCCGCCCGTCGACCGGCACCGCGCCCGCGGCCACCGCCCGCCGGTACAGGCTCTCCGGCACGTCGTAGTGGTCCCGGTCGAAGGCACGCCGGGCCACGCCCAGCCGGTCCGCGAAGTCGTGCAGCTCCTCGTAGGACGTGTCGGAGACCAGGTGCGAGAAGTGCGTCCCGTGGGCGGGCCAGAGCGGCGGATCGATGTAGACGGGCATGCGACCGATCCTAACGGGGCCGGTTAGCAGGGGTCCGGGGGACCCCCTAGACTGTTCGCGTCGCCCTCGTAGCTCAGGGGATAGAGCACGGCTCTCCTAAAGCCGGTGTCGTTGGTTCGAATCCAATCGGGGGCACGCACGGACGCCCCGGACCACACGGTCCGGGGCGTCCTGCTGTCCGGAACGGAACCGGCGGGGCCGGGCGGCCTCCACTCGGTCGGGAGCCGGGCTCACCCCCGCGGCCCGGAGCGCGGGTCCTGCCGCGGGGCGCCGGCGGTCCTCGACCGGCGCCGCAGGGCCTCCACGGCCACGGCCCCGGTCACGGCGAGCAGCAGCACGAGCAGCACCCAGCGGGCGATCACCAGCACGGACGCCGTGGTCACGGCGGCGCCGTCCCCGGGGTCCGCGAGAGCGGCGTCGATGGCCGCGTTGCCGGCCAGGGACACGGCCGCGAAGCCGAGCACCACCGCCGAGCGCAGCCACCGCCGGGCGCGGGACTGCGTGTTGACCGCCACGAACAGCAGCCACGCCAGCCCCACCAACAGCGGCGCCAGCAGCCCGGAGGAGCCGTGCACCGCCTCGTACTGGGCGAGCCCCTCCTCGCCCAGCGCCGCGGCGAGCCGCTGGGCGTGCGCCTGGTCGAAACCGCCCGGCATCCACTCGGGCAGGGTCAGCCCGCCGGCCGCGGCGGCGCCGAACCGGGGGAGGACCCCGGCGTGCACCCAGAGCCACAGGAGCGCCGAGACGGACATGGCCACGCCCACCACCAGGCCCGAGCTCGACCTCGTGGGCTCGGGGCGGAGCTCACCGGGAGCCGCCTCGTGCAGGCGGGTGCCACGGGCCGGTCCCGGGGGTGCCGCGGTGCCGCCGTGCTTGCGTGCCTTCTGTGCGCGTGTCAGTCCCATGCCCCCATTATCCGGCGCGCGCCCGCCGCCCAACGCCGGGACCGCGGGGTAGGCTGGGGCCACCCGCACCGGCCCTGACGGGCCGCACGGGGGGCGGACCGGCCGACGACGACCGGGCGCTCGACGAGGACGACACGGAGGTGCCGGTCATGGAACTGTCCATCGGACTCCCGGACGGCCTGCTCATGCGGCTGACCGAGGGCAACGTGCTGACGCTGTTCGAGAAGGACCACGAGACGGTGCGCCGCACGGTGGACTGCTCCGTCCTCGGCGGCGCCCCCATCGCGGACATGGTGTGGTCGCACAAGCTCTCGGCCGTGATCGTGGCGGTGCCCTCCCTGCACCGGCTCTTCCGCTGGGACCCGTACACCGACGTGCTGTACGAGTTCGCGGGCACGGGCGAGTCCGGGCGGCGGGACGGGAAGGCGGCGCAGGCCAAGTTCGCCGCGACCGTCTCCATCACCGAGGACGGCAACGGCACGCTGTGGCTCATCGACCGGGACTCCTCGTCCCTGCGCTGCATCGAGATCGACACCGACAAGCCCGACGGCGCCCCGCAGGTCTGCACCGTGGTCGGCCGTGCGGGCGCGGGGTTCGCGGACGGGTCCGCGGACGTGGCCCAGCTGGACCACCCCGAGGACCTGCAGATCCTCTACGACGGCTCCATCGTGATCGCCGACACCGGCAACGACGCCATCCGGCACCTCGACCCGGCCAGCCGGGAGCTCGACACCGTCTACGGCGGAGGGACCGAGGGCTCCGTCGAGTTCGACGACGAGATCGAGCTGAAGCGGCCCGTCCGGGTCACGGTCGCCGACTCGGAGCTGTGGGTCGAGGACGACAACGGCCGGCACCGGCTCGAACTGCACTTCGTCTGAGGGCCGTCCCCCGGCCGGCCCGGCTGTCGCCGGGCCTCGGTAGACTGGGTCCACGATGGACTACCTCTTCGACAACCCGCTCCTGCCCTCCGCCTCCGTGGCCCGCCCCGGCACCGACACCCGCCCGCGGCGGGGCACCGTCTCCGCCGACGCCCTGGTGGAGGGGCTCAACGACCCGCAGCGGGCCGCCGTGGAGCACTCCGGCTCACCGCTGCTGATCGTCGCCGGCGCCGGCTCCGGCAAGACCCGGGTGCTGACCCACCGGATCGCGCACCTGCTGGCCACCGGGCGCGCCCACCAGGGCGAGATCCTGGCGATCACGTTCACGAACAAGGCCGCCGCCGAGATGCGCGAGCGCGTGGTGGAGCTGGTGGGGGACTCCGCGAGGTCGATGTCGATCTCCACCTTCCACTCCTTCTGCGTGCGCGTGCTGCGGCGGGAGGCCGCCAGCGTGGGCCTGAAGTCGACCTTCTCCATCTACGACTCCGCCGACTCCCTGCGGCTGCTCACCCTCGTGGCCAAGCAGCACGACCTCGACCCCAAGCGCTTCGCGCCCAAGAGCATCCAGCACCGGATCTCCGCGCTGAAGAACGAGCTCGTCGACGACGAGACGTACCTGTCCCGGGTCTCCGAGACCGACCCCTTCGAGAGCGCCGTGGCCCAGGTCTACCGCGGCTACACGGAGCGGCTGCGCGCGGCCAACGCCATGGACTTCGATGACCTCATCGCCCAGACCGTGCACATGCTCCGGGCGTTCCCGCAGGTCGCCGAGTACTACCGGCGGCGGTACCGGCACGTGCTCATCGACGAGTACCAGGACACCAACCACGCCCAGTACGCGCTGGTCCGGGAGCTCGTCGGGACCGGGCCGGGGGCGAGCCCCGTGCCGCCCGCCGAGCTGACCGTCGTGGGGGACTCGGACCAGTCGATCTACGCGTTCCGCGGGGCCGACATCCGCAACATCGTCGACTTCGAGCAGGACTACCCCCAGGCCCGCACCATCCTGCTGGAGCAGAACTACCGGTCCACCCAGAACATCCTCACCGCGGCCAACGCGGTGATCGCCAAGAACAAGGGCCGCCGGGACAAGCGGCTGTGGACGGCCTCCGGCAGCGGCGAGAAGATCACCGGCTACGCCGCCGAGAACGAGCACGAGGAGGCCCGCTTCATCGCCGAGGAGATCGACCGTCTCCAGGACGAGGACGGGTACCGCCCCGGCGACGTCGCCGTGTTCTACCGCACCAACGCGCAGTCCCGCTCCCTCGAGGAGATCCTCATGCGCGTGGGCCTGCCCTACAAGGTGGTGGGCGGCACCCGCTTCTACGAGCGCAAGGAGATCAAGGACGCCCTGTCCTACCTGCGCGCGATCGTGAACCCGGACGACGACATCAACGTCCGCCGGATCGTCAACGAGCCCAAGCGCGGCATCGGCGACCGTGCGGAGGGCGCCGCCGCGGCCCTTGCCGAGCGCGAGCGGGTCTCCTTCATGGCCGCGCTGCGCCGCGCCGACGAGGCACCCGGCATGGCCACCCGCTCCCTGAACGCGGTCAAGGCCTTCGTCCAGCTCATGGACGACCTCGCCTCGGTCGCCGAGGGCTCGGGGGCCGCCACGGTCCTCGAGGCCGTCCTGGAGCAGTCCGGATACCTCGCCGCGCTGCGCCAGTCGCAGGACCCCCAGGACGAGTCCCGGGTCGAGAACCTCGCGGAGCTCGTGGCCGTGGTCCGCGAGTTCGAGCGGGACCACCCCGACGCCGGGCTGCCCGAGTTCCTCGAGCACGTCTCCCTCGTGGCCGACGCCGACCAGATCCCGAACCGGCCCGCCGCCGGCACCGAGGGCGGACCGAGCGCCGAGCAGATCGCGGCGGAGGTCGCCGAGGCCCGCGCCCAGGGCGTGGTCACGCTCATGACCCTGCACACCGCCAAGGGCCTCGAGTTCCCCGTGGTCTTCCTGACCGGCATGGAGCACGGGCTGTTCCCGCACCAGCGCTCCCTCACGGACGAGAAGGAGATGGAGGAGGAGCGGCGGCTCGCCTACGTGGGGCTCACCCGGGCCCGCGAGCGCCTTTACCTCACCCGCTCCGAGTTCCGCTCCATGTGGGGTCAGTCCCAGTACAACCCGGCCAGCCCGTTCCTCGACGAGATCCCGGCGGAGCTCCTCGACTGGAAGCGCGAGGGGTCCTCGGCCCCGGCGTCGTGGGGCTCCTCGCTGCACGGCGGCGGTTCCGGGCAGCGGGACCCGATGCGGGGCTCCTACTGGGGCGCCGCCGCGGCGTCGAACGCGGCCTTCGAGCGGATGGCGCCGTCCCGGGCCACCACGGCCGGACGGGTCCAGCCCAACAAGGAGATCCCCAGCCTCTCGGTCGGCGACACCGTGGACCACACGGCGTTCGGGAAGGGCACCGTGGTGTCCCTCGAGGGCGCCGGCGACAAGACCGTGGCGAAGGTGCGGTTCGGGGCCGACGAGAAGCGGCTGCTGCTGCGCTACGCGCCGCTGACGAAGGTCGGCTGAGCCGCCCCGGTTCCGCCCGCCCCCGCGGTGGTCGTACCGGTGGCTCTCGTCCCCCGGTCCCGTGCCGGAGCCGGGGCGGGACGTGCGGAGAGCCTCCGGCCGGACGTGGTCCCTGACCACGCTCCGGCCGGAGGCTCTCCGCACGTCAGGGCGTCCCCGCCGCTGACCTCTCCGGCTGCCCGACCCTAGGAGGACTTCGCCTTCACCGTGTAGATCGCGCCGGTCGAGACGTCCTCCTCGAGGGCCTCGAGGGTGCGTCCCCGGGTCTCCGGGACCTGGGTGTAGACGAAGAGCAGCGCCAGCACGCCGACCCCGGCGAAGAGGAAGAACGTCCCGGTGATGCCGACCGCTGCGACCAGGGAGGGGAAGTAGAGCGAGAGGACGCCGTTGGCGACCCACAGCGCGAAGATGGACACGCCGATCCCGAAGCCGCGCATGTGCAGGGGGAACACCTCTGAGAGGTACACCCACACGGCGACGTTGAGGAACGTCTGCATGGAGCCGACGAAGGCCACCACGAGGGCCAGGATCACCCAGGGCCGCAGCGGGTTGCCCTCCTCCAGCGTCATCGCGGAGATCCCGATCAGCAGGTGGCAGGTGGTGGTGAGGGTGAGGCCGATCATGAAGGTCTTGCGCCGGTCGAGCCGGTCCATCATGTACAGCGCGATGAAGCCGCCGACCACGGCGATCACGCCGGGGGCGATGTTGGCGATCAGGGCCGCGTTCGCGCTGAAGCCCGACTCGATCAGCACGATCTGCCCGTAGTACATGATCGAGTTGATGCCGGTGAGCTGCTGGGCGATGCCCAGGCCGATGCCGACGAGCATGATGCGGACCAGGTGCTTGTTGGTCAGGATCGCGCCCAGCCCGATCTGGTTCTCGGCGCGCTCCTCCTCGGTGATGTGCTCGACCTCGCCGAGCTCGGCGATCGCCCGGTCCTCGGAGCGCACCGTCTTGAGCACCTCGAGGGCCTCCTCGTGCCGGCCCTTCTCGACGAGCCAGCGCGGGGACTCCGGCATCCGGAGCATCCCGATGAACAGCGCCACGGCCGGCAGCGCGGAGATCGCGAACATGATCCGCCAGACCCCGGTGACGTCGCTGAAGACGTTGCCGATGATCGCGTTGATCACGAACGCCGAGAGCTGGCCGATCACGATGGCCACCTCGTTGCGTCCGGCGATCGAGCCGCGGATCTCGTAGGGGGCCAGCTCCGCGAGGAAGACGGGCACCACGCCCGAGGCGCCGCCGACGGCCAGGCCCAGGCAGATGCGCCCCACCACGAGGATCTCGTAGCTCGGGGTGAAGACGACGATCATCGTGCCGACGAAGAACAGGACGGCCAGCAGGAGGATGGTCTTGCGGCGTCCCCAGGCGTCCGAGAGGCGGCCGCCGGACAGTGCGCCGACGGCGGCGGCGAAGACGAGCGAGCTGGTGACCACGCCCTCGGTGAACGGGGTGAGGCCGAGCTCCTCCGACATCGGTCGGAGCGCGCCGTTGATCACACCGGTGTCGTAGCCGAAGAGCAGGCCGCCGAAGCAGGCGACGACGGAGATGAGACCGAGGCGCTTGCGATGCGGCCCGGACGTGAGGGGAGGCAGCGTGGCTGCTGCTTCCCGGGGTGAGGAGGTGGCCATCGGGAGTTCCTTTGCTCGGGCGCAACCGGTGCGCTCTGCACGGTGCTGACGGGTCGGACGGGTCACTCCGTGCGTGACGCACGTCTCAGTGGTCCTGATGTCATTATGTTAGGACATATGGTCGGGCCGGGGAACCCCAACGGACAGATTCTTGTGATCGCCGCAACATTTCTCCGCCGGATCCGGGCCCCGAGCCGGAGAAACGCACGGCGACAGGAGCCCCGGACGGCGCCGCTAGACGAACAGCAGCACCGCCACGGCCGCGGGGGCCGCCCAGCGCAGCGACCTGCCGGTGAGGTTGTGCACCACGCCCAGCAGCGTGCAGCAGACCACGGCAGTGGCGACGGAGGCCCAGCCGCCCAGGACCAGCCCGGGCAGGGCGAGCAGGAGCCCGAGGACGAGCCCGCCCACCGGGGCGGCCCGTGTCCAGGGGGCCGGCCGGCGCAGCTCCACGGCCCGCTGCACGCACGTCAGGACCAGCGCGAGGAGCAGGGCCCGCCCCACGTGGTAGGCGGCGAAGCCCACCATGCCGAGCCACGCGCCCGCGCCGTACTCCGCGTAGAGGTCCAGGTAGAGCTGGATCGGCTGCACGCGCCACTCGCCCACGAGGAAGACGGGCAGGATCACCCCGAGCAGGACGGCCAGCACGAAGACGACCAGGGCCGTGGTGGTCCGCCGGTGGTCGACCGCGGACGAGGGGGCGGGGCCCGAGGGCGCAGGGACCGCGGGGTCCGCCGCCCGGTGGCGCAGCCACGCCACGAGGCCCCGCTGGATCCCGAGCCACGCCGCGCCGAGGGTCAGCCAGGTGACGACCTGCCAGCCCAGCGGGTAGACGTCGGGGATCCCGCCGGTGAAGGTGAGCACCGTGCCGTCGACCACGGCCTCCAGCCCGAGGGCCACGAACGCGAAGGTCGCGATCGAGACGAGGAAGCCGGCATCGGCGGGGGCGAACGCCCGGTTCTCGGGGGAGTCGACAGAGCTCATGGGGCCAGTCAATCAAGAATCGCCGGGCCGCACGCGCGCGTCCCCGGTTGTGGCCGCAGTTTCAGCATGCACTACAGTCTCGTACAGGGAGTGCACCGGTACGTCCCGCGCCCGGAACGGCTCCGCGGAACGGCCCGGACGCGTCCTGCCGGCCCCGGCCGGGAGGATGCGGAGTGCTCCGTTCACCACCAGGTCGGAGGACGACCCGCACACTGCCCGGGTCGCCGCCGCCCACGACTTCGACGAAGAAGGGCATTCACCCGTGGACCTGTTCGAATACCAGGCACGCGACCTGTTCGAGAAGCACGGCGTCCCCGTGCTCCAGGGCATCGTCGCGACCACCCCCGAAGAAGCAAGGGCCGCAGCCGAGAAGATCGGCGGGGTCACCGTCGTGAAGGCGCAGGTCAAGGTCGGAGGCCGCGGCAAGGCCGGCGGCGTCAAGGTCGCCAAGACCGCCGACGAGGCCTACGAGTACGCCCAGCAGATCCTCGGCATGGACATCAAGGGCCACACCGTTCACCGCGTCATGATCGCCCAGGGCGCGGACATCGCCGAGGAGTACTACTTCTCGATCCTGCTGGACCGCGCCAACCGCTCCTACCTGGCCATGTGCTCCGTCGAGGGCGGCGTGGAGATCGAGCAGCTCGCCGTCGAGCGGCCCGAGGCCCTCGCCCGCGTCGAGGTCGTCCCGACCGAGGGCATCACCGAGGCCAAGGCCCAGGAGATCGTCCGCGAGGCGAAGTTCGACGACGAGACCGCCGCGAAGGTGGTCCCCGTGCTCGTGAAGCTGTGGGACGTCTTCAAGAAGGAGGACGCCACGCTCGTCGAGGTCAACCCGCTGGTGAAGACCGGCGACGGGCAGGTCATCGCCCTCGACGGCAAGGTCACCCTCGACGAGAACGCGGAGTTCCGCCAGCCGGAGCACGCCTCCCTCGCCGACAAGTCCAGCGCCGACCCCCTGGAGGAGAAGGCCAAGGAGCACGACCTCAACTACGTCAAGCTCGACGGCGAGGTCGGCATCATCGGCAACGGCGCGGGCCTGGTGATGTCCACCCTGGACGTCGTCGCCTACGCCGGCGAGAAGCACGGCAACGTCAAGCCGGCCAACTTCCTGGACATCGGCGGCGGGGCCTCGGCCGAGGTCATGGCCGCCGGCCTGGACGTGATCCTCAACGACCCGCAGGTGAAGTCCGTGTTCGTCAACGTCTTCGGCGGCATCACCGCGTGCGACGCCGTGGCCAACGGCATCGTGAAGGCCCTCGAGATCCTCGGGGACGAGGAGGACAAGCCGCTCGTGGTCCGCCTGGACGGCAACAACGTCGAGGAGGGCCGGCGCATCCTGGCCGGCGCCAACCACCCGCTCGTCACCCTCGCCGAGACCATGGACGAGGGCGCGGACAAGGCCGCCGAGCTCGCCCACGCCGCCAACTGATCCGCCGACCGGACGAACACTTCTAAGGAACGAACAGCAATGTCAATCTTTTTGAACAAGGACTCCAAGGTCATCGTTCAGGGCATCACCGGCGGCGAGGGCACCAAGCACACCGGCCGCATGCTCGCGGCGGGGACGCAGGTCATGGGCGGCGTCAACGCCCGCAAGGCCGGCACCACCGTGGCCCACCAGGACAAGGACGGCAACAGCGTCGAGCTGCCGGTCTTCGGCACCGTCGCCGAGGCCGTCGAGAAGACCGGCGCGGACGTGTCGATCGTCTTCGTGCCGCCGGCCTTCACGAAGGACGCCGTGATCGAGGCCATCGACGCATCGGTCCCGCTGGTGGTCGTCATCACCGAGGGCATCCCGGTGCAGGACTCCGCCGAGTTCTGGGCGTACGCGAAGTCGAGGACCGGTGCGGACGGCAAGCAGACCACCCGCATCATCGGCCCGAACTGCCCCGGCATCATCACCCCGGGCGAGTCGCTCGTCGGCATCACCCCGGCGAACATCACCGGCAAGGGCAAGATCGGCCTGGTCTCCAAGTCCGGCACCCTGACCTACCAGATGATGTACGAGCTGCGCGACATCGGCTTCACCACCGCCATCGGCATCGGCGGTGACCCGGTCATCGGCACCACCCACATCGACGCCCTCGAGGCGTTCGAGGCGGACCCCGAGACCGAGGCCATCGTGATGATCGGCGAGATCGGCGGCGACGCCGAGGAGCGCGCCGCGGACTTCATCAAGGCGAACGTCTCCAAGCCGGTCGTCGGCTACGTCGCCGGCTTCACCGCTCCCGAGGGCAAGACCATGGGCCACGCCGGCGCCATCGTCTCCGGCTCCTCGGGCACGGCGCAGGCCAAGAAGGAGGCCCTCGAGGCCGCGGGCGTGAAGGTCGGCAAGACCCCGTCCGAGACCGCCCAGCTGATGCGGGAGATCTTCGAGACGAAGTGACCCGGCGGGCTCCGGCCCGTCGACCCAGCACCCGGGAAAGGCCCCGTCCACGAACACCGTGGGCGGGGCTTTTCCCGTGCTCCGGGCCGGCCGAGGAGTCAGAGCCGGCCTTCGAGGAACTGCGCGACGCCCTCGCCGAAGGACCAGTCCTCGCGGGTGTTCTCGGTGACGGAGACGATGAGGTCCTGCGGGTCCAGCCCGGTGCGTGCGCGGAGGCGGTCGGCCAGAGCCCGGTACATGGCCTGCTTCTGGGCCTCGCTGCGGCCCTGCTGGACCACCTGGACGATGACGAGGTCGTCGGTGCGGGTGAGGCCGAGGCCGGTGTCCTCGGCGATGATCTGGCCGGGCCGGTGCTCGGTGATGATCTGGTAGCGGTCGCGGGGCGGGGCCGCGAAGGTGTCGAGCATGACGTCCTGCACGGTGTCGGCGAGCTCGCGGAGCTGTTCGGGGGTTCGACGGTCTTCGGTGACGTCGATGCGCACGAGGGGCACGGGTGGGTCCTTCCGGTGGATGGCACGTGGTGGACGACTGTTCCACCGTACTCGAAGCTATGTTAACACATTACGACAAATAGAGGACGTGGTCGGCGTCCCTTCGTACCTTCGGTGGCCTCGAACCGGGTTCCAGGGATCGCCCGGCGCGCAGTTAGACGGTATGTCTTTACAAACTGACCTGATGTCGTATTCTGGTTGTGATCCGGACCACTGATCGGCCGGGCGCACGGGATCCGCACCGTGACGCCGGTCCAGCACCAGAAAGCAGGTCACCATGGCGCAGCAGAGCGCGACCTCCACGACCGCCGGCGCGGCGGCGCAGCAGCAGAACCCCGTCCTCATCGGCACCGCCCCCGACTCCTGGGGCGTGTGGTTCGCCGACGACCCGAAGCAGACCCCCTGGGAGCGCTTCCTCGACGAGGTCGCCGAGGCGGGCTACTCCTGGATCGAGCTGGGTCCCTACGGCTACCTGCCCACGGACCCCGCCCGGCTCGCCGACGAGCTCGCCCAGCGCAACCTGAAGGTCTCGGCGGGCACCGTCTTCACGGCGTTCCACCGCGGCGCCGGCCAGTGGCAGGAGGCGTGGGAGCCCGCGCGGAAGGTCGCCGAGCTGACCGCAGCCATGGGCGGCGAGCACATCGTGGTGATCCCGGCCATGTGGCGGGACGACGTGACGGGCCAGGCGCTCGAGAACGAGCACCTGAGCACCGAGCAGTGGAACGCGCTGTGCGAGGGCCACGACCGGCTGGGGAAGGTGCTGCGCGAGGACTTCGGTCTGCAGCAGCAGTTCCACTCCCACGCCGACTCCCACGTGTGCGGCCAGCCCGACATCGAGACCTTCCTGCAGCGCACCGACCCCGAGCTGGTCACCCTCTGCCTGGACACGGGCCACGCCGAGTACGGGGGAGCGTCCTCCGTGGACCTCATCCGCCGCTACCCCGAGCGGATCGGCTACCTGCACCTGAAGCAGATCGACCCCGTGGTCCTCGAACGCGTGCGCCGGGAGAACCTGACCTGGGCCGCGGCCAACCTCGCCGGTGTCATGGTCGAGCCGCCCGCCGGTCTGCCGGACCTCGCGGAGGTCATCGCAGAGGTGGAGAAGCTGGAGCGGCCGGTCTTCGGCATCGTCGAGCAGGACATGTACCCCGTCTCCTCCTTCGACGTCCCGCTGCCCATCGCCACCCGCACGCGCTCCTACCTGCTGGGCTGCGGCTCCCGCACCCGCGTCCGCTGACCCGTCCGCGCACCACAGACCTGGAGATCCGCCCATGAAGATCGCCCTCGATCCCACCCCGTTCCACTCCACCCACTCCCTGCTCGAGTTCCCGCAGCTCGCCGCGGACCTGGGCTACGACCACCTGCAGCTCACGCCGCACGCCGACTTCCTGCCCTTCTTCCACCACCCCAAGGCCGACGACCGGCTCGTCGCGGACCTGCGGGCGGCCTGCCGCGCCGCCGGGGTGCAGATCGCCTCCGTGCTGCCCGTGCTGCGCTGGTCCTCCCCGGACCCCGACGCCCGTGAGGCCGCCGTGCGGTACTGGAAGCGCGCCATCCGGATGACGGTGGACCTCGGGGTGCAGCAGATGAACACCGAGTTCTCCGGCCGGCCCGAGCTGTCCGAGGAGTCGGAGCGCGCGTTCTACCGCTCCATGGAGGAGCTGCTGCCGCTCGTCGAGGCGGAGGGCGTGCACATCGCGATCGACCCGCACCCCGACGACTTCGTGGAGCAGGGCCTGGCGGCGTGGCGGGTGATCCGGGGCGTGAACTCCCCGAGCCTCGGCTTCGCCTACGTGGCCCCGCACACCTTCCACATGGAGGACGCGCCCCTGGACATCATGGCCGCGGTGGGCGACCGCCTGCGCGTGGTGCACGTGGCGGACACGATGGACCACCACCGCTCGCACGGGCTGCGCTACATCACCAACCCTCCGGGCAACGCGGCCCGGGTGCACCAGCACCTGAAGATCGGGGACGGCGACGTCGACTGGGACGAGTTCTTCGGCGGGCTGGCCGCCAACGGCTTCCTGGACCGGGCGGACTCCGTGATGGTCTCCTCGGTCTTCGCCGAGGACGAGAGCGCGATGGAGGTCTCCCGCTACCAGCTGGCCCAGATGACCGAGCGCGCCGAGGCGGCCCGGAAGGCCGCCGCCCGCACCCCGCAGCACACCGAGCAGAGGACGGAGGCCCACGCGTGAGCTACGACGTCGTGACCCTGGGACGCATCAGCGTCGACATCTACCCCGACGACGTGGGCGTCGGCCTCGAGGACGTGACCACGTTCCGCAAGTACCTCGGCGGATCGCCCTCCAACGTGGCGGTCGCCGCGGCCCGCCACGGCGAGTCCACCGCGGTGATCACCCGCACCGGGGACGACCCGTTCGCCACCTTCCTGCACCGCGAGCTCACCCGCTACGGCGTGGACGACCGGTTCGTGAGCGCCGTGCCGGGTCTGCAGACCCCCGCCACGTTCTGCGCGATCCGCCCGCCGGAGGACTTCCCGCTGTACTTCTACGGACGCTTCCCCACGGCCCCGGACCTGCAGATCCGGCCCGAGGAGATCGACACCGAGGTCGTGGCCGACACGCGGATCCTGTGGTCCACCGTCACGGGCCTGTGCCAGGAGCCCAGCCGGGCGGCGCACTTCGCCGCCCACGAGGCCCGTCCCCGCGAGCAGCTGCGGGCCGACCAGCACACGATCCTGGACCTCGACTACCGGCCCATGTTCTGGGACACCGAGGAGGACGCCCGCGCGCAGGTCCACGAGCTGCTCCAGCACGTGACCATCGCCATCGGCAACGACAAGGAGTGCGCGGTGGCCGTGGGGGAGGGCACCCCCGACGAGCAGGCCGACCGGCTGCTGGAGGCCGGCGTGCGGATCGCCGTCGTCAAGCTCGGCCCCGAGGGGGTCATGGCCAAGACCCGCGACGAGCGAGTGGTCTCGGCCCCCGTCCCCGTGGAGACCGTCAACGGCCTCGGCGCCGGCGACTCCTTCGGCGGGGCCTTCTGCCACGGCGTCAACCAGGGCTGGAGCCTCGAGCAGGTCCTCGACTACGCCAACGCCTCCGGCGCGATCGTGGCCTCGAAGATCTCGTGCTCCGACGCCATGCCCACCCCCGCCGAGGTCTTCCAACTGCTGCGCGAGCGCGGCCGCGCCGTACCCGAAGGAGCCACCCGATGACCACGACAACCCCCCTCGAGCTCGACACGGCGGACCCCCGCCGCTACGAGCACCTGACCCGGGTCCGGCTGGAGGACCCGCGCGCCGTCCAGCGCGCCGCGGACTCCCGCCGTCGTCACCCCGGACCCGTGCACGGGCGGCAGAACTTCGTCGTCGCCGCCGACCACGCGGCCCGCGGCGCCCTGCGGGTGCGCGGCGAGGCCGACGCCATGGCCGACCGGCGCAGCCTGCTCGACCGGCTGCAGATCGCCCTGGCGGACCCCCAGGTGGACGGCGTGCTCGCCTCCCCGGACGTGCTGGACGACCTGCTGCTGCTGGGGGCGCTCGAGGGCAAGCTCGTCTTCGGCTCCATGAACCGCGGCGGACTGCCGGGCCTCGTCAACGAGATCGACGACCGCTTCACGGGGCACACCGCCGAGGCACTGGACCGGATCGGCGCCGACGGCGGCAAGATGCTCACCCGCATCTGCTTCGAGGACCCGCACACCACCTCCGTCCTGGAGAACACCGCCAGGGCGGTGGACTCCCTCGCCGCCCTCGGCCTCATCGCGATGGTGGAGCCGTTCATCTCCCGGATCACCGGCACCGGCATCGTCAACGACCTCTCGGCCGACGCCGTGATCCAGTCCGTGGCGATCGCCCAGGGCCTCGGCGGCACGTCGGCGCACACGTGGATGAAGCTGCCCGTGGTCGAGGACATGGAGCGCGTCATGGCGGCCACCACCCTGCCCACGGTCCTGCTGGGCGGCGACCCGAGCGGCCGGCCCGATGAGGTCTTCGCGACCTGGGAGGCCGCCCTCGCGCTGCCCGGCGTGCAGGGTCTGACCGTCGGCCGCACCCTCCTCTACCCCGAGGACGGCGACGTCGCCGGCGCCGTGGCCACCGCCGCGTCCCTGCTCAAGGGGCACACCGTCGAGGAAGGAGCCGCCCGATGAGCACCCGCACCCTCTCCGTCTCCCAGGCGCTCGTGGAGTTCCTGGCCAACCAGTGGACCGTCGACCGGATCGGTGCCGAGGAGTACCGGCAGCGCACGATCCCGGGCATGTTCGGCATCTTCGGGCACGGCAACGTGGCCGGGGTGGGCCAGGCCCTGAAGCAGTACCAGGCCCAGGACCCCGCCCTGATGCCCTACTACCAGGGCCGCAACGAGCAGGCCCAGGTGCACCAGGCCGTCGGCTACGCCCGGCACACCCGGCGCCGGGCCACCTTCGCGGTGTCCACCTCGATCGGCCCCGGTGCCACCAACATGGTGACCGGCGCCGCCCTGGCCACCACGAACCGGCTGCCCGCGCTGCTGTTCCCCTCGGACCAGTTCGCCTCCCGGCGCCCGGACCCGGTGCTCCAGCAGCTCGAGCGGCCCGACGCCAACGACATCACCGTCAACGACGTCTTCCGGCCGGTCAGCCGCTACTTCGACCGCGTCTGGCGGCCGGAGCAGCTGTTCTCGGCGCTGCTCAACGGCATGCGGGTGCTCACGGACCCGGCCGAGACCGGCGCCGTGACGATCGCGCTCCCGCAGGACGTGCAGGCCGAGCCGCTCGAGGTGCCCGAGGAGTTCCTCGCCCCCCGGGAGTGGCGGATCCGCCGGCCGGCGCCCGAGGAGGAGGACGTCCGCGCGGCCGTCGCGGCGATCCGCGCGGCCGAGCGGCCCGTGGTCATCGCCGGCGGCGGGGTGCACTACTCCTTCGCCACCGAGGCGCTGGCCGAGTTCGCCGAGACCACCGGGATCCCCGTGACCTACACCCAGGCGGGCGTGGGGGTCATGGACTGGGACCACCCGCTGTGCCTCGGGGCCGTCGGCTCCACCGGCTCCACGGCCTCCAACGCCGTGGTCGCCGACGCCGACCTCGTCATCGGCATCGGCACCCGGTACGAGGACTTCACCACCGCGTCCCGCACCGCGTTCCAGCACCCGGACGTGCGCTTCGTCAACATCAACGTCGCGGCGTTCGACGCCTACAAGCAGGGCACCGCCGTGCCGGTCGTCGCCGACGCCCGCAAGACGCTCGTCGAACTGACGAGGGCGCTCGGCGGGTACCGGGTCGGTGCGGACCTCGCCGAGACCGTCGAGGCCGAGAAGCAGCGCTGGGACGCGACCGTGGACGCGGTGTTCTCCGAGCGGCACCTGCCGCTGCCCAGCCAGAACGAGATCATCGGGGCCGTCAACGAGGCCATGGACGACCGCGACGTCGTCGTGTGCGCGGCGGGCTCGCTGCCCGGTGACCTGCACAAGATGTGGCGGGTCAAGGACGCCTTCGGCTACCACGTCGAGTACGCGTTCTCCTGCATGGGCTACGAGATCGCCGGCGGGCTCGGGGTCAAGCGGGCCGCCGTGGCCGAGGCCCAGCGGGCCGGGACGCCGCAGGACGCGCGCGACGTCGTCGTCATGGTCGGGGACGGCTCCTACCTGATGATGCACACCGAGCTCGTCACGGCCGTGGCCGAGGGGCTCAAGCTCGTGGTGGTGCTCATCCAGAACCACGGCTACGCCTCGATCGGTGCGCTCTCGGAGCAGCTGGGGTCCCAGCGCTTCGGCACGAAGTACCGCTACCTCGACGGGCAGCGGCACAGCTTCGACGACGGCTCGACGCTGCCGATCGACCTCGCCACCAACGCCGAGTCCCTCGGCGTGCGCGTGCTGCGCGTCGAGCCCGGCGAGGGCGTGATCGACCGGCTGCAGGCGGCCGTGGCCGAGGCCAAGGCCGTGCCCGAGGGCTCCGGTCCCGTGCTCGTGCACGTGGAGTCGGACCCGCTGATCGACGCGCCCAGCTCCGAGTCCTGGTGGGACGTGCCCGTCACGGGCACCGCCACCCTCGAGTCCACGAACGAGGCCTACGAGGTCTACCAGCAGCACAAGGCCCGGCAGCGTCCGCTGCTGGGGAACTGAAGGAGGAGTCCCATGACCCAGCAGATCGACAGGACCGACCAGCAGATCCAGCACGTCGAGCACTTCATCGCCGGGGCCCGCACGCCCGGCACCGGTGACCGCACGCAGGAGATCTACAACCCCGCCACCGGGCAGGTGTCCGGCATCCTGCACCTGGCCACCGAGGAGGACCTGCAGACCACGGTGGCCGCGGCGCGGGCGGCCGCCGACTCGTGGGGCGACGTGTCCCTGGCCAAGCGCACCGCCGTGCTGTTCAAGTTCCGTGAGCTCGTGGCCGCCCACACCGACGACCTCGCCGCCCTGATCACCGCCGAGCACGGCAAGGTGCTCTCCGACGCCAAGGGCGAGGTGGGCCGCGGCCTCGAGGTCGTCGAGTTCGCCTGCGGGATCGCCGAGCAGCTCAAGGGGGAGTACTCCGACCAGTTCTCCACCGGCATCGACGTCTACTCCTTCCGCCAGCCCCTCGGCGTGGTCGCGGGCATCACCCCGTTCAACTTCCCCGTCATGGTGCCGCTGTGGATGGCCCCGGTGGCGATCGCCACCGGCAACGCCTTCATCCTCAAGCCCTCCGAGCGGGACCCCTCCCCGGCCCTGCTGATCGCCGAGCTGTGGCAGCGGGCCGGACTGCCGGACGGGGTGTTCCAGGTGCTGCACGGCGGCAAGGAGGCCGTGGACGGGCTGCTGACCCACCCGGACGTGGACGGCATCTCGTTCGTGGGCTCCACCCCGATCGCCCAGTACGTGCACGAGACCGCGACCAAGCACGGCAAGCGCGTCCAGGCCCTCGGCGGGGCGAAGAACCACGCGATCGTGCTGCCGGACGCGGACATGGACTCCGCGGCCGACAACCTCACGGCGGCCGCCTTCGGCTCCGCCGGGGAGCGCTGCATGGCCGTGTCCGTGGCCGTGGCCGTCGGCGAGGCCGCGGACCTGCTCGTGGACAAGCTGGCCGCCCGGGCCAAGGACATCACCGTGGGCAACGGCATGGACGCCTCCTCCGACATGGGCCCCGTCATCACCCCCGCGTCCCGGGACCGCGTGCGCCGGATCGTCACCGCCGCCGAGCAGGACGGCGCGGCCGTCGTCGTGGACGGCCGCGACCTGATCGTGGCCGACCACGAGGACGGCTTCTTCGTGGGCCCCACCGTCCTGGACCGGGTCCGGAAGGACATGGCCGCCTACGAGGAGGAGATCTTCGGGCCCGTTCTCGTGGTGCTGCGCGTGGACACCCTCGACGAGGGCATCGAGGTCATCAACGCCAACCCGTACGGCAACGGCACCGCGATCTTCACCTCCTCCGGCGCCTACGCCCGCCAGTTCAAGCGGCAGGTGACCGTGGGCATGATCGGCGTCAACGTCCCGATCCCCGTGCCCGTCGCCTGGCACTCCTTCGGCGGCTGGAAGGCCTCGCTGTTCGGCGACCACCACATCTACGGGCCCGACGGCGTGCGCTTCTACACCCGCGGCAAGGCCGTCACCGAGCGGTGGCCCGAGCCGCACCACGCCTCGGGGGCGTCCTTCGCGTTCCCGTCCTCGTCCGACCACTGACCCGCACGCCACCCCGCTCCCGCCGGTCCCCGGACCGGCGGGAGCGCCCCGCACATCCCGCCCCGCAGGGGCGGCGGAAGGAGAACACCATGAACACCCCGCTGCGCGTAGCCGTCGTCGGAGCCGGCCGCATGGGCGCCGACCACATCGAGCGCATCCACCGCCGGATCAACGGCGCCGAGATCGCCGCCGTCGTCGACATCGACCGGGCCCGGGCCGAGGCCGCCATCGCCCACATCCCCGGCGCGGTCGCCCACACCGACTTCCAGGAGGTGCTCGACCGGGACGACATCGACGCCGCCCTCATCGCCACCCCCGGGTTCCTGCACGAGCAGGTGCTACTGTCCGCGATCGAGCACGGGCTGCCCACGCTGTGCGAGAAGCCGCTGACCCCGGACGCGGAGTCCTCCTGGCGCGTGGTCGAGGCCGAGGTGGCCGCCGGCCGGCAGCTGATCCAGGTCGGCTTCATGCGCCGCTTCGACGCGGGCTATCTCGCCCTGCGTCGGATGATCGAGGAGCGGACCTACGGGGAGCTGCTGACCCTGCACCACCAGCACCGCAACCCGACCACCCCGCCCGGGTTCACCAACGAGATGATCATCAACGACTCCGTGGTGCACGAGTTCGACGCCGTGCGCTTCTTCACCGGGGAGGAGATCACCTCGGTCCAGGTCCGGATCGGGCGCTCCACCCGCAACGCCCCGGAGGGCCAGAAGGACCCGCAGCTGGTGCTGATGGAGACCGAGTCCGGGATCCTCGCCCAGGTCGAGGCCTACGTCAACGCGCAGTTCGGCTACCAGGTCGCCACGCAGGCGTCCTTCGAGACGGGCGTGGTGGGCATCGGCGGCGACAGCGAGCCCTACGTCCGCACGGCCGGCACCTGGGGCGGCAGCGTCACCCCGGGCTTCGAGGAGCGCTTCGTCGAGGCATACGACCGCGAGATCCAGGCGTGGGTCGACGCCGCCGCGCGCGGGCAGATCGGTGGCCCCTCGGCATGGGACGGCTACGCCACGGCCGCGTGCTGCGAGGCCGGCGTCCGGGCGCAGGCCAGCGGGGAGATCGTGCCCGTGCGGATGCAGCCCAGGCCGGAGCTCTACAGCACGGCACCGGTGGCCGCCCGCGCCTGAGCGGCAGCGGGGGCCGGCGTCAGGGCGCGGCGGGGCGACGGCCCCGCCGCGCCCTGACGCGTCTCCCCGGCGCGGCGGCGGGGCGCTCGCAGGGCCCCGCCCTCACCCGGTCGCGCGGGCTGCCGCCGTGGAGCCGCGGACGACCAGCTCGGGCTCGAGCAGGACCGCCGCCCCCGTGTCCGGGCGCCCGCCGATCCGGGCCACCAGCCGCTCGGCGGCCACCGCGCCGATCTCCGCGTTGCGGCTGTCGACGGTGGTCAGCCGCAGGAGATGGGTGGAGGCGATGGGGGAGTCGTCGTAGCCGACCACCGAGAGCTCCTGCGGCACGCGCATTCCGCGCTCACCGGCCGCCGCGAGGGCCCCCATGGCCATGGTGTCGTTGGCGGCGAAGACCGCCGTGGTCTCCGGAGCGGCGTCGAGCAGGCGCACCGCGGCGGCGTAGCCGTCCTCCTCCGTGGTGGCACCGTGCCCGGTGACGGTGCGGGGCTCGAGGCCGGCCGCGGCCATCGCCGCCGCGAAGCCCTCCGCCCGCAGCCGGGCCGCTCCGCCGCCGCCCGTGAGGTGGCCGATGCCGCGGTGGCCGAGGCCGATCAGGTGCTCCGTCGCCAGGCGCGCGCCGAGCCGGTCGTCGTTGGCGACGACCTCGGCACCCGGCACCACGCCCTCCCGGTGGCCGGCCACCACGACGGGCAGCCCCTCGGGCACGCGCATGGCCCCGGTCGGCTCGGTGGCGATCACCAGCCCGTCGACGCGCATCGACAGGAAGCCGTCCAGCGGGTGCGCCTCCACGTGCGCGTTGAGCGTGTGGTCGGCGACCGCGATGCGCAGCCCGTGCGGCGCCAGGCCCTCCTGCAGACCGCGCAGCAGCTCCACGAACCACAGGTTCCGCCAGTCGTCGATGACCACCCCGATGGTGCGCGTCGTCGCCCCGGCCAGCGCCGCGGCGGCCTGGCTGGGGCGGTAGCCCAGCCGCTCCACCGCCTCCAGGACGGCGGTCCGCCGGGCCTCCGAGACGCTGGGGGAGCCGCGCAGGACGAGGGACACCAAGGACTTGGAGACGCCCGCGCTCCGGGCGACGTCGTAGATGGTGGGCGGTCGAGTGTTCACCACAGCATTGTCCCCGATCGCTCTCCCGAATTTGTCCTGACAAATCTCTTGACCCGGTCCGCGGAAGATCCTACGCTCGTTGGAGCGCTCCAATCGTGACCGGTGCCACAGGGCCCGGAGCGACGGCTGCTCTTCCTTCGTGTTCGTCCCGTTCCCGAACCGTCCTCGTCCCGTCCCCAGTCCAGGAGAGAAGCATGACCGACAGCATCGGCATCGCCGTCATCGGCGCCGGCATGGCCGGCCAGGCCCACGCGGCCGCCTACCGCGTGGCCCCCACGCTCTACGACCCCGTCCTGCCCCCGCTGCGCTACGTCGCCATCGGCGACGTCAACGAGACGCTGGGGGCTCACGTGGCCCGCCGCTACGGCTACGAGAAGGCCCTGGGGTCCTGGGAGGCGGTCGCGGAGGACCCGGAGATCGACGTGGTCAGCGTCGTCATCGCCAACCGCTTCCACCGCCGGGCCGTCGAGGGCCTGCTGGAGGCCGGCAAGCACGTGCTGTGCGAGAAGCCGCTCAGCGACACCCTCGAGGACGCCCGCGCCATGGCCCGGGCCGCCGAGCAGGCGGACGCCGTCGCCCGCATCGGCTTCACCTTCCGGCGCACCCCCGGCATCGCCGCGATCCGCGAGCTGATCCAGGGCGGGACGCTGGGGAAGGTCCTGCACTTCAGCGGCCGGTACTGGACCGACTACGGCGTGAACCCCAAGGCGCCCATGAGCTGGCGCTACAAGGGCGGCCCCGGTTCCGGGGCGCTGGCCGACGTCGGCAGCCACCTGGCCTACGTCGCGGAGTTCCTCTGCGGTGACGTCCGCTCCGTGAGCGGCGGCCGGCTGGCCACGGCCATTTCTGAGCGGCCGCTGCCCCTGGGCGCGGTGACCGGCCATGACCTCGTGGAGGTCAGCGACGACTACGAGCCGGTCGAGAACGACGACTACGCCGCGTTCTCGGCCGAGTTCGCCACCGGCGCCGGCAGCCTGGAGGTCTCCCGGGTGGCGGCCGGGCACCCCAACACCCTGACCTTCGAGGTGTTCTGCGAGAAGGGTGCCGCGCGGTTCAACCAGCTGCGCCCGGCCGAGATCGAGCTGTTCCTCACCGACGGGCCCGAGGCCACCAACGGCTATCGCACCGTCAACCTCGGCCCCGGCCACGCCTACCTGTCGCAGGGACTGGCCATGGACGCCCCCGGCGTCGGGTTCGGCCAGAACGACGCCTTCGGCTACCAGGCCCGCGCCTTCCTCGAGGAGGTAGCTGGTCTCGAGGAGTCCGTCTCACTGCCCCGCAACGCCTCCTTCGCGGACGGCGTGCACAACATGGAGATCCTGGAGGCGGCCGTGGAGTCGGCCACCCACCACGGAAAGAAGGTCGTCCTGTGAAGCTCGGTGTCTACAACGCGATCCTGCACGACCGGTCCCTGCCCGAGGCGCTGAAGGTCATCGCGGACCTCGGCCTGACCGGTATCGAGATCAACACGGGCGGGTTCCTCCCGGCCGTCCACGTCCCGGACATGGACCAGATCCTGGAGAGCGACGCCGCCCGCGACGACTACCTGGCCGTCTTCGAGGGCACCGGCGTCTCGATCGCCGGCCTCAACTGCAACGGCAATCCGCTGCACCCCAAGCGTGCGATCGGCGAGAAGCACGCCGAGGACATCCGCCGCTCCATCCGGCTGGCCGAGCGGCTGGGCCAGACCCGGGTGGTGACCATGTCCGGGCTGCCCGGCGGGGAGCCGGGGGCCACGGTGCCCAACTGGATCGTCAACGCCTGGAACTCCGCCTCCCTGGACGTCCTGGACTACCAGTGGGGCCTCGTCGCCGACTTCTGGCGGGAGATCGACCGGATGGCCGCCGACCACGGCGTCAAGGTGGCCCTGGAGCTGCACCCGCAGAACGTCGTGTTCAACACCGCCGACGTCCGCAAGCTCGTCGACCTGACCGGCGCCACGCACGTGGGCGTCGAGCTCGACGCCTCGCACCTGTTCTGGCAGCAGATGGACCCGGTCGCCGTGGTCCGCGAACTCGGCCCGCTGATCCTCCACGCGGCCGCGAAGGACGTGCGGATCAACCAGGAGAACGCCGCGCTCTACGGTGTGCTGGACAACAGCTTCCGCCGCCTCGCGCCCGAGGAGGACCGCACCAACCTCGGCGGCGACGAGTGGGCCAACGAGTGGCCGAAGGACTCCGCGTGGGACTTCGTGGCGCTGGGCCGCGGCCACGACACCGCCTACTGGGCCGAGTTCCTCACCGCGCTGCACGAGGTCGACCCGGACATGGCGGTCAACATCGAGCACGAGGACGTCTCCCTGGGCCGGATCGAGGGCCTCGAGATCGCCGCCGGCGTCCTGAAGGACGCCGCCGCGTCCGTCGGCGCCCTGCGCTGATCCGTTCGCCGGTGCAGGAAGGGCCCGCCCCCTCGGGGACGGGCCCTTCGCGCACGGACGGTGCCGGGGGTGCTCAGCGGCCGAAGGGCAGCCGGGGGTCGACCGCCGACTCGTCCCAGGTCCGGCGGATCCAGCCGTGGTGGGGGTCGTCGCTGATCAGCCACTCCCGCACCCGGCCCGGCCCGGCCATGACGTTGAGGTAGTACAGGTCGTAGCCGGGGGTCGCCATGGCGGGCCCGTGCCAGCCGTAGGGCACCAGGACGACGTCGCCGGAGCGCACCTCGGCGCTGACGTCGATGGGACGGTCGTCCGAGGCGTAGACCCGCTGGTAGCCCATCGGGTCGGTGCCGCCGCCCTCCGGCACGGGCATGCCCTCGGCGAGCTGCGTCTCGAAGTAGTAGATCTCCTCCAGCGCGGTCTCCCCGTCCTTCTCCTCGTCGTGCTTGTGCGGCGGGTAGGAGGACCAGTTGCCGGCCGGGGTGAGCACCTCGCACACGATGAACCGGTCGGCCTCCAGCGCCGCCGGGGTGCCGAAGTTGTGCACCTGGCGCGAGCAGTTCCCGGCCCCGCGCAGCTCGACCGGGATCTCCGCGCGGGTCACGAGCCGTGTCGGGTGCTCCGCGCGGGCGGGCGCCGAGGCCACGGCCACCCGGCCGCCGGTGGCGGTGGACACGGTCAGGTCCCGGCGGATCCCGGTGTAGAGGACGTCGGTGGGGCCGGCGAAGACCGACGGCCGGCCGGCGAGGTCGTAGCTCTCACCATTCGTCTCGGCGGTGAAGCTCCCCGCCAGGGGCACCACGATGCGCTCCTCCTCGGCGGCGTCCAAGCGGATCCGTCCGCCCGGGCCGAGGTCGGCCACGCGCAGACCCGTGTGGGCCCAGCCGGGGACCTCGGCGGCGGAGTCGTGGCCGCCCAGGGAGACGAACCAGCCGTCCTGGGCGGCGGAGTCCTTGGGGTGGACCCATTCGGGGCGGGAACTGTCGGTGTGCATGGGTCGGTGTGCCTTCCGGTGTCGTCGTCGTGCGGTGGTCTCGGGCCGCGGCGGTGGTCCGGCGCTCAGCGCTGGACGAGAGTCAGCTCGAAGGTGTACTTGTCGGCCCGGTACACGTGCCGGCCGGTCTCCACCTGCCGGCCGAGGTCGTCCATGGCGGTGCGGTGCATGCTGACCAGCGCGGCGCCGGGCTCGACGCCCAGCTGCTCCGCCTGGAACGCGTCGGCCGAGACGGCGCCCACCCGCTGGTGGGCCAGCTGGAAGTTGACGCCCTGGCCGCGCATCAGGGAGTACAGCCCTTCCTGCTCGAGCTGCTCGCGCGTGAGCTCGCACAGGGCGCAGGGGATCCAGTTCTCCATGAGGGCCAGCGGCTCGCCGTCCGTGCCGCGCAGGCGCACGAGGTGGTAGACCTCGTCGCCCGGCGCGATGCCCAGCAGCAGCGCCACCTCGTCGTCGGCAGGGATCCGCGCGAAGTCCAGCACGTCCGTGCTGGGACTGCCCCCGCTGCGCTGGAGGTCCTCGTGCAGGCTGGTCAGCTCGAGCGAGCGGCGCACCTGGCTGCCCACCACCTGGGTGCCCACACCGCGCTTGCGCACCAGCAGCCCGGCGCGCACGAGCTGGTCCATGGCCTTGCGCATGGTGGGCCGGGACAGGTTGAGCCGGTTGGCGAGGTCGATCTCGTTGTCCAGCTTGGTTCCCGGGGGCAGCTCACCGCTGCGGATCGCGTCCTCGAGCCCCTGCGCCACCTGGTGGTAGAGGGGCACGGGGGAGGTCTTGTCGACCGTGAGACGGAGTGGGCCGGACATGGTGGACCTCCAAGGAGTGGAACCGAGCGGGCGGGACCGCCGACTTCCTCCATTGTGAAGGGCGAGATGTGAATATGTCCATACATTCTATTGACATCTGTGATCCGGGTCACCCAGGATGATCCCCAAGCGGACGGCCGAGGCGGCGCCCGGAGGCGCGAGGCCCCGCATCGACACGAGGAGAACATCCCATGACTGCACGACGTCCTTCCCCCGAGAACCTGCGGCCCAGGGCACCCCGGCGTCTCCTGGCGGCCGCCGCCCTGCTGGTCCCCGCCATGGCGCTCGCCGGCTGCTCGTCCGAGGGCGGCCGGGAGACCACCGCCGCGGGCGAGGGCGGCGGCGGCCAGGCGGCCCAGACCGAGCAGATCAAGATCGCCATGATCACGCACGCCGCCCCGGGCGACACGTTCTGGGACCGGATCCGCGCGGGCGCCGAGGAGGCCTCGGCGAAGGACAACGTGGAGTTCCTCTACGCCTCCGATCCCGAGGGCGGGCGCCAGGCCCAGCTCGTGCAGCAGTACATCGACCAGGGCGTCGACGGGATCGCCGTGACCCTGGCCAAGCCCGACGCCCTGCGGGACGTGCTGGCCCAGGCCGAGGAGGCCGGCATCCCGGTGGTGACCCTCAACGCCGGCGAGAACGAGTTCGAGGACCTCGGCGCGTTCGCGCACTTCGGGTCCGACGAGCAGCTGGCCGGGCAGACGGCGGGGGAGCGGCTCAAGGAGGAGGGCCTGCAGCACCCGATCTGCGTGATCCAGGAGCAGGGCCACGTGGGCCTCGAGGCCCGGTGCGCCGGCGTCAAGGAGGCGCTGCCGGAGACGGAGATCCTCTACGTGCAGGGCACGGACATGACCCAGGTGTCCTCGACCGCCACGGCCAAGCTGCAGGCCTCGACGGAGGCCGACTCGATCATCGGGCTCGGCGCGCCCTACACGATGACCCTGCTCGAGGCGAAGGAGTCGGCCGGCAGCGACGCGACCGTCGCGTCCTTCGACATGAACGGCGACCTCGCCCAGGCCGTCGTCGACGGCGACGTGCTGTTCACCATCGACCAGCAGCCGTGGCTGCAGGGCTACCTGTCCGTGGACTCCCTGTGGCAGAACCACCGGGGCGCCTTCAAGATCGGCGGCGGCCAGGCGACGCTCACGGGTCCCGCCGTCGTGGACTCGTCGAACGCCGAGGACGTCCTCGAGTACGCGAACGAGGGCATCCGCTGAGCAGGCCCGGGAACCAGGAGCAGAAGACCATGACCTCCACCCGTACACCGGCCGCCGCACCGGCGCCGGACCGCGGCTCCTCCGGAGCCCCCTCCACGCCAACCGCCGCGGCTCCGGCCGACGAGCGCATCCAGACCAAGGGCCTGCTGGGCACCTTCCTGGCCCGCCCCGAGATCGGGGCGCTGGTCGGGGCGATCGTGGTGGCGCTGTTCTTCGCCGTCGCCGCCCCCTCGATCACCCAGGCCCAGTCCATCTCCACCGTGCTGTACGGGGCCTCGACCATCGGGATCATGGTGGTGGGGGTGTCCCTGCTGATGATCGGCGGGGAGTTCGACCTCTCCACCGGGGTGGCCGTGATCACCTCCGCGCTGGCCGCCTCGATGTTCAGCTGGTTCTTCGCCGTCAACGTCTGGGTCGGGGTGGGCATCGCCCTGCTGACCTCGCTGGGGATCGGGCTGATCAACGGCTGGCTGCTGATGCGCACCAAGCTGCCCTCCTTCATCGTGACCCTGTCGACGTTCCTCATGCTCACCGGGCTCAACCTGGCCCTGACCCGGCTGATCGGCGGCTCGGTCTCCTCGCCCTCGATCAGCACCATGGACGGCTTCGACTCCGCCAAGGCGATCTTCGCCTCCTCGGTGACCATCGCCGGGGTGAACGTGCGGATCACGGTGTTCTACTGGATCGCCCTGGTGGCGGTCGCCACGTTCATCCTGCTCAAGACGAGGATCGGCAACTGGATCTTCGCCGTGGGCGGGGACGAGAACGCCGCCCGCGCCGTGGGCGTGCCGGTGGCGAAGACCAAGATCGGGCTGTTCATGGGGGTGGGCCTGTGCGGCTGGCTGCTGGGCATGCACAACCTCTTCGCCTTCGACTCCGTGCAGTCCGGGGAGGGCGTGGGCAACGAGTTCCTGTACATCATCGGCGCCGTGATCGGCGGGTGCCTGCTCACCGGCGGCTTCGGCTCGGCCATCGGCGGCGCCCTGGGCGCGCTGATCTTCGGCATCGCCTCCCGCGGCATCGTCTACGCCGAGTGGAACCCCGACTGGTTCAAGTTCTTCCTGGGCCTGATGCTGCTGCTGGCCACCATCGTGAACATGTACGTGCGCAAGCGCGTCGAGAGGAAGTAGGTGACCACCGTGTCGACGCAGAACACGCCCACGGGCACCACCCCCGACACCACCGTCACCGCCGCGCCCCTGGTGGAGCTCGCGGACGTCGGCAAGCGCTACGGCAACATCATCGCCCTGCGCGAGGTCACCATGACCGTCGACGCCGGGAAGGTCACCTGCGTGCTCGGTGACAACGGGGCCGGCAAGTCCACCCTGATCAAGATCATCGCCGGACTGCACCAGCACACCGACGGGACCCTGCGGGTCGGCGGGGAGGAGACCACCTTCACCTCGCCCCGGCAGGCCCTCGACGCCGGGATCGCCACCGTGTACCAGGACCTGGCCGTGGTCCCGCTGATGCCGGTGTGGCGCAACTTCTTCCTGGGCTCCGAGCTCACCACCGGGTTCGGGCCGTTCAAGCGCCTGGACGTGGCGAGGATGAAGGAGATCACCAAGCAGGAGCTCGCCGACATGGGCATCGACCTGCGCGACGTGGACCAGCCCATCGGCACGCTGTCCGGGGGCGAGCGCCAGTGCGTGGCCATCGCCCGGGCGGTGCACTTCGGGGCGAAGGTCCTCATCCTTGACGAGCCCACCGCGGCCCTGGGCGTGAAGCAGTCCGGGGTGGTGCTGCGCTACATCCTGCAGGCCAAGGAACGCGGCCTGGGCGTGGTGTTCATCACCCACAACCCGCACCACGCCTACCCCGTGGGGGACCGGTTCCTGCTGCTCAAGCGCGGGCGGTCCATCGGCTACTACGAGAAGAAGGACATCCTGCTCGGGGACCTCACCGCCCAGATGGCCGGTGGTGCGGAGCTGGAGGAGCTCACCCACGAGCTCGAGCAGCTCGGCGGGCACACCACCCAGATGCAGCAGGTGAAGGCCGACATGGCCGAGTCCCAGGCCCGCCCCCGCGCCTGACCGGACCCCGGCCCCGCGCCCCCGGAGGACTCCGGGCGCGGGGCCGGTCCCACAGCACCCCTCCCTCCCTGTCGAAAGGACTCCCCGCCATGACCGTCCGGATCGGACTGATCGGCGCCGGCCGCATCGGCGCCATGCACGCCGCCCACCTCGCCGCCCTGCGCGATCCCGGCGGTGAGCCGGCCGTGCGGCTGAGCATCGTGGACGCCGTGCCCGAGCAGGCGGCCGCCGTGGCCGGCCGGACGGGGGCGGTGCCGCTGCCCACGGTCGAGTCGCTGCTCGAGGACGGGGTGGACGGCCTCGTCGTGGCGACCGGCACGGCCACGCACCCGGGGCTGATCCGGACGGGCCTTGCCGCGGGGCTGCCGGTCTTCTGCGAGAAGCCGGTGGCGCTGTCCGTGGCGGAGGCGCTGCCCCTGCTCGACGAGATCGAGCGCGTGCAGGGCGTGGTCCAGATCGGTCACCAGCGCCGCTTCGACCCCGGCTACGTCCGGGCCCGGGAGCTGTACGCCGCGGGCGAGCTGGGCTGGCTGCACACCGTGCGCGCGATGACCGGTGACATGACCCCGCCGCCGGTCGAGTTCCTCGCGACCTCGGGCGGGCTGTTCCGGGACTGCTCCGTGCACGACGTCGACGTCCTCCGCTGGATCACCGGCCGCGAGGTCGTCGAGGTGTACGCCCGCGGGTCCAACCGCGGGGACCCCCGGATCGGCGAGGTGGGCGACGTCGACACCGCGCTGGCCGTGCTCACCCTCGACGACGGCACGGTGGCCACCGTGGCCGCGACCCGCTACAACGGCGCGGGCCACGACGTGCGGCTCGAGCTGCAGGGCTCGAAGGGCTCGGTGGCCGTGGGGATGGACGAGCACATGGCGATGCGCTCGGCCGAGCCCGGGGTCGGGTTCCCGGCCGGGCCCCCGCACACCACGTTCCACGAGCGCTTCGCCGAGGCCTACCGCCGCGAGATGGCGGCCTTCGTGCGCGTGGTGCGCGGGGAGATCCCCAGCCCCTGCACGGCCCGCGACGCCGTGGCCGCCTCCCGGGTGGCCGACGCCGCGCAGCGCTCGCTCGAGACTGGCGCCCCGGTCCGGGTGGAGCCTCTCGGGACGTCCGACGGCGCGGCGCCGCCGGTCCGCCGGCCCGCCCGCGCGTGAGCGCGCCCGGCCGCCCCGGGGCCGGGTCAGACCAGGACGATGGTGCGGTTGCCGGAGAGCACCACGCGGCCCTCGGCGTGCCACTTCACGGCGCGGGACAGCGCCTGCATCTCGGCGTCGCGGCCCACCGCCACGAGGTCCGCCGGGGTGTGGGCGTGGTCCACGGGCATGACGCGCTGGGCGATGATCGGGCCCTCGTCGAGGTCCGCCGTCACGTAGTGGGCGGTGGCCCCCACCATCTTCACGCCCCGGGCGTAGGCCTGGTGGTAGGGCTTGGCGCCCTTGAACGAGGGCAGGAAGGAGTGGTGGATGTTGATGCACTTCCCCGACAGCTCCCGCGTCAGCTCGTCGGAGAGCACCTGCATGTAGCGGGCCAGCACGACCAGCTCGACGTCGTAGCGGTCCACGAGCTCGAGCAGCCGGCCCTCGGCCTGCGGTTTGGTCGCTGCCGTGACGGGGATGTGGTGGAAGGGAACCTCGTGCCACTCCACGAGGCTCTTGTGGTCGAGGTGGTTGGAGACCACGGCCACGATCTCGATGGGCAGCTCGCCGATCCTGGTGCGGTGCAGCAGGTCCGTGAGGCAGTGCGAGAAGCGGGACACCATGACGAGCACCCGGGTCCGGCGCTGCACGGGGACCAGCCGGAACCGCATGTCGTGCTGCTCCGCGACCGGGGCGAAGCCCTCGGTCAGGGACTCCACGGTGGCGGTGCCGGCCTCGCTGACGGTGTGGCAGCGGATGAAGAACTCGTCGGTGAAACGGTCCGAGAAGTGCTTCACGTCGAAGATGTCGCAGCCCTGCTGCGTCAGGTTGGACGTGATGGCGCTCACGAGCCCGTGGGCCTCGGGGCAGTGGACGGTCAGGACGTGTTCGACGGTCCCCTGGGCGGGCATGGGCGGGCTCCTCGGCGCTGATGACGGGTGCGCCGCGCGGTCCGGTCTCGACGACGGCGGGCGCGGCCCTACGATCCTAGCCCCAGCGGGCAGGGCGCCAGGACGGCGTGCGCAGCGGGACGACCGGGGCGGAGGAGGTGCGGTGTAGACCGATGGCCGCGGGAACGGGCGGTAGGAGTCCGCCCGGCGCGGGGAGAGATGCGCCTCCCATGGAGGACCCGCGGCCATCGGCAGGCGTTGAACGCCTCAACAGAGGAGAGCCGTGGGCTGAGCGGCTTTCAGAACACGGATGCCGCAGACGGTGCACCCCCCAGTGCGTCCGAATCGGTCCGATCCGTGCAATTTCCCCCATTGCTGTGGTTCTCACCACGATCGCCACCTTATCCGACGCGGTGCCGCGTCCGCACCCGGTTTCCCCCCGCGAATTCGCGGGGCGGGCCCTGAGCCGCCGGCCGCCCCCGGAACGTGGGCCGGTCGGCGGGGCTCGGGGGCGGCGGAATCGGCAGGGAATCCGCTCCCACCAGCGGTTTCACGCACGGTCCCGGACCCCGGGGATCCGCCGGCCGCCCGGGATGTCCCCTCAAGTGAGGACAGCCTCGGTTTGCCTTCGTGACGACCGGTCAGGCGACGCTCGTGTTGAACAGCAGGCCGAGGAGATAGGTGGCCAGGGCGGCGCCGTAGCCGATGGCCAGCTGGCGCAGCCCGCGCTTCCAGGGGGAGGCCCCGGAGAGCAGCCCGACCAGGCCGCCCGTCACCAGCAGGGCGAGCCCCACGAGGACGAGGGCCACGAGCATCGCGGGGACCCCGGTGAGGCCCGCCAGGTACGGCAGAATCGGGATGATCGCGCCGGACGCGAAGAAGCAGAAGCTCGACGCCGCGGCCCCCAGGTCGGTGCCGAGGGCCACGGTGGAGTGCGGCGCCGGCTCGTCCTCGACGGTGTCGCGGAACGACCGGGAGGGGTCGCAGTCGCACTCGAAGAAGCCCAGCCGCTCCGCCGCACGGTGCTCGGCGGCCTCCTCGCTCATGCCCCTCGCCCGGTAGATCAGCACGAGCTCGTTGGCGTCCAGGTCCAGGTTCGGCGCCACGTGCAGCGTCACCTGGGTCGGCTGGGAGGCGTCGAGCAGCTCGCGCTGCGAGCGCACGGACACGAACTCCCCGGCCCCCATGGACAGCGCCCCCGCGAGCAGACCGGCGACGCCCGCGAAGAGCACCATCCCGGGGGAGGTGCCGGTGGCGCCCACGCCCATGACCAGCGCGAGGTTGGACACGAGGCCGTCGTTGGCGCCGAAGACCGCCGCCCGGAAGTTGCCGGAGAGCTTGTGCCGGCCCTCGGTGGCGAGGGCGCGGATGATCTCCTCGTGCACCGCCTCGTCGGCCGCCATGGCTTCGGACGCGTCCTCCTCCCGGTCGTAGGGGGAGCGGCTCTCGGCGCGCTGGATCAGGGCCAGGACGAAGACGGAGCCGAAGTGCGTGGCGAGGAAGATCAGCAGCCGGGAGTACAGGGACGGCCGGGCCTCGGCCTCCGCGTGGGGGCCGAGCAGCCGGACCCAGTGCTCGGCGTGGCGCTGCTCGGCCTCGGCGACCTGGTGCAGGATCTCCTGCTCCCGGCCGGTGCTGCGGGCGGCGAGGAGGCTGTAGATCCGCGCCTCGGCGCGCTCCTCCGCGAGGTACTTGCGCCAGCGGCGGATCTGTCCGCGCTCGGGCCGGGCCGGGCGGGCGGGGTCTCCCCGGGGCGTGGGGGCGTGGGCGTCGGGTGCGGGTGTCATGCGGCCTTCCTCGGGCCCGGCGCGGCCCGGGGCGGCACGGGGCGCGCGGGGTCCGACCGGGGTGCGGTGTCGTCCGGAAGGTCTCGTTCGCCCGCGGGCACGGGTGGGCTGCCGGGACTCCTCGTCGAGACCGGGATGGCGACAGACCGACGGGTGCACGGCACCCGGGAACTACTCCCCTTCGCTTCCCGACGAGTGTAGACCCGGGGCGCCGGCCCCGGGATTCGGTGCGCCGAAGCCGCGCGGGAGTGCTCAGCGGGCGGCGGGCGCCGCGGGGCGGCGCAGGATCGCGTACGACCCGATGCCCGCGAGCATGCCCCAGAACGGGGAGACGATGCCGTAGGGGGCGATGCCGGAGACCGTGACCACCAGGGTGATGAGCGCCGCCTCGATGACGGCCGGCTGGTGCCGGCCGGGGTGCATGCTGTCGAAGAAGGACCCCTGCAGGGCGCCCAGCAGGGCCACCCCCGCGAGGGCCGTGATCATCCCCGGGGGGATCGCCGCGAACGCGGCGACGAGGGTGTCCGCGAACAGGCCGAAGAGGACGTAGAAGACCCCGCACGAGATGCCGGCCACGTAGCGGCGGCCGAGGTCCGGGTGGGACTCGGGGCTGGTCGCGATGCCCGCGGTGACGGCCGCGAGGTTCAGGGCGTGGCTGCCGAAGGGCGCGAAGGCGACCGACGCGACGCCCGAGGCGCCGAGCAGCAGGCGGTCCCGGGCGGCGTAGCCAGCCGTGTGCATCATGGCCAGGCCCGGGGCGTTCTGCCCGGCCGCGGTCACGATCAGCAGCGGGATGCTGATCCCGGCGATCGCCTCCCACGAGAACGTGGGCACGGTCAGCACCGGCTGGGTGAGGGACAGGTCCAGGGCCACGGGCTCGATCCGGCCGCGGACGAGAGCCGTCAGCACGCCCAGGCCCAGCGCGGCGAAGACGGCGTAGCGGGGGAAGAACCGCCGGCCCAGGAGGTAGCCGAGGACGAGGGCGCCCGCCACCCACGGGTTCTCGACGACGGCCGCCGCCACCTTGATGGCGAAGGGGAAGAGCACGCCGGCCAGGACGGCGGCGGTGATGGGCTTCGGGACGGCGGCCAGGATCCGGCCGATCAGCCCCGTCACGCCCAGGACCAGGCCCAGGACGCCCGTGACCACGTAGGCGCCCACGGCGTCGGAGAAGGAGTAGCTGCCGAGCGAGGTGATGAGCAGCGCCGCCCCCGGGATGGACCACGCCACCATGACGGGCTGGCGCGTCCACAGGCTCATGAGGGCGCACGTGACGCCGGAGCCGACCGAGACGGCCCACAGCCAGGAGGAGGTGAGCTCCGGGCTGAGCCCGCCCGCCCGGGCCGCCTCGAGGACCACGAGCACGGGCCCCGAGTAGGAGACGACGACGGCCACGAAGCCCGCGAGGGTCGCCGACGCCGACCAGTCCCGCCGGAGGCCGCGGGCCGGGCGGCCGGCCTGCCGGGTGGTGCTCGGCACGTGGCGGCTCATGGGGTGCTCCTGGGGGCTGGGTCGGGTGACGGCGTCCGGCCGCAGGACCGGACGGCGGCGCCAGGACCGGACGGCGCGACCCGGGGCCGGGACGGCGGACCGTGCCAGCCTAGGACGCCGCTCTCCGGAGGATAAATATCGATCCTGCATGATTCTCCGCCTCCGGCATATGAGTCGGCGGGCGGGGTCAGGAGTCGACGGTGTCCGGCGCCGCCGGGGTGCGCCACTGCCGGCGCTCGGGAGCGATGACCGAGGCCTCGTCGCGGGTCTCCGCGGGGAAGGAGCCCACGCCCCAGTGGAAGCGGTACGGGTCGGCGCAGCCCCAGCCGAAGCGCAGGCCCTCGACGAGCTTCTGCGCCGCCTCCGGGAAGTCAAGCGGGGCCGTGGTCCACGGCTGGTCCCAGCCCGTGGGCTCGTTCCACTCGTCCTCGTGGAAGAAGGTGGCGTCCACGGGCCAGGCCGCGTGCGCGAGCTGGCCGCCCGAGAGCACGGCGCACTCCACGCCGTGCGGGCCGACCCCGGCCCACGCGACGGGCGCCTCCGACCGGTCGTCGTCGCGCTCGTACTCCACGACGAGGAAGTCGTTCCAGGGCAGCCGGGCGAGCACCGTGGCGATGAGCCGGCGCAGGTCCTCCCACACGTCCTCGCCGGCCACCGGGGCCGCCGCGTCCGGCAGGACCACGCCGATGCCGGCGCGGCCCAGCATCTCCTGGGCCTCCGGGGTGGCCAGGTCGGACCAGGTCCTCGTGTCGGCGAAGCCGTCCCCCGCGGGCTCCCCGGCCGGCTGGCGGGCGGAGGCGAAGCGCATGGCCTCCTCCCAGGAGCCGAAGAAGCGGCGGACGCCGTCGAAGTAGGGGCGGCGGGTGCTGCCCGCCTCCTGCTCGACGACCCACCGGCCGTAGCGGGCGGTGGTCGGGTGGTGGCCGGTGCTGCGGCAGTGGGAGAGGAACGCCGTCACGGCGGTCGCGTACTCCTCCTCCGTGAAGACGTGCTCGAGGGCGGGCTCCGCGCCGGCCTGCAGCCCGATCCGCTCGAGCGCCACGTCCCACCGCCCGCCGCCCAGGCGCTGGGAGACGGTGCGCTCGGGAACGGGCCAGTGGTGGGCGAGCACGCACAGGAAGTCGGACTCCGTGCACAGGCCCAGCCGTGCGATCTCGTAGCTGTGCGCGCTGAGCGGGGGGCAGGAGGCCTTCTTGGCGCAGTGCTGCTGGGCGGCCCCGATCAGCCCCAGGGTCCGCCGGGTGAGCGAGCCGTCGGCGTCGGACGCCGCGAGCAGCCCCGTGACGTCGCGGACCAGGGCAGTGCTCAGGTTCAGCGCCGCGTAGTCGGGGGCCGGGGCCAGGCCGAGGTGCTGGGCCATGACCAGCCACACGCCGGCGCCGACCGCGCCGTCGTTGAGGTCCGGGGCGGAGGCGTCCCGCGGGAAGCGCTCGCCCAGGTGGGCGATCGCCGCGTCCAGCAGGGCGGTCGACTCCTCGGGGAACAGCAGCTGGAAGCGCATCCGCACCTGGCCGCGGGTCATCCCGCGGTCGGCCATCGCGTGGATCAGGGAGCCATAGCGCTGCACGAAGGCTGCGAGACCCGCCACGGCATGAGGCATGGAGGATCCTCCGGTCGGATGGTCAGATGGTCGGATCGGCTCGGGGAAGGCGCCCGGGCCGAGGGGGCCGCGCCGCCGTACGACACCACGCCGCCGCACGACACCACGCACTTCCGATGCTAGTGCCTGCTCCCCGGTCGCCGCGCGTGCGGGGGAATGTGACCCCCTGATGACGCGTCCAGCAACGGCCGGTGGACGAACCCGCAGGTCACGGCGTGAGCAGGCCCCGGATGTCCTCGGCGGTGAGGGCGCTGGAGAACATCCTGTCGTCGTCCAGCACGGCGGTGAACAGCCTGGCCTTGCGCTCCTTGAGCTCCATGACCTTCTCCTCGATCGTGTCCCGGGCCACGAGCCGGTAGACCATGACCTTCTTCTGCTGACCGATCCGGTGGGTCCGGTCCACGGCCTGCTCCTCGGTGGCGGGGTTCCACCACGGGTCCAGGAGGAAGCAGTAGTCCGCCTGGGTGAGGTTGAGCCCGAAGCCGCCGGCCTTGAGGCTGACCAGGAACACGGGGACCTGCCCGGACGTGAACCGCTCGAGCACCCTGGCCCGGTCCGTCGTGGAGCCGTCGAGGTAGGCGTAGGGGATCCGCAGCTCGTCCAGGCGGGCCGCAGCCTTCTTGAGGAAGCTCGTGAACTGGCTGAACACCAGGGGCCGGTGGCCCTCCGCCACGATCTCGGGCAGGTGCTCGAAGAGCAGGTCGAGCTTGCTCGAGGAGACGTCCGCCGTGGGGTCCACGAGGGACGCGTCGAGGCTGAGCAGGCGCAGGGTGGTCAGGGACTGGAAGATCGTGAACCGGTTGCGGTCGAGGTCGCGCAGCAGGCCCAGGACCTTCTGCCGCTCGCGCTGCAGGCGCGTGTCGTAGATGCGGCGGTGCGCGGGGGAGAGCTCCACCTCGATGGTCTGCTCGAGCTTGGGGGGCAGCTCCAGGTCCACGGACTCCTTGGTGCGGCGCAGCATGAGGGGCTTGACGCGGCGGCGCAGCCGGGCGAGGGCGGCGGCGTCCTCCCCGCGCTCGATGGGGCGCTGGTAGGTCTCCGTGAACTTCCGCCGGGACGGGAACAGGCCGGGCGCCGTCAGGGACAGCAGCGCCCACAGCTCCACGAGGCTGTTCTCGAGGGGGGTGCCCGTGATCGCCAGCTTGAACGGGGCGTCCAGGTCCTTCGCGGCCCGGTGCGCCTTGGTCCGGGGGTTCTTCACGAACTGTGCCTCGTCGAGGAGCACCCCCGCCCAGGCCATCCCCCGGTAGGCGGCCTCGTCCAGGCGCAGCAGGGTGTAGGAGGTCACCACCACACGGGCGCCGGCGGCGGCGTCCACGAGATCGGTGCCGGCCTTGGCCTGGGTGTCGGTCACGCCCACGACCGGCAGGGACGGGGCGAAGCGGCGGATCTCCGCCGTCCAGTTGGGCACCACGGAGGTCGGGGCGACCACCAGGAACGGGGGGAGGTCCGGGTCGCGCTCGACGGCGCGGCAGATCAGGGCGATGGCCTGCACGGTCTTGCCCAGACCCATGTCGTCGGCGAGGATCCCGCCCAGGCCGTGGTCCCACAGCACGCTCAGCCACGAGTAGCCGTCGCGCTGGTACGGCCGCAGCTCGGCGTGCAGGGTCGCGGGCACGGGGGGCGCCTCGAGGGTCTCGAGCTCGAGCAGGGAGCGCACCCCCTCCCGCCAGGCCTCGGCCTGGTCGGTGTCCGTCGCGACGTCCTCGAAGTCCTGCCACAGCCCGGCCTGGTGCCGGTGGATGCGCAGCGGTCCCTCGGGGGTCTCCTGCAGCGAGCGGGCCTCGGCGATCAGCTCGCGCAGCCGGTCGAACTCGGGGCGGTCCAGGGAGAACCAGGACCCGTCCGGGGCCAGCATCACGTCCTGGCCGAGGTCGAGGGCGCGGAAGACGTCGGCGAAGGAGATGTAGAACTCGCCCACCTTGACCGTGACCCCGAGGTCGAACCAGTCGCGGCGCTCGGTGGCGGCGGTGCTGACGGTGATGGTGGGCGGGTCGGCGATCTGCTGGTAGGCCATGCGCCCGCCGGTGTGCTCGATCCGCAGGTCCGGGACCTTCTCGAGGGCGGGCAGCCACTCCCGCACGAGCACCAGCGCGTCCTGCGCCACGTAGCTCGAGCGGCGGAAGTCCACCCCCGGCGCCCGGTGCCGGACGGCGGCGGTGACCGCCGTCTCCCAGGACGACTCGCGGTGGACGGGCTCGTCGGCGAGCGGGTCCTCGGGGCGGAAGGGCAGCAGGATCCGGTCGCGGCCCTTCTGGTACTCCCACTCCCAGCGGGCGCGGATCGTGAGCTCCTGGTGCTCCAGGGTGAGCACCAGCTCGGGGTCCGCGACCTGCGGCAGCTCGATGGACCCGTCCCCGGTGTCCACGTCCATGCTGCGGTGCAGGCGCGGGAAGTAGCGGTCGAAGAACTCCTCGACCTCGTCCTCGGGGATCCGCAGACCGCCCGCCGTGTCCAGGAACCGCCGCTGCTCGCGGGTGAGCCGGGTGGCCAGGGGCACGAGGCGCAGCGGGAAGACGTTGAGGTCCTCGGTGTCGGCGACGTCCTGCGGGTCCCCGTCCGGGGCGAACAGCCCGTGCCCGGGGTCCCCTATGATCCGGGCGGTGCCCAGGGCGATCCGGCGGCCGCCGCTGTCCACCGTGGGCCGCAGCTCGAGGTCCTTCCCGGGCCCGCGCAGCACGTCCACGTGGAAGCGTCCGGGCTCCTCGACCGTCACGGGCAGCCCGTGCTCCCGGCCGACCAGGGTGATCCCGGCGGTCTCCGCCCGGGCGAGGATGCCCCACAGGAGGGGGGAGGCGTAGGAGTCGAGCCGGATCCAGTGCCGGTCGTGCACCGCGTAGGGGGAGCGGGTGGCGCTCAGCGCCCGGAGCTCGTCGAACCAGTCGACCTGCGCGGGGCTCAGCGACCACCGGCCGGCGTCGGCGGTGACGCTCTCCCAGTCCAGCCCGCCCTTGATCCACCCGCCCCGCCGGCCCCGGCGCACCGGGCGGACGTAGAGGTGCCACGGCGAGCCCGCCCGGCCCGTGCCGTGCACGTAGCGGTACGGCTCCCGGCGCAGGTCGAACTCCAGGGCCACTCCCTCGGGCTCCTCGGCGGGCGGATCCGCGGGGTCCGGCCCGCCCAGGATCTCGGTCAGGGCGTCCTTCCAGTCGGGGGCCCCGCCGCGTCGCGCGGACGCGGTGCCCGCCCGGGGGGCGGCGCCCTCGGGGGCCGCGGCGCCGGCCGGGGACGACGGCGCCGCGGTCCCGCCCTGCTGGTGGGCCCGGACCGCGGTCTCGAAGTTGTGGCGCAGCACGGTGGCCACGGCGTGCTTGCAGAACCCGCCGGCCGGGCAGCTGCACCAGGCCGGTCCCGGTGCGCCGCCGGCCCCGACCCGCACGGTGACCGAGTACACCGACCCGGAGCCTTCGACCTCGGCGGAGAGGCTGCCGGCCCCCTCGGCGCCCGGGGACCAGCGCACGGCGCGCACGCGTCCGGTGCGGAAGTACTCCTGGCCGCGGCGGAAGACGGCGGGCCCGGAGGCGGCGACGAGCCGCCGGGAGTCCACGAGGGGACCGGGAGGGGAGTGCATCGTCCCACCGTATCGGGCCGGGGCGCCGGGCGCCGCGCGTGCGGAGCGGCCCCGCGGGCTCTCTATAATCGAGGCGACCCCTCGAACGACGACAGCGGCCCCACGTGCGGCCGCGGACGGAGGACTCGTGCCCGACACTGCTGGGCTCCGCCTCGGAGACCATGCCATTGCCGACAGTGCCGAGGAGCTCGCCTACCTCCGCTGGAACGACGCGGTCTGCGCGGCGTTCTTCGGCCCGGAGCGGGCGGGAGAGCTGATCTACCTCGACCTCGACGACAAGACGCTCGCCGCGATCGGCGAGGAGCGCGGCCTCGACGGGCCCTCGACCCTGCGGGCGCTCGCCGACTCGGTGACGCCCCTGCTGGTGACCGAGGACGGGCGGCGCTCGGTGTTCGACGTGTTCAACCGGCTCAACGGCCAGTGGTACCGCGCCACCCGCCGCAGCCTGGACTCCATCGCGGAGATCCCGCCGCCGCCCGTCGTCGCGCTGCTCGCCCTGTTCGCGCTCGCCGGGCGGCACATGTCGACCCTGGCCGCGCGGACGGGCAACAAGTCCGTCTCCACGTTCTTCCTGCCCCTGACCGTGCTCCTGCAGGCCGGGCCGGAGAACGCGAAGGCCCTCGAGTCCTCCTTCAAGAAGGACACCGAGGCGTACTGGGACGCGCTGCGCTACTGGCTCGAGCTGCGCAACGGCGAGATCGGGCTGCCCACGGCGTACGCGGTGAACCAGCGGCCGGTCGGGCTCGCGCTGTCCCAGACGATGTTCGGCGAGGCCGAGCGGCGCCAGCTGCACCGCATGTTCGAGGACCTGGGGATGACCACCGCGCAGGGGCTCTCCGCCGCCGAGCTCGGGGTCTACCTCGACTTCTGGCTCGACATGGCCGAGACGAAGGCGTCCAAGGCCATGAAGCAGGTCTGGGCGAACCCCCTCACCCGCGAGCCCGGTCTCGAGATCGCGCTGGCGGAGCTCGCGGTCTGGGAGCAGTCCCGCGAGCAGGCCCGCGCCGAGGTCCGCGCGAACGGCCGGGGGCCCGGCCGCAGCGCCGTGAAGTCCTGCTCGCTGTCCCTCACGGACAGCACCGACTACGTGGGCAACCCCGTGTTCGAGCTCGGCTTCGTGGTGCCCAAGCGCTTCCTCTCCGGCCGGGAGGTGGAGCTCGAGACCACGGCGGGGCCCCGCACCGTGTTCCTGTCCTTCATCGGGGACGCCTTCCTGGGGGTCTCCGCCTACACCGCGCGGATGGACCCGGGGACGCTGCTGGGCGGGACCCTGCAGCTCAGCGCCGGGGACGTGCGCTTCGAGCGCCACCCGCGCCCCGTCGTCATCTTCGCGAAGGACGGGTTCTCGGACACCTTCATCTCCGTGGACCACATCCCCGCGGCCTGGCCGTGCCGGATCATGGTCCGGGACGAGCCGGAGTGGATCGCCCAGATCAAGCGGATCCTCGACGACTCCGCCTCCCCGGACTACCGCTTCGTGGAGGCCGGCAGCCACGGCCTCGCCGAGGGGTGGGTGATGTTCGACGACGTGCAGGTGCTGCGCGCGGGCAACCCGGAGCTGACCGCGAACGACAACTTCTCCGGCCTGGTGCCCCGTCTCGTGCCCGCCGTGACCCTCTCCGGCGGGCTGCGGATCCCCGGCGACGTGGTGCGCTGGTCCGCGCTGCGCCCGCCGCAGGTGACCATCACCTCGGACACGGACGCGCCCCTCACCGTGGAGTGCGAGTGGCGCAACCCGCACTCCTTCAAGCTGGAGAAGGCCAAGCTCGTGGAGGGGCGCGTGCCCCCGTTCCAGATCTCGCTGCACGGCACGCCGATGGCGCGGGCGGACCGGACCCTCAAGCCCAACGACTACACCCTCGTCCTCAAGGCGGGGCGCACGGTCCGGCAGCGCCGCGAGTTCAAGCTCCGGGACTCGTCCTTCCACCTGACCCAGCGCTCCCTCGGCTACGAGGGCGAGATGGTGCACGTCGAGGAGGAGCCCCTGTGGCCCGTCACCGCGGGCATCGTGGCGGAGCTGCCCGAGCGGTACGTGCAGGGCGCGTTCGACAACCTGCCCGCACGGGAGGCGGCCGGGGACCACGAGGTCCCCGGCGCCCCGGGCTGGCACTCCTCGGAGGGGCAGCTGCTGCTCGAGCGCACCAACGCGCTGCCCGAGCCGGAGGGGCGCTCCTGCCTGGCCACCGGCCGGCACCGCATCGTGCTGCCGGCCATGGAGCCCAAGGCGAAGGCGCCGTGGATCTTCGGGCAGTGCGCCCAGTGCGGGCTGCAGAAGCGCTATCCGGGCCGGCTCACGAAGCCCTCCGCGCTCACCTCCACCGGCTCCGTGGAGGCGCTGCGCTTCATCGGCCCGGACGAGGGGGAGTACCCGACGTCCTGGGCGCCGTTCCGGGACGCCCTCACGTTCCTGGGCGGCGGGAAGCGCTCGAGCCTGTCCATCGTGGCCCGCCAGCTCGAGGACTCCGAGCGGTTCGAGGAGTGGTTCGTGGGCCACCTGCAGGCCCTCGGCTTCCTCGAGGTGGTCCGCGACGAGCACTGGACCGTGCGGCGCTGGCAGGTCTGCGGGCCCTCCCTCACCCAGCTCGTGGACGGCTCCGTGCTGCTCACGGGCGGCTGGACCCCGGAGAAGGAGGCCGTGGTCGCGGAGGCGGCCGCGGCCCAGGACGCGTCCGTGGTGGTGCTCTCCCCGGAGGACCACGGGACCACCCTGCTGCAGGACGTGGACCTCGGGACGCTGCAGGAGGCGCTGCCGGTGGGGCTGTGCGACGTCGTCTTCGACGCCGGGCCCGCGATGCTGGAGACCCTGCCCCCGCTGTCCGAGGTCGAGGAGCAGCTGCGGCGCGCGGAGATGCAGTACAACGGGGTGGCCGAGCGCTTCGTCCCCGAGGACGCCACGTGGGAGCTCACCGAGGACCGGAACCGCCCGGGGCTGTACCGGATCAACCACCACCACCGGACCCGGTACGCGTTCCGCACCCAGGCCGACGTCGAGTCCGGCCACGCCCGGTTCGTGGCCTCGGGCATCGGCAAGCACTTCGCGGCCCGGCAGGCGGGGGTGCCGATCGTCTCCTACGACCCCGAGCTGGAGCTGCTGTCCGTGCCCATCGGCGCGGAGCTGGCCGGGCTCTACGCCCGCGCCGCCGTCCTGTGCTCCGGGCTGCTGCCCGCCAAGGTGGACGAGGACTTCTCGCTCAACTACGGGGACGTCACGCCCGAGTTCGCCCAGGCCCTGGTGGACAAGCTCATGAGCTGAGCGGGCGGCAGGGACGGACGGGCCCCGGGTCGGTGTGCGACCCGGGGCCCGTCCGCGCCCGGTCCGGCGGCGGGGGTGCTGCGCGGGAGGCGCTCAGGCGTCCGCGGCGATCAGCTCCGCCGCGCGCTCCCCGATCATGTAGACGGTGATGTTGGGGTTCACCGTGGTCAGCTCCGGCATCACCGAGGCGTCGGCCACGCGCAGGCCGGCCACCCCCTTGACCCGCAGCTGCGGGTCCAGCGGGGACATCGCGTCGTCGGCCGGTCCCATCCGGCAGGACCCGGCCGGGTGGTAGACGGTGTTGTGGGTGCGCCGGACGTAGTCGGCGATCTCCTCGTCGGTCTGCACGTCCGGGCCCGGGAACAGCTCCGCACCGGCCCACTCGGCCAGCGCCGACTGGGCGACGATCTCCCGGGCCCTGCGGATCCCGGCGGTCATGATGCGCAGGTCGTAGCCCTCGGGGTCGGTGAAGTAGCGGGGGTCGACCCGGGGCTTGTCCCGGAAGTCCCGCGAGCGCAGCCGCACCGTGCCGCGGGAGCGCGCGTGGGTGACGTTCGGGGTGAGGCAGAAGGCGTTGTCCGAGGTGGGGTAGCCCTGCCGGTAGGTGTGCAGGTCGAAGTTGACCGAGCCGTAGTGCATCATCAGGTCCGGCCGGTCGGTGTCCGGGTCCACCTGGGTGAAGATCCCGGCCTCCCACCACTGGGTGGACTCGGTGACCATGGGCCGGCGGGCCTCCCACTGGAGCACGCCCTCGGGGTGGTCCTGCAGGTGCTCGCCGACGCCGGGGGCGTCCACGAGCACGTCCACGCCGACCTCGCGCAGGTGCTCGGCGGGTCCGATCCCGGAGAGCATCAGCAGCTTGGGGGTGTCGATGGCGCCGGCGGAGACGACCACCTCGCGGCGGGCGCGCACGGTCCGGGACGTGCCGAAGGCGTTGTCCACCACCTCGACGCCGGTCGCCCGGCCGTCCTCGACGACCACGCGCTTGGCCTGGGTCGAGTGCAGGACCGTGAGGTTGTCCCGGTCGGCGGCCGGGTGCAGGTAGGACACGGACGAGGACGCCCGGGTGCCGTCGGCGCGGCGGTTGACCTGGAAGAAGTTCGCGCCGTTGACCACGGTCTTGCCGGTGTTGAAGGTGGTGCGCGGGATCCCCGCCTGCTCGCAGGCCTCGAGCAGGGCGACGCCGCACGGGTCGTCGTCCGGGATCTGCATCAGGTGCACGGGCCCGTCGTGGCCGTGGTGGGCGCCCTCGTCGTCGTTGGTCTCGAGCTTCTGGTAGAGCCGGAAGGCGGTCTCGGCGTTCCAGCCCTCGGCGCCGTGGACCTCCTCCCACTCGTCCAGGTCCTCGGCCGGAGCCCAGAACGCGATGCACGAGTTGTGCGACGAGCAGCCGCCCAGCACCTTGGCGCGGGCCATGCGCATGTGCGAGTTGCCGTTCTCCTGCTCCTCGACGGGGTAGTCCCAGTCGTAGCCGGACTCCAGCAGCTCCATCCACCGGCTGAGGGTCAGCACCTCGTCGATGCCCCGGTCGTGCGGTCCGGCCTCGATCAGCCCGACGCTCACGGACGGGTCCTCGGACAGGCGGGCGGCGACGACGGCGCCGGCGGAGCCGCCGCCGACCACCAGGTAGTCGAACTCCTGCGGGGTCTCGGGCGCTGGGGTGGTGCTGGGCGTGGTCATGTCTCTCCTCGGGAGGGTCTCGGGAAGGTCTCGGGAAGTTTTCGGGGCGTGGCAGTTCTAGGGGCGCGCCGGCGTCGTCGTCGTGCGGGCGACGACGACGCCGGGCGGGCGCGGGTCAGGGTGCGGCGAACCAGCCGGTCACGGCGGGGGCCGTGTTCTGGTAGACGTGCTTGAGCTCCTGGTACTCGCCCAGGCCGGTGGGGCCGAGCTCGCGCCCGACGCCCGACTGCTTCATCCCGCCCCACTCCGCCTGCGGCAGGTAGGGGTGGAAGTCGTTGATCCAGATCGTGCCGTGGCGCAGCCGGCCCGCCACGCGGTGGGCGCGGCCGGCGTCCGCGGTCCACACGGCCCCGGCGAGGCCGTAGATCGTGTCGTTGCCGATCTCGACGGCCTCGTCCTCGGTGCGGAAGGTCTCGACCGTGACGGTGGGGCCGAAGGCCTCGTCGTGCACGCAGTCCATCTCGCGGGTGCAGCGGTCGATCACGGTGGGCGGGTAGAAGAAGCCCTGCCCGAGGTCCAGCGACCCGTCGGCGGACGTCCCGGTGGAGTGCTCGCCGCCGGTGCGGACGCGCGCCCCCTGCTCGCGGGCGCGCTCCACGTACGCGTGCACCTTCTCGCGCTGGGCCGCCGAGATGAGGGGCCCGGTCTCGGCCTGCTCGTCGAAGGGTCCGCCGAGGCGGATCCGCTCGGCCCGGCGGACGAGCTCGTCGACGAAGCGCTCGGCGATCGACTCCTCGACCACCAGGCGCGCCCCGGCAGAGCAGACCTGCCCGGAGTGCACGAACGCGGCGTTGAGGGCGTTGTCCACGGCGGCGTCGAAGTCGGCGTCCGCGAAGACCACGTTGGGGTTCTTGCCGCCGAGCTCCAAGGCGACCTTCTTCACGGTGGGCGCGGCGGCGGCCGCGATCCGCCGGCCGGTCAGCACGCCGCCGGTGAAGGAGACGAGGTCCACGTCGGGGGAGGAGGACAGCGGCGCGCCTGCCTCGGCGCCGGCGCCCAGCACGAGGTTGGCCACGCCGTCGGGCAGGCCGACCTCCTGGAGGACCTGCATCATCAGGATCGCCGTGTGCGGGGTGAGCTCGGCGGGCTTGAGCACGAAGGTGCACCCGGCGGCGATCGCCGGGGCGATCTTCCACGCGGCCTGGAGCAGCGGGTAGTTCCAGGGCGTGATCATCCCGCACACGCCCACGGGCTCGGTGACGACCTTCGAGACCACGGTGGGGTCCCCGGCGTCGACGACGCGCCCGGCCTGCTCCGCGGCGGCCTTGCCGAAGTACGTGAAGCACGCGGCGATGTCGTCCATGTCGATCTCGGACTCGACCAGCCGCTTGCCGGTGTCGAGGGACTCGGCGCGGGCGAACTCGTCCTTGCGCTCGCGCAGCCGGGCGGCGACCCGCAGCAGCAGGTCCCCGCGCTCCGGGGCCGGCACGGACGACCAGCGGCCGTCGTCGAAGGCGCGGCGGGCCGCGGCGATCGCGCGCTCGGTGTCCTGCGCGGTCGCCTCGGCGACGGTGCCGACCTCGGCGCCGTCGGCGGGACAGACGATGGTGCGGGTGCCGCCCTCGGCGGCGGCCTGCCACTGGCCGTCGATATACAAAGTGCTGCTCACGGGTGTGCCTCCTTCGCCGCGGGGATCTGCCCCGTCGGCACGTCGTGGATGTCGGTGGACCAGTCGGGGTGGCCCTGCTCGCCGTCCTGGATGACGGACGGCCCGTCGTGGATGCTCAGGAAGGCCAGGTGCGCCTCCCAGCTGTCGAGGACGTCGTTGATGACCTGCTCGTGGCTCCAGTCCATGACGTCCGTGCCCTGCGAGCCGGTCTCGTTGAAGACCTCCAGGCGGTAGTACAGGTCGGAGTCCGGGTTGGTGCGGAACCCGCCGAAGGCCGGCACGGGCGTGGCCACCGGATAGATCTGGTAGCAGAAGTCCCGGTCCTCGCCCATCCGCACGGTCAGCGTGTGCTCGGACAGGTCCTGGTAGCCGACCACCGAGCTGGTGAGCCCGGCGTCGAGGCCCTGGGCCCGGAACTCCTCGACGACCTCCGCGAGGGCGGGGACGAGCGCCTCGTCCTCGTAGCGGCGCACGGCCTTAGGGCCCGGGAACGAGCCGGTCCGGGAGAGCCGCCGGCGCCAGTGGCTGTCCGGGCCGGGGATGCGGGACGCGGCCGCGGAGCGGCGGGTGGAGCTGCGTCCCTCGCGCTGGGAGCGCTCGGCGCGCAGGGCCTTCCAGAACCCGATCATGACCAGGTACATCACGATCGAGAAGGGCAGGCCGATGATCAGCGTGGCGGCCTGCAGGGTCGGCACCCCGCCCACCAGCAGCATCGCCAGGGTCAGCAGCCCGGTGGCGGCGGCCCAGAAGATGCGCAGCCACTTGGGCCCGTCCTGGGTGGGGTCCTGGATCGTCGAGGTGAACGTCGACATCACGAGCGCGCCCGAGTCGGCGCTCGTGACGTAGAACAGCAGCCCGGCCAGCGAGGCGAGCGCGATGAGCACCGGCGCGCCCGGGTACTGCTCGAGCAGCGAGTAGAACGCCCGCTCGGGGGTGTTCATGGCGGCCTGGCCGAAGGCGTCGTCGCCGCCCGTGACGATCGCCAGGGCGCTGTTGCCGAAGACCGAGACCAGGATGAGGATGAACAGGAACGGCACGGTCAGGGTCGCGATCACGAACTCGCGCAGGGTACGGCCCCGGGAGATCCGCGCCAGGAACAGGCCGACGAACGGCGCCCAGGCGATCCACCAGGCCCAGAAGAAGAGGGTCCACCCCGCCATCCACTCCGCCGCACCGGTGTAGGCGAACGTCTCCATGGTCATCCCCGGCAGCGAGGAGACGTAGTCGCCGAGGTTCTGCACCGTGGCGTCGAGCAGGAACGAGGTCCGGCCGGCCACGAGCACCCAGACGATCAGCGCCACGGCCATGAGCACGTTGAGCTCGGAGAGCCTGCGGATGCCCTTGTCCACGCCCGAGACGCACGAGGCGGTGGCCATCACCACGGCCACGACGATCAGCCCGATCTGCGCCGCGGTCCCCTCCTCGATCCCGAAGAGCAGGTAGAGGCCGTAGTTGAGCTGCACCACGCCGATGCCCAGCGAGGTCGCCACGCCGAAGATCGTGCCCAGCAGCGCCGCGATGTCCACGACGTCCCCCGTGCGCCCCTGCACCCGCCTGCCGATCAGCGGGTAGAGGGCCGAGCGGATGCTCAGGGGCATGTTCCACCGGTAGGCGAAGTAGCCGAAGGCCATGCCCATCAGCGCGTACATCGCCCAGCCCGTGACGCCGTAGTGGAACAGCGTCCACACCACGGCCATGCGGGTGGCCTCGGCCGTCCCGCCCTCCCCGGCGGGCGGGCCGTAGTACTGGGTGACGGGCTCGGCCACGGAGAAGAACAGCAGGTCGATGCCGATGCCGGCGGCGAAGAGCATCGCGGTCCAGGTGAACAGGTTGTACTGCGGCTTCGAGTGGTCGGGGCCCATCTTGATGGTCCCCTCCCGGGAGAACGCCACGACCAGGACGAAGACCGTCACCACCGTGGCCGTCAGGACGTAGAACCAGCCCATGTTGGTCGCGATCCAGCCGACCACGGCGTTGATCACCGCGGAGGCCTGGTCGGGGGCGAGGATCGCCCACAGGGAGAACAGGATGATGGTCACGCCCGAGCCGGCGAACACGACCCAGTTCACCGTCGGTCGGGGGCGCTGGGCGCCGTTGGGGGCCTCGCTCTTGGACGTGCTGTCGTGCACGGCAGTGGTCATGGGACGGGTCCTCCTGTGGAGAGTGGTCCAGGGCGGGGTGCACCCGGTGACCGGACCTGCACGGACCGGGCGGGGCGGGACGTCGTCGTCGTGTAGTGGGCCCGTGCCGTGCTGGACAGCACATCGGCCGTGCGCAACATCGTGACACCTTCCTTCCGGTTGGTAAAGTTCTTTTTCATGAGCACCTCCTCCCGCGAGCGCATCCTCGACGGCGCCCTCGAGCTGATCCGGGGCGGCGGTACGGTCTCCCTGGCGTCGGCCGCGCGGCAGGCGGGTCTGACCAAGCCCGGGGTGATGTACCACTTCCCCACCAAGGAGGCGCTGATGCTCGCCCTGGTGGACCGGGTGATGGACGGCTGGGACGCGCAGATGGCCCGCCGCCTGCCCGGCCCGCCGGAGCAGGTGCCCGCGGCGGAGCGGCTGCGCGCCTACCTCGACTGGTGCCTGTCCGGGGAGGTCGACGAGACCGACCTCGTGATGCTCACCGACCAGCGGCTGCGCGCCACGCTCAAGGAGCGCTGGGTCGCGCGGGTGGAGCCGTGGGTGGACCTGCCCGAGGACCTGCCCGCCGAGCGCCGGAGCCGGCTGCTGGCCGTGCGGCTGCTCGCCGACGGCGTGTGGTTCGCCGACGCCGCGGGCGTCTTCGCCCCCGACCCGCAGGAGCGGGCCCGGGTCAGGGCGGTCGCCGACGAGCTCCTGGAGGGCTGAGCCGTGCTGCGCAGGCTGCTGCTGCTCGCCGCCGTGCTCGCCGAGGTGGCGGCCACGCTGTCGCTGAAGGCGGCTCTGGACGAGCCCGCCTGGTACGTGCTCGTCGTCACCGGCTACCTCGCCGCGTTCACCCTCCTGGCGGCCGTGCTGCGCCGCGGCACGCCGGTGGGGGTCGCCTACGGCGTGTGGGCCGCCCTCGGGGTGATGCTCACCGCCCTGGCGGCGGCCGTGGTCTACGGTGAGCGGCTGGGCCCGGCCGTGCTGGCCGGGATCGTGCTGGTCGTGGCCGGCGTGCTGTGCGTGGAGCTCGGCTCCCGCCGCCCCGCCCGCGAGACCGAGGAGGCAGCCTGATGGCCTGGCTCTTCCTCAGTGTCTCGATCCTCACCGAGGTCGCCGGGACCCTGTCCCTGCGGATGGCCGCCGGGGGCCGCCGCCGCTGGTACGCCGCCGTGACCGTCGGCTACCTGGTGGCGTTCACCTGCCTGAGCCTCGTCCTGGCCGAGGGCATGGCGCTGGGCGTCGCCTACGGCATCTGGTCGGCCTCCGGCGTGGCGCTGACGGCGCTGGCCGGCCGGGTCCTGTTCCGCGAGCCGTTCACCTGGGTGACGGCGGCCGGGGTGGCTCTCATCGCCGGCGGAGTGCTCCTCATCGAGCTCGGCGCCCCGCCGGTCTGAGCGGTCCCCGGCGCCGGGCCGGGTCCGCCGCACCGCCCCGGGTGGTGCGGCGCCGGATCTCGTGTAGAGTAGTCCGCAGTTGTTGAGGTTCGTTTTTGTCTTTCAAGCAGTTCGGCCCACTCGGGTGCAGCAGTTTTTCTGAGAAGACGTTTTCCATGCATCACAACTGTTTTGTTTCTCGAACGTCGGGAAACGTTCATCTCATGAAGGATCAGGTCTCCCATGACTACCGGTATCGTCAAGTGGTTCAACGCTGACAAGGGCTTCGGCTTCATCACCCCCGAGGACGGCTCCAAGGACGTCTTCGCCCACTTCTCCGCGATCAACTCGAACGGCTTCCGCTCGCTGAACGAGAACGACCGCGTCGAGTTCGAGACCCAGGACGGCCCCAAGGGCCCCCAGGCTGCGAACATCAACGTCATCTCCTAAGGATCTTCCGCGGGCTCCGGCCCGTTGATCCTCCAGAACCGTCGTCGGGCTGCGCCCGGCGGCGGTTCTGTCGTCGTACCCGCCGAGCAGCACCGGGAGGAAGCGCCGTGACCGTTCCCGATCCGCTCCCCGCCGCGGAGGAGCCGGAGGACCCCTTCGTGGTGAACCGGGTCTCCGACGCCGAGCTGGACGTCTCCGTGCCGTTCGAGGTCGAGGCCTCCGAGTGGACATTCGACGGCTCCGCCGACGAGGCCGGCGGCGGGTGGGGCTTGGCGGGGGACTACGGCCTCGAGTGAGCACCCCGCGGGTCCCACCGGCGCTCCGGACGTCACCGTCCTCCGGCACGACGGAGGCCGCAGCCCGACGGGCTGCGGCCTCCGTGCGCTCCTGTCCGCCGGCTATGCCGACATCGGGAGGGACGAGGGGTGGAGCTTGAAGAACGGGTGCCGTCCGGTCGCCGCGAGGGCTCCGGGAACGAGGAGCTGGCGGTACTTGGCGCACCATTGCGCCGTACCCTCCGTGTGCTCCGCCGCGGCGGCCAGGTCGTCGGCCTCGGGGCTCAGGTACTCCTGCACGTCCCCGTCGGTCGACGTGAGACGGACGAGGTGCAGATCGGGGAGGGCGGTGACGGTCACGTCGATCCACTCCTCGCGCTGGTCGGTGGTGATGGCTGTTCTTTCTTCGGACATGGTCATGTTTTCTCCTGACGTTCTTGCAGGCATCCGATGGCGTTGCCCGCCGCTTCGTCATCCGATCCACCCGGGAACATCGGGTTGGCGCGCAGCGGGTCGGAGCCCCTCCACGGTTCCGCCGGGGATCGTCGATCTCCGGCCGAGGGCGTGGACGCCGCATCTCGAGAAGCAGGTTCAGGCTACCCCGCGGCACCGACACCACGACAAGCGAGTCGTGAGTTGTGTCACTGAAACGTAATGCGCGGGGTCGTCGCCTGCGCCGTCCCCGGTCCTACGGGACCCATTCCAGCGCAACGATGTGTCGTCGAGATGTCCGGGCGGTGACACCCCGGGGAAGGCCTGTGCACAGGAGGGGGGCACCGGATCCGGCCGGGGCGCCGCACCGGACACGGTTCGGCCGATGTGGTTCAATGGGGAGAGCTTCAAGAGACCCGGTCGGCAAGCTCCGACTTGACCGGGCACCAACCCCATGTTCACGGGTGGTTCGGATGACGAAGCGGCTCGCATCGCCGCAGCAGCGGTACCCGGTGCGAGCAAGAGCGCACGAAGGATCCCGGTCATGTCCGACCCCCGCCACTCGGCCGCCCGCACGGGCGCGTATCCCCAGCCCTCCCTCGCCGTCCCGGCCACCGGGGACGGAGCCCGCCGCGGCCCCGCGCCGAGCGTCCCGGCGATCAGCGTCTCCGCCATGAGCGTCGAGGACTACGCCCGCGTGGTGCAGGTCCGCACCGAGTTCGTGGACTTCCTGCTGGCTCCGGCCCGCGGGGAGCTCGCCGCCGCGGCCTGAGGCCCGCCGCCGTGGACCTCCTCCTGGACCGTTCCGTGCTGCTGGGGGTGCGCACCCCGGAGCGCTGCCCCGAGCTGGCCGAGGCCCTGCGCCGGCACGGACACCGGCGGCTGTTCCTGCCCGCCACGGTGCTCGGGGAGCTGCTCGCCGAGCGGCCCGACGAGACGCTGTGGGCGGAGCAGCTCGAGCTGCGCTTCCCGGGCCGGGTGCTCCCCGCGGACGCCGCCGTGGCCCGGGCGTGGGGAGCGCTGGCCGCGACGGGGGCGGCCGACCCGCTCGCCGGGCTCACCGCGGCCACGGCCCTGGTGCACGGGCTGACCGTGCTGACCGCGGAGCCGGAGCGGTACGCCGGCACCGGGGCGCCCGTGCTGGACGCGTCCCCCGCCCGCCGGTAGCCCTCAGACGGCCCGGCGGTGCCGCCGGCCCCGCCCCTGCCCCTGGGCCGAGAGCGCCACGGCGCGCTCGTAGTGCTCGAGCAGCTGCCCGACCAGCACGTCCCACGTCCGGCCCTGGACCGCCGCGTGCGCCGCGACGCCGAACGCGGCCCGCTTCGCCTCGTCGCCCAGGAGATCCGCCACGTGCCCGCGCAGCGCCCCGAGGTCGCCCGGGGGATAGAGCCAGCCGGTGCGGGACCGGTCCACGAGGTCGAGGGGCCCACCCCGGCCGGTCGCGACCACCGGCACCCCCGAGGCCATGGCCTCCTGGATCGTCTGGCAGAACGTCTCGAACTCGCCGGGGTGGACGAACACGTCGAAGGACGCCATGATGCGCGCCAGGTCGGCGCCGCTGCGGCGCCCGGTGAAGTGGGCCTGCGGGAGCCGGCGGCGCAGGGCGTCCTCCTCCGGGCCCGAGCCCACGACCACCAGACGGGTGCCGGGCAGGTCCGCGACCGCGGAGAGGTCCTCGACCTGCTTCTCCGGGGCGATCCGGCCCACGTAGCCGACGATCCGCCGGCCGCCGCCGACCTCCTCCCGCCACCGCTCGTCCCGGTGCCGGGGGGAGAAGCGGGTGGTGTCCACCCCGCGCCGCCACAGGTGCACGTCCTGGACGCCGTGCTCGGTGAGCTGCCGGACCGCCGCGGTGGACGGCGCGAGCGTGAGCGTGGCGAGGTTGTGCATGGAGCGCACGTGCCCCCACAGGAGCTGCTCGAGGAACGGGGCCCCGTACTTGGCCGCGTAGCCGGGCACGTCGGTCTGGTAGACCGCCACGCACGGCACCCCGAGCTGCTGGGCCGCCAGGATCGCCCGGCGGCCCAGCACGAACGGGGAGGCCACGTGGACCACGTCCGGCCGGAAGCGCTCCAGCTGCCGCCGCACCCGGGCCACGGTCCCGCCGGCCACCCGCACGGCGGGGTAGCCGGTGAGCGGAACGGCGGGCAGCCGGTGCACCGGCACCCCGTCGAGGTCCTCGACGACCTGCTCCGCCGGGCGCCCCAGCGGCGCGGGGTCGTAGGAGGGCGCCACGACCACGACGTCATGCCCGCCGGCGACCAGCTGCTCGACGACCCGCAGCACCGAGTGGGTGACTCCGTTGAGGTGGGGGAGGAACTGCTCGGCGACCACGGCGACTCTCATGCTCCCGAGCCTGCCGGGGCCCGGCGACCGGACGGCAAGCGGGGCGTGGCCCGCCGGTGAAGGCGCCGTGAAGCCTCGGCCGGGGTGCCGCCCGGGCGTGGGAGGATGGTCGGTGATGAACTCCCAAGGCCTGTCCTCCCCCGCTGCACGCCCGGACCGCCGGGGTGTGCCCATGCCGCTGTGGCTGCAGGGCGCGCTGGAACTCGGCTCCGTGGCCGTGGTGTCCTACCTGCTGGTCCTGCTGACCGTCCTCATGGTGTGGCTCGCCGACGGCTTCGACACCCTCGGCCTGACCGGCGGGTTCGTGCTCTCCGGCCACGTGTGGCTGCTCGCCCACCTCACCCCGCTCCAGGTGGCCCTGGACCCGGGCGCAGGGCTGCCCGCGACCACCGGGACGCTCAACCTCGTCCCGCTCGGGCTGACCCTCGTGCCGTTCGCGCTCTCCTGGCACGCTGGGAGACGGCTGGCCCGCGCCTGCTGGGAGGGCCAGTTCTGGCAGCCGTACCTCAGCGGCCTGGCCGCCTACTCCGCGTTCGGCGCCGCCGCCGCGCTGCTCTTCAGCGGAGGGGAGGTCTCGGCGAGCCCGGCCGCGGCCGCCGTCTTCCCGCTCGTCCCCGTGGCCCTGGGCGGGTTCGTGGGCGCGTACCGGGCCTCCCGGTCGCTGCCGGGACTGATCGGCGTCAACGCCGCCGCGTGGGTCGAGCGCACGAGCCAGTACTCCCGCTGGGCCGGGTCCTACGCGTGGGCGGTGCTGCGCGCCGGCTTCGTCGCGGCCGTGGCCGGGGTCGGGGCCGGGGCCGCCCTGCTGGCCGCCGCCCTGTTCTGGAACTGGAACGACGTGGTGGGCGTCTACCAGCGGCTGGGCACCGGCGTGCCGGGGGACACCGCGCTGACGGGACTCCAGCTCGGCTACCTGCCCAACCTCGCGGTCTACGCCCTGGCCTGGGCCACGGGCGCGGGCTTCGAGCTCGGCTCCGGCACGCACGCCTCTCCGCTGGGCACCGAGGCCGGGCCCGTGCCGCTGCTCCCGGCGCTCGCCGCGCTGCCGCCCGCCGAGCTCCCGGCCTGGGCGCTCGTGGTGGTCGTGCTGCCAGTCCTGGCCGGCGTCCTCGCCGGCTGGTGGTTCCTGCGCGAGGGGGAGAACCACCTGGACGACTGGATGGCGCTGCGGCTGCCCGCGCGCTGGATCACGTACCCGCTCTCGACGCTGCTGACCGGGGTCTTCGTAGGCGCCGTCGCGGGCGTGCTGGTGATGCTGCTGAGCTGGCTCGCGCACGGCTCGCTGGGGCTCGGCCGGCTCACGGACGTGGGGCCGGACGGTCCCGCCGTGCTGCTGCTGTTCGGCGCCGAGGTGGCCGTCGGGGCGGCGGTCGGCTGCGTGGTGGGACCGTGGCTCGAGCACGAGCCGCCGTTCGCGCCGCCCCGCGGCGGCGAGGACGGCGAGGACGGGACGCCGGCCGGCCGGCGGGCGGCGCGCCGGCGGCGCCGGGAGGAGACCGCGGCCCGGCGCGCCATGCGCTCGGCCGGCCGGCGGAGGCCGCGGCCCGCACGCGGGCACGGGGCTGACCAGCACGGCACCGAGGGGCAGGGCGCCGACGGGCCCGGGACCGGCCGCAGCACCGCGGACGGGCACCGGGACGCGGGCCCGTGGGCGGCTCAGGGGCCGGCCGTGGCGGAGACCGGGTCCGCGGAGGCGTTCGACGTGGACGCGGCCGAGGCGCCCGCGGCGTCCTCCGACGCCGGCGCCGCAGGGCCGCCGGAGAGATAGCTCCAGATCCCGTCCTCGAGCTCCTGCTGGCACTGCGCCGCCCCGGAGAGGGTGAGGGTGCCGGCCACGCACTCCTGGTAGGCCTCGGCCACCGGCCACAGCGCCAGACGGGCCCCGCCGGTGAGCAGGCTCAGCGCGCCCAGCACGATCGCGGCGACCGCGCTCAGCACCAGCAGCCGGCGCGTGCCGGTCCCGCGGGAGCGCACGAGCGCCGCGACGCCCAGCCCGATCCCGAGGGCGGCCAGCACGACCCCGGCCACGGTCGGCCACAGGGCGGAGCCGACGAGCACCAGGGCGACCGCCGCGCACACCAGCGCGCCCCCTGCCGTGCGGGTCGCGGCGGCGCGTCGTGCGTCCGCGGGGGCTGCCTCGGGGGTCGGGCGGGGAGGGGTCATGCCCTTCACTCTAGGGCACCCCGGGGGGCCCTCCCCGCCCGCCCGACTAGACTCGGGGGCATGCGCATCGTGGTCATGGTCTCCGGCTCCGGCACCAATCTGCAGGCGGTCCTCGACGCCGTCCGGGAGGGCCGGATCGACGTCGAGATCGCCGCCGTGGGCGCGGACAAGCCCTGCACCGGCCTGGAGCGGGCCCGGGAGGCCGGCGTCGAGACGTTCCTCGTCCGGCCCGGCGACCACCCCGACCGGACGCGGTGGAACCGTGCCCTGCAGGAGGCGGTGGCCGCCCGGGAGCCCGACCGGATCGTCTTCGCGGGGTTCATGCGGATCGTGGACGCCGAGTTCGTCGAGACGTTCGCGGGGCGCATCGTCAACACCCACCCCTCGCTGCTGCCGTCCTTCCCGGGGGCGCACGCGGTGCGGGACGCCCTCGCGCACGGGGTGAAGGTCACCGGCGTCACCGTCCACGAGGTCGTGGCCGACGTCGACGCCGGTCCGATCCTGGCGCAGGCGGCGGTGCCCGTGGAGGAGGGGGACACCGAGGCGCAGCTGCACGAGCGGATCAAGGCCGCCGAGCGCGAGCTGCTCGTGCGCACGCTCGGCGCGGCGGCCCGGCAGGGAGCCCTGCACGACGCCCGGTGAGCAGGCCCGGCGAGGGTCCGTAAAATGGTTCCCGGCGGATCCCGCCGGCAACCCCAGACCTCGAACGCTTGGAGAACCTGTGAGCCCCACCCAGCTTGACCGCGTGCCCCTCAAGAGGGCGCTGGTGTCCGTCTACGACAAGACCGGGCTGGAGGGTCTCGCCACGGGGCTGCACCGGGCCGGCGTCGCGATCGTGTCCACCGGCTCGACCGCGCGGCGCATCGCCGACCTGGGCGTGCCGGTGACGGAGGTCGCGGAGGTCACCGGGTTCCAGGAGTGCCTGGAGGGGCGGGTCAAGACCCTGCACCCGCGGGTGCACGCGGGCATCCTCGCGGACCGCCGGAAGCAGGACCACATGGACCAGCTCGCCGAGCTGGAGATCGAGCCGTTCGACCTCGTGGTCGTGAACCTTTACCCGTTCGTGGACACCGTGCGCTCCGGCGCGGGCCAGGACGAGGTCGTCGAGCAGATCGACATCGGCGGGCCCTCCATGGTCCGGGCCGCCGCGAAGAACCACGCGGCCGTGGCCGTGGTCGTGGACCCGTCCTCCTACGACGCGGTTGTGGAGGCGGCGGCCTCGGGCGGCTTCGACCTGCGGGCACGCCGCCGGCTGGCCGCCGCGGCGTTCGCGCACACCGCCGCCTACGACACCGCGGTGGCCACCTGGACGGCCCAGCAGTTCGAGCAGGACGAGGACGCCAACTTCTGGCCGCCCTACGCCGGCCTGGCCCTGCAGCGCTCGGCCTCCCTGCGCTACGGCGAGAACCCCCACCAGAAGGGGGCGCTCTACGTGGACGAGGCCGCGTCCCCCGGCATCGCCCAGGCCGACCAGCTGCACGGCAAGGAGATGTCCTACAACAACTACGTGGACGCCGACGCCGCGCTGCGCGCCGCCTACGACTTCGACGAGCCGGCCGTGGCCGTGGTCAAGCACAACAACCCCTGCGGGCTGGCCGTGGCCACCCCCGGTGCCGAGGACCCGATCGCCGACGCCCACCGCAAGGCCCACGCGTGCGACCCGCTCTCCGCCTACGGCGGGGTCATCGCCGCGAACCGGACCGTGACCCGGGCGATGGCCGAGACCGTGCAGGACATCTTCACCGAGGTGGTCGTGGCCCCCGGCTTCGAGCCTGCGGCCCTGGAGATCCTGCAGGCCAAGAAGAACATCCGCCTGCTCGAGCTGCCCGAGGGCTTCGAGCGGGACGTCCTCGAGTACCGGCAGATCTCCGGCGGCGCGCTGCTGCAGGTCTCGGACCGGCTCGACGCCGCGGGCGACGACCCCGCCGGCTGGACGCTGGCCGCGGGGGAGCCGGCGGACGAGCGGACGCTCGCCGACCTCGCCTTCGCGTGGACGTCGCTGCGGGCGGTGAAGTCCAACGCGATCCTGCTCGCCGACCGCGGCGCGTCCGTGGGCATCGGCATGGGCCAGGTCAACCGGGTGGACTCCTGCAAGCTCTCCGTGGAGCGGGCCAACGCCCTGGGCGAGGACGGCGCCGAGCGCGCGCGCGGCGCCGTGGCGGCCTCGGACGCGTTCTTCCCGTTCGCGGACGGCCTCCAGGTGCTCCTCGACGCCGGCGTGCGCGCCGTGGTACAGCCCGGCGGCTCGATCCGGGACGAGGAGGTCGTGGCCGCGGCCGAGGCCGCCGGCGTGACGATGTACTTCACCGGGGCCCGGCACTTCTTCCACTGAGCCGTCTCCCGGACGGCATGCCCCGCGCACGGCAGCGGCCGCACTCCCCGTGGGGAGTGCGGCCGCTGCCGTGCGTGCTGCCCGTGCCGGAGCGCGCGGTCGGCCCGCGCGCTCCGCTCAGGCGCTCAGCTCACGCGCTGAGCGAGGAGAGGACCCGGTTGAAGGTCTCTGAGGGGCGCATCACCGAGAACGTCTTGGCATCGTCCGGGCGGTAGTAGCCGCCGATGTCGGCGGGACGGCCCTGCACGGAGAGCAGCTCCTCGTTGATCGCGTCCTCGTTGGCCGCCAGCTGCTCCGCCACGGAGGCGAAGGCCTGGGCCAGCTCGGCGTCCTCGTCCTGGCGGGCCAGCTCCTGGGCCCAGTACAGGGCCAGGTAGAAGTGGCTGCCGCGGTTGTCGATCTCGCCGGCCTTCCGGCTCGGGGACTTGTTCTCCTCGAGGAACTTGCCCGTGGCCCGGTCGAGGGTCTCGCCGAGGATCCGGGCGCGCTCGTTGTCGGCCGTGGTCGCCAGGTGGTCGAGGCTCGCGGCGAGGGCGAGGAACTCCCCGAGGCTGTCCCAGCGCAGGTGGTTCTCCTCCACCAGCTGCTGGACGTGCTTCGGCGCGGACCCGCCGGCGCCGGTCTCGAAGAGCCCGCCGCCGTTGATGAGCGGGACCACCGAGAGCATCTTTGCGGAGGTGCCCAGCTCGAGGATCGGGAACAGGTCCGTCAGATAGTCGCGCAGCACGTTGCCGGTGACCGAGATGGTGTCCTCGCCGCGGCGGATCCGCTCGATCGAGAACGCGGTGGCCTCCTCGGGGGACATGATCTCGATCTGCAGGCCCTCGGTGTCGTGCTCGGTCAGGTACTGCTCGACCTTGGCGATGAGGTTGGTGTCGTGGGCGCGGGTGCGGTCCAGCCAGAACACGGCCGGCGTCGCGGAGGCCCGCGCGCGGGTCACGGCGAGCTTGACCCAGTCGCGGATCGCGACGTCCTTCGTCTGGCACGCCCGCCAGATGTCCCCGGGGGAGACCTCGTGCTCGATGAGCACGGCGCCGGAGGAGTCGACGACCTGGACGGTGCCCTGCACGGGGATCTCGAAGGTCTTGTCGTGGGAGCCGTACTCCTCCGCCTTCATCGCCATGAGGCCGACGTTGGGCACGGAGCCCATGGTGGTCGGGTCGAACGCGCCGTGGGCGCGGCAGTCGTCGATGACCACCTGGTAGACCCCGGCGTAGGAGCTGTCCGGCAGCACCGCGAGGGTGTCCGCCTCCTCGCCCTCGGGGCCCCACATGTGGCCGGAGGTGCGGATCATGGCCGGCATCGACGCGTCGACGATGACGTCGGAGGGCACGTGCAGGTTCGTGATGCCCTTGTCGGAGTTCACCATGGCGAGCTTCGGGCCCTCGGCGAGGCCCTTGTCGATCGCGGCCCGCACGTCGTCGCGCACGTCGGCCGGCAGGGCGTCGAGGCCGTTGAGGATCGCCGCGAGCCCGTTGGCGGGGGAGAGGCCCGCCTTCTCGAGGGCCGCGCCGTGGGCGGCGAAGAGCTCCGGGAAGAACGCCTCGATGACGTGGCCGAAGATGATCGGGTCGGAGACCTTCATCATGGTGGCCTTCAGGTGCACCGAGAGCAGGACGTCCTCCCGCTTGGCGCGCTCGACCTGCTCCGCGAGGAACGCGTCCAGGGCGGCGGCCCGCATCACGGTGCCGTCGACGACCTCGCCGGCCAGCACGGGGACGGACTCCTTGAGCACCGTGGTGCTGCCGTCCTCGGCCACCAGGCGGATCGTCAGGGTGTCGTCGCCGTCCATGACCACGGACTTCTCGTTGTCCCGGAAGTCGTCGGCGCCCATCGTGGCGACGTTCGTCCTCGACTCCGCCGTCCACTCGCCCATGCGGTGCGGGTTCTTGCGGACGTAGTTCTTGACCGAGGCGGGGGCGCGGCGGTCCGAGTTGCCCTCGCGCAGCACCGGGTTGACGGCGGAGCCCTTGATCTTGTCGTAGCGGGCCCGGGTCTCCTTCTCCTCCTCGGTGCGGGGCTCGTCCGGGTAGTCGGGGAGGGCGACGCCCTGGTCCTGCAGCTCCTTGACCGCGGCCTTCAGCTGCGGGACGGAGGCGGAGATGTTGGGCAGCTTGATGATGTTGGCCTCGGGCTTCTTGGCCAGCTCGCCGAGCTCGGCGAGGGCGTCGTCCACCCGCTGCTCCTCGGGGAGGCGGTCGCCGAACGCGGCGATGATGCGCCCGGCCAGGGAGATGTCGCGGGTCTCCACCTCGACGCCGGCGGTCGAGGCGTAGGCCTCGATGATCGGCTTGAAGGAGTAGGTGGCGAGCAGGGGCGCCTCGTCGGTGCGGGTGTAGATGATCTTGGCCATGTGCGGGCTGTCTCCCAGGATGTCGTCGGATCGGTGGTGGTGCTTCCTGGTGCCAAGATACCCGAGGCGGCGCCCCGTCCGCTGGCCGGGCCCGCCGTCCGGCCGGAGGCCGCGGGCGGCCCGGGCACGGCGGCGGGCCCGTTCCCCGCGGGGAACGGGCCCGTGGCCGTGGGGCCCCGCCCGGGGGCGTGCCGGTGCCGGGGGCCGGGCTCAGCCCTCCGTGGACTGGGTGGACCCGGCGCCGTTGACGAGCTCGCCCTCGCCGATCACGCGGTCGCCGGACTCGTCCCGGCCCTCGCCCAGGGCCTGCTGCTCGCCCTGGCCGGAGACCACCTGGATCTTGCGCGGCTTGGCCTGCGCCGAGACGGGGATCGTGACCGTGAGCACGCCGTTGTCGTAGTTCGCGGCGATGTTCTGGATGTCGATGCCCTGGCCCAGGTTGAGCTGGCGGACGAACGAGGAGCTCTGCCGCTCCCGGGTGATCCACTGGACGTCCTGCACCTCGGGCAGCTCCCGCTCCGCGCGGATCGTCAGCAGCTGGCCGTCGACGTCGACGTCGACGCTCTCCGGGTCGATGCCGGGCAGGTCCGCCCGGAGGATGTACTGGTCGCCGTCCCGGTACAGGTCCATGGGCATCTCGCGCAGGCCCTGCCGGGCGAACAGCGAGGCGGCGAGCCGGTCGAAATCGTTGAACGGGGTGAACATCGTGGCCACGTCAATCATCTCCTCAACCATATGAGCAATGTCTTCGACATTTAGTTGAGTCCGATCAACTCAACTGTGGACCATAATAATCCCGCTCCCCGCGGTCTTCAACGGGTCCCGGCCCCCATCGCCCAGGGCGAACCGCCCTCAGCGGGCGTCGTGGGGATACCGCACGCCGATCTGCGCCCGCACCCGGTCGAAGAGCTCCACGAGCTCGAGGGAGTCGGCCCACGGCATCACGGGGGACTCGAGCAGGCCCTGCTGCACGCAGCGGGTGGCCTCGCGCATCTCGAACACGTATCCGGCGCCCGCCACGTCCACGCGCTCCACGACGGGGGCGGCGCCCGTGCGGGCGCCCTCGGCGGTCTGCAGCACCAGGGTGGTCGGGCAGTTGATCCGTCCGTCCACCCGCAGCCAGCCGTCCGTGCCGCTGATCGTCACCTGGTGGGGGACCGTGGCGGACAGGGTGCCGCTCACGTGCGCCCGGCCGTGCCCGAAGTCCAGGGTCAGGGCGGTGTCCAGGTCCACGTCCGTGGCGCCGAGCTCCGCGCGGGCGCTCCAGCGATCCGGGGCCCCCAGGACCGCGGAGGTCCACGTCAGGGGGTAGACCATCATGTCCAGCAGCACCCCGCCGCCGTCGGCCCGGCGGAACAGGCGGTGGGCCGGGTCCAGGGCCCGGTGCGTGCCGATGGACCCCTCGACCGAGCGGACCCGGCCGAGCCGGCCCTCCCGGACCCAGCGCATCGCGGTGCGGAAGCCGGGGGTCATGCGGGTCCAGACGGCCTCCATGAGGAAGACGCCGTGCTCGCGGGCCAGGCGGAACAGGTCGCGGACCTCCGCCGCGGTCATGGCGAGGGCCTTCTCGCACACCACGTGCTTGCCGGCCCGCAGCAGCGCCGAGACGTCCCGGTGGTGGTAGCCGTGCGGGGTGGCCACGTAGACGATCTCCACGTCCGGGTCGGCCGCGAGCCGGTCCAGTCCCGTGCTCGTGGCGGTGCCGCCGTAGGCCCGCTCCACCCCGTGCCGGCGGGCGAAGTCCTCGGCGCGGTCCTGGTCCCGCGAGCTCACGGCCACGAGCCGGGCGTCGGGCAGCGCCGCGATGTCCGGGACCACCTTCTCCGCGATGTCGGCGGTGCTGACCACGCCCCATCCGAGCGTGCGGCCGGTCGCGGTGCCGGGGTCGTCCAGGTGGGCGGCGTCGAGGGAGGCGTCGACGAACGGGCTGAGGGTCTGGGCAGGCATGGGCGCATTCTGCCACGCCGCCCGCCGCCGGGGTCCCGCCCGCCGGCTCCGATCGAACGTCCGTTCGTGGCGTAGGCTGAGCCCGTGCCCCGGGTGAGCCAGCAGTACAAGGACGAGCGCCGCCGCGAGATCGTGGCCGCCGCCAGTGAGTGCTTCCTCGAGCACGGCTACGAGGGGGCGTCGATGCACCGCATCATCGCCGCCACGGGGCTGTCCGCGGGGGCGCTCTACAACCACTTCCCGAGCAAGCAGGAGCTCGTGGCCGCGGCCGCCCGCGCGGCCCTGGACCGGGTCCTCGCGGCCGCGGAGGACGAGCCCGGCACCGACCCCGCGGCGTGGGTCGTGGGACTGCTGGAGCGGCTGGCCGCGGATCCCGCCACCACCCGCCTGCTGCTCATCACGTGGGGCGGGGCGGTGAGCGACCCCGGTCTGGCCGCGCTGGCCGGGGAGCACCTGGGGCGCGTGCGGGACCGGGTGGAGGAGCGCTACGGACGGTGGGCGGTCGAGGAGCTGGGCCTCGACGACGACGCGGCCCGCGAGTGGGCCGGCATGTTCGCCCAGGCCATCCTCTCGGTGCTGCAGGGCTGGGTGGTGCAGTCCTGCCTGCTGCCCGGCTTCGACCACGGCGCGTACCTGGACTACGCGCGCACCCTCGCGGCGCAGTGACGGGCCGCCGGGCCCGGCTCAGGCGGTGAGCCGGCGGTGCTCGGCGGAGAGCCGGACGTAGGTGCGCGCGTTGGCGCGGACCTTCTCCTGCTCCTCGTCCGTGAGCTCGCGCCGGACCCCGGCCGGCACCCCCGCCACGAGGGACCGGGGCGGCACCACGGTGCCCTCGAGGACGACGGCGCCCGCGGCCACCAGCGAACCCGTGCCGATCACGGCGCCGTTGAGGACGGTCGCGTTCATCCCGATCAGGACCTCGTCCTCCACGGTGCACCCGTGCACCACGGCGCCGTGGCCGACGCTCACGTCCGCGCCGATCGTGCAGGGGTGGCCGGGGTCGGAGTGGACCACCACGTTGTCCTGCAGGTTGGACCGCGCGCCCAGCCGGACGGGGGAGCGGTCGCCGCGCACCACGGCGCCGTAGAAGACCCCGGACTCCGGTCCCAGCTCGGCGTCGCCCACGACCGTGGCGGTCGGGGCCACGAAGGCGGAGGAGTCGATCCGGGGCTCGTGCCCCCCGTGCGGGAGGACCGTGCCGGGCGTCGTGGAGTGTGCCATGGGCCCAGCCTAGCGGCGGGCCCGCCGCCCGCGGCTCAGACGCCCTGCCGCGTGACGGCCGGCCGCGGGGCGCGCTGGTGCCCGTGCTGGATGGCCACGCGGATCTTCTGGCCGCCCTTGAGCACGTACTCCGCGCCGTGCACGTGGATCGTGACGTCGTCCGCGCGCCGGGAGGCCCCCTCGAGCTCCAGGACGTGGTGGTCGATGCAGACCCGGATCACCTGGCCGCGGTACAGCACCGTGAACGAGACGGTGTCCAGCTGGCTCGGCAGGGCCGGGTCGAACTCGAGCCAGCCGCCGCGCACGCGCAGCCCCGCGTAGGCGCGGGTCACGACGTCGACGGAGCCGGCCATGGCGCCCAGGTGGATGCCCTCGCCCGTGGTCCCGCCCTGGGTGTCGTCGAGGTCCACCAGGAGGGAGTCCTGGAACGCGGACCACGAACGGTCCGGGTTCAGCCAGGCGAGCACCGAGGCGTTGACCACCCGGGACAGGGAGGAGCCGTGCGAGGACCGCGCGATGTAGAAGTCGACGGTGCGCTCGATGGCGGCGTGGTCCACCTCGTAGCCCATCCGGCCGAGCTCCTCGACCAGGCCGTCGGGGCCGAAGAGGTAGACCAGCATGATCGTGTCGGCCTGCTTGGCCAGCTTGTAGTTGTTGGTCATGTCGCCCTCGTTCTCCAGCAGGAGGTCGAGGCGGCCGATGTTGCGGTACTTGGCCCGGTAGTACTCCCAGTCCAGCTCGTCGAGGTCGTCGTAGCCGTGGAACTGGCTGATGGTGCCGTCCGTGTTGAACGGCACGAACATCCGCTCGGCCATCCGCTGCCAGGTCCCGACCTCCTCGGCCGAGAGGTCGAAGCGGGCGGAGAGCTCCTCGCGCTGGTGCTCCACCATGTCGTGGAAGATGTGCGCGCTGTGCCGGAACAGCCAAGCCGCCAGCACGTTCGTGTAGGCGTTGTCCTTCAGCCCGCCGCCGTGCTGGCCGCGCGGGCCGTCGTGGTACTCGTCCGGGCCCATGACGCCGGCGATGTGGTAGCGGCCGTCCGCGGGGTCGTAGTCGGTGAGGGACGCGAACAGCCGGGTGATCCCGATGATCAGCTCCGAGCCCTGCCCCGCCAGCCAGTCGAGGTCACCGGTGGTCTCGTAGTAGATCCAGGCGTTGTAGGCGATCGCGAGGCCCACGTGGAACTGCCGCCACGAGTTGTCCGGCAGCCACCGGTTGGAGTGGTGGTTGAACAGCTCCGGCGGGGTCTCCTCCCGGCCGTCCGAGCCGGACTGCCACGGGAACGCCGCGCCCTCGAGCCCGAACTCGGTGGCCCGGTGCTTGGCCATGGGCAGCCGGCGCCACCGGTAGGAGAGCAGGGCGCGCGTCACCTGCGGCTGGTGCAGGTTGACGACCGGGAGGATGTAGAGCTCGTCCCAGAAGATGTGCCCCCGGTAGCCCTCGCCGTGCAGGCCGCGGGCCGGGACCCCGGCGTCGCGCAGGGACATGTGCGGCGCCAGCGTCTGGGCCACGTGGAACAGGTGCACCCGCAGCGCCAGCTGGGTGATGGCCAGCTCCCCGGTGCGCTCCTCCGGGTCCGGGCACACGTCCACGTCGAAGCGGTCCCACAGCAGGGACCACTCGATCTCGTGCGAGGGCAGCAGGCCCCGGACGCCGCTGGGGTTGCGGTCGAGCTCCGCGAGGGCGCCCTCGCGGGGCGAGCCGATCGCGGCGTCGCGGCTCGTGACCACGGCCGTGGTCGAGTCGATGATCACCGGGCGGCCGTCGGCGATGTTGACCTGGTGGCGGCGGAACTCGGTGCCGCCGGGCCGGATCTCGCGGCGCTCCCGGACGTTCTGGCCGCCCTCGATGGTGGTGCGCTGGGCCGTGGTGATCTCGATCTTGGACTGGGTGGTGCGCACGTGCGAGAGCAGGGTCTCGTGGTCGTCGGGCAGCGAGGTCGACTCGAGGTCCACCAGGTGGTGGTCGTTGAGGTCCTGGTACTCCGCGACCCCGTTGTTGCGCACGCTGGGGTCGATGCCCGTGCGCAGGTGCAGCCGCCCCGAGAACCCCCGGGCGGTCACCGTGGTCTCCTGCGCCCCCAGGTGGCGGAAGCGCAGCGACACGAGGCGGCGCTGGACGATCTCCAGCCGGGCGTGGGCCCCGTCCTCGCCCCGGTCGCCGTTGAGGTCGGTGAGGATCAGGGACCGGATGAGCAGCCCGCGGCGCAGGTCGAGCTCGATCCGCTCCTCGGACGGGCGCAGCCCGCCCTCCGACCACCAGTCGCCGCCGGAGACCCGCAGGTCCAGGTGGGTCCAGTTGGGGGCGTTGACCATGGACTCGTGCTCGACGTCGCGGCCGCTCAGGTGGCTCACCACCCGGTTGAAGATGCCGGCCAGGTAGTTGCCGGGGTAGTGCACCCCGTTGTCGGGGAACTCGCAGGCCGACCCGCGCACGCCCATGTAGCCGTTCGCCAGCGTCAGCAGGGTCTCCCGCCGGGCCTCGGTGGCCGGGTCGAAGCCCTCGAAGACCAGCTTCCAGGGGTCGTCGCGGCGGGCGCCGAGGTCGAGCTCGCCGACGTCGTTGAGCACGACCGTGGCCCCGGCCCGGTACAGGTCCTTGCGCTCGCCGTGGCGGCGGATCCCCACCACCATGCCGAAGCCGCCGCCGGCGGCGGCCTGCACCCCGGACACGGCGTCCTCCACCACCGCGGACCGGGCCGGGTCCACCCCGAGCATCTTCGCGCAGGTCAGGAACGTGTCCGGCGCCGGCTTGCCGGGCAGCCCGTGCTCGGCGGCGAAGTGGCCGTCCACGATGATGTCGAAGGAGTCCTGCAGCCCGGCCGCCGCCAGCACGGGGACGCTGTTGCGGCTCGCGGTGACGAGACCCACCGGCACCCCGGCGGCGCGCAGCCGCTCGATGAGCGCCACGGTCTTCTCGAACACCCGGACGCCCTGGACCTGCAGGGCGTCCTGGAAGTAGGTGTTCTTCAGCACGGCCTGGCCCTGCACCGTCCACGCCCCCGGCGTCTCGTCGCCCTCCGGCAGGCAGGCGCCCCGGGCGGCGAGCAGGGAGCGGATCCCGTCCTCGCGCCGCCGCCCGTCCACGTAGTGGCGGTAGTCGGCGTCGGCGTCGAAGGGCCGGCGGTCCACCGTGGTGCCGGCCTCGGCCGGCTCGAGCCGGTCGTCGGCCAGGATCGCGTCGAAGAGGGTCTTCCAGGCCGCCGCGTGCACGGCGGCGGTGTCCGTGACCACCCCGTCCATGTCGAAGATCACGGCCTCGTGGGGGATGCGCAGCTGGTCGACCGACTGCGGCAGCGCGTCCGCGCCCTGGATGCGCGGCAGGGAGGCGGTGAACGGGGCGGTGGGCAGTGCGTTCACGAGAGTTCCTCCGGAAGGTGGGTGCGGCGTCCGCGACCCCTCGGAACCGCACGGAGAAACCCCCAGCACGCGGCACGCGACGGACCCCGGACGCGGCGTTGCGGTTTGGCACTGGAGCGGGGACGGCCGTCCGTGCCGACGGTTCCTGACCAGCTCATTAAACGGCCCGGGGGCCGCGGGGGCAAGCCGCGTCCGCTCAGCGGTCGGCCAGGGGGAGGCGGACGGTGAACCGGGTGCAGCCCGGGACGCTGCCGACGTCGATCCGCCCGTGGTGGGCGCGCACGATGGCGTCGACGATCGAGAGGCCCAGGCCGGCGCCGCGGGAGCTCGCGGCGCGGGCGTGGTCCTCCCGGGCGAAGCGGGAGAAGATGTGCTCGAGGAAGTCGGCGCCGATGCCGGGGCCGTCGTCGCCCACGGCGAGCACGGCCTCGCCGCCGGGCCCCGATCCGGCGCCCGCCTCCGTCCCGAGCGAGGCCGTGACCGTCGTCCCCGCGGGCGTGTGCTGGTGGGCGTTGGCGAGCAGGTTGATGAGCACCTGGCGCAGCTGGGCCGGGTCCCCGCGCACGAGCACGGGCTCGTCGGGCAGCTCGAGGCGCCAGACGTGGCCGGGCGCCGCGACCCGGAGGTCGCTGACGGTCTCGACCACCAGCTCGAGGAGGTCGACGTCCTCGGTGACCACGGCCCGGCCTTCGTCCAGGCGGGCCAGCAGCAGCAGGTCCTCGACGAGCGCGGTCATCCGGGCCGCCTCGGACTCCACCCGGGACAGGGAGCTGCGGCCCTGCGCGCTCATCGGCTCCGTGAGCCGGATCAGCTCCGCGTAGCCGCGGATGCTGGCCAGGGGAGTGCGCAGCTCGTGGCTGGCGTCGGCCACGAACCGGCGCACGCGCGTCTCGCTGCGCTGGCGGGCGGTCAGGGCGTGGGCGACGTTGTCCAGCATCCGCCCGAAGGCGTGGCCGAGCCGGCCCACCTCCGTGTCCGGGTGCGCGGCCGGCGCCACGGCCCCCACCGGCAGGACCACCTCCCCGTGGTCGAGGTCGAGCTCCGAGACGCGGGTCGCCACGTCGGAGAGCCGCTCCACGGGGCGCAGGGTGCGCCGGACGACGACGAGCCCGACCAGCCCCGTGGCGGCGATGGCGCCGGTCGAGATCGCCGCGGTGCTCACCCCGAAGCTGCGCAGGGTGTCCTCCTTGTCGGCCAGCGGCAGACCGGTCAGTACGAGGCCCCAGTCCCACGGGTCGTCGACCACCAGCACGCGGTAGCCGCCCACGGCCAGCTCCACGTCCACGGGGCCCCACTGCCGGCCGCCCTCGTCGTCCGACTCGGCGCCGAGCGCCGTCACGAGCTCCCCGATCCGCCGCCGGTCCTCGTCGGTCAGCTCCTGCCGCGTCCCGTCGGGGGCGAAGAGCCCGGCGCGGACCACCTCGCCGTCGACGACCCGGGCGTTGAGGGTGCCGGCGCCCTGCGCGGGGACGTCCATCATGGCCTCGAGCTCCTCCGAGGGCCCGGCGGCGGCACGGACCCCGTACTCGATCGTGCGGAAGGAGGCGTCCCGGACCCGGCCGTCCAGCTGCTCGCCCAGGGACACGTTGAGGACCGCCAGACCCAGGGCGCCCACGGCGGCGCACGCGACGGTCAGCAGCGCCAGGACCGTCAGCAGCAGCTTGGTGCGCAGCTGCAGCGCCCGTCCCGCGCCCCGCGGCCGGGCCCGCGCCCCGGTCGCTTCCGGGTCCGTCGGATCGGTGCTCGTGGGACCGCTGCTCATGGGGCGGCACGTCCTCGGCGGGTGCTCACTCGGCCGGTTTGAGGACGTAGCCGGCGCCGCGCACGGTGTGGATCATGGGCGGGCGCCCGGCGTCGATCTTCTTGCGCAGGTAGGAGATGTAGAGCTCCACCACGTTGGTCTGGCCGCCGAAGTCGTAGCCCCAGACCTGCTCGAGGAGCTGCGGCTTGCTCAGCACCCGGCGCGCGTTCTCCATGAGGCAGCGGAGCAGGTCGAACTGGGTGGCCGTCAGCGCGATCTCCTCGCCCCCGCGGCTGACCTCCCGGGTGTCCGCGTTGAGCACGAGGTCGCCCACGACCAGCTCCGCGGCGTCCGGGTGGGCGATGCCCGCGCGCTGCACCAGGCGGTGCAGCCGCAGCAGCAGCTCCTCCATGTCGAACGGCTTCGTCACGTAGTCGTCCCCGCCCGCCGCCAGGCCGGTGATGCGGTCCTCGGTGCTGTCCTTCGCGGTGAGGAACAGGGCCGGGACGGTGGGGGAGAAGGAGCGGATCCGCTCGAGCACCTCCACCCCCGAGCACCCCGGGAGCATGACGTCCAGCACCAGGACGTCGGGCCGGAAGCCGCGGGCCTCGGCCACCGCGGCGTCCCCGTCGTGGGCGGAGCGCACCTGCCAGCCCAGCATCGACAGCCCCATGGACACCATCTGGGCCAGCAGCGGCTCGTCGTCGACGACGAGGGCGCGCACGGGTGCGCCGTCGGGGTGCCGCAGGCGCGGGAGGTCCACGGCGGTGGGCCGCTGCACGGGCTCGGTCACGACGGAATCCCTCCTGGTCCCCGCCGGCGGCGCCGGCGTCCTCGGACCGTCCTCAGCGTAGCGCCGCACCGGCCCCCGATCACCTGCGGATCGTTCGCGGACGCACTTCACAGCCCCGGCACAGGAACCCGATAAGAGCGCCACATCCCCGTCTGCTGGAGTGGATCCACGACCGGGCCCGGAGGCCCGGACCCCCGGGCAGGTGCCCGCGGGGCACCACGAGAGGGGAACCACCGCCATGCTGCACACCCGCCACCCCGCCGGACAGGCCCGGGCCGCGGAGCCGTCCGCGGGCCCGCCCGCCCGCCGGCGCCTGGTCGGGATCGACGCGGCCCGCGGCCTCGCCCTGCTCGGCATGGTCTCCGTGCACATCCTGCCGTCCTGGGACCCGGAGACCTTCGAGGCCACCGTTCAGTGGACGCTGTTCTCGGGCCGGGCCGCCGCCCTCTTCGCCCTCCTCGCCGGCGTGGGCCTGGCCCTCGGCTCGGGCGGGACCCGGGTGCACGAGGGCCGGCGGGCGACCGCCGACCGGGCCGGCCTGCTCGTGCGCGCGGTGCTCATCACCGCGCTGGGGCTGCTGATCAACCAGCTCTCGCCCGGCGACCCGCCCGCCTACAACATCCTGGTCTACTACGGCGTGTTCTTCCTGCTCGCCCTGCCCTTCCTGCACCTGTCCGTGCGCGCCCTGCTCGCCTGGGCGGCGGGGCTCGCCGTGCTCGGCCCCGTGCTGGTGCACTCGCTCGGCCCCGCGCTGCCCGGGTTCACCGTCTACAACCCCGGCCTCGCCGAGCTCGTCACCGAGCCGGGCACCACCCTCGCCCAGCTGCTCGTGACCGGTTCGTACCCCGGGGTGACGTACCTCGTCTACCTCCTCGCAGGACTGGCCCTGGGCCGGCTGGACCTCTCGGCCGTGCGCACGCAGGCCGGCCTCGCGATCGGCGGGGCCGCGCTCGCGGTGTTCTCCGCCGTCACCTCCTGGCTGCTGCTGCACCCCCTCGGCGGCATCGAGCGGCTGCTCGCCGCGAGCCCCTCCCTGGACCGGGGAGACGTCCAGGACGTCCTCGTGTACGGGCCGGACCCCGTCCTGCCCTCCGCCACCTGGTGGTGGCTGGCCGTGACCGGCCCGCACACCAACACCCCGCTCGCCCTGCTGAGCGGTGTGGGCACCGGCGCCCTCGTGCTCGGCCTGTGCCTCCTCGTGGCCCGCCGGGCCGGGCACGTGCTGCTGCCGCTGGTCGCGGCCGGCTCGATGACGCTCACCCTGTACTCGGCGCACCTGCTCGGGCTCTTCCTGGAGCTGCACTACGAGCAGCCGGTGCTGTGGTTCCTCGTGCACGTCCTGGTGGGCACCGTGTTCGCCGTCCTGTGGCACCGCGCCCGGGGCCAGGGACCCCTCGAGCGGGTCGTCGGCCGGGCCGCCCGCGCCGGACGGGACCGGGTGCTGCGCCATCGCCTAAACTCGTAGACGGTCCACCCAGGTCCCCGACTTCAGGAGCGGCATGTCCACGAGCACGTCCCCGTCCGTCACCAACCAGCCCCTCACCGAGGTCGATCCGGAGATCGCGGCGGCGATCGCCGACGAGCTCGGCCGCCAGCGCGGCACCCTCGAGATGATCGCCTCCGAGAACTTCGCGCCCCGGGCGGTCCTCGAGGCCCAGGGCTCTGTGCTGACGAACAAGTACGCCGAGGGCTATCCCGGGCGCCGCTACTACGGCGGCTGCGAGTTCGTCGACGTCGTCGAGAACCTGGCCCGGGACCGGGCCACGGCCCTGTTCGGCGCCGAGCACGCCAACGTGCAGCCGCACTCCGGCGCCCAGGCCAACACGGCCGTCATGCAGGCGCTCATGACCCCCGGCGACAAGCTGATGGGCCTCTCCCTGGCCCACGGCGGCCACCTCACCCACGGGATGAAGCTCAACGTCTCCGGCAAGCTCTACGAGATCGCGGCCTACGAGGTCGACCCCGACACCTACACGATCGACATGGACAGGGTCCGGGAGCAGGCCCTCGCCGAGCGCCCGCAGGTCATCGTGGCCGGCTGGTCCGCGTACTCGCGGGAGCTGGACTTCGAGGCGTTCCGCGCGGTCGCCGACGAGGTCGGGGCGAAGCTGTGGGTGGACATGGCCCACTTCGCGGGCCTCGTGGCCGCGGGCCTGCACGCCAACCCCGTGCCGCACGCCCACGTGGTCACCTCGACCGTGCACAAGACCCTCGCCGGACCCCGCTCCGGCGTGATCCTGACCACGGGCGAGCTCAAGAAGAAGATCGACTCCGCCGTCTTCCCTGGCCAGCAGGGCGGCCCGCTCATGCACGCCATCGCGGGCAAGGCCGTGGCCTTCAGGATCGCGGCCACCGAGGAGTTCCGCGCCCGCCAGGAGCGCACGGTCGAGGGCGCCCGGATCCTCGCCGAGCGCCTCGGGGCCGACGACGTCGCCCGGGCCGGGGTGTCCGTGCTGACCGGCGGCACCGACGTGCACCTGGTCCTGGTGGACCTGCGCGACTCCGAGCTGGACGGCAAGCAGGCCGAGGACCTCCTGCACCGGGCGGGGATCACCGTCAACCGCAACGCCGTGCCGTGGGACCCGCGGCCGCCGATGGTCACCTCCGGGCTGCGGATCGGCACCCCCGCGCTGGCCACGCGCGGCTTCGGCGCACCGCAGTTCGAGGAGGTCGCCGAGATCATCGCCACCGCCCTCAAGCCCGGGGCCGACATCGACGCCCTGCGGGCCCGCGTGGACCGGCTGGCCGCGGACTTCCCGCTCTACGACGGCCTCGAGGAGTGGTGAGCGTGGGCGCACGGATCCTCGACGGACGGGCGGCCTCCGCCGCCATCAGGACCGAGCTCGCCGAGCGCGTGGCCGTGCTGGCGGAGCGGGGGATCACCCCCGGCCTCGGCACGGTGCTCGTGGGCGACGACCCCGCCTCGCACTCCTACGTGGGCGGCAAGCACAAGGACTGCGCCGAGGTCGGCATCTCCTCGATCCGCCGCGACCTGCCCGCGGACGTCTCCCAGGAGGAGCTCGAGCGCGTCCTCGACGAGCTCAACGCGGACCCCGCGTGCACCGGCTACATCGTCCAGCTGCCGCTGCCCGGGCACATCGACACCAACGCGATCCTCGAGCGCATCGACCCGGACAAGGACGCCGACGGGCTGCACCCGACCAACCTCGGCCGCCTCGTGCTCAACGTCTCCGAGCCGATGACCTCCCCGCTGCCGTGCACGCCGAACGGGGTGATCGAGCTGCTGCGCCGCAACGACGTCGAGCTCGCGGGCCGGCACGTGCTCGTCGTGGGCCGCGGCGTGACCGTCGGACGGCCGATCGGGCTGCTGCTGACCCGCAAGGAGATCAACGCCACGGTCACCCTCGCCCACACCGGCACGCAGGACCTCGACGCGCTGCTGGCCCAGGCCGACGTCGTCGTGGCCGCCGCCGGGCGGCCGCACATGATCACGGCCGACAGCCTCAAGGACGGCGTGGTGCTCCTCGACGTCGGGGTCTCCCGCGTGGAGGACCCCGAGACCGGGAAGAAGAAGCTCACCGGGGACATCGACCCGGCCGCCGCGCAGAAGGCCTCCTGGATCTCCCCCAACCCCGGCGGGGTGGGGCCCATGACCCGGGCCATGCTGCTGCTCAACGTGGTGGAGACCGCCGAGCGGCACGCCGGCCTCCGCTGAGCACCGTCCACCGCGCCGCGCCCCCGGGAGCCCTCGCTCCCGGGGGCGCGGCCGTCCCCGGGACCGGGCGGGGACGGCGCCCGCGCCGGTTCGTGGCCCGGGCCGGGATTTGAGACAATGGGGACCATGCGCTCCCTCGGATCCCCGACCCCGTCCACCGCCCCGGCCGCCGAGCCCGCCTCCCGCACCGCCCTGTGGGGCACCGTGATCGGACTGGCCGTGCTCGTGGTGATCTTCGTGGTGGCGCTGCTGCAGGCCGCGAACGCCAACTCGTGGCTGGGCTGGGCGCTCGCCGGCATCGCCCTCGGCTGGCTGCTGCTCGCCACCTGGGTGGTGCTCATGGTCCGCAAGGCCGCCCGCTTCGGCCGCCGGCAGGTCGACGAGGCCCGGGAGCAGCTGCGCACCGGCACCGGCCGCGCCCCCACCGTCACCGGGTCCGCCGCCGGCTCCATGCGGGACGAGAAGCTCTCCCACAGCTTCCAGATCGTCCTGGTCCAGTCCAAGGTGATCAAGCAGGAGCTCGCCGCGCTGCCCGTCGAGGGCCCCGAGCGCGAGGCGCTGGACCGCGCCCTCGACACCATCGACATCACGGCCGGCAACGGGATGAGCATGCTGCGCCAGGAGCCCTTCAGCGGCACCGTGGTCGACTGACCCCGACCGCCCCGCGGCACGAACCCCCGCAGCACGAACCCCCGCTCACCACCACCCGGAAGCCAGGTGCCCCCGCATGTCCCGCCCCGAGAACGTCCTGCGCGTCGCCACCGTCAACGTCAACGGCATCCGCGCCGCCTACAAGCGCGGCATGGCCGACTGGCTGGCGGGCCGTGACGTCGACATCCTGTGCCTGCAGGAGGTCCGGGCCCCCGACCGGATCGTCCGGGACCTGCTCGACGAGCAGGTGTGGGACGTCCACCACGCCGAGTCCGCCGACAAGGGCCGGGCGGGCGTGGCCGTGGCCACCCGCCGGGACGCCCGGGACGGGTCCCTGCTGCCCGTGCGGCGGCGCGACTCCATCGGCCACGAGCACTTCGAGACCGCGGGCCGGTGGGTCGAGACGGACCACGACCTGGCCGACGGCACCACGCTCACCGTGGTCTCGGCCTACGTCCACTCCGGGGAGGTCGGCACCCCCCGCCAGGACGACAAGTACCGCTTCCTCGACGTCATGACCGAGCGGCTGCCCGAGCTCGCCCGCACGCGGGAGCACGTGCTCGTCGTCGGCGACCTCAACGTGGGGCACACCGAGCTCGACATCAAGAACTGGAAGGGCAACGTCAAGAACGCCGGCTTCCTGCCCGAGGAGCGCGCCTACTTCGACCGCTTCTTCGGCGAGCACGGGTACAAGGACGTCGCCCGGGAGCTGGCCGGACCGGTCCCCGGGCCGTACACGTGGTGGTCCTACCGCGGCAAGGCCTTCGACACCGACGCCGGGTGGCGCATCGACTACCACATGGCCACCCCGGGGCTCGCGGCCCGGGCGGTGACCGCCGCCGTGGACCGCGCCCCCAGCTACGACACCCGCTTCTCCGACCACGCGCCCGTGGTGGTCGACTACCAGCTCTGACCCGTTCGCCCGCTCCGCGCCCCGACGGCGCCCGCCCGATCGAAGGACCCCGCACCGTGACCCCTGAGCCCGTACCGTTCGACGTCCCCACCGCCTCCGGCAAACCCCGTGTCGTCTCGGGGGTGCAGCCCTCGGCGGACTCCCTGCACCTGGGCAACTACGTGGGGGCCGTGCGCAACTGGGTGGACCTGCAGGACGACAACGAGTGCGTGTTCTTCGTGGCCGACCTGCACGCCATCACCGCCGAGCAGGACCCGGCCGCCCTGGCCCAGCGGACCCGCGTCACGGCGGCCCAGTACATCGCCGCGGGCATCGACCCCGAGCGCTCCACCCTGCTGGTGCAGTCCCACGTGCCCGAGCACGCCCAGCTGGCCTGGGCGCTCAACTGCATCACGGGCTTCGGCGAGGCGTCCCGGATGACGCAGTTCAAGGACAAGTCCGCCCGGCAGGGCGCCGAGAACGCCACGGTCGGCCTGTTCGCCTACCCGGTGCTCATGGCCGCCGACATCCTGATCTACCAGGCGCACCAGGTCCCGGTGGGGGAGGACCAGCGCCAGCACCTCGAGCTGACCCGCAACCTCGCCCAGCGCTTCAACACCCGCTTCGGGGACACGTTCGTGGTGCCGGACGCGAAGATCCTCGCCGAGTCCGCCAAGGTCTACGACCTGCAGAACCCCACCGCCAAGATGTCCAAGTCCGCCGCGTCCGAGAGCGGGCTGATCCGGCTGCTCGACCCGGCCAAGAAGAACGCGAAGAAGATCAAGTCCGCGGTCACCGACGACGGCACGGAGATCCGCTTCGACCGCGAGGCCAAGCCGGGCATCGCCAACCTGCTGACCGTGTACTCGGCGCTCACCGGCCGGCCCGTGGCCGACCTCGTGGCGGAGTACGAGGGGAAGCTCTACGGCCACCTCAAGGTGGGCCTGGCCGAGGTGGTCACCGAGACCCTGGACCCGATCCAGGCCCGCGCCCAGGAGCTGCTGGACGACCCCGCGGAGCTGGACCGCCTCCTCGCCCGGGGCGCCGAGAAGGGCCGCGAGATCACCGTCCGGACCCTGGCGGGGGTCTACGACCGGATGGGCTTCCTGCCGCGCCTGGGCGGGTCCGGGGGGCTGGGCTAGGCTGGGTCCCGTCCTGTGAGGAGTTGAGTTGACCCGAACGCAGCAGTCCCCCACCATCCGCCCCGGCCAGGTGTACGCGGGCGTGGTGATCGAGCTGCCCGAGCCCGTGGGCCGGGAGCTCCAGGACTGGCGCGCGTCCTTCGGGGACCCCGCCTCCTACGCCGTGCCGGCGCACATCACGCTGATGATCGCCCCGCAGGCGGAGCGCTGGGCGGACGTCGTGCAGCGGGTCGGCGCCGTGGCCCGCGAGTGGGAGCCGTTCCGGGTGGAGATCAACGGCACCGGCACGTTCCGCCCCGTGAGCCCCGTGGTCTACCTCCGCATCCAGGAGGGCGAGGAGCAGTGCCGCGCGCTGCACGACGCCCTGCACGAGGAGCAGCTCGTCTCGGCGTCCCCCTTCGAGTTCCACCCCCACGTCACGATCGCCCAGGCCGTGGAGGAGGAGGACCTCGACCGCGCCCAGGAGATGCTGCGGACCTACCGCGCCGGGTTCCTCGTGGACCGGATCGGTCTCTACGAGCTCGACGGCCGGGGCGTCTGGCGGATCCGCGAGGAGTTCCCCTTCACGGGGCGCGACCGCGACCGGCGCTGAGCCGCCCGGCCATGAGCACCCGCGCCGGTCCCCGCACCGGCCCCGCCCCCGAGCTGCCGCCGCGCGCGATCGACCGCCACGGCATGCGGCGCGAGGCCCTGCGCCAGCGGGCGCTGCTGCGCGAGAAGCGGGCCGCCGGCGCCGGCGCCCTCGGGCTGGCCGGCTCGGTGCTCGCGGTGGCGCTCGCCGAGACCTACCGGCGGATGCCGGTCCGCGTGGTCCTGCACTACCTCTTCCACGGCGGGCCCCTGATGGCGGCGGGCCTGTCCTTCGTGCTGATCTTCGCGTCCACCGCCCTGCTGGTGATGGGCTTCTCCGTGATCGGCGTGTTCCTCGGCAACGACCCCCTGGTGCGCGACGCCGTGGTGGAGGCCGTGACCGAGCGCGTCCCCGGCCTGCTGGACACCGGGGACGGGGGAGTGGTCCCCCTCGAGTTGCTCGAGGACACCCGGCCCTTCACCCTGGCCACGGTCATCGGCGGCGCGGTCCTGTTCTTCTCCGGCTGGCGCTGGGTCTCCGGGGTGCGGCTCGCGTTCCGCCGGCTCTTCGAGGTGCCCCCCGCGCAGGGCCTGCCCATCGCGGCCGTGCCGCGCGACCTGCTGGGGCTGCTCCTGCTGGGCGTGCTGCTCGCCCTCTCGGTCGTGGCCAACGGCGCGGCCTCGGGCCTCCTGGGCTTCCTGCTGGACACCGCCGGCGAGCTCGGCTGGGGCAGCGGCCCCGACTGGCTGCGCACCGGGCTGACCTGGGCGCTGAGCACCCTGCTCGTCGTCGTGCTGGACGCCCTGTTCGCCCTCGAGCTCGTGCGGGGCGTGGCCGGGCTGCGGATCACCCGCCGTGCCCTGGCCGTCACGGTGCTCGCCGCGGCGGCCGGCAGCTTCGCGCTGCGCTACATCGGGGGCACGGTGGTCGCCGGGGCCACCACCAACCCGTACCTGCTCTCGGTCGCCCTCGTGGTGGGCGTGCTCCTGTGGTTCTACCTGTTCAACCAGATCCTGCTGTTCTCGGCGGCGATCGGGGCGATCGTGCACGCGGACCAGCGCGGCGGGCGGGTGCACCCCGACGGCGAGAACGTGGCGATCACCGTGGTGCCCATGGCCACCCTGACCGGGCGCCGCTGAGCCGCCGCCGCGCACGGACGACGGCGGCCCGCCCCCTGCCGTGCAGGGGACGGGCCGCGGCGGCCTGGGGCACGCTCACATGGAGCGGCTCAGGATGGCGTTCTTGACCTCGGCGATGGCCTTCGTGACCTGGATGCCGCGCGGGCACGCCTCGGTGCAGTTGAAGGTCGTGCGGCAGCGCCACACGCCCTCCTTGTCGTTGAGGATCTCCAGGCGCAGGTCCCCCGCGTCGTCGCGGGAGTCGAAGATGAACCGGTGCGCGTTGACGATCGCCGCCGGGCCGAAGTACTGGCCGTCGGTCCAGAACACGGGGCAGGACGACGTGCACGCGGCGCACAGGATGCACTTGGTGGTGTCGTCGAAGCGCGCCCGGTCCTCCTGGGACTGGTAGCGCTCCATGGTCGGCTCGTTGCCGCCGGCCACGAGGAACGGCATGATCTCGCGGTATGACTGGAAGAACGGCTCCATGTCCACGATCAGGTCCTTCTCGCACGGCAGGCCCTTGATGGGTTCCACCGTGACGGGCTTGGACAGGTCGAGGTCCTTGAGCAGCACCTTGCAGGCGAGGCGGTTCTGGCCGTTGATGCGCATGGCGTCCGAGCCGCACACGCCGTGCGCGCAGGAACGGCGGAAGGACAGCGAGCCGTCGATCTCCCACTTCACCTTGTGCAGGGCGTCCAGCACGCGGTCGGTGCCGTACATGGTGAGCTTGTACTCGTCCCAGCGGACCTCGTCGGAGACCTCCGGGTTGTAGCGGCGGATCTGCAGGGTGAGGTCGAAGGTCGGGATCTCGTCGCTGCCCTGCTGCTCCTCGGGCAGGTCCACGCGCGCGGCGGGCTCCCCGCCCTCGGCGTTCTCGGCGGCGGGGTCCACGGCCGGGGCCGCGGCCTCGTCGCGCTCGTCGACCGACCCGGCGTCCGCGTCGGTCTTGTAGCCGGCGCGGTCGTCCTGGGCGTGGCCCGGGGCGTGGCCGTGCTCGGGGGCGCGGTCCTGGGGGTCGTCGCGGCCGTCCTCGGGCCGGTCGGGAGTGTGTGCGGTAGACATCAGTACTTACGCTCCATGGGCTCGTAGCGGGTGAAGATGACGGGCTTCGTCTCCTGCCGGATCCCCGCGGTGGGGGAGGAGGGATCGAGGTAGACCATCGAGTGCTTCATGAAGTTGGCGTCGTCGCGCTCCGGGAAGTCCTCCCGGAAGTGCCCGCCGCGGGACTCGGTGCGGTGCAGGGCGGCCACGGTCATGACCTTCGCGAGCTGCAGGAGGAAGCCGAGCTCCACGGCCTCCAGCAGGTCCAGGTTGAAGCGCTTGCCCTTGTCCTGGATGGAGATGTTCGCGTACCGGGCCTCGAGGGCGGCGATGTCGTCCAGCGCCGTCTGCAGGGTGTCGGCGGTGCGGAACACCTGGACGTTGAGGTCCATGGTGTCCTGCAGGTCCTTGCGGATCGCGGCGACCTTCTCGGTGCCGGTGCCGTTGCGGGCGTTGTCGAGCAGCGCCACGGTGCTGTCCAGGGCGGTGTCCGGCACGGGCACGAACTCGGCCCGCTGCGCGTACTCGGCGGCGTAGATGCCGGCGCGCTTGCCGAACACGTTGATGTCCAGCAGCGAGTTGGTGCCCAGGCGGTTGGAGCCGTGCACGGACACGCAGGCGACCTCGCCGGCGGCGTACAGGCCCGGGACCACGTTCTCGTTGTCCTGGAGCACCTCGGCCTTGATGTTGGTCGGGATGCCGCCCATGGCGTAGTGGCAGGTCGGGAACACCGGGACGGGCTCGGTGTAGGGCTCCACGCCCAGGTACGTGCGGGCGAACTCCGTGATGTCGGGCAGCTTCGCGTCGATGTGCGCCGGCTCGAGGTGGGTGAGGTCGAGCAGGACGTAGTCCTTGTTCGGCCCGGCGCCGCGGCCCTCGCGCACCTCGTTGGCCATGGAGCGGGCCACGATGTCGCGGGGGGCGAGGTCCTTGATGGTCGGGGCGTAGCGCTCCATGAACCGCTCGCCGTCGGCGTTGCGCAGGATCCCGCCCTCGCCGCGGGCGGCCTCGGAGACGAGGATGCCCAGCCCGGCCAGGCCGGTGGGGTGGAACTGAATGAACTCCATGTCCTCGAGGGGCAGGCCGTTGCGGAACGCGATGGCCATGCCGTCGCCGGTGAGCGTGTGGGCGTTGGAGGTCGTCTTGTAGACCTTGCCCGCCCCGCCGGAGGCAAAGACCACGGACTTGGCCTGGAAGACGTGCAGCTCCCCGGAGGCAAGGTCGTAGGAGACGACGCCGGCGACGCGGCGCTGGCCGTCGACCTCGGTCATGATCAGGTCCAGGACGTAGTACTCGTTGAAGAACTCCACGTTGTGCTTGATGCAGTTCTGGTACAGCGTCTGGAGGATCATGTGGCCGGTGCGGTCCGCGGCGTAGCAGGCGCGGCGCACGGGGGCCTTGCCGTGGTCGCGGGTGTGGCCGCCGAAGCGGCGCTGGTCGATCTTGCCCTCGGGGGTGCGGTTGAACGGCAGGCCCATCTTCTCGAGGTCGAGGACGGCGTCGATGGCCTCCTTGGCCATCACCTCGGCGGCGTCCTGGTCGACCAGGTAGTCACCGCCCTTGATGGTGTCGAACGTGTGCCACTCCCAGTTGTCCTCCTCGACGTTGGCGAGGGCCGCGCACATGCCGCCCTGCGCCGCGCCGGTGTGGGACCGCGTGGGGTACAGCTTGGTCAGTACGGCAGTGCGGGAGCGCTGACCGGCCTCGATGGCGGCGCGCATACCGGCACCACCGGCGCCGATGATGACCACGTCGTACTTGTGAACCTGCATACCGGTTGTTCTTTCTGTTGGGTGTTCCGTCGGATGTGCTGGGGCCCGGTCGCCTGTGACCGGACGGCGGAGACGGCCCGCCGCGGGGCGGGCCGTCTCCGGCAGGGATCAGCCCGCGGTGCAGAAGCTCGCGAGCAGCGCGGGGTCCGCGCCGGCCGGGCAGGGCTCGAAGGTGAAGATGACGAGGGTGCCGAGCAGGATCACGAAGGCGGACGTGGTGAAGAGGAAGACCTTCAGCCAGAACCGGGTCCGGTCCTTCTCCGCGTAGTCGTCGATGATCACGCGCAGCCCGTTCGTGCCGTGCAGCATCGCCAGCCACAGCAGGAGCATGTCGAAGACCTGCCAGAACGGGCTGGCCCACTTGCCGGCCACGAACGCGAAGTCGACGGCGTTCACGCCGCCCTCCGGGCCCACGAGGTTGACCCAGAGGTGGACGAAGACGAGCACCAGCAGGATCACGCCGGACAGGCGCATGAACAGCCACGCGAACATCTCGAAGTTGTTGCGGCGGGACGAGGAGCGGTTGTACTTGATGCCGTTGACCTCGAGGTCCTTGCTCCGGGGGACCGAGATGCTTGCCTTGAGCGGAGTGCTCATAGTGATTAACCCCCGAAGACGTGGGACAGGTGACGGATGAGGAAGGGGATCATGACGACGACCCACAGGGCCAGGACGCCCCAGAGCATCTGCTTCTGGTACTTGGTGCCGCTGGACCAGAAGTCGACCATGATGATGCGCAGGCCGTTGAAGGCGTGGTAGACGATGGCCGCCACGAGGCCGGCCTCGCCCAGGCCCATGACCGGGTTCTTGTAGGTCGCCATGACCGCGTTGTAGGCCTCGGGGGAGACCCGCACGAGCGCCGTGTCCAGGACGTGGACCAAGAGAAAGAAGAAGATGGCCACGCCGGTGATGCGATGGGCCACCCAGGACCACTGGCCATGAGCCTGGCCGCGGTACAGGGTGCCCTTGGATGTCTTCGCCACTGAAAAACCTCCCTGAGTCGCTCGCCGTCGTGCGCTCTAGAAATGTTCGGGAATTCGCACTGCGCACGACGTGAGCGGAGCCCTCCGGCTCTGTGTCGGATGATGCGCGAGTTCCCTCCCACGATACCAGCACGACCGGTGTTTACTGACAGGCTGTCCCGCACGGGCGCACGGGTTCCGCCGCGCGCGCACGTCGTTTTCCGTGGGCTCCCGGGCGACGTCGTATGGTGTTCTCCGTGACCTCCCCACTCGCGCACTTCCACCCCTTCATCCCTGCCGGAGGGGTGGGCTCCCGGCTGTGGCCCCTCTCCCGGGCCGACGCCCCCAAGTTCCTGCTCGACCTCACCGGCTCCGGCTCCTCCCTGCTCCGCGCCACGTACGACCGGCTCGCGGGCCTGGGCGACGGCCCGGTCATGGTCGTGACCGGGCGCACGCACGCGGCCGCGGTCTGCCGCCAGCTCCCGGAGCTCTCCACCGGCGACCTCGTGCTCGAGCCGTCCCCGAAGGACTCGGCGGCGGCCATCGGCCTGGCCTGCATGCTCGTCCAGCGCCGCGACCCCGAGGCGATCATCGGGTCCTTCGCGGCCGACCACGTGATCGAGCCCGCCGGCGCCTTCCAGGACGTGGTCCGGGAGGCCGTGGCCGCGGCGGCCTCGGGGCGGATCGTGACCATCGGGATCCCGCCGAGCTCCCCGGCCACCGGCTTCGGCTACATCCGGGCCGGCGCCCAGCTCGGGCTGCCGGACGCGCCCCACGCCCTGCAGGTCGCGGAGTTCGTCGAGAAGCCCGACGAGGACACCGCCCGGCACTACGTGGCGAGCGGCAACTACACGTGGAACGCCGGGATGTTCGTGGCGCCCGCGTCCCTGATGCTGCGCCACCTCGCCGCGAGCCAGCCGGAGCTGCACGCGGGGCTCACCGAGATCGCCGACGCCTGGGGCACGCCCGCCCAGGACGAGGTGGTGGACCGGGTATGGCCCGGGCTGCCCAAGATCGCGATCGACTACGCCGTGGCCGAGCCCGCGGCGGCCGCCGGGGACGTGGCCATGGTCCCGGCGAGCTTCACCTGGGACGACGTCGGGGACTTCGCCGCGATCCGGCGGCTCAACCACGTCGACCCCGAGACCGACCCCGACGTCACGGTCCTCGGCGACAACAGCCGGGTGCTCTCCGACAGCTCCAGCGGCATCGTCGTCTCGGACACGGGCCGGCTGATCGCGCTGATCGGGGTCGAGGACATCGTCGTCGTCGACACCCACGACGCGCTGCTGGTGACCACCCGGGAGCACGCCCAGCGCGTCAAGGACGCGGTGGCCTCCCTCAAGCAGAGCGGCAACACGGACGTCCTGTGAGCGTCGGGGGCGGCGCGCGCCCGGGAGTAGTCTGGACAGATGCCTGACGCGCCATCCTCCGCCGCGGCCCTGGAGGCCGGCCTCCCGCCCGCCATCGGCCCCCTGCTCAAGCGCTACCTGCCCGACCTGATCGCCTTCCGGCGGGACCTGCACCGCCACCCGGAGCTGTCCTACCAGGAGTTCCGCACCACGGACCGGATCGTCGGCGCCCTGGAGAACATGGGCCTGTCCCCGGTGCGGCTCTCGGACACCGGGTGCTACGTGGACATCGGGCACGGCCCGATCGGCGTGGGCCTGCGGGCGGACATCGACGCGCTGCCGATCCAGGAGGGCACGGGCCTCGAGTACTCCTCCGTCAACGACGGCGTGGCGCACTCCTGCGGGCACGACATCCACGCCACGGTGATGGTGGGCGTGGCCAAGGTGCTCGCGGACCTGCACCGGACCGCACACATCGCCGGGACCGTGCGGATCGTCTTCCAGCCCGCCGAGGAGCAGCTGCCCGGCGGCGCCCTCACCGTGCTGCGCCAGGGCGTCCTCGAGGGCGTGCCCCGGATGTTCGCCCTGCACTGCGAGCCCAAGGTCGACGTCGGCCAGGTCGGCACCCGGATCGGCGCGATCACGTCCGCCTCCGACACCGTGCGCATCGAGTTCACCGGCCGCGGCGGGCACACCTCCCGCCCCCACCTCACGCAGGACCTCGTCTACGCGATGGCCCAGATCGCCGTGAACGTCCCGGCCGTGCTCTCCCGGCGGATCGACGTGCGCTCCGGCGTGGCCGTGGTGTGGGGCCAGATGCACGCCGGCGTGGCGCCCAACGCCATCCCCGCCACCGGGTTCATGTCCGGGACGATGCGCTGCCTCGACGCCGACGCCTGGCACCGGGCGGGCACGCTGCTCGACGAGGTCGTGCACCAGGTGGCCGCGCCCTACGGGGTGGACGTGGAGCTGGAGCACATCCGCGGCGTCCCTCCCGTGGTCAACGGGGAGGTGGAGACCACGCTCATCGAGAACGCCGCCCGCGCCGAGCTCGGCGAGGACGCGGTGGTGCTGGTGCACCAGTCGATGGGCGGGGAGGACTTCGCGTGGTTCCTCCAGGAGGTGCCCGGGGCGATGATGCGGCTGGGCACGCGCACGCGGGGCGGGCACACCTACGACCTGCACCAGTCGGACTACGTGGCGGACGAGGCCGCGATCGGCTGCGGCATCCAGGTCATGACCAACACGGCCCTGCGCGCCATCCGGCTGCACGCCCGGCAGACACGGCCGGACGTCACCACGAATTAACGCCGGCCTCCGGCGCACCGCCACTACCCGTGGGTAGAGTGGCACCACGTCGCGCTTGCCGCGTGACCGGGATCACCGCCCGGCCGCGCCCGTCTCCTGGAGGAACCATGACCTTCCCGCCCCGGACGTCCCGAGGAACCCGCCCGCTCTCCGCCGCCGCGCTGCTCGGCGCCTCCGCCCTCGTGCTCGCCGGCTGCGGCGCGGCCCCCGAGGAGGGCGGCGAGGCGCAGGAGCAGGCCACCGACTTCACCGGCTGCATCGTCTCCGACTCCGGCGGGTTCCAGGACCGCTCCTTCAACCAGAACTCCTACGAGGGCCTGCAGGCCGTCGAGGAGTCCATGGGCATCGAGGTCAACCAGGCCGAGTCCCAGGCCGAGACCGACTTCGAGCCCAACCTGACGTCCATGGTGCAGTCCGGGTGCGACCTCACGCTGTCCGTGGGCTTCCTCCTCGCCGACGCCACCCGGGCCGTGGCCGAGGCCAACCCCGAGTCCAACTTCGCGATCGTCGACGACGCCTCGATCGAGCTCGACAACGTCAAGCCGCTCGTCTACAACACGGCCGAGGCCGCGTTCCTCGCCGGCTACGTGGCGGCGGGCAGCACCCAGAGCGGGACCGTGGCGACCTACGGCGGCATGGACATCCCCACCGTGACGGTGTTCATGGACGGCTTCGCCGACGGCATCGACCACTACAACGAGACCAAGGGCGAGGACGTGCGGCTCCTGGGCTGGGACAAGGACTCCCAGGACGGCACCTTCGTCAACAGCTTCACCGACACCTCCGCGGCGAAGACCACCACGCAGAACTTCATCAACGAGGGCGCGGACATCGTGCTCCCCGTGGCCGGGCAGGCCGCCCTCGGCACCCTCGACGCCGTGGTCGAGGCCAACGGCGGCGGCGGCGACGAGGTCCGCTTCGTGTGGGTCGACGCCGACGGCTACGAGACCCTCGACCAGGGACAGGAGTACCAGCTCACCTCGGTGCTCAAGCAGATGAGCACCTCCGTGCAGGACGTCGTCGAGTCGGCCGCCGAGGGCGAGTTCAGCAACGAGCCCTACGTCGGCACCCTCGAGAACGACGGCGTGGGCATCGCCCCGTTCCACGACCAGGAGGAGGCCGTGGGCGAGGAGCTCGCCGCCGAAGTCGAGCAGCTGCGCCAGGACATCATCGACGGCACGGTCACCGTCGAGTCCGAGAACTCGCCGCAGGCCTGATCCCGGACGACACCGACCACCGCACCCACCGCCGCCAGCGAGGGCCCCGGCCGCAGCTGGCGGCGGTGGCGTGCCCGCCCGGGGCCGGCGGACGGCCCAGGAGGAGGACCACCCCACCATGAAGCTGGAACTGCAGTCCATCACCAAGCGGTTCGGCTCCTTCGCGGCCAACGAGGACGTCGACCTCGTCGTGGAGCCCGGGCAGATCCACTGCCTCCTCGGCGAGAACGGGGCGGGCAAGTCCACCCTGATGAACGTCCTCTACGGCCTGTACCGGCCGAGCGGGGGGCGCATCCTGGTGGACGGCGCCGAGGTGTCCTTCCGGGGCCCGGGGGACGCCATGGCCGCCGGGATCGGCATGGTGCACCAGCACTTCATGCTGGTGCCGGTGTTCACCGTCGCGGAGAACGTGGCCCTCGGCGCGGAGAGCACCCGCGGCGGCACCCTCGACCTCGAGACCACCCGCCGCCGGATCCGGGAGATCTCGCAGCGCTACGGCTTCCACGTGGACCCGGACGCCGTGGTCGAGGACCTGCCCGTGGGCGTGCAGCAGCGCGTCGAGATCATCAAGGCCCTCGTGCGGGAGGCGCAGGTGCTCATCCTCGACGAGCCCACCGCGGTGCTCACGCCCCGGGAGACCGACGAGCTGCTCGAGATCATGCGCCAGCTGCGCGGGTCCGGGAAGTCGATCCTGTTCATCTCCCACAAGCTGCGGGAGGTCAAGGCGATCTCCGACGTCATCACGGTGATCCGCCGCGGCCGGGTGGTGGGCCAGACGTCCCCGGAGGCCTCGACCTCCGAGCTCGCGGCCCTCATGGTGGGCCGGGACGTGTCCCTGACCGTCACCAAGGGCGAGGCCGAGCCGGGGGAGCGGGCCCTGGAGGTCTCCGGGCTCACCGTGGTCGCGGACAACGGCGTGAAGCTGCTCGACGACGTCGGGTTCGACGTGGCCCGCGGGGAGATCCTCGCGGTGGCCGGCGTGCAGGGCAACGGCCAGACGGAGCTGGCCGAGGCGATCCTCGGCCTGCGGGAGCGGGCCACCGGCTCGATCCGGCTGGGCGGCACGGAGCTGCTCGGGAAGTCCGTGCGCCAGGTCCTCGACGCCGGCGTGGGCTTCGTCCCGGAGGACCGCTCCACGGACGGGCTCGTGGGCCCGTTCACCGTCGCCGAGAACCTCGTGCTGGACCTCTACGGCGACGACCGCTTCTCCCGCGGCCCGTCCCTGCGGCTGGGCGAGGTCCAGGCCAACGCCCGCCGCGCCGTCGAGCAGTTCGACGTCCGCACCCCCTCCGTGGACGCCCCCGTGCAGACCCTCTCCGGCGGCAACCAGCAGAAGGTCGTCATCGCCCGGGAGCTCTCCCGGCCCCTCGAGCTCTTCCTCGCCTCCCAGCCCACCCGCGGCGTGGACGTGGGGTCCATCGAGTTCATCCACGAGCAGATCGTCGCCGAGCGGGACAAGGGCGTGGCCGTGCTCATCGTCTCGACCGAGCTCGACGAGGTGTACGCGCTCGCGGACCGGATCGCCGTGTTCTTCCACGGCCGGATCATGGGGATCGTGGGCCCCGACACCCCGCGCGACGTCCTGGGCCAGATGATGGCCGGGGCCACCGCCGAGGAGCTCGGCGCGGCCGGCGCCCTGCCCGACGGCGCGCGGCGGACCGGGGCGCAGCCGGCCGTCCCCCCGCAGACCGACGCCCCACCGACCGATGCCCCGCAGGCCGGCGCCCCGCAGGCCACGGCGCAGCACCCGAAGGAGCAGGCATGAGTGCCACCGGAGCGGCCCCCGCGGCCGCCGACCAGCAGAAGGCGCCGCCGCCCACGGCCGTCGCCCCCGGGAGCCCCCGGCGGGACTGGACCGGCTCCGCGGTGCAGTCCGTGCTCGCGATCGTCGCCGCCCTGCTCCTGGGCGGGCTCCTCATCGCCCTGACCGACGACCGGGTGGCCGACGCCGCGAGCTACCTCTTCGCCCGCCCCGGGGACACGCTCGCGGCCATGTGGGCCGCCGCGTCCTCCGCCTACGAGGCGATGTTCTACGGCGCCGTCTACAACCCGAACGGCAGCACGTTCGCGCAGCGGGTCTACCCGCTCGCGGAGACCCTCACCGTGGCCACGCCGCTGATCCTGGCGGGGCTCGGGGTGGCCGTGGCCTTCCAGGCCGGGCTGTTCAACATCGGCGCCCAGGGGCAGCTGCTGATCGGCGCGGCGCTGGCCGCCTGGGTCGGCTTCGCCTGGCAGCTGCCGGTGGGCGTGCACCTGCTCGCCGTGATCCTCGCCGGGGCCCTCGGCGGCGCGCTGTGGGGGGCGATCGTGGGCGTGCTCAAGGCCCGCACCGGGGCCCACGAGGTGATCCTGACGATCATGCTCAACTACATCGCGCTCAACCTCGTCGCCTGGCTGCTCACCCGCCCGGCGTTCCTGCGCCCGGGCTCCTCGAACCCCGTCAGCCCCCAGGTCGCGGACACCGCGATGTTCCCCAAGCTGCTGGGCGAGCAGTTCCGGCTGCACTGGGGGTTCGTGCTCGCGGTCCTCGCCACGGTGTTCGTCGCCTGGCTGCTCAAGCGCTCCACGATCGGCTTCGAGCTGCGGGCCGTGGGCGCCAACCCGCGCGCGGCCCGGACCGCCGGCATCTCGGTCACGCGCGGCTTCGTCGTCGTCATGGTCCTCGCGGGCGCCCTCGCGGGACTCGCGGGCGTGGCCCAGATCTCCGGCACCGAGCGCGCACTGACCGCGGGCGTCGCCGCGTCCTTCGGCTTCGATGCGATCACGGTGGCCCTGCTGGGCCGGTCCAAGCCGTGGGGCACGTTCTTCGCGGGCCTGCTCTACGGCGGGTTCCGCGCCGGCGGCGTCACCATGCAGTCGATGACCGGCACGAACATCGACATCGTCCTGGTCGTGCAGTCCCTGATCGTCCTGTTCATCGCCCTGCCGCCGCTGGTGCGGACCGGGCAGGACCGGGTCCGCTCCCGCCGCGGCGGGAGCGCCACGGCCACCACCGCCGCCACCGCCACCGCCACCGAGGGAGGCCGGGCATGAGCTCACAGCATCCGGAACCGCGCCCCGAGCAGGCGCCCTGGGACTCCGGCGGCCCGGCCGGCAGCACAGCCGGCGGTCAGGCCGGCGGCACCGCCGCGACGACCCTGCCCCCGCCGGCCGAGGCGGAGCTGTCCACGACCGCGGCCAACGAGGTCGTGGGCGTCACCAGCTGGCGCACCCCGGTGGTCCTCGGCCTCCTGAGCGTCGTGGCCCTGCTGCTGTTCGGGCTCAACGCCCCGGACAACACGGTGAGCTTCCGCGTCTCGGAGGCCGGCGACCTCTTCCGCGTGCCGGACCTCGTGGTGCACGGCGTGCTGTGGGGCTGGCTCACCGTGGCCGTGCTCGCCGGGCTGACGGTCCTCGCGGTCCTGCGCGCCCGGGCCGGGGCGCACCTGCCCCGGTGGGCGGTGCTCGTGTTCGGCTTCTTCTTCGTCAGCGGCTTCCTCGTGTGGGTCGTGGGCAGCGCGCGCAGCCCGGACGTGTCCCTGTCCGGGCTGCTGGCCGGGTCCGTGGCCCTGGCCATCCCGCTGATCTTCGGCTCCCTGGGCGGCCTGCTGTGCGAGCGCTCCGGCGTGATCAACATCGCGATCGAGGGCCAGCTGCTGTTCGGTGCGTTCTCCGCGGCGGTGGCCGGCTCCCTCTCCGGCAGCGCCTGGGTGGGGCTGCTCGCCGCCGTGCTGGGGGCCGGGCTCGTCTCGCTCGTCCTGGCGGTCTTCTCGATCACCTACCGGGTCAACCAGGTGATCGTGGGCGTGGTGCTCAACGTGCTCGTGTCCGGACTGACCGGCTTCCTCTTCGCCACGGTGCTGGAGTCGAACCCGGGCGTGTTCAACTCCCCGCCGCGGCTGCCGCGCTTCGCCGTGCCCGTGCTCTCGGAGATCCCCCTGATCGGGCCGATCGTCTTCGACCAGTCCGTGATCGGTTACCTGATGTACGCCGCGGTGGCGCTCGTGTGGTTCGCGCTCTACCGGACGCGCTGGGGGCTGCGCACCCGGTCGGTGGGGGAGCACCCCAAGGCCGCGGACACCCTGGGCGTGAAGGTCAACGCCCTGCGCTTCCGCAACGTGCTGCTCGGCGGGATGGTCGCCGGTCTCGGCGGCGCCTTCTACACGCTGGTCTCCGTCTCCGCGTTCACCCGGGACATGACCTCCGGCGCCGGCTACATCGCGCTGGCCGCCCTGATCTTCGGCCGCTGGAACCCGGTCGGGGCGCTGCTCGCCTCCCTGCTGTTCGGCTTCGCGTCCAACCTGCAGTCGATCCTGTCCTTCCTGGGCACGCCCGTGCCCAGCCAGTTCCTGGCCATGCTCCCGTACGTCGTCACCATCCTGGCCGTGGCCGGGCTCGTGGGGGTCTCCCGCGGTCCCGCGGCCATCGGCAAGCCCTACACCAAGGAGTGAGCGCCCCGTGAACGACCCCCTGCGCCCCGGCGGCGAGGTGACCGGCGACGGGCCCCGGATCGACTGGGACCGGCTGCGTGAGGCGGCCGTGGCCGCCCGCGAGCACGCCTACGTCCCGTACTCGCGCTTCCCCGTGGGCGCGGCCGCCCTCACCGAGGACGGGCGGGTGGTCTCCGGGTGCAACGTGGAGAACGCCTCCTACGGCCTGACCCTGTGCGCCGAGTGCGCCCTGGTGTCCGCGCTGCACATGTCCGGCGGCGGGCGGCTCGTCGCGTTCGTGTGCGTGGACGGGAACGGCGACGTCCTCATGCCCTGCGGACGGTGCCGGCAGCTGCTGCACGAGCACCGCGCGCCCGGCCTGCGGTTGCTCACCGTCTCCGGGGTGCGCACCATGGCCGAGGTGCTGCCCGACGCCTTCGGCCCCGAGAACCTCTAGTCCCCGAAAGGACCCCACATGACCGAGCAGTTCGACGCCGTGGACGTCATCCGGACCAAGCGCGACGGCGGTGCGCTCTCGCCCGGGCAGATCGCGTGGGTCCTGGACGCCTACACGCGCGGGGTCGTGGCCGAGGAGCAGATGAGCGCCCTGGCCATGGCAATCTTCCTGCGGGGCATGGACCGGGACGAGATCGCGGCCTGGACGCGGGCGATGATCGCCTCGGGCGAGCGGATGGACTTCTCCGCGCTCGTGCGCTCCGGGGCGCGCTCGGCCACCGCGGACAAGCACTCGACCGGCGGGGTGGGGGACAAGATCACGCTGCCGCTGGCCCCGCTCGTGGCCGTGTACGGCGTGGCCGTCCCGCAGCTGTCCGGGCGCGGCCTCGGCCACACCGGCGGCACCCTGGACAAGCTCGAGTCCATCCCCGGCTGGCGGGCGGCCCTGTCCAACGAGGAGATGCTGGCCCAGCTGCGGGACGTGGGCGCGGTGATCTGCGCCGCGGGCTCCGGCCTGGCGCCCGCGGACAAGAAGCTCTACGCGCTGCGGGACGTCACCGGGACGGTCGAGTCGATCCCGCTCATCGCGTCCTCCATCATGTCCAAGAAGATCGCCGAGGGCACCCAGTCCCTCGTGCTCGACGTCAAGGTGGGCTCCGGGGCGTTCATGAAGGATCTGGCCTCCGCCCGCGAGCTGGCCCGCACGATGGTCGACCTCGGCACCGGCGCCGGGGTCACGACCACCGCCCTGCTCACCGACATGTCCACGCCCCTCGGCCTGGCGGTCGGCAACGCCGTGGAGGTCCAGGAGTCCGTCGAGGTGCTCGCCGGCGGCGGCCCGGCCGACGTCGTGGAGCTCACCGTGGCGCTCGCCGCGGAGATGCTCGCCGCGTCCGGGGTCCCGGACGCCGACCCGGCGGAGGCGCTGCGGGACGGCCGGGCCATGGACGTGTGGCGGGCCATGGTGGCCGCCCAGGGCGGCGACCCCGACGCCCCGCTGCCGCGGGCCCGGGAGTCCGAGACCGTGGTGGCCGAGGCCGACGGCGTGCTCGCCGAGCTCGACGCCCACCGGGTGGGGGTGGCCTCCTGGCGCCTCGGGGCGGGCCGCGCCCGGCGCGAGGACCCCGTCCAGGCCGGCGCCGGCGTGCTGCTGCACGCCAAGCCCGGGGACGCGGTCCGGGCCGGGCAGCCGCTGCTGACCCTGCTCACCGACACCCCCGAGCGCTTCGCGCGGGCCCGGGAGGCCCTCGAGGGCGCCGCCGTGATCGCCCCGGAGGCGCCGGCGTCCCGGCCGGACCGCGCCGTGGTCCTGGAGACCGTGCGGTGATCGCCGGCCGCTGAAGCGCCGGGGCCGGCTGCCGGGCCCGCCTATACTGCGGAGAGAACCAGCGCGAAACGAGAACCGAGGGCGTGCGCACACGCTCGGAAGGGTGGGTCCAGTTGGGTCTGCGAGGCATTTTCCGGAAGAACACCGAGGACAGCACACCGCGCCACGAGACCGGACGGCCCGAGCAGCCGGCCGGTCCGACCGCCGGCCCCGACACCGGGACCCGGGAAACGGGCCGGGACGGCGGCGACCGGGGCACCGGTTCCCGGGGTCCGGACGGGCACGGTCACGAGGAGCGCGGCCCGGAGGAGGTCCGGCCGCTGCCGGACCGCGGACCGCTGCCCTTCCTCGTGGACCGGCTGACGTCCCGGGGGGCCGACCGCGCCGTGCTCACGCTCGTCCAGCGCGGCAACACCATGACCCATCAGACCCAGCAGTCCGTGGGGGACGCCGACCCGTCCGTGGAGTCCGGGACCGTGGACCAGGACTCGCCGCTCTTCGACCCCGTGGCCGACCTCTACAGCGAGGCCATGTCCTCGCCCCGCGGCGCGTGGCAGAACGCCCGCATCGAGGTGGGCCCGGAGCAGGACGGGGTCCGCTCCGTGGTGACGACCTACGGCTTCGCCGACGGCAGCGAGGACGTCCGCACCTGGCGGTCGGGGCGGCCCGTGCCGGGCGCCGCTGCCGCGGGCACGCGGTCCGCTGCGGAGATGAGCTCCGCCGAGGACCGGTCCGCCGGTGAGCGCCCCACCGGGGAGCGGTCCGACGACGAGCGCCGTCCCGCCGCATCGGAGCCGACGGGCCCGGCCGCGGAGCACTCGGCCGGGGGAGTCCCCGCCGCGGCGGCCGCCGCTGCCGGTGGAGCCGCTGCCGGTGGGGCCGGGTCCTCCGCGGCCGGCGCCGCCCGTGGCGCCGTCTCCGAGCCGACCGGTGGCCCGGTCTCCGCGCGGAGCTCTGAGCCGGCCGCCGAGCCGATCACCGAGCGGACCACCGGGGCGGAGCCCGTTCCCGGGACTGCTCCCGCCACGGAGGCCTCCGCGGCCGGCCGGGAGCAGGACGAGGACCGCGCCGCCGACCGGGAGGCCACCGCCCACGACGTCCCCGACCACGGCGCCGCCCAGCACGAGGTCCCCGACCACGTCGACCACGAGGAGTGGCACGAGGACGTCGAGCCGGCCGCGCCCACCGGGGCGGCGGCCGCGACGGCCGCCGCGGCCGCCGCCGGCACCGCCGCCGGGGACGACCACGACTCCTCCGCCCCGGAGACCGCGGTCTCCACCGACGTCTCCCCGTCCTACCGGGCCCCGGCGGGGGCCCAGGACCGGCCCTCCCAGGACAAGCTGGCCGAGGGCAACCTCGTGCTCAAGGAGGTCGACGTCCTGCGCCGGCTCGCGGACGCCCAGCGGCGCCTGTTCGGCGAGGACGGCACGGCGATGGACGTCTCCACCGTGCTCGTGCGGGTGCGGGCCCTGGGCACCTACTACGACGCCCTGACCCACGTGCGGAAGAACGGCTTCTGGGACCAGCGCCGCACCTTCGACCTCGTCCCCGAGGAGCTGCTGCACGTGCAGGAGCTCAAGGACGAGTCCTACGTGGAGGGCAACGGGGCCCCGCTGGCGATGATGTTCCGCTTCCGCCCGGGCATCCCCCCGGAGGTGTCCTTCGACTACGCGGACGAGGAGGCCTTCGTGCGCTACGAGGACCGGCTGCCCGCGCAGAACTACCTGGAGGAGCTGCGCATGTACCCCCGCACCGGGGCGCACATCCCGCAGCACATGAACGAGGCCCTGCAGGACTGGAACTACTGAGACCGACCGAGACAGGGGCCGTCCCGACCGTGATGCTGACCTCCGCCGAACAGCACCCGGGCCGCGTGCCGGACCGGGTCCTGCGCGATCTGCCCAAGGTGTGCCTGCACGACCACCTCGACGGCGCCCTGCGCCCGGCCACGGTGGTCGAGCTGGCCGCCGCCGCCGGGCACCGGCTGCCGGCCGAGGACCCCGAGGCGCTGGGCCGGTGGGTGCGGGAGAGCGCCGACTCCGGCTCGCTGCTGCGCTACCTGGCGACCTTCGAGCACACGGTCGCCGTAATGCAGACCCCCGAGGCGCTCGTGCGCTGCGCCCGGGAGTACGTCGAGGACCTCGTGGCGGACGGGGTGGTCCACGCCGAGGTGCGCTGGGCCCCGGAGCAGCACACCGCCGGCGGCCTGTCGATGGCGGAGGCCGTCGAGGCCGTCCGGCTCGGGCTCTCGGAGGGCGTGCTGGCCGCGGAGGACGCGGGCCACATCGTGTCCGTCACCCAGATCCTCTGCGCCATGCGCCACGCCGAGCGCTCCCTCGAGGTGGCCCGCCTCGTGGTGGACAACCGGGACCGCGGCGTGGTGGCCTTCGACCTCGCGGGACCCGAGGACGGCTTCCCGCCCGCCCGCCACCGGGCCGCCCTCGAGCTGCTCGCGGACGAGCTGATGCCCGTCACCCTCCACGCCGGGGAGGCCGCCGGCATCGAGTCGATCCGGGACGCGCTGGCCACGGGCCGCGCCCTGCGCCTGGGCCACGGGGTGCGCATCGCGGAGGACATCGACATCGACTACCTGGAGGACGTCGCCGTCGTCGACCTCGGGCGCACGGCCGAGTGGGTCCGGGACCGGGGCATCGCCCTCGAGGTGTGCCCCACGTCCAACCTCCAGACCGGGGCCGTCGCGGCGTTCGGCGGCGGTCCCGAGCGGCACCCGGTGGACATGCTCTACCGGACCGGCTTCACGGTGACCATCTCCCCGGACAACCGGCTGATGAGCGGGACCACGGTCACGGACGAGCTGGCCCTGCTCGTGAAGCACTTCGGCTACGGGCTCGAGGACCTGGAGCGGTTGCAGCGCAACGCCGCGGCCGCCGCCTTCCTCCCGCTCGAGGACCGCACCGCCCTGGACGGGATGATCACCGACGGCTTCGAGGGGATGCACGCATGAGCCAGGGTCACGGCACCGACGACGTCGCGGCGGGGCTCGGCGTCCCGGAGCGGACCGGGCAGCGCTTCGCGGAGCTCGTGGCGGTCATGGACCGGCTGCGCTCCCCGGGCGGGTGCGCGTGGGACGGGCAGCAGACCCACGAGTCCCTCGTGCGCTACCTCGTGGAGGAGGCCTACGAGGTGGTCGAGGCCGTGGAGGCCGAGGGCGGGCCGGCGGCCCACGCCGGGCTGCTCGTCGAGGAGCTCGGGGACGTCCTGCTGCAGGTGGTCTTCCACTCCCGGGTCGCCCAGGAGCGCCCGCGCGCCGAGGGCGGCTTCGACGTGGCCGACGTGCTCGAGGCCATCACCGCCAAGCTGGTCCGCCGCCACCCCCACGTCTTCGACGCCGGCGCCACCGGGGACGTCGCGGGGGAGCAGACCCTCGAGCAGCTGCACTCCCGCTGGGAGGACCTCAAGCGGGCCGAGAAGCCCGAGCGGACCCGGCCCTTCGACGGCATCCCGCCGCACCTGCCGGCCCTGGCCCTCGCGGAGAAGACCCTCGCGCGGGCCCGCAAGCACGACCTCGAGCCGGCGGTCCCCGCCGCGGAGGAGCCCGGCGGCCCGCGCACCGAGGAGGAGCTGGGCGAGGCGCTGTTCGCGCTCGTGCGCTCCGCCTCCGCCCGCGGGCTCGACGCCGAGCGGGCCCTGCGCGGGGCCGCCCGCGCGTACGCCGCCGCCCGGAACGGGGACTGATCCCGTCACGGGCCGCCCCCGCGGCCGGCCACCGGCGCCGAGTCGCTAGGCTGGAGCCGCCGGGGGCGCCCGGCCCCGCCGGTGCGGACCCTCGGCCGGTGCCCCGCACCGGGGCCCCGACCGCCCCACCACGCACGTTCCACCCACGTCAGCGACAAGCTCAGCACCAACGTCAGGAGCAACCCATGGCCATGATCACCGCAGTGCACGCCCGCCAGATCCTCGACTCCCGCGGCAACCCGACCGTGGAGGTCGAGGTGCTGCTGGAGGACGGCAGCTACGGCCGGGCGGCGGTGCCCTCGGGCGCCTCCACCGGTGCCTTCGAGGCCGTCGAGCGCCGTGACGGCGACCAGAAGGTCTACCTCGGCAAGGGCGTCCTCGACGCCGTGAAGGCCGTCGACGAGGAGATCGCCGAGGCCGTGATCGGTCTCGACGCGACCGACCAGCGGCTGGTCGACCGCACCATGCTCGACCTCGACGGCACGGACAACAAGGGCAGCCTCGGCGCCAACGCCATCCTGGGCGTCTCCCTGGCCGTGGCCCGCGCCGCCGCCAACGCCTCCGACCTCGAGCTCTACAAGTACCTGGGCGGGCCCAACGCCCACGTCCTCCCGGTGCCCATGATGAACATCCTCAACGGCGGCTCCCACGCCGACTCGAACGTGGACATCCAGGAGTTCATGATCGCCCCGATCGGCGCCGCGACCTTCTCCGAGGCCCTGCGCACCGGCGTGGAGGTCTACCACTCCCTCAAGGGCGTGCTCAAGGAGCGCGGCCTGGCCACCGGGCTGGGCGACGAGGGCGGCTTCGCCCCGAACCTCGAGTCCAACCGTGCCGCCCTCGACCTCATCTCCGAGGCGATCGAGAAGGCCGGGTACACCGTGGGCACCGACGTGGCGCTGGCCCTGGACGTGGCCTCCTCCGAGTTCTTCGAGAACGGCAAGTACAGCTTCGAGGGCAAGCAGCTCAGCGCCGCGGAGATGACCTCCTACTACGAGGAGCTCGTGCGCGACTACCCGATCGTGTCCATCGAGGACCCGCTGGACGAGGACGACTGGGCGGGCTGGCAGGCCCTCACCGCGTCCGTGGGCACCCAGGTCCAGATCGTGGGCGACGACCTGTTCGTCACCAACCCGGAGCGGCTGGCCCGCGGCATCGACGAGGGCGCCGGCAACGCCCTGCTCGTGAAGGTCAACCAGATCGGCTCCCTCACGGAGACCTTCGACGCCATCTCCCTGGCCCAGCGGCACATGTTCCACTGCATGATCTCCCACCGCTCGGGCGAGACCGAGGACACCACGATCGCGGACATCGCGGTGGCCACCAACGCCGGGCAGATCAAGACCGGGGCGCCGGCCCGCTCCGAGCGCGTGGCCAAGTACAACCAGCTGCTGCGCATCGAGGAGGAGCTCGGGGACGCCGCGCGCTACGCGGGGGCCTCCGCGTTCCCGCGCTACACCGCGAAGTGACCACTGGCGGCTGACCGGCCCCGCCGGCCCGTCGTCGTGCGGGGGGAGCGGCCGTTCCCAGCGGCGGCCGCTCCCTCCGGGAGCGCTACACTGGTCCCCGTCCCCGCCCTTCCCCCGTGAGGTCGCCATGCCCGCTCCCCGCCCGTGCACCACCCGCCTGCTCGGCGGGCGCGACGCCGCGCCGGGCACCCGCGGGCGCGACGGCGGGACGGGCGGCGGCCCGGGCCACGGGCCGGGCGGCGGGTCCAGCGCCGTGGGATCGCCGGTCCCCGCCCGCACCTTCAGCGGGCGGTTCCTGATCCTCACCCTCGTGGCCGTGCTCATCGTGTTCCTGGCGGCGCCGACCACCAAGATCTTCCTCGAGCAGCGGGCGGAGATCGCCCAGCTCGAGCGCGCCATCGCCGCCATGGAGGCCCAGCAGGCCTCCCTGGAGGACCAGGTGGACCAGTGGTCGGACGAGACCTACGTCAAGCAGCAGGCCCGGGACCGGCTCCTCTACGTGATGCCGGGGGAGCGGTCCTACCTCGTGGTGGGCGCCGAGGAGATGGACGGCGCCGTGGTGGACTCCTCGGCGGCGCAGGTCGAGGCCGAGAAGCCCGCCTGGGTGGACGCCCTCTGGCAGTCCGTGGTGGCCTCCGCCTACGAGGACGCCCGTCCCGCGGCGGGCACCGGAGCCGCCGGGGACACGGACACCGGCGGGACTGCGGACGCCGGCAGCGAGGACGCGGACACCGCCCAGGACGCGGGCACCGACGCCGAGCCGGGCGGCACCGACGAGCCCGCGGCCCCCGGACAGCCGGGCAGCACGGACGAGCCCGGCGCGGGCCAGGACCCCGGCACCACCGAGCAGGCAGAGCAGACAGAGCAGAGCGTCCCGGCCGCCCCGGCGGACGGGGCCGGCGCGCCGCAGGACGCGGCGACGGACAGCCGCGGCAGCGCCGCGGAGTGAGGAACGGCGTGAACCCCCAGCACGGACACGAGCCCGGCGACCGGCCGGCCCCCGCACCCCGGGGACTCGGCGTGACGGCCGCGACGGTCGAGCCCACGGCCCTGGACCTCCAGGTGCTCTCCCGGCAGCTCGGGCGTCCCGTGCGCGACGTCGTCGAGATCCCGGCCCGGTGCACGTGCGGGAACCCGCTCGTGGCGGCCACCGCGCCGCGGCTGGCCAACGGCACCCCGTTCCCCACGGTGTTCTACCTGGCCCACCCCGTGATCACCGCGGCGGTGTCCCGGCTCGAGGCCGCCGGCCTGATGTACACGATGACGGACCGCATCGCCGAGGACGAGGCGCTGGCCGCAGCGCACCGGGCCGCGCACGAGGACTACCTCGCCGAGCGCGCCCGGATCGGTGCCGCGGCCGGCACCGGACCCGTCCCCGAGATCGAGGGCATCTCCGCCGGCGGCATGCCCGTGCGGGTCAAGTGCCTGCACGTGCTCGCCGGCCACGCGCTCGCGGCCGGGCCCGGCGTGAACCCGCTCGGCGACGAGACCCTCGCCGCCATCGCCGAGTGGTGGACCCCCGACGCCTGCCACTGTGACCCTGCCTGGCGCGAGGCCTGAGACCCACCCGCCCCCGACACCCCCGAGGACTCCCCATGCGCACAGGCGCCATCGACTGCGGCACGAACTCCATCCGACTGCTCATCGCCGACACCCGGGAGGAGCAGGGCCGCACGGTGCTCGACGACGTGGTGCGCGAGATGCGCGTGGTCCGGCTCGGCCAGGGCGTGGACGCCACCGGGTGGCTCGCCGAGGCGGCGCTCGAGCGCACGTTCGCGGCCACGGACGAGTACGCCCGGCTGCTGGCGGAGCACAGGGTGGAGCAGCTGCGCTTCGTGGCCACGAGCGCCACCCGCGACGCCGGCAACCGGGACGTCTTCCTCGCCGGGATCCGCGAGCGCCTCGGCGTGACCCCCGAGGTCATCAGCGGCGACGAGGAGGCCGAGCTGTCCTTCCGCGGCGCCGCGGCCGCCGTGGGCGGCACGGATCCGGAGGACCGGGTCCTGGTGGTCGACCTCGGCGGCGGGTCGACCGAGTTCGTGCTGGGCAACGCCCAGGGGGTGCGCGCGGAGCGCAGCGTGGACATCGGCTGCGTCCGCCTGACCGAGCGCCACCTCGGCTCCAACCCGCCCACCGCCGCCCAGCAGGAGGCCGTGCTGCGCGACGTCGACCACGCCGTGGACGTGGTCCTGCAGACCGTGCCCCTCGCGGAGGCGACCCACCTCGTGGGCGTCGCGGGCACCATCACGACCGTCACGGCGCACGCCCTCCGGCTGTCCGCCTACGACCCCGCGGCCATCGACGGCGCCGAGCTGCCCGCCGAGCGGATCGCGCAGGCGTGCCGGGAGCTCACGGCCATGACCCGCGCGGAGCGCGCCGCGCTGCCCTACATGCACGAGGGCCGTGTCGACGTCATCGGCGGCGGCGCCCTCGTGTGGCGGCGGATCGTCGAGCGGGTGGGCGCCGCCACCGGTGGACGGGTGGACTCGGCGATCGCGAGCGAGCACGATATTTTGGACGGGATCGCCCTGTCCCAGGTCGGCTGACCCGCCCGGACCCCCCCCCGACCCGGAAGGACACATGTCTTCCAGCGCACCCCGCCACCGCCACCCGCGCCACCGCGCCCTCACCCGGTGGGGCGCGGTGGGGGCGGCCTCGGCCGTGGTCGGCGCCGGCGCGCTGGTCCTGCCCGGGACGGGGCCGGCGCAGGCCCGGCCCCCGGAGCCCGGCCCCGCCCCCAGCATCCCGCTCGAGGACCCCGTCAGCGTGGCACCCACGCCCGGCGACGGCGCCACCCCCGCCCCGGACACCTCCCGCATCGCCGAGGACGGGATCCGTCCGCTGCAGTACTGGCTGGACGAGTACGGCGTGCGGGAGGCCTGGGCGGAGTCCACGGGGGAGGGCGTGCGCATCGCCGTCATCGACACCGGGGTGGACGGCTCGCACCAGGACCTGGAGGGCGCCGTGGTGGGCGGCACCGACGTCTCGGGCGGCGGTTCCGCCGACGGCCAGGAGGGTCTCGGCACCGAGCCCGAGCACGGGACCCTCGTGGCGTCCGTGGCCGCGGGCCGCGGCCACGTGCCTCCGGGCGGGCGGGACGACGACGCCCCGGGCCGGCCCGCCGGCATCGTGGGCGTGGCCCCGGACGCCGAGGTGCTCGCCGTGTCCACCTGGCTGGGCGACGAGAGCCCGGAGGTCCGCAGCGTCGACGAGCAGCTCCCGGACGCCGTCCGGTGGGCCGTGGACAACGGGGCGGACGTCATCAACATGTCGGTGGGCTCCAACGCCACCTCGTGGCCCGAGAGCTGGGACGAGGCCTTCCTCTACGCCGAGGAGAAGGACGTGCTCGTCGTCGCCTCCGCGGGCAACCGGGGGTCGGGGCTCGTCCAGGTCGGCGCCCCCGCCACCATCCCCGGCGTGCTGACGGTGGGCGGCGTGGGCCGCACGGGAGAGGCGAGCTGGGAGTCCTCCTCGCAGGGGATCTCGATCGCCGTGGCCGGCCCGTCCGAGGACATGGTGGGCGCCATCCCCGGCGACCGCTACGCCTCGTGGGCCGGGACGTCCGCGTCCGCCCCGGTCGTGGCCGGCACCGCCGCGCTGATCAAGGCGAAGTGGCCGGAGATGAGCTCCGCCCAGATCGCGAACCGCATCGTCTCCACCGCCCGGGACACCGGCTCGCCGGGCAAGGACCCGCTCTACGGGTACGGGGTGCTGGACGTCGAGGCCGCGCTCACGGAGGACGTCCCCGAGGTCGACCGCAGTCCCCTCGGCAGCATGGAGCAGTGGGTGCGAGTGCACCGCCGCGTCGCCGCGGCGACCCCCACGGCGGGCCCGGCCGAGAGCTCGGCGCCCGTCACGGAGGAGGTCGAGGCGGAGGTCGCCCCGCCCGAGCCCGTCGCCCCGATCGACGAGACCGGGCTGCTGCCCGTCGTGGTGCTCGCCGGGTTCGGGCTGCTCGTGCTGGGCCTCACGGCGGGTGCCGTGGTGCACATCCGCCGCATCGTGGCCGCCGACCCGGACGGGGGCCCGGGCGGCCGTCCCTGAGGCGTGCGCCGGAACACGGCGCGGAGGCCCCGGACGAGAACCGATATCGACAGCGTTCTGAGTAGACTCGGGGGCATGTCTTTCACTCAACTGGCCAAGGACCGTCCGCGCCTTCTGATCGTCGGCGGCGGCTACGTCGGCTTCACCGTGGCGCAGGAACTGCAGAAGCGGATCAAGGACTCCGGCGGAGTCGTGACCGTGGTGGATCCCAACCCGTACATGATGTACCTCCCCTTCCTGCCCGAGGTGGCCGGCGGCAACGTCTCCGCCCGCAGCGCGGTGGTGCCCCACCGGCAGCACCTCAAGGACTGCGAGATCGTCACCGGGCACGTGCTCGGGGTCGACCACGCGAACCGCACCGCGACCGTCAAGGGCATCGACGAGGGCGAGACCTTCGAGCTGACCTACGACGAGGTCGTCATCGCCGGCGGCTCCGTGACCCGCGCCTTCCCGATCGAGGGCCTCGCCGAGAACGGCATCGGCCTCAAAACCATCGAGGAGGCCGTGGCGGTGCGCAACTGGGTGCTCGAGCGCATCGAGGTCGCCTCCCTCACCACCGACGAGGAGGCCAAGCGCCGGGCGCTGACCTTCGTGGTGGTCGGCGGCGGCTACGCCGGCACCGAGACGATCGCCGAGATCGAGGACATGGCCCGCAGCGCCGTCGAGCGCAACGAGCGGCTCACGGTCTCCGACCTGCGCTTCGTGCTCATCGAGGCCATGGGCCGGATCATGCCCGAGGTCTCCGAGGAGCGCGCGGAGAAGGTCGTGGCGCACCTGCGCAGCCGCGGCATCGAGGTGCTGCTCAACACGTCGCTCGCCTCCGCGGTGGACAAGCACCTGAAGCTCGTCAACATGCAGGACAAGTCCCCGGCCGGCGAGTTCGGCACCGACACCCTCATCTGGACCGCCGGGGTGCAGGCGAACCCGCTCGTCAAGAGCACGGACTTCCCGCTCGACGAGCGCGGCCGCGTCCGTGCCGGGGCCGACCTGCGGATCACCGGCGACGACGGGCCCCTCGAGGGTGCCTGGGCCGCCGGCGACGTCTCCGCCGTCCCGGACCTCACCGGTGGGGGAGTCGGCGGGTACTGCGTCCCCAACGCCCAGCACGCGGTGCGCCAGGCGCACACGATGGCCAAGAACATCATGGCCTCCCGCGCGGGCAAGCCGCTCGAGGACTACTACCACGAGAACCTCGGCGCGGTCGCCGGGCTCGGTCTCTACAAGGGCGTGGCCAGCATCAAGGGCCTCCCCGGTCTGCCGGCGAAGGGCCTGGAGTTCTCCGGCGTCGCCGCGTGGGCGATGCACCGGCTCTACCACGGCTACGCGATCCCCACCGTGGACCGCAAGGCCCGCGTCTTCACCGAGTGGGCCCTGAACTTCGTGTTCGGCCGGGACACCACCACGCTGCGCCACGAGCGGGACCCGCGCACGCGGTTCCAGACCGCCGCCGGCAAGGCCCCCGCCCCGCGCAAGGCCAACCTCTGATCCGATCCGTCCACCGCTCGACCCCGTCCCGGCCACGTGCCGCGGCGGGGTCGAGCCGTTCCACGGGGCCGTGACGCCCCCGGCCCGGCCCGATGGCACCACGGTCCCGATGGCGACCGGCCTCGGCAGACCGCCGTCCGTCAGCCGGTGGTCCGGGGGTGGGCGATCTCGCGGGCGTCCAGCTCCACGCTCAGCTCCTGGTGGCGCTCGAGCGTGACCGGGTGGGCACCGGACGCGCTGCCGAGGTACTCGAGGTCGAGCTGCCGGCCGACCCTGCTGTGCAGGACGTGCAGCTCGGCCAGGGACAGCTCGGTCAGGTCGGCCGGGAACTCGTCCTCCGGCGCCAGGTAGGTCCTGCCGGTGGGCCGGGCGACGACGTCGCTCATGCCGCGGTCGTCCGGCACGGCGTCGGGGTGCACCCGCACGGGGCGGGGGCCGGGGGACGTCCGGATCCCGGCGGAAGCCGGTGGGACGGGAGAACGGGGTGGTGCACGGGGGCAGCCTCCTGCGGATGCGACGACATCGCGGCCGGCTGCTCGACCACCGTGCCAGCGTACTGGATCCCGCGCCCGGCCGACAGGCGCGGTTCCCGGCCGCGGCCCCGGCCCGTCCTGGTGGTGGGAGCGGGACGAGGCGATAGGGTGGGCGGCGTCCCGGTGACGCGTCCGGGACGGGCCCCCATAGCCCAATCGGCAGAGGCAGCGGACTTAAAATCCGCTCAGTGTCAGTTCGAGTCTGACTGGGGGCACGAAGAATCGTTGGCAATCCGCCCAGACTGGCGGAGTTGCTCACCGTCACTTGGGGCCGATTCGCCATTTGGCCTCCATTTTCGACATGGAATCTGCACCAGAGGCGGCTCGAGGTCCGGTGGGAGCGCGTTCTGCGGTCGCCATCCGACTGGCAGTCCAAAAAGCACTCCACCAGGCTCGACGCGAGGCTCGACGCCGACGATTTCCACCATGAGGTCATTCTGGCCGAGCATTGCTACCGGGTGCTGCTCGCCGTCTCGGCCGCGCTGTTCCTGGCCGCCGGCGGCTTCCTGATGTCCCGGGACTGATCGCCTTCGCCTCGGCCGGCTCCGTGGCGGCCCCAGCTGGGAAGCAGGGCCGCCACGGGCGGCGCGCGCCGACAGGGGCGTTGCGTGCTGCGCGGCCACGCCCCCCGACGTGGCCTGCGCTGTGTCGGGCCGCTCGTGAGCTGCTCACCGACAGCTTCAGCTTAGAGAGCCTGACCGCACCCCGGCAGCCCCACTTCTGTGCACAAGCATGTGGTGCTACGACGCCGATTGCCTGGACTACTTCGGCGCCTCGACGATCCGCAGGCCCGGAACATCCTCGGCGACTTGGTAGGCGACGGCCCGCCACCACCTGGCCGTGAGCGGCAACGGTGCGCCCGGCAGATCGAGGGCCGGCATGTCGGCGTCGCGGTCGTAGACCTCGAAGACCGGGTCGGGCCCGGCGTGCTCGAGCAGGTGGGCGGCCAGGTGATCTGCGACCTCGGCGGTGTACGCCTCGATCCGTTCCGCGTCCTCGCGCACCCCGTCGGGGATGGGACGCCGGCCCGACTCCCAGTCGTCAACCGAGCGCACCCCGACGTTCAGGGCCGCGGCGAGCTGCTCGCGCGACAGGCCGAGTGCCTCGCGCACGACCTTCAGCTCGATCGGCGTCATCCGCCCGTCGGCCGGCGACTGCACCGCGGGCAGCGACTGCGGGCGGGACTGTGCCCAGGCGGCCAGGTCCTCGCTCATGAGCTCTTCACCGTCTGCCCGGTGTCGTCGTCGGGGTGGGCGGCGCCGAAGGCCCAGTTCCACGGGGTGGTCAGGAAGTCGTAGGCGTCCTGCGGGAAGCCGTCGGCGTCGATCAGGTCCCGGGCGGCGAGGGCGATCAGGGCGTGGGCCACGGGCATCTGAAAGCTGGTGGCGGTGGCTTCGGCGGCGCGCTCCAGGGCGTCTCCGGACGGGGGAGCGGAGTCGGGGCGGGTGTGCCGGCGCATCAGGAGGAACAAGTCGGTGGCGATCGCCTGCGACAGGCTCCGCCACGACCCGAGGATCAGGTCCAGGGCGTCCTGGCGCCCGGCGGCGGCCACGGCGCCGACCGCCAGCTTCACGGCAGCCTGACCGAGCGCGTCGTAGTCCACCTCGACGGGAGTGTTGTCGGTGACGAACTTCTGGTGCAGCTCGGAAGCCTTACGCAGCGCCTGCGACTGCTCGAGGCCGATGTCCGCAGCCTTCTCGAAGACGGCATGGACCTGCGGGCCCTGGGCGCCGGCCGCGGCGACGAGGATCTCAGGGTTCTGCCAGGTGGGGGTGCTCATCGCGCGGTGCTCCTCGGGGAGTCGGAGGCGGTGAGCGACGTGTTCGCCCGGTGCCTGCTGGTCGCACCGTAGCAGTCGTCCCGACGGCGACAACGAGCCTTCAAGAGCCGGTAAGCGTCTGGCCGCGTTCGCTGCTCGAGCCGAAGGATTGCTCGAGAGATGTCCTCGAAACGCTTCCGGCCCCCTAGGAGGCGCGGACCTTCAGCGCGTCCTCGGCGTTGAAGTCATCAGGGCCCACCGGCCAACGGCAAACCTCGCCGTCCAGGTCGGAACCGAGCCGGCCCAGCGGCAGCGGGTCCATCACGGAGAGCATCTTCGCCTCGGCGGCGAAGCGGGTGGGACCGGGGACGTTCACCGCGACGCGGCCCGTGGCCCGGATCTTCAGCACCAGCAACCTTCCGGTCTCGAAGCAGTACTCCCCATCCACCTCGACACCCGTCACACCTCCGCTACCGCAGCCGACCCGCACGACCTGAGGGCCGCGAGCAGGAGAGCATTTCGTGCTCGAACACCGGCGCGGAGACACCTGCCCTACCGGGCGTGGCCTCAGCCCCTCGGCGCGCCCTCCGTGAGACGGTCGAAGGCATCAGAGGCTTGTGTCGGTGAAGCGAAGGAGCAGATGATGACCCGGTGCACGCGCGCGATGCTGGCGGTGACGATCGCTCTCGTCGTCGCTGGTTGCTCGCAGGACTCGGTCGACCTGTACGCCGGCGAGCAGACCGAGGACGACACGCTTCCCGCGGAGATCGATGCCGCGGAGTACGGCTGGGATGCCGACAGCTCTCGGTTGCTGGCCATCCACGAGGGCGCCGAGTTCTACCTCGTGGCCGGGGAGGAAGGCGACTGCCTGCTCACCTACGACCCGACGGCAGCCGGGGACTGGGTCGCTGGTTGCACTCCCGGCGGGCGCGTGGGCACCAGCGGGCAGTTGGGCATCAAGGCGGACTTCGCGCCGGCCGGCCTTCCGGGGGAGGAACCAGAGGGATGGGTGCGCCTGACCCCGCAGCTGCAGATCGCGACCAGCTGATCCAGTCGTGTCGCGGCGACAGACTGCGTGCCGCCGGCGGTCGTGCGGAAGGTGGGCCGTTGTTCCGGGACCGGGCCTATCCTCGGCCCGTGTGGTCGGCGATCATGAGGCATGGCCGAGCACGCAGACCCGGAGGAGACACCGCAGTTCGTCACGTTCCAGCCGCGGCGGATCCGGATCGCGATCGCCGTCGTGTTCCTCGTACTGATCGTGGTTGCGGCCGAGCTCGTGCCGGAGGGACCGTATCTGCTGACGACCGGACCTGTCTTCGTAGTCGGCTACACAGCGCTCTCGTTCGCTGTGCATCGATCGGTCGTCCTCAGTCTGGGGGACCACGCCGTGGAGATCCGGCAGGGCTGGCGCAAGCAGCAGCAGATCCCGTACGAGCAGATCACCAAAGCAGCCGTCGGGCCGCGCACCGAGTGGTGGCGCATCGGCCGGCGCCGAATGGACGACGGGGCCACCGGCTACCTGATGGGCGGGCCCAGCGTTCGCATCAGCACCGGGTTGGAGTCGGTGGTGGTCTCGGCCGAGGAGTCCTACCGAGTCGTCGGGGCGATCCAGCGGAAGCGCGAGCACGCCGCCGCGGCACGAAGTTCGGACACCGAGCAGGCCGAACGCTGAGACAACCGCGACGGCGCCACAGCAAGGGAGAGCAACGAGATGAGACCACTTCGATACTCGATCAACGTCACGCTCGACGGCTGCTGCCATCACGAGGCCGGGCTTCCCCCGGACGAGGAGTCGATGCGCTACTGGACCGCTGAGATGGAGCGAGCCGATGCCCTGCTGTTCGGCCGGGTGACCTACGAGATGATGGAGTCGGCGTGGCGGAAGCCGGCCACGGGCACGTGGCCGGACTGGATGGACGAGTGGGAGATCCCGTTCGCCGAGGCCATCGACCGGGTGAAGAAGTACGTCGTGTCGAGCACGCTGAGCGAGGTCGATTGGAATGCCGAGCTGGTGCGAGGCGATGTGGGGCAAGCGGTTCAGCGGCTCAAGCAGGAGCCGGGCGAGGGTCTGTGGGTGGGCGGCGTGACGCTCCCGACGGCGTTGGCGGACCTGGGGCTGATCGACGAGTACGAGTTCGTGGTGCAGCCGGTTCTTGCCGGACACGGGCCGACGCTGCTCGCCGGTCTGCGCGAGCGCATCCAGCTCGAGCTCGTGGACCGCCATGAGTTCCGGTCGGGAGCGGTCGCCCAGCGATACCGGCCCACCCGAGTGACGGCCTGACGACCCGAGCCAGGACAGCGGCCGGCCGATGCCCGGGTACTGGGAGGAGCACCACGACCAGACGCCGGAGCACGTGCCGCACCTGCCGGTGACCGGCACGGTGCGCACCATCCAGGCGTTGCACTACGCCTTCGCCGAGGGCGCGAACCCTGGCGAGATGATCATCCGACCCGACAGCGAAGTGGCCGTGGAGCTCGACGCCGTTCCCGGCGCCGGCAGGCAGCTGCCGGGGCGCACGCGGGAGCACGAGGTGCTGGCCTACCGGGTGCAGCTGGAGGTCGCCGACGACGCGGAGCTGCCGGCCTACGTGCTGGACGAGTAGGCCTTGCTCGTTCCGGTCATCGGGTCGTCGACCGGTGCGGCAGGTGCGCTATTCGGGTGCAGTCGTTGGTGCGGCGGACACGCCCCAGAAGGCCTCGTAGCCCTCGGCTTCAGCTGCCACCGTGACCGTCTCCGGCGTCGTGTCGTCGGGGGCGCCGAGCTGCACGGTCGTGGTCACCGGTGAGCTCGCGCAGTCCCCTTCGCCGTAGGACCCGTGTTCCCCGCTCAGACTGATCCGTCCGGAGGATCGATCGGCGTCAGCCCCCGGGTCAGCCGGTGCGCACGCCATCGTGACCGCGTACCACCCGGGCTCCACATCGGTCGTCGAACCGGTGGCGCGACTGCCGTCGGTGCCGGTGCTGCCGGCGATGGAGAATCCTCCCTCGGCGACGGCAGGAAGGGTGTTGGCCGCCCACGTTTCGAGGTCGACCGAGGGAGCCGATGAGGACTCCGTCGACGGGCCGCAGGCTGTGACCATCAGCAGCACAGCGGCGGCAGCCAGGGCTGCGGACGTACGGCTTGTCATGTCCGTCACCCTAGTGCCCCGCCGGGGCAGCAGGCCGTCAGCCGGTGCGCTCGGCGGCGTGCAGGGCGTCCAGGTAGGCCCAGGCGCGGCGGGCGCGGAGGGCCGGGACCACTGCGATCAGCATCATCAGGGCGGCGGTCACCGCCCACCACGTCTCGGTGCGCAGGATCCAGACGGCGACGACGCCGGCGATCCCGGCCACGATCGTGGTCGCCGACTCCAGCTGAGTGCAAGCCAGCACCCCGGCGGCGACGCGGGTGCTCGGATCGTCCGGGACCAGACCGGAGGAGGCGGTGATCCCGATCGATCGGCGCAGCGGTCCCTTGTCCTGGTGGACGTCGAGGCGGGCACGGGGCGCCTGGACGAGGCGCTGCACGATGAGCGCCAGTCCCAGGAGCAGAGCCGGTCCGAAGGTGACCCAGGGGCTGCGTGCGGTACCGCTGTCGTCCAGTCCCCAGTGGACCAGGGCTGGGAACCCGACCGTGAGCACGGCAGCCGCCGGCACGGCGCGGGCGAGGACCTGGCCGCCGGTCGGCACGGGCCCCTCGGCGGTCTGCTGGGCGGACTCGTTCATGGTGCCGAGGCTACCGGCCCCCTCCGGGCGCCGGCGCGCACGGCCACGAGGCCGGCGGCCGAGATCGTGACGCCGGCGGGTCATCGCAGGAGGTTCCGCTGCAGCCACAGGGTGCACCACATCTTCAGTCGCAGCTCGTCCCAGCCGGGGACGTCGACGATCAGGGCGGCGGGTCCGTACCGGTGGACCGATACGACGCCGTCGCGATCGCACAGCTCGGAGATCAGCAACGGCACGATCTCCGGGCGCTCGGCCGGGATGTCTTCGCGCAGGCCCAGGTCGAAGCAGTCGAGCTCGGCGACGACCGTCACCAGCGGCTCGTCGACGGCAGCGGCCTCCGGTCCTCGCCCGTTCAGGGCGTCGACGGTCCGCTGGACGTGGGTGCGCATCTCGGTGCCGGACATCGGATCGCGGCTGTGGGCCGACTGGTAGACGCTGTAGAGCGGCAGGGCCGGCAGGAAGATCTGGTGGTGGTCCGAGGCGAGCACCGGGTAGTTCAGCAGCGGGTGGTCACTGATGCGGTGCTCACCGACCTGCCAGGACGCAGCGGGGACCGCTGCGGTCAGGAGCTGGCCGAGGTAGGTGGCGAAGCCGTCGACGAGTGCGATCGTGGCGGCCGGTGGGTGCGGGTCCACGAGTCTTCCGTGGCGTGCCCAGGACGGCCAGGAGGGGCGGGTGGCGTCTTCTTCCAGTGACCGCGGGTCGACGCCGAGCCGCGCGGCCCGAGCGGTGAGCCATGCCCACAGCGGGGAGACGGAGTAGAGGGACCCGTCGAGCGTCTCACGCGTGTCCAAGCCGGCGCCGGTCAGTGCTGCGCGAAGCCTCTCCAGGGCCGGTTCGCGTTCGGCGAGGTAGACGTCGAGGGCGTCGGCGGTCTGGCGCGCGTCCATCGACTCGTACGGCTGGTCTCCCATGGGCGTGACCCTACTGCCGGGTTCGCAAGCTGCGGAACCTCCGGTGCGCTTCGCGGCCAGCCGACCCCGGCGGATCGTGTCGAAGACTCCCGGCTGCGTCTTCGGACTGGGACGGAGTCCGCACACATGGAGTGCATGAGGAGCCTTCGCATGAGCGCCACCGAGCGCCTGGAGCAGCTGCGGGACGTCGTCGCAGCACACGAGCGAGCCCCGTCACGCCGCACCGGCCACCAGGAAGAGCGGTCCCTCGGGGAGCAGGTCGCCAAGCACACGAACCCCGAGGGCCCCACTGGTGACGCGGTGCGCGGCCTGCCGGACAACGAGAAGAGGGCAACCCCGGCGACCCAGCTGGAGGACCACCAGAAGTTGTGCACCAAGCACATGCGGCCCCGATGCCGGGGACGAACGTGCAGCGGGAGCAGGCGCAGTTCGCCCTGACCCACGGCGTTGCGCGCCCGGTGCGCTCCGCGCGCTGGTGGTCGTGTGAGAGCTCTATCGCCACCGGGGTGCCCCGGTGCACAATCTGATCACGCGAGGACCTCGTGAGCGCTCCACCGGCCTGACGGGATCCTCGATCATCCGCCCGCCGAGCCCGGCGATCGGCCGGAGAGAACCAGGGAGGGGAGCCGCGATGAGCGACGACGAGTGCCCGGACTGCGAGTACGGGACGGTGGCCCGTTACCGGGTGCAGGCCACCGGCGCGCTCGTCCACGTCTGCGACGAGTGCGACGCGCTGTGGGAGGACGGCGACGACCGGACGGAGCCGTCGGCGACCACGGTCGACCAGTACCTGAACCTGCGCGGGCTGCCGCTGCTGTGGAGCGGGCTGGTGTCGGCAGTCTGAGCCGGGCAGCGGCCGGTGCGTTCAGGCGGCAGACGCCGGTGCGGCGCTACAGGCTCCGTTCCGGGCAACGATGTCGCGATTGTCGAGGAACGCGGTGATCCTGGTGGCGATCTCGGGGGAGCGGGTCCAGTGCAGGTAGTGAGGCCCGTCGAGCACCTCGAGCTCGTGATCGTCCACGCCCTGCAGCTGCTCTTCGTGGGAGGCGAGCCAGTCGGGGGACTCGTCCACGGTGTCCTGGGCCAGCAGCATCAGCACGGGCAGGTCAGCCGGCAATCCCACGTCCTCCAGCTGCTGGGCGTTGTCCCCGATCCGCCGGGTTTCGTCGGCCACGGCCGGGTTGGCGAAGTTCCAGATGGTCATCCGGTGGATCTGCTCCCTCTCCTCTGCCGTGTGATCCGTCGTCTCGGGCAGGGCGAGGTCGGGGGCTGCCAGCAGCACCCAGCGGAGCAGCCCGGTGGAGGAGGCCACCCGGTCCCACGGGATGCCCCCGCTGGCCGGGGCGCCGGCCTGTGCCGCGGCGAAGGCGGGCACGGTGGTGTCAATCCCGACGACCGCCGAGACCTCGCCGGGATACCGGTCGACGTAGTCGAGGAGGTAGAACCCGGCCAGGGAGTGACCGGCGAGCACGTACGGGGCCTCGACCCCGGTGGCCTCCAGAGCGGAGTGGAGCTCCTGGGAGATGTTCTCGACGGTCCGCTCCGGGCCGGTCATGTCCGCGTAGCCGTAGCCGAACCCCTCGACGACCACCACCCGGCAGCCGTCGAGCTCCCGGACCAGCGGGGCGAAATCCAGCGCCGGGGCCGGGGTGCCCAGCCCGGGGAGCAGCACGACGGTGGGACCGTCCGCGGCGTGGTCCACAACGTTGACCGACCCCCCGTCCACCGCCACCCGCTGTCCGTAGGGATCGGTGCTGGTGCGCTCGTACTGGGTCAGGGCGAGGTTGAGCCCTGCCGAGACGAGCACCAGCACCAGGAGGGCCAGAGCGGCGAACCCGGCGAGGCGTGCGAGCCGACGCCACCAGTGGCGTTCTGGCCGGTTGGTGCGCGGGATCGGGTTGGTGCCCGCTGATTCATCCTGGTGGCGGTGCGAGGCCATGCCGTGCTCCGAGCGCAGGGGGACAGGTGCTTGGCGCGAGCGTATTCACGTCCTCGTGGTGCGACAACGACATGGCGCATCGTGACGGCTGTCGAGGCGGGGACGGGGCGTCTCAGTGGATCGACAGACGCCGGCCGGCCGGCACGCGCAGGTGCGGGCCGTGGCCAGGTGCCAGGACGTCGAAGTCCGTGTCGGAGAGCAGCCGGACCGCGGCGCGCGAAGCGGTCGGCAGATCGTGGTGGAACGGGTCGGCGAGAAGCTGCGGGACACCGTGCTTCTCGGCGACCATGTGGTCGGTGATCACCGCGTCGCCGGAGGCGAGCACTCCGGTGCCACCGATGAGGTAGGAGGTGTGCCCGGAGGTGTGTCCGGTGGTCGCCACCGGGCGCGGGCTCCCGGGGACGTCCAGGGCGGTCGCGTCGGGGGTGAAAGAAGTGAGGGCCTCGGGGTCCACGGTGACGTCCTTGAGGCCGCCGACCCGGATGGCGTGGATGCTCCAGGTGAGCCACTTCCACGAGCGGGCAGCCCGGGGGAGGGACTCCTTGGGCCCGATCTGCTCGCGGGCGGTGCCGGTCATGTTCGGCACCTCGGCGGCCGAGCAGTGCACCGGGACGCCGGCGGCGACGAAGCGGTCCAGGGTGCCGATGTGGTCGGCGTGGGCGTGGGTGATGACCACGGCGTCGGGCAGACCTGTCACCCCGGCCGCCCGCAGGGAGGCGTCGACGAGCGTGCGGTCACCGGGGTAGCCGCAGTCGATCAGGGTGCAGCTGCTGCCTTCGCGCAGGATCAGCCAGTTGGCGGCGGGGCCGGTCACCAGGGTGGTGCCGGAGCCCAGATCGTGCAGGTTCTCCGCGGTGGTCCATCGGGTCATGCGGCTCGAAGCTCCTGGGGGAAGGCGGTGGTGGCGCTGTGCAACGAGCCTACCGGGATGGTTGCCCGGGGCCGGTCGGCCACCATGGCCGTGCCCGGACGGCGTACCCGGGCCGCCGGCTGCTCTGCCGGCCGGCACCGACCGGATCCGAGCGCCTGCTCGTACGCGCACAGGACGATCATGGCGACCCTCAGTGGGCCGACCACGGGCAGCCGCCGCACCATGCGCCGGAAACACTCCGCCGCGGCGACTTCGCCGGTCCTGCGTCATCGGGACGCCTCCATCCCCGGGTCGCGGCGGGGCCGGGCGTCCCAGGCCATCCGGGCCCCCAGGAACACGGCGCCGATGCCCGTGATGAGCCAGTCCCACTCGCCGAGAACCAGACGGATCCCGATGACCCAGGCGATGAGAATGACGACGTCCAGCGTCAGCAGCCTGACCCGTCTCGACAAGGTGGACCTCCCGGATCGCCGTCGTGGTCCTCGCATCGTGCCACGCAACGACCAGAACGGTCTGATCCCTCATTCGGTGACCGCGGTGTGCAGCGTCAGCGGGTCCAATTCCTCCCCGGTGGGGGAACGAGCGGTCCAGGCGGTCGAGCACCTGGCCGGAGGTGGGTCTCAGCGCGGCAGGTGGCGCTGCAGCCACAGCGTGCACCACAGCTTCAACCGCAGCTCGTCCCAGCCGGAGACGTCCACGACCAGCGCGGCGGGCCCGTACCGGTGCACCGACTCGACGCCGTCGCGGTCGCACAGCTCGTCGATCAGCTGCTCCACGACCTGCGGGTGCAGGGTCGGGATGTCCTCGCGCAGCCCCACGTCGAAGCAGTCGACCTCGGCGACCACCGTCACCAGCGGCTCTTCGACGGCGGCGGCCTCCGGGCCCTCGCCGTGGAGGGCGTCCACGGTCCGGCGGATGTGGGCGAGCATCTCCGTCCCGGTCATCGGGGCGCGCCCGTGGGCGGACTGGTAGGCGCTGTAGAGCGGGATGCCGGGGAGGAAGACCTGGTGGTGGTCCGAGCCCAGCACCGGGTAGTTGAGCAGCGGGTGGTCGGCGATCAGGTGCTCGCCGACCTGCCAGGTCGCCTCCGGCGCCGCGTCGCCGACGAGCTGCCCGAGGTAGGAGACGAAGCCGTCCAGCAGCGCGATGGTGGCGGCCGGCGGGTGCGGGTCCACGAGCTTGCCGTGCCGGGCCCAGCTCGGCCACGCCGGGCGGGTGGGGTCCTCGGTGAGAGGACGCGGGTCCACGCCGAACTCGGAGGCCCGGGCGCTGATCCAGGCCCACAGCGGGGACACGGAGTAGAGGGAGCCGTCGAGCATCTCGTCGGGCTCCAGGCCGTGCTCGGCCAGTGCCGCGCGCAGGCGCTCCAGCGCCGGACCGCGCTCGGCGAGGTACGCGTCGAGCGCGTCCGCGGCCTGGCGCGCCGTCATCCACTCGTACAGCAGAGTCCCCATGGCCGTGACTCTACTGCCGGGAGGCCGGTGGCGGGACCGGTGGGGCGGCCGGCGCGTGCACTCCAGAACCTCGGCGCGTGCGGTGCCCAGCAGGGCGCCGGACGCGCCGAGGCCCCGCTCCGACAGGACGGAGCGGGGCCTCGGCGGGACCGGTGCCGGGTCAGCGGTAGTCGATCCGGATGGATCCTCCCGGGCGCCAGGTGATGGAACCGCCCTGGAAGTACTGCACCACGGAGCGGTCGGCGCGGGTGATCTCACCCGTCCGGGGGAAGCCCAGGCGGCTCTTCGTGCCCCCGAGCGATACGTAGGCGTTGCCGATCGAGCCCCTGGTCTCCTGGGAGTAGGTGCTGGGGCTCCAGTAGATCCGGCCCTTCTGGAAGACCTGGTAGACCCCGCCCGTCCCGGTGGACGCCTCGTCGGTCGTGGGATAGCCCAGGGCGCCGGCCGTGCCGCCGGAGCGTTCGTGCAGGGCACCGATCGAGCCCTTGAGGGCGTGCGCCCCGCCGGCGGCGCTCCAGACGATCCGCCCCTTCTGGAAGGACTGGGAGGTGCCGCCCCGGCCGTCGGAGACCGCCCCGGAGGTGGGGTAGCCCAGCGCCCCCCGCTCGCTGCCGGCCCGCGAGTAGGCGGCGCTGGTGGCGCCGGTGATCGGGTGGGCGCCGTGGGCGGAGCCCCAGAGGATGCGCCCCTTCTGGAAGGACTGGTAGTACCCGCCGCTCCCGTTGCTCCGGCGGTCTGCGGTGGGGTAGCCCAGGGCGCCCTTCTCGTTGCCCGCCGCGGCGTAGGCCCTCTCGAGGTCCCCGGTCAATGCGTAGGCCCCGGTGCCAGAGGACCAGAGGATCTTGCCGTTCTGGAACAGCTGGTAGGCCCCGCCGATGCCGTTGGACTTCTCGTCCGAGCGGGGGAAGCGCAGGATGCCGGTGGGGGTGCCATTGCGCTTGTAGGCGGTCTCGACGCCGCCCCGCACCCAGTAGGCGCCGGTGGCCGAGGTCCAGTAGATCGTGCCCTTGGTGAAGCTCTGGCGGACCCCGCCGGCGACGGCCTGCTCGTGGGAGGTCGGGGCCCCCGTCTGGCTCTTGATCCGCTGGTACAGGGTCCCGATCGCGCCCTTGGTGGTGTAGGTCGGGGTGGGCGCGGCCGGTGCGGCGGTGACGGCGGGCTTCGTGATCCACAGCGCGTCGTGGGAGTTCAGCGTCTTGCCCCCGGGGAGGCTGGCCCAGGCGTCCCCGGAGTCGAGGATCAGCTGCTTGTACTGGTCTGAGCTCAGCGTCGGGTTCTTCTGCTTGAGCAGGGCCAGGGTCCCGGCCACGTGCGGGGTGGCCATCGACGTGCCGTAGTCGAAGCGGCTGTTGGGCGCGACCGGTCCCCGGGTGCCGGTGTTGCCCGCGGACAGGATGTGGTGGCCCGGGGCGTAGATGTCCACGGCGCCGCCGTGGTTGGAGTAGCTGGCCCGCACCCGGTCCGAGCCGATGGCCCCGACCGTGATGACGTTGTAGCAGTTGCCCGGGGCGTACTCGATCGCCGGGCGGCCGCTGTTGCCCGCGGCCACGGCCACCGGGATGTTCCGGAACCAGGCGGTGTTGATGGCGTTCTGCAGCGTGGCCGGGCACCCCCCGCCCATGGACAGGGACATGTTGATCACGTCGGCGCGCTTGCGCGGGGCGGGGGCCCCGGCGACGGCGTCGCCGGCCAGCCAGCGCACGGCGTCGGCCATGTCGGAGACGTAGCCGAAGCCGCACGCGCCCAGGGCCCGGGCGTTGAGCAGGGTGGCGTCGGGGGCGATGCCCACGGTGCCGTAGCTGTCCCGCTTGGCGGCCACGGTGCCGGCCACGTGCGTGCCGTGCCAGATGGAGTTGGTGGCCGCGGAGCCGGCGTAGCACTGGCCGGCCGTGGAGTAGGTGCCCGGGTCCCGCGGGTCCGCGTCCCGGCCGTTGCCGTCGTTGCCGAGGGCGGCCGTGGAGACGAAGTCGTAGCCGCCGATGGTCTGGGAGTCCAGGTCGGGGTGGTTGGCGAAGCCGGTGTCGACGACCCCGACGGTCACGCCCTTGCCGGTGGCGGTGTCCCACGCCTCGAAGGCGCGCAGGTTGGTGAGGGCCCACAGGGACGGGACGCCCGGGTCCGCGGCGGTCGCGGCGACGGAGCCCATGTCCTCCGGCTCCGCCTCGTCCGAGCCCGGGATCCGGGCGGTCGAGACGAGCCGGTCGGGCTCGGCGTAGGCCACGGCCGGGTCCTTGGTGAGCTCCTCGGCCAGCTTCTCGGCCTGGTCGGTCGAGACCTCGCCGGCCAGCTCGACGACGGCCGCGCCGTCGCCGGTGGTCCGGACCTCGGTGGTGTCCTCGGCCTCCGGGACGTGGGCCTCGGCGGCGGCGTCCTCGACGACCTGCTCCGACTCGGCGTCGGTCACGGGGGTGCGGTACTTGACGATCATCCGGTCGGTGATCTCGGGCGGGGCCTCGGCGCTGACCTGCTGGGCGGACAGGGTCGTGGCGTTCTCGGCGGGGGCGGCGGTCGCGGGCGTGAGAGGAGCCAGCACGAGGGCCAGGGAGAGGGCGGACAGGGTGGGGGCGAGCATGGATCGTTGCATGGGCGAACTCCTGAGGGCTGGGGGGATCCCGGAAAAGGTTCTCACATGCAAATCAATGCGAACAGATCTAAAACAAGATCACGGCTTCATCACGAAGTGTGACGCCAGCCCCGTCGGCCCACGGCCCCGTCGGGGCGGTTCAGGCCGTCCCCACCAGCACGGCGAGCCACTCGAGATGGCGCAGCAGCGAGGGGACGCCCGCGGTCAGCAGGGCCACGGCGGTCGCGGACGTCGCGCGGCCCAGGTGCCTCCGCGCGGAGGCGCGGGCGCCGTGGGACCGGCGGCGGGCGGCCGGGGCCAGGTCGAGCGCGACCTGGACGAGGCTCCACAGGGCAGTGGCGCCCGCCCCGGCGACGACGATGCAGCCGTAGAGGAGGACGGCTCCGGGCAGCGGGACCACGGGGCGTGCCGCCGCTCAGCCCGCGAGGACGGCGGCGGTCAGGCCCACGGCGAGCACCGCGGCCACCGCCCAGGTGAGCCGGTAGGCCCGGCGGTAGTGCTCCTCGCTGCGGAGCTCGAGCCAGGCGGCGGTCGCCGGGGCGGCGTCCGGAGAGGTCCGCGCGCGCTCCAGCCGGCCGATCGCCCCGAGGTAGCGGCTCCAGTGCAGGACGGCCAGGGCCCCGACGGCGAGCAGCACCGGGATCGCGGCCAGCGGCACCCAGTGGGCGGGGGACTCGGGCATGAGGGGCCTCCGGATCGGGACAGCGGTCGTTCTCCCCAGCATGTGTGCAACAGCAAAGGCCTGTCTGTCCGCTCTCCTGGGGGCCGGGGCCCGCGCCGGCCGGGCCGCCCGCACGCCCTCGGCTTAAGCACAGCAGTTCTCATGCTTTCGTCAGGCAGGCCTTGCTACGCTGGTCGCACATCTCGCACATCAGTGCCACGGAAGGACCCCTCAATGGCCGGCGGTAACCCGCTTCTCCGCGATCTCTCGAAGCCGGGCGCAGGCAGCGCCCAGTCCCACGGGAACCAGTACGGACAGACCTCCTACGGAACCCCCTACCAGCAGCAGCCCGGCTACGGACGGACCGGCTACCAGCAGGGCGCCCCGTACTCGGCCGAGCGCCTGGACTCGATGTACAACGCCCCGGCCGCCGGGACGAACCAGACCGGCCGGATGACCTACGACGACGTCATCATGCGCACGGCCACGGTGCTCGGCGCCGTGGTCGTCGGCGCGCTCGCCGGCTGGATCATGCCGATCCTCACCATCCCCGGCGCCCTCGTCGGTCTCGTCCTCGGCCTGGTCAACGCCTTCAAGCGCGAGCCCTCGCCCGCGCTGATCCTCGCCTACGGCCTGTTCCAGGGCATGTTCCTGGGCGGCATCTCGGGGATGTTCGAGGCCATGTACCCGGGCATCGTGGTGCAGGCCGTCATCGGCACCATCGCGGTGTTCGTCTCGGTGCTCGTGCTCTTCCGCTCCGGCAAGGTCCGGGCCTCCCCGCGCGCCACCAAGATCTTCATGGTCGCGCTCATGGCCTACGCCGTCTTCGCGCTGGTCAACCTGGGCGCGGTGCTGCTGTTCGGCTTCAACATCCGCACGGACAGCCCGCTCGGCCCCTGGCTGGGCCTGCTCATCGGCGCCGTGGCCATCCTGCTCGCGGCCTACAGCTTCGTGCTGGACTTCGACAACATCAAGCGCGGTGTCGAGGTCGGCGTCCCCGAGAAGATGGCCTGGTCCGCGGCCTTCGGCCTGACGGTCACGCTGATCTGGACCTACGTCGAGATCCTGCGCATCCTGGCGATCATCCGGGAGATGACCTCGAACTAGGTCCCCGCCCCGGCTGCACCGTCCACGACGGCCCGGCACCCGCGCACCGCGGGTCCCGGGCCGTCGTCGTGCCGCGACCCGCGGGCGGGCGCGGAGGAGAGGCTCAGTGGTACGAGATCCGGGGCCCGGGCGTGGGGCGGGTGGCCGTGTGCTCGGCGGCCACGGCACGGGGCGGGCGGCCCACGAACAGCCAGCCGAGCAGCTTCTCCTCCTCCGTCAGCCCGTAGAACGCGCGGACCGCGTCTTCGCCCTCGCCGTCCCGGTGGGCCCACACGGTGCCCCAGCCGGCGGCCCAGAACGCGGCCTCGAGCAGGGGGCGGGCCCCGTGCGCCGCGTTCAGCTGCTCCTTCCGCGGGACGCCCAGGGTGTCGTCGGGGCTGAAGACGAGCGCGCACCCCAGGCCGCCAGTGCTCGCCCACTTCAGGGCGCCCCGGAATGCCGCGAGCCGGCGCAGCTGCTTGCCCTTGAGCCGGGGGAAGGGCGCCGACATGTTGGGCACCCGGGTCAGCCCCGCCAGCGCGGCCGCGAGCTCCGGCGCGGAGCGGCGGGTGGTCACGGCCACCCGCCAGCTCAGGCCCGGATCGGCGGCCGCGGTCCCCGCGGCGGCGCGGAGCACGGCCTCCAGCTCCTCCCGCGGCGGAGCGTCCGGGGTCAGGCCAGGAGCCGGTCGGCGCTGGGCGAGGACGCGGAGGAAAGTGCGTGACATCCCGCCAGTCTTCCACCGCGCGCGCCCCGCGTGCGGGAGCGGCCCGCGGAATCGTCGTCCGGCCCCGGCCGGGGGGCGCCCGGCGGTCGGACCGCCGTGCCAAGATGGCTCCATGCCTTCGACATCGCACGACGCCGAGCGGCCGCTGCGGCCGGGACCCGGCACCGAGCTCCCCCCGCTGCACGGCAACGCCGCGGGTGGCGTCGCGGTCTCGGTGCGGGTGGCCGCGGCGTGGTCGTGGCGGCTCATCATCATCCTCGCGGCCGTGGGGCTGCTCGGGTACATGCTGTCGACGATCACGGTGGTCATCATCCCCGTGCTCATCGCCGGCCTGCTCGCCGGGCTCCTGTTCCCGCTGGTGAAGTGGCTGCGCGGACAGCACGTGCCGGCGGGCCTGGCCTCGGGCACGGCGGTGCTCGTGCTCATCGGCCTCGTGACGGGTCTGCTCGTGCTCGCCGGCCGGCAGATCGTGCTGGGCTTCGCGCAGCTGTCCGAGAACGTGGTGGTCGGCACCCAGCAGCTGCTGGGCTGGCTCGAGGACGGACCGCTGAACCTGAGCGCCGACAGCGTGAACGACTGGATCGACGACCTCGGCACCACGATCCAGGACAACAGCGAGGCCATCCTCTCGGGTGCCATGTCCTTCGGCTCGACGGCGGGCAACGTGCTGACCGGCATCATCATCATGCTCTTCACCCTGCTGTTCTTCCTCATGGACGGCGAACGGATCTGGCTCTTCCTCGTCCGGCTGTTCCCGGTCAGCGCGCGGCGGGCCGTCAACGGCGCCGGCCGCCGGGGCTGGACCTCGCTCGTGCAGTACGCCCGCATCCAGGGCTTCGTGGCGTTCGTGGACGCCGTGGGCATCGGGCTCGGCGCGGCGCTGCTCGGCGTCCCCCTCGCCCTGCCCATCGGCATCCTCGTGTTCCTGGGCTCCTTCATCCCGATCGTGGGCGCCGTGCTCACCGGCGCGGTCGCCGTGCTCGTCGCCCTCGTGGCCAACGGCTTCGGCACCGCCCTGGCCATGCTCGCCGTGGTGCTGCTGGTGCAGCAGATCGAGTCCAACGTCCTGCAGCCGCTCGTGATGGGCCGGGCCGTGTCCCTGCACCCCCTCGCGGTCTTCCTCGCCGTCGCGTCCGGCACCATCCTCTTCGGCATCGCGGGCGCCCTGTTCGCGGTGCCCGTGATGGCCTTCCTCAACACGGTGGTGCGCTACCTCGTGGGCGGGACGTGGAAGGCGGACGACGAGATCCCGTGGGAGCCGTACTACTTCCCGTGGGAGATCAAGAAGCACGCGCGCAGGAACGACCTCACCCGCGACCAGGTCATGGCGCAGCTCCAGCGCTTCCGCCGGACCCGCGCGAAGGAACGGCTGCAGGCCGCGCTCAAGCGCGGCCGCCGGGACGACCGCGCCCGGGCCGCCGCCGGCACGGGTCAGGGCCGCGGCCGCAGCGCCGAGCAGGGGGCCGCCCAGGGGGCGGGCCCCGGTGCCCCCGCCTCGCAGGAGCGCTCACCCGGCAGCGACTAGGATGAGGACCGCGCCCGCCGCCGGCGGGCGCTCACCGTGGCGCGATCCAGCGGGTCCCGCACGGCCCCGCACCGACGCACCGACCGGGAAAGAAGACGCACCGTGAGCCTGGCCGAACTGCCCGTCCGTCTCGCCGACATCCAGGACGCCGCCGCGCTCCTCGAGGGCGTGATCGACCGGACCCCGGTGACCCACTCCCGGGCGCTCTCCCGGCTCATCGGCTCCGAGGTCGACCTCAAGGCCGAGAACCTGCAGCGCGCGGGCTCCTTCAAGGTCCGCGGCGCCTACGTGCGGATGGCCAAGCTCACCGACGAGGAGAAGGCCCGCGGTGTCGTGGCGGCCTCCGCGGGCAACCACGCGCAGGGGGTGGCCCTCGCCGCCGCCAAGCTGGGCATCACCGCCCGCATCTACATGCCGCTGGGCGCGGCCCTGCCCAAGATCGCCGCGACCCAGGACCACGGCGCCGAGGTGATCCTGCACGGCACCAGCGTGGACGAGGCCCTCGCCGAGGCCCAGCGCCACGCCACCGCGACCGGGGCGGTGTTCGTCCACCCCTTCGACCACCCGGACATCGTGGCCGGGCAGGGCACGCTCGGCCTCGAGGTGCTCGAGCAGGTGCCCGACGTCGACACCGTCATCACCGGGGTGGGCGGCGGGGGACTGCTCGCCGGCATGGCCGTGGCGGTCAAGGCCCGCGCCGAGCAGCTCGGCCGGCCGATCCGGCTCATCGGCGTGCAGGCGGAGAATGCCGCCGCCTACCCGCCGTCCCTCGCGGGGGACGCGCTCGTGACCCTCGACCGGGTCTCGACCATCGCGGACGGCATCGCCGTGGGCAAGCCCGGGCAGCTGCCGTTCAGCATCATCAAGGAGCTCACCGACGACGTCGTGACGGTCTCCGAGGACTCCCTCGCCCAGGCGCTGATCTTCCTGCTCGAGCGCAACAAGCTCGTGGTGGAGCCGGCCGGCGCCGTCGGCGTCGCGGCCCTCCTCGACGGCCGGCTGCAGGCCGCGTACCCGGACCTCGGCAACACCGTGGTGGTGCTCTCGGGCGGCAACGTGGACCCCATGCTCATGCTCAAGGTCATCCAGCGGGGGCTCTCCGCCGCCGGCCGGTACATGACCATCAAGATGATGCTCACCGACCGCCCGGGCGAGCTCGCCCGCATCTCCGAGCTCATCGCCGTCCAGGACGCCAACGTCACCGGCGTGGACCACACCCGGATCGGCGGCTCGCTCAGCCTGGGCGACGTGTCCATCACCATCGACATGGAGACCAAGGGGCACGAGCACTGTCGCCAGATCCTCCGGGCGCTCGAGGCGGAGGGCTACCACCCCGTCGTCGTGCACTGACCGCCGCCGGGCACCGGCCCCGGACGACGACGGCGCCGGTCCCCGCGGGGACCGGCGCCGGTGTCGGCGGGGGCGGCGTCAGGTGCGGCGCCGGCCGGTGAGGTAGGTGACGAACGCGCTGACGAACGTCGCGAAGACGAAGACGTTGCGCAGGCTGCCGGGGGCGCTCGCGGCGGGGTCGCCCTGACCCGCGAAGTGCAGCACCACGGCCACGACCCCGAGCACCGCCGTCAGGACCATCAGGGCCTTGGTGCCGGGGCCGGGGCTGCGCAACCAGTGGGTCGTCACGGGAGCCTCAGACCTTGAACGGCTTGGCGTCCAGGATCTTGACCGGGATCTCCTTGCCGTTGGGAGCGGTGTAGGACAGCTCGTCGCCGACCCGGTGGCCGGAGATCGCGGAGCCCATCGGGGACTTCTCGGAGAAGACCTCCAGCTCGCTGCCGGCGGCCAGGTCCTCGGCCACCTCGCGGGAGCCGATGAGGAAGGTCATCGCCTCGCCGGCGATCTCCGCGGTGACGACCATGCCGGCCTCCACGACCCCGTCGTCGGCAGGGGCCTCGCCGACCTGGGCGTTCTCGAGCAGGTTCTTGAGGTGGACGATGCGCCCCTCGTTCTTGCTCTGCTCCTCGCGGGCGGCGTGGTAGCCGCCGTTCTCCTTGAGGTCGCCCTCCGAGCGCGCCTGGTCGATGCGCTCCACGATCTCGTGCCGGTACGGGCCGGAGATGTGGTCGAGCTCCTTCTTCAGGCGGTCGTAGGCCTCCTGGGTCAGCCAGGCGCCGGTCTTGTTCGTGGTGGTCACAATCTCTCCTCGGTGAACGGGCGGTCGGGCCGCGGCAGTCCTCCCGGGGTCCGGGCGGGTCCGCGGCGGACCGGGACGACGGCGTGGGGGCCGCCGGCGGTGCGGGGGTCCGCTACGCAAAGACCCCGCCCCGGTGCGGGTCGTCCGTTTCGGACGGTGTCCGGCTGCCGGGGACGGGGAGTCCTGCTGCCCAGTCTAGGCGGGGCGGGCGGACAAGCCCAAAGGCCCGACGCCGACGGCGACACACGGGCGGGACGACCGCCGGGGGCTCAGTCCTCGAGCCAGCAGGAGTCCACGACCGCGGTGGTCGCCAGGTTGGTGGTGCGCACGGCCGCGCGGTGGGAGCTCGTCCCGCCGTCGCCCAGCCGGTCCTCGGGCACGGCCCCGATGGTCACCTCGGCCCAGCCCACCACGGCGTACTCCTGGTTGAGGGCCTGCACCGCGCACGTGACGACGTCCTCGGGACGCTTGGTGAGCTCGAAGTCCGCCGTGGCCCGCGCCTCCGAGACCACCTCGAAGCCGATGTCCTTGAACGTGGGGGCGCTCTGCCGCGCCGTGACCACCCAGACGACGAAGACGGCGGTGACCAGGGTGGCCGCCAGGGCGAGACCGATCCAGCCGCGCGTCCCGATCCGGCGCTCGCGGCGGGGGGCTCCGTAGCGGTCGCGGAGCAGGTCTGGGGAGTCGGTGGACACGGCGGCCTCGGGTCTCGGGGGCAGGCGGGGGCGGCGCCGGGCCCGGCGACCGCCCGACCACTGTAGCCGAGGCCCCTGGGAGCACCCCGGGCGCAGGACCGTCCGGCGAACGCGTAAAATGGGCGGCGGCCCGTGCCCGCACCGGCCGCTTCCCCGACTCCCCGACCGTTCCCGAGAGGACCTCCCGAGTGACCTCCCTGTCAGAGATGCGCCTGCTGGCCGTCCACGCCCACCCCGACGACGAGTCGAGCAAGGGCGCCGCGACCATGGCCCACTACGTCCGGCAGGGGGTCGAGGTCATGGTGGCCACGTGCACCGGTGGGGAGCGGGGCTCGATCCTCAACGCCGAGATGGAGGGCCACCCGCACGCCGAGCGGGACCTGACCGGTCTGCGGCGGCACGAGATGGCGCAGGCGGCCGCCGCGCTGGACGTCGACCACCGCTGGCTCGGTTTCATGGACTCGGGGCTGCCCGAGGGGGACCCGTTGCCGCCGCTGCCGTGGGGCTGCTTCGCCCTGCAGCCGCTCGAGCGCGCCGCCGCGCCCCTGGTCCGGCTCGTGCGCCGGTTCCGCCCGCACGTGATCCTGACCTACGACGAGAACGGCGGCTACCCGCACCCGGACCACATCCAGACGCACAACGTCTCCGTCGAGGCGTTCCGCGCCGCCGGCGACCCGGAGCGGTACCCCGGCCTCGGCGAGCCGTGGACCCCGCAGAAGCTCTACTACGACCGGGCCTTCAACCTGGAGCGCTTCGTGGCCCTGCACGAGGCCCTCGAGGAGCGCGGCCTGCAGTCCCCGTACGCCGCCCGGATCGCGATGCTGCAGGAGAGCGACCCGGAGGGCCACCGCCCGCCGGCCCCCCGGCACGAGACCACCACCAAGGTGCGCTGCCCGGACACGTTCGCGCTGCGGGACGAGGCGCTGCGCAGCCACCGGACCCAGGTGGCGCCGGACGGGATGTTCTTCGCCGTCTCCGCCGAGCTGCAGTCCCAGGTGTGGCCGTGGGAGGACTACGTCCTGGCGGAGTCCCGGGTGCCGACCGACCTGCCGGAGCACGACCTGTTCGCCGGGATCGTGGGCTGAGCGCCGGGATGACCACCGTGCTGAACGTGCTCGCCCTGCTGCCGGCGATGGCGCCCAACCCGATCGACGAGGGCACGCTGCGCCCCGGCCTGGACCCGAGCCAGGTGACCCCCGGGATGCTGGGGTTCCTCATGACGCTGCTGCTGGCCGTGGCCGTCATCTTCCTGGTGCGCGACTTCAACCGCCGCAACCGGCGGCTGCGCTACCGCGCGGAGTACGCCGAGCGCCGCGCCGCGGAGGAGCGGGCCGGCGGCCACACCGGGACCGACAGCGCCGGGACCGACAGCGCCGACGCCAGGACCGGCGCCGACGGCGACCGGGCCGGGGGAGGGCCGGCGGCGCGGGCCGAGGAGCCGGAGGGGCCCGACCCGCGCGGCTGAGACCGGGTGCCGAGTCCGGGACCCGCGGAACTCACGGAGCGGTCGGGTGGGGCGAGGCCGTTCAGCGGAGCATCGCGAGCATGATCGCCACGTAGTGCAGCACGAAGCCCAGCACCGTGAAGGCGTGGAAGACCTCGTGGAAGCTGAACACCTCGGGGAGCAGGCGCGGCCGCCGGGTGCCGTAGACCACGGCGCCGGTGATGTAGGCGATGCCGCCGGCGGCGGTCAGCGCGGCCGCCGGGGGGCTGGTCTGCCAGAACTGCGGCAGGTAGAACAGCGCCAGGCAGCCCATCACCACGTACAGCGGCGTGTACAGCCAGCGGGGCGCCAGGGTCCACAGCAGCCGGAAGAGCACCAGGCCGGCGGCGCAGGACCAGATCACGACCAGCAGCAGCCGGGACTGCGGCGGGTCCAGCAGCGCGACCGCCAGCGGGGTGTAGGTGCCGGCGATCAGCAGCGCGATGTTCGAGTGGTCCATCCGGCGCAGGACCATGTGCAGCCGCCGGGGCCAGTAGGCGCGGTGGTAGATCGCCGACACGCCGAACAGCAGGATGCCCGTCACGCCGTACACGGCGCACGCGATCCGCAGCTCGGTGCTGGGCGCCAGCAGGATCGCCACGAGACCCAGGGCGACGACGACGGGCGTGAAACTCGCGTGGATCCAGCCCCGCCACGCGGGCTTGCGCTCCACGAGTCCCTCGATCCCGTGCTCGACCGCCTCCTCGACGCGGCCGGCCGCCCGGCGGGCGGCGCTGTGCGTGTGCTCCATCATGTTCCTCCCGGCGTGCTGTGCGTGAGTCCGTCCGGTCTCCCACCGGGTAGTTTAGGAGGCGTCGCCGAGAGCCGGCCGGGTCCGTGACCACCACCACGCCCGGCACCGTGGCCCCCACCACGTCCGGCCCGACCCCCGACACCGTGCGCGAGAACCCGGGAGGAAGCACAGATGCCCAAGCCACGGCCGCTCTACCGGTTCTACGAGCGCCGGCTCTCCGCCGAGCTCGATCCGCGGCGGCTGCCCAAGCACGTCGGCGTCCTCGTGGACGGCAACCGGCGGTGGGCCAAGCAGTTCGGCGCCTCGACCGCGGACGGGCACAAGGCGGGCGCGCAGAAGATCGTCGAGTTCCTCGGCTGGTGCCGGGAGTTGGACATCGAGGTGGTCACCCTCTACATCCTCTCGACCGAGAACCTCAAGCGCCCGGCCGCGGAGCTGGAACCCCTGCTCGAGATCATCTCCGACCTCATGGACACGCTCACCGAGACGGGCATCTGCCGGGTCCAGCCCGTCGGCGCCCTCGAGATGCTGCCGCCGCGGCTCGCGGCGTGCCTGGCCGACCTCACGGAGCGCACCGCGGGCAACGCCGGCCCGCACCTGAACATCGCGGTCGGCTACGGGGGCCGGCAGGAGATCGTGGACGCCGTGCGGGAGGTCCTCACCGATGCCCTCGACGCCGGTGCGGACGTCCGGGAGCTCGCGCAGAGCCTGTCCGTGGAGGACATCTCCCAGCACCTCTACACGCGCGGGCAGCCGGACCCGGACCTGCTGATCCGCACCTCTGGCGAGCAGCGGCTGTCCGGGTTCCTCATGTGGCAGTCCGCCTACAGCGAGTACTACTTCTGTGAGGCGCTGTGGCCGGACTTCCGGCGCGTCGACTTCCTGCGGGCGCTGCGCGACTACGCCTCGCGGCAGCGGCGCTTCGGCGGCTGAGCCCACCGGACCCCGCCCGTCGCCGTCCCGGACGCCGTCCCCGGGCGCGGCGCCGGGCACGCCCGGGGCGGTCGCTGGCAATTTGCGCGCCGTTCACCGTTTCTGCTCGCGCGGCGGGTCCGGTCCGCATACGTTGTCCTCAGGTGGACGGCGCTGACGCCGCCCGCCGGACCGAGGAGGAAGGGCCACCATGAGCATCTCCAAGAAGCAGGAGCGCATCACCGACATCTCCGCCCCCCTGGGCGCCGGGGTGCGCTCCTACGTGATCGACACCTCGGTGCTGCTGTCCGACCCCCGGGCGATCCTGCGCTTCGCCGAGCACCAGGTGGTGCTGCCCGTCATCGTCATCACCGAGCTGGAGGGCAAGCGGCACGACCCGGAGCTGGGCTACTTCGCCCGGCAGGCCCTGCGGCTGCTGGACGACCTGCGCGTGGAGCACGGCGGGCTCAACCGGCCCGTGCCCCTCGGGGACCAGGGCGGGAGCCTGGTGGTGGAGCTCAACCACGTCTCGGACACCGTCCTGCCGGTGAGCTTCCGGCTCAAGGACAACGACTCCCTGATCCTGGCGGTGGCGCTGAGCCTCGCCAACGAGGGCAAGGACGTGTGCATCGTCTCCAAGGACCTGCCCATGCGGGTCAAGGCCTCCGCCCTGGGTCTGGAGGCCGAGGAGTACCGGGCCGAGTGGGTCGGCTCCGACGTCGAGTGGTCCGGGACCGCGGCCCTCGAGGTCCCCGACGACGTGGTGGACCGGCTCTACGGCGGCGAGGCCGTCGTGGTCCCCGGCGCCGAGGGGCTGCCGGCCAACACGGGCCTGACCCTGCACTCCGTGCGCGGCAGCGCCCTGGCCCGGGTCCGCGCCGACGGCTCCGCCCGGGTGGTGCGCGGGGACCGGGACGTCTTCGGCGTGCACGGGCGCTCCGCAGAGCAGCGGCTCGCCATCGACCTCCTGCTGGACCCCGAGGTGGGCATCGTGTCGCTGGGCGGGCGCGCCGGCACCGGCAAGTCCGCCCTGGCCCTGTGCGCGGGCCTGGAGACGGTGATGGAGCGCCGGGAGCACCGCAAGGTCATGGTCTTCCGTCCCCTCTACGCGGTGGGCGGCCAGGAGCTCGGCTACCTGCCCGGCTCCGAGGAGGAAAAGATGAACCCGTGGGGCCAGGCGGTGTTCGACACCCTCGGGGCGCTGGTCTCGCAGGAGGTCGTCGAGGAGGTGCTCGACCGGGGCATGCTCGAGGTGCTGCCCCTGACGCACATCCGCGGCCGGTCCCTGCACGACGCCTTCGTGATCGTGGACGAGGCGCAGTCCCTCGAGAAGAACGTGCTGCTCACCGTGCTGTCCCGGATCGGGCAGAACTCCAAGGTGGTCATGACCCACGACGTCGCCCAGCGCGACAACCTCCGGGTCGGCCGCCACGACGGCGTGACCGCCGTGGTCGAGGCGCTCAAGGGCCACCCGCTCTTCGGCCACGTCACGCTGACCCGTTCGGAGCGCTCGCCGATCGCCGCCCTGGTCACGGAGGTCCTGGGCGACCTGGACAGCTGAACCGGGGGCCTCAGGGGCCGACGGGCCAGGGCAGGTGCCTGCTCACGTCCGTGAGGTCCAGGGGCACCGAGCGGAAGAGGTCGTCGATGAAGTACTCGTCCACGGCCTCGATCCGCAGGTCGTGGCCCGTGCCGGCCAGCGGGCCCTCGAGCACCTCGGAGCGGACGCAGACGGCCGTCCGCTCGTCGAGGAGCACCCGGGTGCGGGCCGGGGCGAGGGGGTGCCCCGGCGTCGTCGGGGTGTAGGCGTGGCCGGGGACCACCACGGCGCCGCGCACGGGGCGCCCGTGGTGGATGCCGGTGCCGACGTCCTCGACCGTGCAGGGCCGCCGCTCCGGCAGGTAGGGCGGCACGGGGGCGTCCCCGGCCAGCTCGACGGGGTCGAGGATGGCCTGCCAGCGGCCGCCGCCGAAGACGGGGTCCCCGTAGGCCGCCTCGGGTCGGCGCTCGACGAGCCCGGAGTCCGTGAACACCGGGGCCACCAGCTGCGGGGCGAGCAGCCACGAGGCCGAGGTCGAGGCGACGTAGAAGTCGTCGCGCGACTGCTCCCGCGTGGTGGCCGTGTAGAGGGGGGTGCCGTCCAGGGCCTCGACGCGAAGGCCGTCAGGGCGGCGGACCCAGGCCCGGACGGGCCGGCGGGGCGCGGCGTCCGCGGGGGCCGGCCAGGACAGCACGAACCGCAGGGTGTCCCAGCGCCACGGGGAGGAGCGGCTGAGCGCGCAGAACTCGTCCTGGTCGGTGGGCGCGGGGACGGGGGAGCGGTGCATGACCCCAGTCTAGGGAGGGCCCCTCGCGTCCACAGGCGCCCCGTCCCGGCGGGGGCCGGGGCTACGATGCCCGGTGTGGGCACCTTCCTGACCGAGCAGTTCACCCGCGGGGACGCCGCCGGGTGGGCCGCCGGGGCGCTCGCGCTGCTCGGCACCGCCGTGCTCGTGGTCGCGTGCGCGTGGCTGTGGCGCACCGACGTGCGGGAGCACCGGCTGCCCGGCCGCGTGGTGCGCCCGCTGTACCCCGTGTGCGGGGTGCTGCTGGGCGGGGCGGCGGTGGTGGCCGGCGAGCCGGTCCGGCTGCTGTGGATGCTGTGGGGCCTGGTGGTCGTGGGCGGGCTCTACGTCCTGCTCCGCATGCTCCACCCGGCCGGGATGGGCATGGGCGACGTCCGGCTCTCCGGCCTGCTCGGCATGTGCCTGGGCTTCGTCTCCGTCTGGCACGCCGTGCTGGGGGCGGCGGCCGGGTTCGTGCTCGGCGGTCTGGCCGGGGCGGTGCTCGTGGTGCTCGGCCGGGTCGACGCCCGCTCCCGGGTGGCGTTCGGTCCCGCCATGATCACCGGGGCCCTCGGGGTCCTCCTGCTGCTGTGACCCGCGCCGGCCTGCCAGAATGGGCCGGACCCCACCCCGAGACGCCGCACGAGGAGCCCGCATGCCCACCCCCGAGTTCGTCCTGTCCCTGCGGGAGAAGATCGGCCACGACCTCCTGTGGCTGCCCGCCGTCACCGCCGTGGTGCTGCGCGAGGACGGCCGGGTGCTGCTGGCCCGGCGCAGCGACAACGGCAACTGGGGACTGGTGAGCGGGATCGTGGAGCCCGGCGAGGAGCCGGCGGTCACGGCGGTGCGCGAGTGCCTGGAGGAGACCGGCGTCGTCGCCGTCGTGGAGGAGCTCGTGGCGGTCAAGGCGGGGGAGCCCGTGCAGTACCCCAACGGGGACCGCTGCCAGTTCCTGGACCACACCTTCCGCTGCCGCTGGGTCTCCGGCGAGGCCCGCGTCAACGACGACGAGTCGCTCGAGGTCGGCTGGTACTCCATGGACGAGCTCCCGCCGATGCCGCCCCACCAGCTCGAGCGGCTGCGGGCCGCGCGGGCGCACAGCGGCCCGCCCCGCTTCGTGGTCTGAGCCGGGCCGCGGCACGGCGAGCAGAAACACAGCGTGCTTACTTGTGACGGACGACACGCGCTCCTAGACTCGGAGACGTCCATCCGACGAGCGCGAACGAGCAAGGAGGAACCACATGCCCGCAGGACAGACCGGTTTCGACGACGTGACCTACGACCTGGTCTCCGTGCAGTACCACTCGCTCAAGGCAGGCCACGACTACGGCCAGTACGTGCGGGATGCCCGCAACGCCGGCCGGGACGACATCGCCGATTTCTTCGAGCAGGTGATGAGCCAGGACGCCGAGCGCGCCAAGAGGTGCCACGAGTTCATCAAGGAGCTCTCCAAGTCCGACGAGTCCGGCCCGGCCGTGACCTCCTGACCGGGGCCGCCATCGGCCGCCGCACGGCGCGAGGGGTCGCGTCCGGAGGAAATGCCGCAGCATTTCCGTCCGGACGCGACCCCTCGGTGCGCCGGGAGCGCAGGGTCAGGCGTTGGGGCCCGTCATGGTGGTGACGTCCAGCGCCCGGTCCAGCTGCTCCTCGGTGAGCTGGCCGTTCTCGACGTAGCCGAGGGCGATGGTCGCCTCGCGCACCGTCATCTTGTTGGCCACGGAGTGCTTGGCGATCTTCGCGGCGGCCTCGTAGCCGATGGCCTTGTTCAGCGGGGTCACGATGGACGGGGACGCCTCGGCGAGGAAGCGGCAGCGCTCCGTGTTCGCCTCGAGCCCGTCGATCATCTTCTCCGCCATCACGCGCGAGGAGTTCGCGAGCAGCCGGATGGACTCCAGCAGGGCCGAGGCCATGACCGGGATGCCCACGTTGAGCTCGAACGCCCCGTTGGTGGAGGACAGCGAGACGGTGGTGTCGTTGCCGATCACCTGCGCGCAGACCTGGATGGTGGACTCGCAGATCACCGGGTTGACCTTGCCGGGCATGATCGAGGAGCCGGGCTGGAGGTCGGGGATGAGGATCTCGCCGAGGCCGGTGTTGGGGCCGGAGCCCATCCAGCGCAGGTCGTTGTTGATCTTCATGTAGCTGTAGGCGACGTTGCGCAGCTGCCCGGAGGCCTCGACCAGGCCGTCCCGGTTGGCCTGGGCCTCGAAGTGGTTGCGGGCCTCGGTGATCGGCAGCCCGGTCTCCTCGGCGAGCAGCTCGATGACGCGGGCGGAGAAGCCGGCGGGGGTGTTGATGCCGGTGCCCACGGCGGTGCCGCCCAGCGGGACCTCGGCCACCCGCGGCAGCGAGGACTCGACCCGCTCGATGCCGTAGCGGACCTGCGCGGCGTAGCCGCCGAACTCCTGGCCCAGGGTCACCGGCGTGGCGTCCATGAGGTGGGTGCGCCCGGACTTCACGACGTCCCGGAACTCCGCGGCCTTCCGCTCGAGCGACTCGGCGAGCTGCGTCATGGCCGGGACCAGGTCGTTGATCAGCGCGCCCGTGACGGCGACGTGCACGGAGGTCGGGAAGACGTCGTTGGAGGACTGGGAGGCGTTGACGTGGTCGTTGGGGTGGACCTCGACGTCCGTGCCCTCGAGCGCCTGGTTGGCGAGGGTCGCCAGCACCTCGTTGGTGTTCATGTTGGAGGACGTCCCGGAGCCGGTCTGGAAGACGTCGATCGGGAAGTGCTCGTCGTACTGCCCCGTGGCGACCTTGTCCGCGGCGTCCGCGATGGCGCGGGCGCGCTCGTCGTCGAGCACCCCCAGCTCCGCGTTCGCCTTGGCGGCGGCCTTCTTGATCTGTGCCAGCGCGACGATGTGCTGGGGCTCGAGGGGCTTGCCCGAGATGGGGAAGTTCTCGACCGCACGCTGGGTCTGGGCGCGGTACAGGGCGTTCGCGGGAACGCGGACCTCGCCCATGGTGTCGTGCTCGATGCGGTACTCGGTGGTCTCTGCGGTGGTATCAGCCATGGCGCCAGTCTAGGACAGCGCCGGGTGACGCCCGGCACGGCGACCCGGGGTGACGGCCGCCGTGCCGGGCGCCCGGTTCAGCGGCCCGGAAGCCAGGTGCCGTGCCCGTGGACGAGCTCCGCCTCGCCGTCCTCGAGGTGGTAGAAGACGCCGACCACGGCGACCTCGCCGTTGGAGACCGCGTCCGCGATCACCCGGGACTGCTCCATGAGGCGGGACGCCGTCTGCTTGGTGTGCTCCACGACCGCCGCGTTGACGTCCTGGTGGCCGTGGCGCTGGGTCTCGAGCACGGAGGGCATGATCCGCTCGATGAGGTCCCGCTGGAAGCCGCGGGGCATCTGCCCGGAGCCGGCGACGCTGTGCGCGGCGGTCACGGCCCCGCACGAGTCGTGGCCGAGGACCATGATCAGCGGCGTGCCGAGGTTCGCGACCGAGTACTCGATCGAGCCGAGCACGGCGTCGTCGATGACCTGCCCGGCGGTGCGCACCACGAACGCGTCGCCCAGGCCGAGGTCGAAGATGATCTCGGCGGCCAGCCGCGAGTCCGAGCAGCCGAAGATCACGGCGAACGGGTTCTGCCCTCCGGCCACGGACTGCCGCCGGGAGGCGTCCTGGTTGGGGTGCATGGACTCGCCCGCCACGAAGCGGGCGTTGCCCTCGCGCAGGCGCTGCCAGGCGGCGGCCGGGGTGCGGGGCGAGGTGTCGTCGGGGCGGGTGTCCGGGGTCATGGCATCTCCGTGGTTCGCGGGGCAGGGGCGTCGGTGAGGTCCTCGGCGACGGCGGCGGCCAGCTGGTCCAGCTCGGCGCCGGGCGCGTCGCCCTTGAGCACCACGGTGGAGCCGTTGACCTCACCGGTGTACACGGTCAGGGGGTCCTGGTTCCGGGACTCCTCCCGGACGTGGACGTCCCACGGCACGCCGCCCACGTCGACCGTCGCGGTGGCGGGGACGGCCTCGGCCTGCTGGGCCAGCCACGTGGGGTTGGCCATGGACGTCTGCACCAGCCCGATGAAGCTGCCCTGCGGGGTGGCCCAGCCGATCTCCCAGAAGGGCACCCCCTCGGCGGCGCCGCCGTTCCACCGGGCGTAGTTGGCGGTCCAGTCCTCGCCCGGCTCCGGCACGACCGGGGTGAAGGGCGCCTCGTCCGCGACGTAGTCCGCCTCCTGGGCGACGTCGACGTCGGGACGGTACGGCTGGGCGTCGGGGCGGGGCTGGAGCCACACGAACGGCAGGACCAGCAGGAGGAGGACCGCCATGGAGATGATCATCCCCTGCACCGGGGCGTTGAGCCGCCGGGCCTGCTTCTCCGTGATCTGCGGGAGCGGCTGCTCCGGGGCCTCGGCGGCCTCGGGGCCGGACGCGGTGCCGGGGCCGGCTGCCGCGGGGTGCTCTGCCGAGGGGTGCTCTGCGGGACGGTCGGGGGTCGAGGAGCTCACTCGTCCATTGTGCCCTGTTCGCCGGCCCCTGTCCGCCGCGCCCGCCCACCGTCCGCCGCCTCCCGCTCCCTCCGCGCCGGACCCGCCCGGACGCACCCGGCCGCAATGTGGCCCAGGTCGCGGTCCGCGGAGGCGTGGGCGATATGCTGGGCGGGACGTGGACCGCGCCCGCGGCCGAGCCCGGCCCGGGGGTCCCGAAGAACGTGAACTCGAAGGTGAGGAACAACGTGGCCGAAGAATCCACCGGAACGATCCCCGCGCGCACCAACAACGTGGCCGACCGCAACCTGGCGATGGAGCTGGTGCGGACCACCGAGGCGGCGGCGATCGCCGGCGGCCAGTGGGTCGGCGCCGGCGACAAGAACGCCGCGGACGGGGCGGCGGTCGACGCCATGCGGTCCCTGCTCTCCACCGTGCACTTCAACGGCACCGTGGTCATCGGCGAGGGCGAGAAGGACGAGGCCCCGATGCTCTTCAACGGGGAGCAGGTGGGTGACGGCTCCGGGCCGGCCTCCGACGTCGCCGTGGACCCGATCGACGGCACCCGCCTCACCGCGCTGGGCATGAACAACGCCCTGGCCGTCATCGCGGTGGCCGACGGCGGGTCGATGTTCGACCCCTCCGCCGTCTTCTACATGGACAAGCTCGTGGTGGGCCCGGAGGCCGCGGACTTCGTGGACCTGCGCCTGCCCGTCAAGCAGAACCTGCACCTCGTGGCCAGGGCCAAGGGCGTCAACATCAACCAGCTCACCGTGTGCGTGCTGGACCGCCCCCGCCACCAGCAGCTCGTCGACGAGATCCGCGCCACCGGCGCCCGCACCCGGATGATCCTCGACGGGGACGTGGCCGGCGCGATCGCGGCCTGCCGCGAGGGCACCGGCGTGGACGTCATGATGGGCATCGGCGGCACCCCGGAGGGCATCGTCACCGCGTGCGCCGTCAAGGCCACCGGCGGCATCATCCAGGGCCGGCTCGCCCCGGTCGACGACGACGAGCGCCAGAAGGCCCTCGACGCCGGACTGGACCTCGACGCGGTGCTGACCACCGACGACCTCGTCACCTCGGACAACTGCTTCTTCTCCGCCACGGGCATCACCGACGGGGACCTGCTGCGCGGCGTGCGCTACCGCGGCCGCCGCATCACCACCCAGTCCATCGTGATGCGCTCCCGCTCCGGGACCGTGCGGATGGTCGAGGCCGAGCACCTGGCCTCCAAGTGGGAGAAGTACGCGCGCCACTGAGCCTGACACCGGGCCGTCGCCGGGCCCGGCCGGCACGGCCGTGACAGGACCCCCGCACCGACCTCCGGTGCGGGGGTCCTCCCGTCCCCGTCGCACCGTGTCCGGCCCGTCTCCCAGCCCCTCCCGGCCCTAGACTGGAGGCCGAACTGCGGGCGCCGACCGCGGTCCCCCAGCCGGGGCGGAGCGCCCGGGTGACGAGGAGGATCCCCACGTGAGCACCACGGTCAGCCCCTGTCCCAACCGCAAGACCTGGGACGCCACCGTCCGGGTGACCGGCGGGCACCCGCAGCAGCTGTGGGGCATCGGCGAGGCCCAGGTCTCCGCCGAGGGCCCCGGTCTCCGGGTCGACCGCGTCATGGTCCACGACGCCGAGGAGCGCACCGTGGGCTACGCGCAGCTCTACCTGCGCTCCGAGGCCGAGCGCGTGGTCGCCGGGACCGTGCACTGCCACGTCCACCGGCCCGAGGACCTGCCCGTGGTCGCCGCCGCCCTCGCCGACTGGGCCCGGGAGGAGCACTCGGCCGTCCTGCTGCGCTTCCAGGCCGACACCCTGCGCGCGCCCGGCACCCCGGAGGCGCTGGAGGCCGCCGGGTTCACCAGGCCCGCCGCGGACGCCGGGCCGGAGGAGCCCCGGCGGCTGGAGGTGGTGCTGGGGGAGACCGAGCGGGACCTCTCGCGGCGGCTCTCGGAGGCCACCCTGGACCGCTGCCGCACGGCACTGCGCACCCCGGGCGTGACGGTGCGGGAGGTCACGGCGGGCAGCCGGGTCCTCGCGAACATCGGGCTGCGGACCCGGCTCATCACCCAGCTGCTGGAGGACCTGGGCGAGGACTCGCTGCTGCTCGTGGCCACCGAGGCCGCCGAGGACGGCCGCGAGGCCGCCCTGGGCTACCTGTGGTTCGTGCACACGCGCGGTCTGGCGATGATCTACCGGCTCGGCTTCACCCGCCGGGGCCGGGACCTGGGCGTGGACGACGCCCTGCTGCTGACCGGGATCGTCGAGCTGCAGAAGCGGCGCGTGCAGCGCCTCGACGGCGGCGACCCGGACGAGACGGAGGTGCCGCTCGTGGTCCGCGAGCTGGCGGCGACGGAGCGCCCGGTGCTGGGCCCCTGGGAGAAGGCCCTGGGCCGTGGCCCGGCGGGGGAGTTCTCGGAGGACGTCGCCGAGGCCGCCGCCGAGGCCTCGGGGACCGCGGTCGCCGCGGAGCTGGGCCTGGGCGAGCCGGCCCCGGCGTGGTCCCCCGACCTCGGGGAGCCGGACGACGTGCCCGAGGACGACGACGGCGCGTCCCGTCCCGCCCGGGGGCGTGCCCGGCGGGCCCGTGACCTCACCCGCCGCGTGGTCGGCGAGAGCATCTCCGCCCTCCGGGACGCGGCGGGGCGCTGAGGCCGGGCGCTCAGGACTCCCGGCGGCGCATCCCGGCGACGGACTCCCGGAGCCGGCCGGTCAGGCCCGGAAGGCTCTTGCGGGCCGAGACGGCGGCCTCCCGGGCGGCGCGCACACCGGTGTACGCGGCGTACTTCCCGCGGCTCAGCGGCAGGTCCCAGGTCCCGGGATAGGATTCCGGGCGGCCGCCGAAGGACTTCTTGAACTTCGTGAAGCCGTGCCACGGGTGGTCCGGGCCGGCGTCCTCGGGCGCGGTGCCGAAGAGGTCGAAACGGCTCAGGCCCTTCTGCTTGGCGTCCAGGACCATCCGCACGACCAGGGGGATCCCCGCCGAGAGCCTGCGGTGCTCGAAGTCCATCGCGGCGTGGGCATAGGTGCGGGTGTCGTCGGAGTCGTAGACGAGGGAGGCGCCGATGGGCTCCCCGTCCAGCCGGGCCACGTAGAGGGCCGCCGCGCCCACGGGCATGAGGCTGCGGGCGGCCTCGCGCAGATAGGCGTCCTGCTGCCGGGCGAAGTCCTTCCGCTCGGCCGTGGCCTCGAGGAAGCCCAGCAGCACGTCGACGTCCTCGGGGTCGGCCGAGGTCGTGAAGGTCACGCCCTTCTTGGCGATGTTGCGGTGCAGGTTGCGGTTGGTGGACTTCATGTCCTTGAGGATCGCGTCCTCGTCCTGGGTGAGGTCGATGACCTGGGTGTGCCCCGGCTGCACCTGCCGGGGAGCGGGGCGCAGCCCGCGCCGACGCAGCGAGGCCTCGGGCGTCTCGAGCCCGTCCGTCACCGCGGCGTCGACGGGCTCCACCCGCACGAACCAGCAGCGCTCGGACCGGGCGGTGCGGGCGAGGTCGTCGAGCGCGGCCTCGAAGGCCTGCGGGGTCCGCGCCTCGGGACCGTACGGGCAGTAGAGGTAGCGGCCCGTCCGGCCGCCCTCGAGGATCGCGAGGTAGCGCCATCCGTCCCCGGAGGCCTGGAACACCTTGTGCCCCAGGTTCCGCTGGAATCCGGCCCATGCATTCGACTGCAGTATGTTCGCCACGCCCCCACTGTACCGGGGCGTCAGGGCGCCGCCGGCGCCCCGCGGTCCGGGCCGGTCAGGGCACCGAGCAGGTGCCGTTGGGCGTGAGCTCCTGCGTCCCCACGAGGGGCTTCGCCGCCGCGAGGGGGGCGGCCATCGCGATCCCGGAGCCCACCGGGGTGCCGGCCGGCAGCGCCTCCGCGTCCCGCGCGCCGCGGTCCGTGGCCTCCTCGAGCACCCGGTCGAGGTCCTCGTGCAGCAGGTCGAAGTCCGGGTAGGTGGGGAAGGACGGGTCGTAGTACGGCGGGCCGGCGGCGTACTGCACGAGCTCGTGCTCCTTGGCCTTGAGCGCCACGTCCACGAACGAGCCGATCTGGCTCTGCGGGATGTCGGTCTCGACGACCTGTGTGCCCGAGTTGGCGAGGTCCTCGAACCGGGTCAGCACGTTGACGGGGTTGAGCTGCTTGAGCATCGCAGCCTGCACGCAGCGCTGGCGCGCCTGGCGGTCGTAGTCCGTGGCCCCCTCGCGGGACCGGGCGTACCAGAGGGCGTGGTAGCCGTCCAGGCGCTGGACGCCAGGCTCGATGTACCCGAAGATCTCGTTCGGCAGGCCCGTCACCAGGTCGGTGCCGCCGCCGATCGGGACGCGCCCGCCGACGTCGATGGTGATCCCGCCCAGGGCGTCGACGAGCTGCTCGAAACCGTTCATCTCGACGATCGCGTAGGCCTGGACCTCGATGCCGAGGACGCCCGAGGCGGCGTCCTTCATGGCCTCGGCGCCGGGGTCCGCGGCGTCGGGGTAGAGCTCGGCATGGTTGTTCGTGACGTCGGTGTAGAGGGCGTTGAGGATGCACTCGTCGCCGCAGTTGAAGCCCTCGGGATAGACGTCCGCCAGCGGCGAGTCCGAAGGGAAGGGCGCGTTCTGCAGGTTGCGCGGCAGGGAGACGGTCACGGTCCGCCCGGAGTCGGCGTCCACGCTGAGCACCGTCATGGAGTCGGGGCGGCGGCCCGAGCGGTCCTCCCCGGAGTCGGTGCCCATGAGCAGGATGTTGTACCGCCCGTCCGCGGGCCGGAAGGGCAGCCCGCCCCCGAAGACGTCCGAGACCGCGCCGCGCGTCACGGACAGCAGGTAGGCGGACCAGGCCAGTCCGCCGGAGGTCACGAGCATGAGCGCCACGGTGGCCGCGGCCACCGCGCGGCGGGTCCGCTGCACGAGCAGGCCGGGCCGGATGAGCCGGAGCGTGTCGAAGAAGAGCAGCGCCCAGCCCACCGCCAGGGCCACGAGCCCGGCGATCAGCAGCAGGGACGTGAACGAGTTCGTCAGGAACCAGACCAGGGGAGTGCGCCACAGCACCAGGGACAGGAGCGCCAGCGCCGCCGCGGCCCAGACCACCACGTCGACCTTGAGGGCCGCCCGGCCGACGGCCCGCCGGCCCGCGACGAGCTGCGCGCTGCCGGGGACCACGAGCGTGGACAGCAGCAGCGTCCACGCGCGCCGGGCCCGGGTGCCGTCCCCGGCGTGCTGCGGGTGGCGCAGCGGATCCGTGAGCCGGGGCGGGCTCGCCGCGTCGTCGTCGACGCCCCGCACGGCCGTCACGGCGTCGGGCCGGAGGTCCCGGGACCGGGAACCCTCGGCGGACGGGTCGTGGGGCGGGCGGGGATCGTGCTCAGCGCGGGGGGTGTGGCCGTTCACGGGCAGCTCCGGCGGGGAAGGGCGGGCAGGGGGGAAGGACGGGAGCGGCGCGAGCGCGGGCGCCCGGGTCAGCCGTCGAGGCGGGTGCGCAGGGCAGCGCCCTTGGCGTGGGCGGTCGCCCGGAGCTCGTCGGCGAAGCGCAGGAGCTGCCCGCGCAGGGCCTCGGCCTGCGGGTCCGCGCCGGCGGCGAGGATCCGGGCGGCCAGCAGCCCGGCGTTGCGCGCCCCGCCGATGGACACGGTGGCCACCGGGACGCCGGCGGGCATCTGCACGATCGACAGCAGTGAGTCCATGCCGTCGAGGGTCTTGAGGGGGACGGGGACGCCGATCACGGGCAGGGGCGTCACCGAGGCGAGCATCCCCGGCAGGTGGGCGGCGCCGCCGGCCCCGGCGATGATCACCCGCAGCCCGCGCTCGTGCGCCCGCCGACCGTACTCGATCATCTCGGTGGGCATCCGGTGCGCAGAGACGACGTCGGCCTCGTACGCGATCCCGAACTCCTCGAGGGCGGTGGCGGCGGCCTCCATCACGGGCCAGTCGGAGTCCGAGCCCATCACGACGCCGACGACGGGCTGCTGCTTCTCGTTCACTGGTGCTCCTGGGCTGCTCGGCGGGTGGGGGCCGCCATCGCGGTCCGGTCTGGGGCTACGCTATCCGTCCCGGCTGGACGGGCCGTGGGAGCCACGCGGGTCAGGCCTGCCCGTCGCGCAGCACGGCCGCCACGCGGGTGGCCCGCCGGCGCAGCTCCGGGATCTCGTCCGCGGCGCCGGTGAGGTTGACGTGGCCGATCTTGCGCCCGGGCCGCACCGCCTTGCCGTAGTTGTGGATCTTGGCGCGGGGCTCCGCGCCCATGGCCGCCCGGTAGGCGCCGAAGAGGTCCTGGTTCGCCCCGCCCAGGTAGTTCTTCATCACCGCGGACCCGCCGATCAGCCCGGTGTCCCCGAGCGGGAGGTCCAGCACGGCGCGCAGGTGCTGCTCGAACTGGCTCGTCACGGACCCGTCCATGGTCCAGTGCCCGGAGTTGTGCGGGCGCATGGCCAGCTCGTTCACCAGGAACCCGGTGCCGCGGCCGGGGGTCTCGAAAAGCTCCACGGCCATCACGCCGGTCACGCCCAGCTCGGTGGCCAGCGTCCGGGCGGCGTCCGCGGCCGCGGCCGCGACCTGGGGCCGCAGCTGCGGGGCGGGCGCGAGCACCTCGTCGCAGACGCCGTCCACCTGGATCGACTCCACCACCGGCCACGCCCGGACCTCGCCGGAGGGGGTCCGGGCCACGAGCGCGGAGAGCTCGCGGGAGAAGGCGACCTTCTCCTCGGCCAGCAGGGGCCCGTCCGTGCGGGCGAACCACTGCGCCGGCTCGGCGCCGCGGGCGTCCTCGGCGGTGCCGAGGACCATGACGCCCTTGCCGTCGTAGCCGCCGCGCGGCGTCTTGAGCACCACCGGCCAGCCCGTGCGCTCCCCGAAGGCGACCAGCTCCTCGACGTCGGCGACCGCCGCCCACCGCGGGTTCGGCAGCCCGAGGCGCTCCACGGCCGCGCGCATCCACAGCTTGTCCTGGGCGTGGACCAGCGCGTCCGGCCCCGGGCGGACGTCCACGCCCTCGGCGAGCAGGGTCTGCAGGTGCTCGGTGGGCACGTGCTCGTGGTCGAACGTCAGCACGTCGACGCCCGCGGCGAACCGGCGCAGCACGTCGAGGTCGGTGTAGTCGCCCACGGGTGCGGTGGGCACGGCGGCGACCGCCGAGACGTCGGGGCCCTCGGCGAGCACGCGCAGCTCGATCCCCAGGGCGGTGGCGGAGGGCGCCATCATGCGGGCGAGCTGCCCGCCTCCGACGACGCCGACGACAGGGGCGGTCACAGAAGAATTCACCCGACCAGGGTATCCCGGTCCGCCGGACCCGCTCGGCGGGCCGGGATGCCCTGCCTCCGGGGCCGCCCGCCGCCCGGTCTCCGGCGTCGTGCTCCCGCCTCGCCCCCGGCACCTGCCCGGCGCGGGCCCGGCGACGGCCAGGGGACTGTGCTGCAACTCTCCGGTGCCGTGCAGGAGGAGCGGGGTAGGATGTGCCGAGGTCCGCCGCGGGTGCTCTCCCGTGCGCGTCGACCGCCGCGCCGGCCGGCGCCCACCGCCTCACCACCTGGGAGACCTGAAGCCGCGTGAACCGTCTCGTCGACCGTTTCGATGCCCTGTGGCACCTCTTCGTCAAGGAACTCATGAAGTTCGGCGTCGTGGGCGCCCTCGCGTTCGTGATCAACGCGTCGCTCACCTGGATCCTGATGCACACGGTGTTCGAGGACGGCCACCTCAAGGCGAAGTTCGTGGCGACGGCCGTGGCCATCGTCTTCGCGTGGGTCGCCAACCGGCTGTGGACCTTCCGGCACAAGCGCCAGTCGGACAAGCGCCGCGAGCTGGTCCAGTTCCTCGTGGCCAACGGCATCGGCATGGCCATCGAGCTCGGCTGCCTCGGCTTCAGCTACTACGTGCTGGGTCTCACCAGCGCCTACGCGTCCTTCGTGTCCGGCACGATCATCGGGACCATCCTCGGCACCGTCTTCCGGTACTTCGCCTACCGCTTCTGGGTGTTCACCGAGGAGCTCGACGAGGACCCCAACTTCGCGGACACCGCGGCCCTCGAGATCGCCCTGATCACGGGCCACCAGCCCGCGGAGGGCGCCGAGCACCCCCACCGCGCGCACCAGCACCCCCACCGGGAGGGCGCCCGGCACCGCGCGGGGAGTGCGGCGGCCCCCGGCTCGGACACCCACGAGAGCCACGGGAGCACGGAGCCGGCGGAGGGGCGCTGAGCCGTTCCGCTCAGAACGCGACGGCGTTCTCGGCCGCCAGCACGGACCGCCATCCGTCGTCGGCCGCGTCCGCCGGACGGTCCGTGACGACCGCGGCCCGGCCCCCGGCCAGCACGGCCAGCACGCGCAGCAGGAACTCGGCGTCCATCCGCCGGCCCGGCACGTGCACGGCCGACGCCGTCCCCCAGGAGTCCTCCCGCCCGGCCGCGAGCTCGCCCGCGGCCGGCATCAGCCGGTCGTGCGGCAGGAAGCCGTCGTCGGTGCCCGCGGCCCGGAGCGCGGCACCGTCCGGCGCCGGCTCCTCGAAGCCGTCGTAGACGTCCGCGTGGGAGCGGACCTCGGCGCAGTAGTCGAGGACGTCCCCGTCCGGCAGCTCGCCGCGGTGGCCGAGCGAGAGCGCCGGCCGGTCCAGCACCACGGCCCGCGCCCCGGCGGGCACCCGGTCCAGCAGCGGGGGCGTCGCCCCCTGCAGGTCGACGAGGCCCACCACGGCCCGGTCCCCGGGCTCCGCCGCGTCCTCGCGGGGATCGACCACCCGGATCGCGGCGCCCATGGTCCACGAGCCGAGGACGGCCGCGAGACTGCGCCAGTGCACCTCGTCGCCGACGGCCACGACGTCGCCCGCCTCGAGGTCGAGCTCGTCCACCCACAGGTTCGCGGTCTTGGCCACCCAGTTGTCGAGGACCCGCCCCGAGAGCTCCACGCGCTCGCCGTCCCGGCCGTACCAGACCAGGGCCGGGCGGCTGCTGCTGCGCAGCTTGTCCACCAAGCGGGGGACAGATCGGGGGGTCGGGGTGTCCATGGTTCCTCCTCGTGGCTGCCGTGCCCGCGGCGGCGGTTCGGCATATGCGTAGGGCCGCATTTTTCGCCCTCTGCGGCGTCCCTGTCGAAAATCGGGCCGTGACGTGGAAAAACGTCTACTCCCAAAGACATTCTTCCCGGATATCGTGGCATGGGCGGTCACCCGGGACGGGTTGACTCCGTACTAGTTACACACGTGTAATTGGGAAGTCCGGCAGACGATCAGCAAGGATACGTTCTCCGGGATGCACAGGGTCGGCGACCCCCGTACTGCGCCGCACCCGAGCAATCGTGTCGGATGGAAGGAAAGTCATGGGAGAGGCCGCACGACAGCAGGTCGTGGAATCCAGCCCCCTCGAGGCCCGTCGGCGGAGCATGCGCTCGGTGCCCGAGGACTGGTTCGTCGATCCCGTCGACCCCCGGGCCGCCGAGCGGCACGTCCGCCGGGCGGCCGGGGGCATGGAGGACCAGGCCACGGCCTACCTCCGGGCCCACGAGGCCGTCCAGAACCTCTCCGGCGCCGGAGCGGCCCCCGCTCTCGACCTGCTCGAGGCGCCGGCCGCCGACGAGGGTTCCGACTGGAGCGCCGTGGCCGGGCTGTACGCCGTGGACGAGGACGAGGGCGAGCTCGCGTGGCAGACCGACGCGCTGTGCGCCCAGACCGACCCGGAGGCCTTCTTCCCCGAGAAGGGCGGGTCCACGCGTGACGCCAAGCGCGTGTGCGAGGCCTGCCCCGTGCAGGCGGAGTGCCTCGACTACGCGATGAGCAAGGACGAGAAGTTCGGCATCTGGGGCGGGCTCTCCGAGCGCGAGCGCCGCCGCCTGCGCCGTCTCGCCCGCTGAGGTAGTTTCGGGCCATGAGCTCCTCCGGCAGTCCCACCCGCCTCTGCTCCCGCCAGACCTGCAGGCGGGACGCCGTCACGACCCTGACCTACGTGTACTCGGACTCGACCGCCGTGGTCGGCCCGCTCGCCGGACACGCGGAGCCCCACGCCTACGACCTGTGCGCCGTGCACGCCGACCGGCTCACGGTGCCCCGGGGCTGGCGCGTGGTCCGGCTGGAGCCGCCGGAGGCGCGGGCCCGGCGCGAGGACATCGGCGCCGTGGCGGAGGCGGTCCGGGAGAGCGAGCCCCCGGCGCCCGTCCGCGACCGCCCGCGGACAGTGCTGCGCGACGTCTCCCTGCCGCGACCCTCCTCCCCGGCATCCCCGGCATCCCCGGCACCGCACGCGCCGCGTCCTGAGAGCCCCCGCACGAGCCCCCGGACCGGCGGCCGGGCGGGTGCCCCGGAGCGTGCCGCACCGGGCGGCCCGACGGCGGCCCCGCAGCGCCCCCGCGTGCCGGCCCCGGAGCCGGTCCCCGAGGTGCCGTGGAACGACGTCCCGGTGCCCGCGGCCCTGCACCGGGCGCACCTGCGCCGGCCCGCCGTGCCCGGTGGCTCCGCCCGGCCCGAGGCCTGAACCGCGCGTCCCCGGCCGGTTCCGCACCGTGCCCGTGCTCCGCCCCTAGGATGAGCCGCAGACCGCACCTGTCCGGTGCGGAAGGCTCTTCCCCCCGGAGCACCAGGAGTCCCCCCATGACTGTCCCTGCAACGACGCAGCCGGCCCACGAACTCCACACCGAGTTCCACACCGGTCTCCGCACCGAGACCCGCCACGAGAGCAGGCCGGCGCGGCACCACGAGGCACCGGCTGACCGCCGCCCCGCCCCCTGGGCGCTGCCGGTGCCCGAGCCCGAGCCGGTGCCCCCCGTGGCGGTCGCCCTGGCGCCCGGTCTGCTCGAGCTCCTGCGGTGCCCCCTCACGGGCGGGACGCTGATCCCCGTGGACGCCGACCGGCTGATGAGCGACCGCCCGTTCCGCGACGGCGTGCACCCGGTCTATCCGATCTCCCACGGCATCGCCTGCCTGACGCCCGGGTGATGAGGCACCGGACACGTCGCAGGGGGTCACGAAGGCGTTAACATTCGTGACCGATGGGCGGCGGGTGAGGTCCTGCGCGGCCGGCGGACCTATCGTGGGAGCAGTTCCCCAGCGTTCCCCCCACCCCCCAGACGCCCGAGGTGCCGCTTCCCATGCCCCTGTCCTCCTGCCCGGTTCCCGCGCCCCCCGCCCCGCGAGCGCTGCCGTCCCCCCGGCGCCTGGTCGCGCTGGGGGCCGTGACGGTCCTGCTCGCCACCGGCTGCGCCCAGGCCTCCGGGGCCCCCGCGGCAGAGCCGGCCGCCACCGCCCCGGCCGCCACCGCCCAGGCCACGCCGTCCCTGAGCGGGCCGGCCACGGCTGCACCGGCCGAGGTCACCGTCGCCCCCGCGGACGCGGCGGTCGAGCACAACCCCGTGGAACCTGTCGTGGTGCGCGCCGACGGGGGCGAGCTGACCGACGTCGTACTGGTGCCCGCCGCCGGCGGGGATCCGGTGCCCGGGGAGCTCTCCGCCGACGGCCGTACCTGGGCCAGCACCGCGGTCCTGGCCTTCGACACCCCCTACGTCCTGCACTGGAGCGCCGCCTCCGGGACGGGGCCGACCACGGGCACCAGCACGTTCACGACCGTCCTCGCGGCGAACGAGGTCGACGCGCGCCTCAACGTGGCCGAGGGCGGGGTCTACGGCACCGGTCAGGTCCTGGAGTTCACCTTCTCCGAGCCCGTCGTGCACAAGGACCAGGTCGAGGAGGCCGTCACCGTGGACGGCGGCGGGGACCGGGCGGGCGCCTTCCGGTGGTACTCGGACACGACGCTGCGCTACCGCCCCGCCGAGAAGTGGGCGCCGCGCTCGGAGATCACGGTCTCCCTGGACCTCCTCGGACTCGACGTGGGCCACGGCATGGTGGGCAACCACGACCTGCGCCGGAGCTTCTCGACCGGCGCCGAGCACTACGCCCGGGTGGACAACGAGACCAAGACGCTGACCGCCTGGGTGGACGGCGAGGTCGCGGGGACGTTCCCCGTGACCCTGGGCAATCCGGACTGGCCCTCGACCACCGGGCAGAAGGTCATCATGGAGCAGGCCCCGACGTACCTGTTCAAGGCCGCCTCGCTGGACCTGGAGCCCGGGGACCCGCACTGGTACGACACGTTCTGGGCCTCCAACGTGTCCCGGCTGACCGCCAGCGGCGAGTTCGTGCACCAGGCGCTGCCCTCCGCGCTGCCCGTCCTGGGGATCGCCAACGTCTCCCACGGGTGCGTGGGCATGCCGCCCGAGGGCGCGAAGTTCATCCACGACGTGTTCCGTCCCGGGGACGTCGTGGAGGTCGTGGGCACCGGCTACCCGCAGGCCGATCCCGACGACGGGTACGGCGACTGGAACATCCCGCTCGAGCACTACGCGGACGAGGAGTGGAAGGGCGACTGGTGAGCCCCCGCCGGTGAGCCCCCGCAGGTGAGGGAGGGGGCCGGCGGTGGGTAGGATCGGGACCGGCCGGAGCGGACCCGCCCGCCCCGGACCACCGACCCCCTCCGACCGAAGGACCCGCCCGTGGCCACCCCCAGCAACGACAAGGCCCCCTGGCAGCAGGCAGACCCGCCCGCGGACGACCGGCAGCGCGAGGAGCCCGTGTGGACGGGCCTGCTCCCCGCCGTCGTCCCCGCGGAGAGCGCGCCCGAGGACGCGCACGACGACGACCGCCCCGGTGGGCGCGGCGGGAGCCGGGCCGCCGGGACGGGCCGCACGGGGGGCGGCGCCCGCGCCGTCGGGGCCGACGAGGCCGCGGGGGACGAGGACCCGGACGCGGAGGCGCGCCGCCGGTCCGCGCTGCGCCGGGACGCGCTGGCGGACGAGCCGCGGCTGCCGCGGCTGCAGCAGGTCCTCCTGGCGCTCGTGCTCCCGCTCGCGCTGCTCGCCGCGGCCGTGCGCGTGGTGGCCACGCCGCTGTTCCTGTGGGCGGAGTACCACCGCCCGGGCTTCCCGGCGGACTCCTACGGCTTCTCCACCGAGGAGCGGATGGTCTTCGGCTCCTACGGGCTGGACTACGTCATGAACTGGGCCCCGGCCGGGTTCCTCGGCGGGCTGCGGGACGCGGACGGCGCCCAGCTGTTCCTGGGCTCCGAGGTCGCGCACATGACCGACGTGAAGATCGTGCTGCAGTCCGCGCTCGCGGCGGTCGCGGTCCTCGCGCTGCTCGGCCTCGTCTCGTGCCTGTACCTGCGGGCGAAGGCCCCGGGGGCCGCCTCCGGCGCCCTGTTCTTCGGCTCGTGGCTGACCGTGGCGCTGCTGGTGGCGCTGGCCGTCGCCGCGGTGCTCGGCTGGCAGCAGTTCTTCGCGCTGTTCCACTCCCTGTTCTTCGCGGACGGGTCCTGGACCTTCCGGGCCTCGGACACCCTCATCCGGCTGTACCCCACCCAGTTCTGGATGGACGCCGCGATCGCCGTGGCCGGCCTCGCCCTCCTGGGGGCGCTCGCGGTCATGGCCGCCACCTGGCCCACGGCCTTCCGCCGGCACCGGGCCCTCGAGCGGGTGCGCCGGCGGCAGGAGCTCAAGCGGCGGCTGGCCGGCCGCTGAGCCGGCGGGTCAGATCCAGGCGGTGAACCACATCCGCTCCCGCCACTGGGCGTACTCGACGGTCTCCGCGTACCAGACGGGGGCGAAGTGCGCGCTGAGCAGGAGCACCGCGGCCGTGAACACCCCCACCACCGCGAGACCCGCGCGCCGGCGCCGCACGGTGTCCCCGGGACGGCCCAGGACCAGGCCGAGCATGCCGGCGAGCATGAGCATCAGGGCCGGCTGCACGGGCAGCGCGTAGAAGTAGTACATGGTGCGCTCGGGGTACAGGAACCAGGGCAGGTACCCGGCGGCGAACACACCGGTCAGCGCCCCGAAGCGCCAGTCCCGCCGCACGGCCCACAGCCACGCGGCCACGAGCACGGCGGCGATCGCCGTCCACCACAGGAGCGGGTTGCCGATGTTGAGGATCGCCTGCGAGCAGTGCTCCACCGCGCACCCGGACCGGCCCCGCTCCGGGTCCTCGTAGAAGTAGGAGGTGGGCCGGCCCAGGGTCAGCCACAGCCACGGCAGCGCCTCGTAGGCGTGCTCGGTGCCCAGGCCGCTGTGGAAGCCGTAGGCGGAGGAGTGGTAGGCCCACAGCGAGCGCAGGGGCGCGGGCAGCCACTGGGGGCCCTCGCCCGGGTGCTGCTGCGCCCAGGTGCGGTCGTAGGCGTCCGTCGAGGCGAACCAGCCCGCCCAGGTGGACACGTAGACCACCAGGCCCGTCCCGACGACCGCGAAGAACGCGGGCCCGCCGTCCTTGAGCACCCCGGCGGGCAGCCAGCGCCGCACCCCGGCCACCCGGCGGGCGTTGAGGTCCCACAGCACCGTGAGCACGCCCAGCCCGGCCACCAGGAACAGGGCGCTCCACTTCACGCCCACCGCGAGCCCGCAGGCCGCGCCCGCCGCGATCCGCCACCAGCGCACGCCCAGCCACGGCCCCCACTCCAGGCGGCGCCGCAGCTCCGCCTCCGGGACGTCGCGGCCCGGGACCACCCCCAGCCGGGCGACCAGGCGGCGGCGCCCGTGCTCGCGGTCCAGCAGGAGCAGGACGAACGCGAGCAGCACGAAGAACATCAGGAACACGTCCAGCATCGCGAGCCGGGACTGCACCAGGTGCAGCCCGTCCACCGCGGTGAACAGCCCCGCGAGCGTGGCCACCGTGACCGAGCGGAAGAGCAGCCACCCGGCGGCGCACACCAGGGCGATGGACAGCGTCCCGACCAGGGCCGCGGAGAAGCGCCAGCCCAGCGGGTCCTCGGCGCCGAAGAGCCACATGCCGAACGCGATGAGCCACTTCCCGGCCGGCGGGTGCACCACGTAGGAGGGGGTGGCCAGGGCCTCCGGCGGGGTGCCCGCCACGAACAGCTCGTCCGCGCCCTCCGGCCACTGCCGCTCGTAGCCGTGCAGCAGCAGCGAGTAGGAGTCCTTCACGTAGTAGGTCTCGTCGAAGACGATCGCGTCCGGGTGGGAGAGCCGGTGGAAGCGCAGCAGCCCGCCGAGCAGGACCACCAGCAGCGGCCCCAGCCACGCGAGCCGGGCCACCGCGGCGGGGGCCGGCAGCAGCCGCTCCCGCAGGGCGGCGGGGGCCAGGGACCGGCGCAGGGTGCCCACCGGTGCCGCCGGCCGAGGCTCCGGCGCCAGGACTGGGGCGCGCACCGAGGAACTCACGGTGTCATCGTAGGGGACGCGTCCGGGCGCCCGCTGAGCCGCGGGGAGAGCCCGCGGGGCGCGCCGTAGAGTGGACCCGTGCACACGGAACCCCACGACGACACTCCTGCCGACGCCCCCACCGGCGCCGCGGCGGGGCCCGGGCAGGTGGTCCTGGCGGGCACCCCGATCGGCAACCTCGGGGACGCGCCGCCCCGGCTGCGGGCGGCCCTCGAGACCGCGGACGTGCTCGCCGTGGAGGACACCCGGCGGCTGCGCCGGCTCACCGCCGGCCTCGGGGTCACCACGCGCGGCCGGGTGCTCACCCACCACGAGCACAACGAGGCCGGACGGGTCGCCGAGCTGCTCGACGCCGTCCGGTCGGGAAGCACCGTGCTGGTCCTCTCCGACGCCGGGATGCCCACCGTCTCCGACCCCGGCTACCGGCTCGCGGAGGCCGCGGCCGCCGAGGGCCTGACCGTGACGGCGATCCCCGGCCCCTCGGCGGTGCTCATGGCACTGGCCGTGTCCGGCCTGCCCACGGACCGGTTCACGTTCGAGGGCTTCCTCCCGCGGAAGTCCTCGGAGCGTGCCGCCCGGCTGGCGGAGCTCGACGGCGAGCGGCGCACCATGGTCTTCTACGAGGCCCCGCACCGGCTCGAGGTCATGCTCGCCGCGCTGCGGGACGCGTTCGGCCCGGACCGCCGGGCGGTCGTCGCCCGGGAGCTCACCAAGCTGCACGAGGAGGTCGTGCGGGGCTCGCTCACCGAGCTCGTGGACTGGTGCGGGCAGGGGCAGGTGCGCGGGGAGATCGCCGTCGTCGTCGCCGGTGCCCCCGCCCCCGAGGCCGCGCGTCCCGAGGACCTCGTGGCCGAGGTCGAGGCGCTCGTGGCCGCCGGGACCCGGCTCAAGGACGCCGCCGGCCGCGTGGCCGAGCGCACGGGCGTGGGCAAGCGGGAGCTCTACGAGACGGTGCTGGCCGCCCGCAAGCCCTAGGGGCGGTCCGGCCCGGGCGTCGCCTCACAGGCGCGCCGCGCCCCGGTGAGGCCGAGTTGACCCCCGGGAGCGGACGGGGACACGGTGCGGAAACACGGCCCGTCCAGACTGGGACGTGCCGGGAGCGGGGCACGTGCCGCGCGGGACCCGGCATCCTCCTGTCCGTCCAGCAACGGAGCCATGCCATGTCCTATGTGATGCCCGCCGACTTCGTCACGAAGATGATCGACGCCGGAGCGGCGAAGGTCGCCATGTCCACCCGCGACACCCTGATCCGTGCGTTCATGGCCGGTGCGATCCTCGCGCTCGCCGCGGCCTTCGCCGTCACCGTCACCGTGCGGACGGGCGAGCCGCTGCTCGGGGCCGTGCTCTTCCCGGTCGGGTTCTGCCTGCTGTACCTGCTGGGCTTCGACCTCCTGACCGGCGTGTTCACCCTCGTGCCGCTCGCGCTCATCGACAGGCGCCCCGGCGTCACCGTCCGCTCGATGCTGCGCAACTGGGGCCTGGTGTTCGCCGGCAACTTCGCCGGGGCGTTCGTCGTGGCCGTGCTGATGGCGATCATCTTCACCTACGGCTTCTCCCTGCCCCCGGACGAGGTCGGCCGCCAGATCGGCGAGATCGGCGAGGGCCGGACCGTCGGCTACGCCGAGTTCGGCGCCGCCGGGATGCTGACGCTGTTCGTCCGCGCCGTCCTGTGCAACTGGATGGTCTCCACCGGGGTGGTCGCCGCGATGATGTCCACCAGCGTCTCCGGCAAGGTGATCGCGATGTGGATGCCCATCATGCTGTTCTTCTACATGGGGTTCGAGCACTCGATCGTCAACATGTTCCTGTTCCCCTCCGGTCTGCTCCTCGGCGGCGGCTTCTCGGTCATGGACTACCTCGTGTGGAACGAGATCCCCACCGTGCTCGGCAACCTGGTGGGCGGGCTGACCTTCGTGGGCCTCACCCTCTACGCCACCCACGCCCGCACCGGGGCGCCCCGCATCCGGCCGGCGGCGCAGGAGGACCGTGTCCCGGTCGCGTGAGCGCCGGACCCGCCGACCCGCCCCCACCAGCTCGCCGACTCCCGAGGAGTCCCGCATGACCCCGATCCTGACCAAGTCCGACGCCGCCGACCTCGTGGTCGCCGCCCGGGTGCGCCGCGGCCTGTCCTGGCGCGAGATCGCCGACGAGCTCCGCGCCCCGCACGTCTGGACGACCGCCGCGCTGCTGGGCCAGCACCCGATGACCCCGGAGCAGGCCCGGCAGGTCTGCGACCTGCTGGGCCTGGACGGGACGGTCGCCGAGAGCCTGCAGCAGCAGCCGTCCCGCGGCAGCGACCCGGCGCGGATGACGGACCCCACGGTCTACCGCTTCGTCGAGGCGCTCTCCGTGTACGGGCCGGCCCTGAAGGAGCTCATCCACGAGGAGTTCGGCGACGGGATCATGAGCGCCATCAACTTCCGGGTCGACGTCTCCCGCCGGCCTGACCCGGACGGCGACCGCGTGGTGGTCACCTTCGACGGGAAGTTCCTCGACTACAAGTGGTGACGCCCCGCCCCTGACCCTCTGGCCCGCCGAGTCCCCCCGGTGCTCGCAGTTCCCCCGGATGGATCGGGGGGAACTGCGAGCACCGGGGGGACTCGGCGGTCGGGCCGCTCGGCGGTCGGGCCGCTCGGCGGTCGGGCCGCTCGGCGGTCGGGCCGCTCGGCGGTCGGGCCGCTCAGCGGCGGGGCGTCGCCGAGCGGAGCGTCACCGAGCGGGGGAGCCACCGGGCGCGCCGTGCGCCGGGGCCGCCGCGCCCGGCCAGAGCCGACCGCAGCGCCGCGACGTCCTCGGGGCCGCCCTCCGGGGTCCACGCCGCGGTGCCCGGCGCGTAGAGGGCCCGCTCCACGTCCCGGCCGAGCCGCCCCAGCGCCGGCGCGGCGGACGGGACCACGGCGCCGAGCCGGTCCACGTAGGCCCGGGGCGTCTCCGCGGCGGCGCGGCCCAGCCCGTGGTCGACCCCCAGGTCCTCGACCTCCGCCCACCCCGCCAGGGCCCGGCCGGCCGCCGGCGCCTGCGCGTCGCCCAGCACCCGCATCCGGCGCCGTCGCCGGCGGGACCGGAGGAGCCGGGGGAGGGCGGCCAGCAGGCCGAGCAGCGCGGCGGTCAGGATCCCGGCCAGCCAGGGCAGCCACCCGGCCGGTCCGGCGTCGTCGTCGGCCTCCGGCGCGGCGGGGGCCTCCGGGGTGGGCACGGCGGTCGGCTCGGCGGAGGGGGCGTCCTCGTCGGGGCTGTCCGCCGTGCTCGCCGGGGTGGGGGCGTCGGTCGGCGCGCCGGTGGGCTCCGCGGTGCCTTCGCCCTCCTGCGACTGCCCGTCCCCGTCCTGCGGCCCCTCGGCGGCGTAGCCGGGGAGGTCGCCGGTGCCGGGGGTCGGCTCGAAGCGCACCCACCCGGAGCCCTCGAACCACAGCTCCGGCCACGCGTGCGCGTCGCGGGGCAGGACCGTGAAGGCGCCCGCCTCCGCCGCGTCCCCGAACGGCTCGTCGGCGTCCGCCGACCCGTCCGGGGCGGCGCCGGTGGCCGGGAGGTAGCCGACCGCCACGCGGGCGGGGATGCCGAGCTCCCGGGCCATGACGGCCATTGCCGGGGCGAAGTGCCCGGCGTAGCCCGTGCGCACGGCCAGGAACTCCTCGAGGGCGGCCATGCCGCCGGCGTCGTAGCCCTGCGCGAGCGGGGCGTCCACGTCGTAGCGGAACTCCTCCGAGCGCAGCCACTCCTGCAGGGCCAGGGCCTGGTCGAAGGCGGTGGGGGCGTCCCCGGCCCGCTCCCGGGCCGCGTCCCGGAGGGCGGCCGGGGTCTCGCCCGGCAGCTCGCGGAACGGGGCGAGCTCCGGGGAGTCCGGCGCGGCGGGGGCCTCGCGCAGCCGCGCTGACGTGGGCTCGGGCACGATCGAGCGGACCTCGTAGGCGGTGCCCTCGGGCGGGACCTGCTCCCCGTGCACGGTGAGGTCGAGCGGGCTCCAGGCCCAGTCGCCGTCCTCGAGCCCCGCCACGTCCACGGGCGCCCACGGCAGCGGCAGCCAGCGCTCGGACCAGTCCCGCAGCTCCACGGAGGTGCTGCGCTCGGGGCCCTCGCCCACCGGGTGCAGCGGGGTGGGCCCGAGATCGCCGAGCTCGGGGTCCAGCCCGGTGGTGTCCGGGAACCACTCCGCCCCGGAGAAGTCGGCGAGGGTGAGGACCCGGAGCAGCTCGGGCTCGTCCGTGCTCGTCGTGTACTCGAGGCGCGGCAGCTGCTGCGCGGAGCGCAGGTCCTGTCCCACGGCCCGCAGCGGGCCCACCCCGGAGGCGCGCTCGCCGGCGAGACCGCTGCCCTGGGGGAACGCGCCGTTGACGAAGCCGGGGACCAGGCCCGGGACCAGCAGGGTCACCGCGAGCACACCGGCGCCCACCACGAGGGCCCGCGGCCAGCTGCCCGGCGCCGCGGCGGTGCGGGGCTCGCGGACCGCGCCGAAGCGCCGTCCGCCGCCGAGCAGGACCAGGGCCGCGAGCACCGTGGCCGCCGTCCCGGCCGCGCCCACGCTTTCGGGCAGCACCAGGGCGGGCACCACCAGCAGCGCCAGCACGCCGAGCGCGCTGACCCCCGGCAGCCGCAGCGCCACGAGCACCGTGTCCACGAACAGGGTCACGAGACCCGTGGCGAGGGCGGCGACGAACGCGAGCGCCGCGCCCCCCGGGTACGGGGCCGGCCGCTCCGCGACGATCCCGGCCGCCTCCCGCCACAGCTCCGCGCCGAGGGACAGGCTCCCGGGGGTGGGCACGAGGCCGAGCAGCGCGGGCTCGCGCAGGAACAGCAGCGTGAGCACGAGCGTCAGGGCGCCGGCGCCGAACAGGGGCGCCAGCAGGCCCGGCAGCCGCAGCGCCCGGGACGTCGTGGTCGCCACGACCACGGCGAGGGCCGCGAGCAGCGCGCCGGGGACCCAGCCCGCGCCGTCGAGGACCCCGGTCAGCGCCACGAGGGACAGCCCGACCGCCACGAGGACCGTGCCGGCCAGGCCCAGCACGGCGCGCAGCGGGCGGCGGTCCGTGCCGGGAGCCTCCGGCGGCCCGGTGGTCTCCGGCGGGCGGGCGGGCGCAGGGGCGCGGACGGCGGCGCTCACCGGACGGCCCCGGCCGCGCGGGCCCCGGAGCCCAGCTGCGCCCACGCGTCCTCGGGCGCGGCGGACGCCGGCACGACGACGACGGACCAGCCCGCCGCCTCGAGCACCCCCGCCCCGTCCGGGACGTGGCCGGCGGAGGAGGTCACCAGCACCGCGCTGCCGGCGGCCGCCCGCTGCGTGCCGCCCAGGACCCGCTCGGCGGTCGCCGCGGAGAGGTCCCCCGAGACCAGCAGCACGGGGTGGACCAGGCCGTCGCGGTCGAACCGCTCGGCCAGCGCGTCCTCCGCGGTCCCGCCGGTCCCCGTCTCCCGGGGCGCGGGCTCGGGGCGGACCCGCGCGAGCCCGTGCCGGGCGTCCTCGGCGCCGTCGTCGGTGACGGCGGTGGCGCGGGTGCGGGCGGGAGCGTCGTCGTCGTCCTCGCCGCCGCGGGGGAGCGGGCGGCCGAAGGTGTCGAGGGCGTGCAGGGCGGTCTCGCGCTGGGTGAGGTGCTCGAGCACGGCGGCGGTGAAGGACACGGCCCACTCGAACTCGGCGGTGCTGGGGAGCACGCCGGCCCACAGGCGCTCCCCGGGCCAGGAGGTCTCGTCGCGGTCCAGGACCAGGGTGAGGCGGCGGGTGCTGCGGGGGTCCTCCTGGCGGACCATCAGCCGGCCGTGCTTCGCGGAGGCGGCCCAGTGCACCCGGCGCATCGGGTCGCCGTGCCGGTACTCGCGGGTGGTGACGTTGTCCGGGCCCGGCTGCGGCTGCGCGGTCCGGGACGGGTCGGTGCCGGACTCCCGCAGCCGGTCGGCGCTGATCTCCGGCAGCTCCACGGGGTCCGGGGCCACGTGCAGGGACGTGCGCTCGGAGGCGTCGAGCAGCTCGGCGGCGAGGCCGAACGGGTCGGCCACCCGCACGGTGGCCGGTCCCAGGGCGTACACGCCCCGGCGGCGGGGGCGCACGGTGTAGGCGGCGGGCTCCCCGCCGGCCTCCACGACCAGCTCGCGGTCCCCGCCCAGCGGCTCCGGGACCGTCTCGTGCACGGCGACCGCCCCGGTGACCGTCCCGCCGCGCCGGGTCCGGTGCCGCACGCGCAGCCGGACCACCGCGGAGTCCCCGGCCGTCACCAGCGCCGGGTCCACGCCGCGCTTGAGCAGCACCCTGGGCTTCACCACGTACAGGGACAGGGCCGCGAACAGCGGGGCCCCGCCCAGGAACAGGGCCAGCGCCAGCACGTCCTTGCGGCCCAGCCAGGTGGCCAGCAGCAGGCACAGGGCGCCCGCCCCCAGGAAGGCCCAGCCGCGCCCCGTGAACCGGGCGCGGGAGTCCACGGGCTGCTCCGCCCGCTCGCCCTCCGCCATGCGCCCCGGCGCCGGCCGGCGCCTCATCGGGTCCGGGGGGTGTGCTCGGCCGGGACCCGCACCTCGTCCAGCACCGCCCGCACCAGCTCCTCCGCGGAGTCGGTGCCGGCGCGCCGGTCCAGGATCAGGCGGTGGGCGAGCACCGGCACCGCGACCGCCCGCACGTCGTCGGGCAGCACGTACTCGCGCCCGCTCAGGGCGGCCTCCGCGCGGGCCGCGGCCTGCAGCTGGAGCAGCGCCCGGGGGCTGGCACCCAGCCGGATCTGCGGGTGCGAGCGCGTGGCCTGACCCAGTGCCACGATGTAGGCGCGCACCGCGTCCGAGACGTGGATGCCGCGCACGTGCGCCACCAGGCGGGCCGCGTCCTCGAGGGAGACCACCGGCTGCAGGCCCTCCAGCGGGGAGCCGCCGCCGTGGTCGACGAGCATCGTCATCTCCGCCGCGGTGTCCGGGTAGCCCATCGAGATCCGGGCCGTGAACCGGTCCCGCTGCGCCTCCGGCAGCGGGAACGTGCCGTCCATCTCCACGGGGTTCTGCGTGGCCACCACCATGAACGGGGTCGACAGCCGGTAGGTCGTGCCGTCCGCCGTGACCTGTCCCTCCGCCATGCACTCGAGCAGCGCGGACTGCGTCTTGGCCGAGGCCCGGTTGATCTCGTCCCCGATCACCACGTTGGCGAACACCGGGCCGGGCTTGAACTCGAACTCGCGCCGGGCCTGGTCGTAGACCGAGACGCCCGTGATGTCCGTGGGCAGCAGGTCCGGGGTGAACTGCACGCGCGAGACCGTCCCGCCGATCGCGGTGGCCAGCGTGCGCGCCAGCATCGTCTTGCCCACGCCCGGCACGTCCTCGACCAGCAGGTGCCCGCCGGCCAGCAGCACGCTCAGGGCCGTGCGCGCCGCCTCCGGCTTGCCGTCGATGACCGCGTTGATCCGGTCCAGGATCGCCTGCGTGTACTGGGGGAAGGACTCCATGGGCTCCTCGGCTTCCTGCTCGCGTCTGCAGCTCCCAGTATGTCTGCCCGGGCCCAGCTCGTAGATTGGTCGGTGCCCGCGTGTTTCCCGCCCGCTGTCCTGTCCGCTGTTCCGTCCCCTTTCCCGATCCGCTCCCCGAGACCTCCTGAGGTGCCGCCCGTGACCGATCCCAACGCCACCCTCCTCGCCGCCTCCCTGTGGCTCGACCCCGCCGCCCGGCCCGCTCCCGCCCCCGGCGCGGCCCCCGCCGCCTACGAGCCCGAGCACTACGCCGTGCCCGAGGACGTCCCCGCGGGGGAGGGCACCCGGCGCCGCTCCGCCCAGGCCGACGACGGGCGCCGCCGCAACCTCTCCTACCCGCCCGCCCCGGAGCCGCTGCCGCACCCGGTGGCCGACAACCACACCCACCTCGACCTGCAGGACGGCCGGGTCCAGGTCTCGGTCCGGGACGCCGCGGACGCCGCCGCCCTCGCCGGGGTGGGCGGGCTCGTCCAGGTCGGCTGCGACGTCCCCTCCTCCCGCTTCGCCGTGGCCGCCGCCGAGGCCGACCCCCGGGTGCTGGCCGCCGTGGCGCTGCATCCCAACGAGGCGCCGAAGCTCGCGGCCGCCGGGACCCTCGACGAGGCGCTCGCCGCGATCCGCGCGCTGGGGGAGCACGAGCGGGTCCGGGCCTTCGGTGAGACCGGTCTCGACTACTACCGCACCGAGGGAGAGGGGCGGGAGCACCAGAAGCGGTCCTTCCGGGAGCACATCCGCTTCGCCCAGGAGACCGGCAAGGCGCTGCAGATCCACGACCGGGACGCCCACGCCGACGTCGTCGCCGTCCTGCTGGAGGAGGGCGCCCCCGAGCGCACCGTGTTCCACTGCTTCTCCGGGGACGAGGAGCTCGCGCGCACCTGCAACGAGCACGGCTGGTACATGTCCTTCTCCGGGACCGTCACCTTCAAGAACAGCCACGACCTCAAGGCCGCGCTGCGCACCGCCCGCCCCGAACTGGTGCTCACCGAGACCGACGCGCCGTTCCTCACCCCGCACCCGTACCGGGGCCGGCCCAACGCCAGCTACGTGGTCAACTACACGGTGCGCGGCATGGCGGGCATCCTTGAGCAGGAGCTCGAGCCGCTGTGCGAGCGCCTCTGGGCGAACACCCTCGAGGTGTACGGCCCCTTCTGACCCGCAGCACCCCGGTTTCCCCTCACTCGCGCTCCCGCCCCCGCCGAGTCCCCCGTGTGCTCGCAGTTCCCCCCGATCGATCGGGGGGAACGGCGAGCACACGGGGGACTCGGCGCAGCTCGACTCCTTCTCCCCACCCAGCGTGGGCCGGTGCCCGTGTCCACACCGGCCGGTCTCGTCGTCCCGGTGTGAGCCAGGCGCTGCTATGCACGAGGCATGATCGAGCTCCAGAGCACCGCCGACCTCCTCGACCACGGCCTCAGCAACCACGAGATCCGCCGCCGGGTGCGGGACGGACGGCTGCAGCGCATTCACCCCGGCTACTTCGTGGACACGCACCGGTACCGCGAGCTGTCCCCCGAGCAGCAGGTGCTCCTGAAGCACCGGGCCTTCGCGCGGGCGGCACACGTGACCCCGGTGTTCTGCCTGGCCTCGGCGGCCGTGGTGCACGGGCTGGGGCTGCGACGGGTCCCGTCCCGGATCCACACGGTCTCGCCGCCGGAGCGCGGCACCCACCACGGCTACACGTCGGTCGTCCGCCACGAGGCCGTCCTGGCTGCCGCGGACGTCGTGGCGGTGGACGGACTGCGGGTCACCTCGGCGGAGCGGACCTTGCTGGACTGCGCGAGGCTGCTGCCGTTCACCGACGCCGTGGTCATCGCGGATCAGGCCCACCAGGTGGGCGTGTCCCGGTCCCGCCTGGAGAAGCGCCTCCCGCAGTGGGCCGGCCGGCGCGGGGTCAGGCGGGCTCGGTCCGTGCTCGCCTCCATGGATCCGCGCTCGGAGTCCGTCGGCGAGACGCTGACCAGACTGCTGCTGGCGGACTCGTCGTTGCCCATGCCACGGCTGCAGTGGGTCATCGACGGCCGCAGCGGGTCCTACCGGGCCGACTTCGCCTGGCCCGAGCACCGGCTGGTGCTCGAGTTCGACGGCGAGACCAAGTACGCCGGGGCCTCCACGCTCCGGGCCGTGCTGCGCGACGAGCGCCGGCGCGAGGTGGAGATCCAGGAGCTGGGGTGGACGGTGATCCGCGTGGGGTGGAACGACGTGGTGCACCGTCCGGCGGCGACTCTGGCACGGATCGAGGCCGCTCTCCTGCGCGCGGCGAGTGCACACTGACCCCAAGCCGGCCCACATGAGCGCCGAGTCCCCCATGGGGTCGCAAATCCCCTGGATCGAACGGGGGGATCTGCGACCCCATGGGGGACTCGGCGTCAGGAGGGGGCGAGGGGGGCCAGGGCACCGGGCCGATACGATGGGGCGGTGACAGAATCCACCGCGCCAGAGCCCGCCGCCCGCGCCCTGCTGGGGCCCGCGGAGATCCGGGCGCTCGCCGAGCAGCTCGGGATCCGGCCGACCAAGACGCTCGGGCAGAACTTCGTGATCGACCCCAACACGATCCGGCGGATTGTCGCCGCCGCGCGGCTGGGGGAGCACGAGACGGTGCTCGAGGTGGGACCGGGCCTCGGCTCGCTGACCCTGGGGCTGCTGGACGCCGCCGAGCAGGTCGTGGCGGTGGAGATCGACCCCCCGCTGGCGGCGCAGCTGCCGCACACGGTGGAGCGCCTGCGCCCCGAGCGGGCCGGGCGGCTGACCGTGCTCGAGCAGGACGCCATGCGCGTGCAGGAGCTGCCCGCCGAGCCGACCGCCCTGGTGGCGAATCTGCCCTACAACGTGGCCGTCCCGGTGCTGCTGCACCTGCTGGCCCGCTTCCCCTCGATCCGCCGCGGTCTGGTCATGGTGCAGGAGGAGGTCGCGGACCGGCTGGCCGCGGCGCCGGGCTCCAAGGTGTACGGGGTGCCGTCGGTCAAGGCCTCCTGGTACGCCGAGGTCACCAAGGCCGGGACGATCGGGAAGAACGTGTTCTGGCCGGCGCCGAAGATCGCCTCGGGGCTGGTGCGCTTCGTCCGCCGCGAGCAGCCGGTGGCGGACGTGGACCGGGAGCTGGTCTTCGCCGCGGTGGACGCCGCCTTCGCCCAGCGGCGCAAGACCCTGCGGGCCGCCCTCGCCGGCTGGGCGGGCTCCGCCGCGGCGGCCGGCGAGATCCTCGAGGCCGCCGGGATCGACCCCGGGGAGCGCGGGGAGAGGCTGGACGTCCACGAGTTCGCCCGGATCGCGCAGGCCGGCGCCGCCGCGGGCCTGACCGCCGGGGTGCGCGGGGCATGACCACGGTGCTGCTCACGGAGCGCGCCGGCGCGCCCGGCAAGGTCAACCTGTTCTTCGCCGCGGGCCCGCCGCGCCCGGACGGCTACCACGACGTCGCGAGCCTGTACTGCGCGGTGAGCACGGGGGAGACCGTGACGGCCACGCTGACCCGGGGCACCGGCACCACCGTGGGCGTGGCGGCGGTCCCCGGCTCGCTCGTGGCCCAGCAGCTCGACCGCGGGACGTTCTCCCTGGACGCGGTGCCCACCGACGGGTCCAACCTGGCCGTCCGGGCCGCCGAGGCCGTGCTCGCCCGCTTCCCGCCCCTGGCGGGCGGGCTGCACCTGCAGCTCGAGAAGGCCGTGCCCGTGGCCGGCGGCATGGGCGGGGGCTCCGCGGACGCCGCGGCGGCCCTGGTCGCCGTGAACCGGCTCGCCGCCCGCGTCTCGGGGGAGCCCGCGCTCGACGACGACGCGCTGCTGGAGCTCGCGGCCGGTCTCGGCGCCGACGTGCCGTTCGCACTGACGGGCGGGGCCGCGGTCGGCACCGGGACGGGATCCCGGCTGCGCCCGGTGGCGGTCGGGGCGACGCTGCACCTGGTCCTCGTGGCGGCCGAGGCGGGCCTGTCGACGCCCGCCGTCTACGCGGAGCTGGACCGGCTGCGCGCGGACGAGGACGTCCCCGCGCCGCGGCTGCCGGGCGACCTCGAGGGGGTCCTGGGCGCCGGGGCGGCCGGCGAGCTGGCCCCGCTGCTGGCCAACGACCTGCAGGCCGCGGCCTTGTCCCTCGCGCCGCAGCTGGGGCCGGTGCTCGCCGCGGGCGCGGCCGCCGGCGCCCTGGCGAGCTTCGTGTCCGGGTCCGGGCCCACGGTGGCGCACCTGGTGGCGGACGCCGCCGCGGCCGAGGACCTCGCGGACGTGCTCAGGGGCCAGGGAGCGCCCGCTCTCGCGGTGCGGGCTCCCTGACCCCTGGCCTCCGGCCGCCGGCGCCTGGATCTGACCTGACCTCCCGGGTTCAGGCGGCGCCGGCGGACGTTCGGTGCGGGACCGGCAAGGAGTCCCGCGCAGTCCACAGCAGACGGCGCACCATGTCCGTGGTCCGCCACGGATCGAGCCGGGCCCGTTCCATGGAGGCGCTGAGCAGCCGTCCCGCCTGCTCCGGGTGCGCCTGCCGTGGCGCCGTGCGGAACTCCGACGGACGAGCCAGGGCCGCGTCGATCAGCTCGGCCAGCTCCGTGGCGTCCCGAGCTCGCAGAGCCTCGCCCTCCGCGACCATGTGGTCCGTGAAGAGCACCTGGTGGTCGTCCACCACCTCGTGCAGCCGGGACAGGCGGGGGACCGCGATGGGGACCAGCCCCAGACCGCGGGCGTCGATGATCGAGCCCGGACCGCCCTGCACGACCGCGACCTGGGAGTTCTGGTACAGCTCCAACAGTTCCGGGCGGGGCATGCGCGGCACCGACGTCGCGCGGGCCGAGGGACGGCTGGCGCCGTGCTGGAGCAGGCAGCTTACCCCCGGGTGGTCGAGCAGGTAGTCGTCGATCCAGTCGACCAGCCGGTCGAAGCGGTGGTGGTCGGTGCCCAGGGAGACGACGATGTCGTAGCCGCCGTCGTGGCCCTGGGCCGCCGGGTGTGACTGTGCCATGGGGAGTCCTTTCCTGGACGGATCAGTGGAGCGGGCGCCTGCGGGTCACAGCAGCGCGCCGATGTTGACGGCCTCCGGGAAGTGCTTCTGCTGCTCCGGCCACTGGACCACGAACACGTCGGACAGCGGATAGCACATGCGGCCGCTGAGTGTCGGCATCGTGATCCGGTCGAAGCACTCGATGAACACCGTCCGGATGCCCAGCAGCCGCGCCACCAGGAAGAAGGACACCGACACCGCCGCGCCGGTCGTCACGACGACGTCGGGCCGTTCGGAGCGGAGCACCCGCCAGGCCACCCCCGTGTTGCGGATCGCGTTGGGGATGTTGCGCGTGGTCGGGAAGTGCGCCCAGTGGACGCTTTCGCCCTCGAGGCTCGCGCGCACCTCCGGAAGGTCGAAGGTCACCCAGGAACGGTCGTTCCGGCGCCACAGCTCCTCGAGGCTCAGCAGCTGGGCCAGATGGCCTCCGGCCGAGGCGACCATGAGCATGCGCATGGTCAGGCGCCCGTCGCCGGAGCGAGCTCTGCCGAGGTGTGGTACCGGGGCACGAACGTCGGGACGACCACCGCGCTGCGACCGGTCACCCGGCCGACCAGGCGCCGGCACCGTGCGAGGTGGCTCTTCGCCTCCACGACGAGCACCAGACCGTCGGTCCGGTCGGCGAGCGCCGCGAGCTGGGAGACGCTCGACTGTGCCGGCACCACGCTCACGAGCACGGTGGGCGAGGTGCCGGTCGCCAGGTCGAACCACTCGGAGCTGTCCTGCATGGGGTCCGTCCCGCTGATGAAGTTCTCCAGGTCCACGAGACGCACGGTGATGCCCCAGGACGACAGCACGGTCCGCAGGGCGTCGACGACGACGTCCGCGTGTCCCTCCTCGAGCGAGTGGACGGCGATGCGTGCACCCGAGACCGGCACTGAGTCCTCCCCGTCCTCCACCAGCATCCGCAGGACCTCCAGCGCGCCGTCCTCGTCCTCCTCCGACCGCAGCACCGCTACGGGATGGGAGGTCGCCTGGGCGAGGCGCTCCGCGGAGCGCACGCGCCGGTCGAGGCGTTCCCGCAGACCCCCGGCGACCAGGCCGAGCAGGAGGCCGCCGACCAGCCCGCCGGTCGTGAAGACCAGCAGCCCGGCGGAGAAGGAACTGTCCGGAGCGACCGCGGGACTGATGACCTGTCCCGGCGTCGGCGCGACCAGCGAGAGGCCGGCGCGCTGGGCTCGCAGCTCCCGCAGCGCGAAACTCTCCGAATCGTCCTCCTGGAGCGCGGCGATGGAGTCGTCGAGACGTTCCTTCGCCTCCTCCGCGGCGGCCGTGACGGACTCGGCACGGTCGTCGAGGTAGGCCTGGGCGAGGGCGTTGGCCCGAGCCGCGGCCTCGTCGGCGTTGTCCGCCGTGGCGGTGACCCGGATGACGTCCGTCTGGGACGGAGTGGCGGTCTCGGTGCTGTCGAGCAGCTCCTGGACCAGCACCGGGTCCGCCTGATCGGGCTCCACGTCCTGCAGCAGCGCTGCGGCGCGGGCCGCGACCCGGCGCGAGGAGAGGGTGGCCTCCTCGGTGTGGATCTGGACCTCCTCGACGCTCGATCCCCCGGCCAGCGGGTTGACCGCGGCGGGCGTGACCGTCAACGAGGCGGTCGCCTGGTAGGCCGACGGCCACATCAGGCCGATCGTCACGGCGGTGGCCAGGACGAGGAGCCATGTCACGAGCACGGTGGGCCAGCGCCTCAGCACCCGCCGCCACTGCGCTCCCACGTCTACCGGGACGGACGGACGTGTCCTCCGCCGATGGTTCTGCACTGCTTCCTGCCGTCGTTCGACACCGATGGTGCCCACGTTCTCCCCCACGGAATTTCCCCCTGGTCGATGATGTGCCATCCGGCCGCGCCCCCCGGCGCGGTTCCCCGGTCCGTGGCCGGCCCCGCTGCGCCTGTCGGCGACACGGGTCCAGCACGTCGAAGAAAGATGAATAATGATTTATAGATTACCTTCGCAAATTCGTGCCCGCCAGGGAGGCACCGGCTTCCGCCGTGGCCTCTTCGGGTGACAGCGGACCGGCATCCGCCCGGGCGGAGGCGCGCCGCACTCGACGCCGGAGCACGGCGGCGCCGACGATCCCGACGACGGTGAGCAGCGTCGCGTGCACCAGCAGTCCTGAGACGCCGGCGCCCACGAGGACGCGGATCAGCAGCCCGGCACCGCCGGAGATAAGGACGGCCAGTAAGAGGACGCCCCCGACGACCCGCCATCGCGGCGCGATGCCCAGGAGGCGTACGGACTGGAAGAGGGCCAGGCCCACGTCCGTGAGCACGGAGGCCGCCCAGGCGGTCGCCGCTCCGACGAGGCCCCACTGGGGAATCAGCCAGAGATTCAGCCCGAGCGCCACCAGCAGTGCCGCGGATTTGTTCATCAGCTGCCACCGGCTGCGCCCCGCCATGAGGAGCAGCGACTGGACCCCTCCTGCGGAGACCGCGATGAGCATGGCGGCGGAGATGACCAGTAGCGCCGGGTAGCCGCCCGCGAAGCCGTCGCCGAACAGGGACAGCACCGCCGGCCCGAAGACCATGAGCGTCAGGTAGAACGGTGCCGCGGCCGCGACGAGCACAGTGGTCGTCCGGGTGAACACGGAGCGGGCGGCCTCGACGTTCCCCACGGCGAGCGCGGCGCTGATCGAGGGTCCCGTGACCATGCGCGCCGTGTGGTCGAGCATGGCGCCCATGCGGATGCACCGGTTGACCACGCCGTAGACGCCCGCCGCGGCCGGTCCGAGGAACAGCGCCACGAGCAGCACGTCGATCCACTCCAGAAGGGTCTCGACCACGGCGGTGACCCCGCGTGCGGAGGCGAAGGACCAGAACTGCCGTGGAGACACCGGGGCGGCCTGCCCTGTCGCGGCGAGGGGCGACAGCTCCAAACCGGGAGCCGGCACCGGCAGCGCGCGGCGGACCAGCAGCAGGGCGAGCACCACCACGACCGCGACGGGAACCGTCCAGGCCGCGGCGAGGGAGAGTACTCCTCCGCCCACGACCACCACCAGGAGCACACCGGCGAGCCGCAGGCTGGGCAGGAGGACGTTCTGCAGGAAGGAGAAGGTCGGGACGCGGTGCAGACCGCGCAACGCCCCGAAAGCCAGATTCATGCCGGTGCCGAGCACCATCAGGGGTGCGGCGAGAAGCACGGCACTGCGCACGTCCCCCGGGAGCTCGAGGAGCCCCGGCAGACAGACCAGCAGGACGCCGACGGCGGCGATCGCTGCGGCGAGCGCGAGGGCGGGCTGGACCGCGATGCGGAGCACGGATGCCATGCCCGAGACCTCACCCCGCGCTGTCAGCGCCGGGAGGGTCCGGACGAGGCCCGTGTCCGCGCCGAAGGTCGCCAGGGTGGTGGCAATGGTGAACAGCGCCACGACCTGGAAGAACTGACCTGCTGCGCTCGGTCCCCAGGCGTTGGAGACCGCCAGCGTGGCCGCGAACGCCAGCGCGGCGCCCGCGCCCACGAACAGCGACGTCAGGACTGCCGACCGCGCGAGGCCCTTCCCGCTCACCAGTCCTCCCCGTAGGTCCGGGCCCGCATGATCATCGCCAGGCAGAGACAGATGACGATGAACTGCACCACGTCGATCCCGTAGTAGGCGAAGAAGACGCAGGCGGCGACCGGCACGGAGTGCACGAACAGGGCAGGTGAGGTGCGCACACGGGCCGTGAGGAGGGTGGTGCCGTGGAGGAAGGCCATGAACAGGCCCAGACCCACGAACCCGAAGCAGAACAGCAGCGTCCACAGGTATCCCTGGGTGCCCATGCTCACCCCGACGCTCTCCTCCATCCGGGGTGCCCCGTAGCCCAGGAACGGGGACTTCAGAGCGGCCTCGAAGGTCGCCTGGTACAGCGACGCCCGACCTCCGGTGCTGTCGCTGTACTCCTGGCGGCCGAGGATCGCAGCGACCGATCCGTTCGCCACGAGGTAGGCGGCGGTGCCGGACACGACCACGAGGGCAGCGGCCCCGGGCAGCAGCCGGCCCTGCAGGAACCAGCGGACGATGACGTACATCGCGGCGACCGTGATCCCGATGAACATCCCCCGGTTGCTCGTGGCCACGGCAGGCACCAACGAAGCCCCCAGTCCGACCAGCAGTAGCACCGACCGGAACCCGAACCGTGTTGACGTCAAGTAGGCCAGGACCAAGGGGGTCAGGACGACGAACGCGGACCCCCAGCCGTTGGTGTACGGGAAGGGAGCAGCGGGACGGATGTAGCGTTCGGGCGCGCCCCAGGGCTGCTGCACCTCGGCCAGCGGTGGGAACACGAGGTTCTGCACGAGCTGGTTCGAGGTCACGGCGTCAGGCAGCAGGAGGCCGATGGGTGTGGTGAGCCGGGCATCGGGCAGGACCAGCGCCAGGTGCCCGAGGACCACGAGCGTGACCCAGACGACGATGGCCCCGCGCAGCACGCTCCGGTGCCCGATGGCCTCCCTGGCGTTGAAGTAGTAGACCATGAACACGAACGCCGAGAAGAGGTTGGCCCAGCGCAGCAGGAAGCCGATCCCCGCGCCGAGGTCCGGCACCATGACGGAGGTGGCCGCCGCCCACAGGAGGAACGCGGCGAAGACCCACAGCGGACCCGGGACCACCACGTTCCGCCTGACCAGCAGCAGCACCACCATGACGGCGGCCAGCACCGACGGCGCGAATTGCAGGGCGCCGGCGGCCCATATGACGGGGAAGCCGTACAGCAGGACCAGGAGCGGCCAGCCGGGCAGCGGCGCCAGCCGGGTCGGGGTCTGCGCCTCGGACGGGGATGTCAGCACGGACATGGCGGCTCAGAGTCCCCGGCCCGTGTTGTGGACCGCCTGCAGCAGCCGGTCAGGACTGACGCCGCCGGTGGCAACGGCCAGCGCCCCCCACGCCCGCAGCTGCCGGGGGTCCCGCCGCAGCGTGGCGCGGGCCCACCGCGCGGCCTCGTGACGCTGCCCCTCGGCGGCGTGCGCGAAGGCCACCTGGCCGGTGATGCGGGCGGTGCCCCGCGCCGTGGCCTCGAACTCCGGGTACTTGCGCAGGATGTACGTCAGGCCTTCCGCGATGTTGTTCCACTCGTCGGCGAAGAACGAGGGGCGGTCCCAGTGCACCGTCAACACGGTCTCGGGCACCGAACGGACGGGGCCGAGCCGGGCCGCCCTCAGGAGCAGGTCGTAGTCCTCGCCGTAGGAGGCCGGCAGGACCTCGTCCACCAGGCCCACGGGTCCGAGGAGGTCCGCGCGCCGGCAGACCAGGGCGGACGGGTGGATCTCGGTGATGCGGGAGACGAGGAAGTCGTCGAAGTCCGCCACCGCCGGCGGAACGCGCTCGACCGTGCGGGCGTCGGAGACGATGCGGATGCCGCCCGCGATCGCCACGGCCTCCGGGTGCTTCCGCCAGAGGTCGGTCTGGAGACGCAGCTTCTCGGGACTCCACACGTCGTCGTCGTCGCAGAAGGCGATCAGGTCGCCCTCCGCGGCGAGGATGCCGGTGTTCCGGCCTCCTGCCAGCCCGCGCGTACGGGTGTTGGCCAGCGTGCGCAGCGGCAGGGTCTCCGGGACGTCGAGGTCGTCCAGGGGATCGATGTCGATGTTGTCGTAGACGACGATCAGTTCCACGGGACCGGCGTAGTCCTGGGCGATGACGCCGCGGACGGCGTCCCGCAGCATCGCCGGCCGGCCGGCCGTGGCGATCACCACCGAGACGGATGGCAGGATCTGCTGGTCGTGGACGTCGGGGTCTGTCCGGGTGCTGGTGTCAGTGGTCATGGCAGGAGCTCCGATCGGTGGTGGGGACGGAGGGCTGCGGTCGCAGCCCCAGGTATTTGCGGCGCATGGATGCGGCGGTGATCACCACGGTGACCACCAGCAGCGCGCCGTAGGCGGAGAAGAACACGGTGGGCCACCCCCAGAGGACGAAGATCCAGCAGGTGACGCCCGCGTCCATGGGCAGGTTCAGGAACGAGCGCACGGGGCCCACGGGGGCCTCGGCGGCCGCGGGCCGGCCGCGCCGCAGCTGCTCCGCAAGGATCTGGCTCATGAACTGGCCCACGGCCACGAGGCAGAACAGCAGCGGGAGCACGACGCCGAAGAGACCCGGCACCCCCACCGCCTCCGGCCGCAGCAGGAAGGCGGAGAGGACGGACAGGTGCACCGCCGGCGTGCGCACCGAGTCGACCACGTGGTCGAGCCACTCACCGGCGGGTGAACCGGTCCGGGTGAGCCGTGCGACCTGGCCGTCGGCCGAGTCCAGGACGTAGCCGGTGGCGAGCAGCAGTGCCGTCGCTGCGCCCGTGACCGGCGTGGGCGGGCCCGCGAGCAGCAGCAGCAGGCCACCGGCGGAGAACAGCGCGCTGGCGGCGGTGACCCCGTTGGCCGTGAGCCCCACCGTCGCCGCGGCTGCCGCGGCGTAGCGGGCGAGCGGCCGGTTCACCCACCGGGTGTAGGCGGGCACCCCCTGGCCGGGCTTCTGCGCGGCACGCAGCCCGGCCAGGGCCTCACGGTATTCGTGCCCGCGGTGGGGCGCGGCAGCCGTCGTGCTCATCGAAGGTCCTCGTTCGTCCGCGGCGCCAGCTCGAGGTCGAAGCCGGCGTCCGGGGTGGCGCGGTAGTTGACGTGCATGCTGACCGTCACCGTGTTCACCCCCGCTTTCAGGGCCGCGGACGGCACGACGGTGGTCACCGGCGCGGCCAGGGCGGCGCTGGTCCGCGGCGCGCTGAGCGCGTACTTCGTCCAGTCCAGGTCGCCGTCCGGCATGTTGGACCGCACGACCTCCTGGCCGTTGACCTTGACCACGATTCCGTCGTCGGCACGGGTGGTGAGCCTCAGATCGCCCAGGGCGGCGGGGTCCGCGACCGTGAACTGCTTGCGGAACTGGGTGGCCAGCGGCCTGCGCTCGCCTGCGGCGAGCTCGGTGGCCACGTCACCACCCCAGCCCAGGGGTGCCTTGCCCTTGGCCCAGTCCAGGACAGTGCCGGGCTGGTCCCAGTCCGCCTCCGGTGCGGAGTCCTGGTGCCGGTAGGACCACTCGGACCCGGCCGCGAGGACGGCCGGCTGCTCGACCGGCTGCTCGGGAGAGACCCCGGCGGTGACGACCGCGGAGAGGTCGAACGTGGCGTCGGTGGTGCTGCGCCAGTTGGAGTGCACCTCGGCGGCGATCACGTTCCTGCCGTCCTGCAGCGCCCATCCGGGGACCTCCACGACGACCGGTTCGGCCGTCGCGGCGGCGGTCCGCGGGGCGGCCGTCGCGTAGGTGTTGGGGCCGAGCGTGCCCTCGGGGAGGTTGGAGCGGACGACTTCCTCCCCGTTGACGTAGACGGCCACGGCGTCGTCCGCGCGGGTGGTGATGGTCAGCTTCTCCACCTTCGAGGCGTCGGCCACGTCCACGGACTTGCGGTAGTACGTGGTCAGCGGGCGGGTGCCCTCGGCCACGAGTGGTGTCTTCACCGAGGCGTCGCCCCAGCCCAGCACGGCCGAGCCCTGCTTCCAGGCGGCGTCGTCGAAGCCGGTCCCGGCCCAGTCCTCGCCGGGGGCCGGATCGTGGTGGTGGTACTTCCAGGTGGCGCCCTCGGCGACGAGGGCGTCCGGGTCGGCCGGCTCTTCCTCGGCCGGGGGCTCATCCTCGGCGGGCGGCGCCGGCTGCGTGCCGGCGGTGACGACCGCGGAGAGGTCGAAGGTGGCGTCGGTGGTGCTGCGCCAATTGGAGTGCACCTCGGCGGAGATCACGTTCTTGCCGTCGTGCAGCGCCCATCCGGGCACCTCCACCGTGACGGGCGCCGCGACAGCCGCGGAGGTCCGCGGGGCGGCCGTCGCCCAGGTCCCGTGGTTCACCGTGCCCTCGGGGAGGTTGGAGCGGACGACCTCCTCCCCGTTGACGTAGACGACGATGCCGTCGTCGGCGCGGGTGGTGATGGTCAGCTTCTCGGCCTTCGAGGCGTCGGCCACGTCCACGGACTTGCGGTAGTACGTGGTCAGCGGGCGGGTGCCCTCGGCCACGAGTGGTGTCTTCACCGAGGCGTCGCCCCAGCCCAGCACGGCCGAGCCCTGCTTCCAGGCGGCGTCGTCGAAGCCGGTCCCGGCCCAGTCCTCGGGCGCCGCCGTGTCCTGGTGGAGGTACTTCCACGAGCTGCCCGCTTCGATCAGCGCGGACATCCCGGAGGGGTCCGGTTGCGGCGCGGGGGCCGTCCCGGCGAGCACCACCGGGGTGGAGGCGGAGACGTTGCCCGCGCCGTCCGCGGCGCGCACGGCGTAGCGGGCGCCGTCCACGTGCGGCACCTTGAGGCTTGTGCCCGTGGCCGTGCCGATCGGCCGGTCGTTGCGCAGCACCTGGTAGGTCACGCCGGACTCCGGTGCGGCGGTCCAGGTGAGAGCGTCCGAGGTCCCGTCCGCCGCGACCTTGAGGCCCGTGGGCGCTGCCGGGGCCTGGGCGTCCCGCGGGGCGAAGCGCAGGAAGCCGCCGGCCCACTGGTTCGCCCCGCTCGTGGAGACGGCCCGGTTGACGTCACCGCCGACCCACAGCACGCCTTTGCTGTCCACCATGGAGCCCCAGACGCCGAGGCCGTTGAAGCCCATGATGTCCGGATTGAACCCAGGCAGGTACTTCCCGGTCTTCGCGTCCCACGCGCCGATGTTGTTGAGCCGGTCGGCGACCACAGCGGGCTGGGTGGCGTACTTCTTCCGTACCCAGTGGGTGGTGCCCGAGTTGAACCACTCGTAGCAGTGGCACCCGCCGAAGACCGTGTCCTCGGTGGAGGTGATCGTCTGGACGTCGCCTCCGTTGGATCCGACGCCCCAGGACGTGCGCTCGAAGGTGGCGCGGTCGAAGCCGAACATGTTGTGCTGGGAGCCGCCGGCCCAGACCGTCCCGCCCTGCTCCCGGACGGCCTGCTGGTACCCATCCGCACTGGCGTCGTCGGGGTTGAACTCGTTGGGCGGCACGGAGGGCTCCCACTCCCACGCGGGCGTGGCCAGCGCGGCGCCGGCAGAGGTCTGCACGGCGGCCAGGCGGAACGCCGGGGATCCGTTGGACTGGCTGAAATACCCCGCGGCGTAGGAGCGGTCGCCCTTCGCGGAGGCGTCGACGCTGACGACGGTGCCGTTGAACCCGGGGTTCCAGGTGGCGTCCGGGGTACGCGTCGAGATCTTGATCCGGGCGCCGCTGCGGGCGTAGATCGTGCTCGTGGCGTCGCCTCCGCTCAGGTGCGTGAAGGCGCCGCCGAGGTAGAGCCAGTCGCCTTGAACGTCCATCGAGCGGATCTGCAGAACGCCGCTCGTGAGCCGGTTCTCGATCTCCAACTTCCAAGAGGCGTCGATCTGGCCCGTGGTGGCGTCGAGCACCACGAAACCGGGCGAGCGAGTCCCATTGACCGTGGAGAACCGACCGCCCACGGCCAGCCGGTTGTTCGGCAGCTCCGCGAGGGCTTTGACCTGGCCATCGAAGACGGGCCGGAAGCCGGTGCGCAGCTCACCGGTGTTGACGTCGAAGGCCGCGAGGTAGGACTGCCCGACCCGGCTGCCGCCGGCCTGCGTGCGCTGCATCGCCTTGAAGTTGCCGCCTGCGAAGACCGTGTTCCCGATCTGCTCGAAGACCTGGACCTCGGTGTTGAGCTCTCCCTGCTGGCCGTCGGCGCGTTCCACGGCGCCCCACTGGGTGGGCTCGGCACCGTTCTGGGGCAGGGCGCGCTGGGCCGCCGCGGCGGTCCCGGTCTCGGGGATCGCCTTGCCGGCGAAGGCGTTCTGCGTCACCTTGGGCCGCAGGTACATCTGGGTGAAGGGCATGGCGCCCCTGCCACCCTCGGTGCGTGTCCACAGGTACGACGTGCTGGAGGGGCTGCCGGTCACGGCGTCCCCGTAGCGGAAGCCGCGCTGCCAGCTGGTCTCCGTAGTGTCCTGGAACCGGACGCGGCTGTAGGCGGAGTCCGTGCCGAAGTCGTGGATGAGCCCGCTCGTCCCCGAGGCGGTGCCCGTGCTGGAGGAGAGGGAGAAGGAGGTCACCGGGGTGCCGGACCCGAAGGTCCAGTTCCAGTACGGCTTGGCGGAGATCTTGACGCGCCCCTCCTGCCACGTGGTGCCTGCGGCGTCCCGGGCACGGCGCAGTCGGATGCCGTCGTCGAGGGAGTCGGGCCGCTGTCCGTTCAACAGGTCGTCGACCGTTTCCGAGGACAGCTGCTTGGGTGCGAAGGCCGCGGTGCCAGTGACCGTGGAGGAGACGTCCCGCGCTGTGCCCACGCCCTGGTAGTACTCCTTCCAGTCGTTGCGGCCGCGGCCCACCATGACCCAGCCGCCGCCGTCGGTCACCTGGTCGCAGTAGAACTGCTCGGGTGCGGTCATGGCCGGGGTGACCAGCCAGTAGACGCCGGAGGCGGACTGCGGGTCCTTCTGCTTGATCTCCCAGCAGGAGGCCGCGGCCGAGGCGGCGGACTTGCCGTCCACCGGCGGTGCCTCGGCGGCCCCCACCGGAGTGGAGGTCAGCAGCGTCGCGGCGATGGCCATCACGGTGCCGATGCCGAAGGTCGCCTTGGTGCGGGCCGTGCGCGATCGGCTCCGGCCCTGATCCGCCCGGGGCGGGGTGTTCGTGTTTCCCATGGTGTGGTTCCTCAACAGGTTCGTGCGGACGGATCAGCAGTTGGGGTCGTCGGGGAAGCCGTGCTGGACGACTTGCCAGGACTCGCCTGGTTGGCGGAACAGGTCGTAGTTGTGCAGGGACTTCCGGTCCTTCTGCTTGCCTCTGACGACCTTGCCGTCGCGGTCCACGACCGTGACCTCGGAGGTGTCCAGGCAGACCGTCACGCGTACGGCCTCGCCCTCGTCCGTGGGCAGCGGGGCGGACACGGGCTCGCCGACGACGACGGGTGCCCCGCGCTGCTCCCAGCCCTGGTGCTCGAACTCGGCCAGGGACGCCAGGATCTCCTGGAGCGCGGCACCGGCGGCGGACTCCTCGGCCACCGCGACGGCGGTCGGGTCCAGCTCGGGGGCCTCTTCCCCTGGGGGGTCTTTCGGGTTCTCGGGGGCCGGCCGGTCCGACGGGACGAAGGTCTCATGGACCTCGAGCGCCGCCTGGATCTGCTCGACCTCGGGCGCGTTGGCGGCGACGGGCGCCGCCGAGGGCAGGTCTTTGGCGCGGACCTCCTGCGGCGTCTCCAATTCCACCACGGTGTTGGTCTCGACGGCCTCGGCCGCTGGACCGGCCTGCTCACCGGCGGCGCCGCAGCCGGTGAGCAGGCCGGCGAGCAGGAGCCCGCCCAGCAACCGGTGCCCGGCACGGACGGTGGGACCTCGAGTGCTCGATGTGCACGACAGGTCAAGGATCATGTCAGCTCCCCCCAGATCTGAACTACCGGCGCCGATGGCCGGCGCCGCGGTGATCCGCCGCAGGTTGTGGGTCGAGGGACCCCCGCGGCCTCCCGGACGACCCCCCGTCCGGATTCATTGGATCGCATGGAGTCTAACCCCGGGCGTTCACGATAGGGAACGTCGTGTCCTGTCCCCATTTGTGATCCCGTATTCCCGATGCGAATCGATACAGCCTCGACATAAGGTGAGGCGATCGTCGGAAAATTCGCTCATGCGAAGAGGATTTCCTGAAGGCGAGGCGGGGACAGGGATAGCTCGGGGGAGCGCCCGGCCCGCATCCGATGTGCCAGACCGGGCGGCCGATAAGTCCCGGTGATCGTTCCAGGGGGGAATGGGAAAATGGGAAACAACAGCAGCACGGCCGTCGGGGTCGGTCTCAGCGACGGTCGCGGGCCGGGATTGCGCGTGGGGTACGCGGCCGGGGCGTTCGACCTGTTCCACGTGGGGCACCTGAACATCCTGCGCCAGGCCAAGATGCACTGCGACCACCTGATCGCCGGGGTCGTCTCGGACGACCTGATCGAGATCACCAAGGGCCACCGGCCCGTGGTCTCCCTGCGCGAGCGGATGGAGATCGTCGAGCACATCCGCTACGTGGACCAGGTCCACGCCGAGGTGCTGCTGGACAAGCTGGACACCTGGCAGGAGCTGCGCTTCGACGTGTTCTTCAAGGGCGACGACTGGCGCGGCACCCCGAAGGGCGAGCGCCTCGAGCGTGAGTTCGCGGCGGTGGGCGTGGAGGTCGTGTACTTCCCGTACACGGTCCACACGTCCTCCACGAAGCTGCGGGCCGCCCTCGAGGTGCTCTCGCTCCCGGTGGGCTGAGGCTCAGCGCGGCGGCTCCGGGGGGAGCTGCCGCCCGGAGCCCTCGCCGGCCCACGGCGGCCGGTGCTCCTCCGGCGGGCCCGGCCGGAAGGGCCCGGAACCGTTGCGGCCCGGGCCGTCCTGCCGGGGATCGGCGTGCTGGGGGCCGCCGGGCCACGACCCGCCGTCGCCGTTCCGGCCCCGGTCGAGTCCGTGGTCCCGGTCCGAGCGCCGGCGCGCGCGGGAGCGGCGGGCGGCGTCCCAGGCCCACACCACGAGGGCGCCGAGGCCGAGCAGCGCCACGAGCAGGCCGACGACGGGACCCAGGAAGGGCACGGCCCGGAGCAGCACGTAGACCAGCAGGCCGAGGGCCAGGGCGAGCACCCGCTTTCCGAAGCTCGCCGGTGCCCGGTCCCGCAGCAGGAGCCCGCCCGCGGTGAACCCGACCACGACCGGGGCCAGCAGGGCCACGGCGAGCACCAGGCCCAGGATCAGCACGAGGTCCAGCACCACGGCCGTGGTCACGACCGCGGCGGCCAGCCCGGCGAGGGTCATCCAGCCCAGCGCGACGGCCAGCAGGATCGACACGACGAGCACGGCCAGCACGGCCACGGCCGTCCCCGCGATCGTCAGCGCGCCCCAGCCGAGGCTGAGCCAGGGCCGTGACCGGAGCGTGAGCGCCGCCCCGGTCACGGCCCGGGGCAGCAGCCACAGCGCGAGCAGCCCGACCAGGAACAGGGTGACGAACAGGCGCAGCCCGGCGAGCAGCAGCGCGAGCGGCCCGGCGGGCCCGGCCGGCTCCTCCTCGACCACGGTCTGCTCGTAGACCACCTCCCCGGCGATCTCGGCGCCCGGGGCGATCGCGGCCTCCGTCCCGGACCGGTAGGACAGGCTCCCGTCCAGGCGGGCCTCGTCGGTCAGGGTCAGCCCGGGCTCCACCCGCGGCACGGCCACCCCGGTGGTGGGCGCCCAGGCGGCACCCACCTCGTCCGCGGAGCCCACGTCCGCCTGCACGTCCCCGCCGATCGCCCCGGCCAGGGCGAGCGCGGCGGCCCCTGCGGTCACCTCGCCCTCGACCGTGCCGGCCAGCAGGGCCTGGTACGCGCCGAGCAGGACGTCCCCGCCGATCTCGGCGCCGGGGCGGGCCTCCAGGCTGTAGCCGGCCGTGACCAGGTCGTCGGCCACCCGGGCCTGCTCGCCGAGGAGGAGCACCTGGCCGGCCACGCGGGCGTCGTCGCCCACGGTGCCCTCGATCACCACGGTCTGGGCCGCGGCCATCAGGTCCCCCTCCACCGTGCCGTTGATCGTCACCGTCCCGGCGGCCACCAGCAGATCGCCGCGCACGGTGCCGTCGACCACCACGTCCCCGCCGGTCACGTAGAGGTCGTCGTCCACGACCTCGTCGGCCGCCACCACCACGTTCTCCTCGCCGCGGATCTCGGCGGCCCCGGCGGCGGGGGCGGTGAGCAGGAGGCCTGCGAGCGCGGTGGCCAGCAGGGTCAGGAGGGTCAGCAGGATCGGCAGGCGGCGGAGGAACGGGACGGGCGAGGTGCGGGGCACCGGCAGGGTCTCCATGATCCCGAGTCCACGCCCGGGCCGGGACGGAGTCAAGGCGCGGCCCAGTGTGACGGCGGTCCGCCATGTACCCGCGCGTAGGTGAAGAGGTGGTCACGGTTGCGGACCGTTCACCGTGGGAGCGGGATCGCGGTCCTAGCCTGGGGCTGTCGCGTGGCGGGCGCGCGGAGGGATTCCGACCGGGGGTGGGTCATGACAGGACAGGGACTCGGAGCAGGCGTGGTCACGGCGGTGGTGGTGCTGGCGGGGCCGGTGCCGGCGGCGTTCGCGCACGGGGACGACCGGCCGGACGGGCCGCGCGTGGTCGCGGAGGGCCTGGACAACCCGCGGCAGCTCAATCGGGACCAGGACGGGAACCTGGTGGTGGTCGAGGCCGGCCGCGGCGGTCCGGACTGCGTCGGCGAGCGGTGCGCGGGGCCGACCGGCGCCGTCACCCTGATCGAGGATCCGCACCGGGACGGGCCCGCGGTGTCGACCGTGGTCGAGGGCCTGCTGTCCGTGGCGGCGCCGGACGCGTCCTTCGCGGAGGGGCCCGGCGGCGCGGACGCCACGGACGTGGACGGTCAGTACATCGTCGCGGGCTACGACCCCGCGTGGCTCGACCTGTCGGTGTTCGAGGCGCGCGGCGCGTCGATGCTCGTCGCGGGCACCGAGGAGAACGGGGAGGAGTACCTGCTCGCGTACGCCGATCTGCAGGCGGCCGAGGAGGAGCTCAACCCGGACGGCGCGCAGATCGACTCCAACCCGTACGCGGTCCTGTACGTGGACGAGGACGACGAGGTCTCGCCGGACGGGTACGCGCTCGTGGCCGACGCCGGCGCGAACACCGTGTGGAAGGTGGAGCCGGACTTCTCCACCGCCACGGAGGACGCGCCGCCGGAGTACGAGATCACGGCGTGGGCCACCTGGCCGACCACCGTCCTGCCCGACGGCACGGACGACCCGGAGGGCCCGGCCGAGTTCGTGCCCACCTCCCTCACCGCCGACGAGCACGGCAACGTCTACGTGGGCGGGCTGGGATCGGTCCGTCCGGGGGAGGGCGCGGTCGTCCAGTTCTCCGCGGACGGCACCGAGCTCGGCCGGTGGGACGGCTTCACCGCGGTGACCGGCGTGGCCGTGGACCGCGGCCACCTGTACGTCTCGCAGCTGTTCGGGCCCACGCCGCCCATGCCTCCGGGGGAGACCCCGGCGGCGGAGGCGCCGCCGACACCCGGGCAGGTCCCCGGTCAGGTGGTGGTCCTGCACCGGCACCACGAGGACGCGGCGCGGTACGCGATCGACGTGCCGCTGCCGGCCGGGCTGGCGACCGGGCGGCACGGACAGGTCTACGCCTCGGTCAACAGCGTTGCTCCGGCCGAGGGGATCGCGGAGGGCCCGCAGAACCCGTTCGGCGCCGTCGGCGGCGGAGCGGTCTGGGAGCTGGACTTCTCCGACGCCTATCGCCTGGAGGGCACCGGGTAACAGGCCCCGGCGCCGGAGGAACGACCACGGCGGTGGCGCGGCGCCGGCCCGCCACCGCCGTCAGCGGAGGTAGTTGCCATGAGTGCCACGGATGCCACGCTTCTTGGGGCCCTGCTTGCGGCGTTCGCGGCCCTCGTCGCAGCTACCATTGCCGGGGCGGTAGCTATCCGCAACGAGAAAGACCGCCGACGAGCGGAACGGGATGCTGCGCACTGGATCGAGATCCGGAGACGAGCGGCGGACGTCTTCACCGCGATCTTTGTCATGCAGCACGAGATCGCCTGGGTGGCATGGCACGCGGTGCGTGACCCGGAAGCAGTTGACGCAGAGATGGTCGACAGCTATCACCAGCAAATGCATGCAGGATATCCCGCTCTGCTTGGTTCCATGGCCGTGGTCTGTGCGCTGGACGAGAAACTCTACGACTTGCTCCAACCTCTGGAGTCCAGGATCTACGAACTTGATGTCGGCGTCTCCCTGGCGATGGTCGGTCTGCGTGACGATCGTACGAGCGCGTCCGCGCTCAAGAAGCTCGGCGAGTTCGATCCGGTGATCTCGGAGACCTACACCGAGCTGCCCCGGCAGATGGCTGAAGCCCTGCGGGCGGTCGGCGCTGCCGGAAACAGTTCAGCCCGTTGACCCCCTCCGAGCTGGACTTGCGGTCGGGGCGCCCCGCCAGCCCAGGGAACAAAGTGCTCGACAGGGATCGATCACCAACGAACTGCGCGAATGCGGAGCCGTTCGGCGATCTCCAGCCGGCGCCGGGCCCGGTCCGGCGGCCCGCCCGAGCGGCGGGCGCCGGCCACCAGGGACAGGGCCACCCCGGCGCAGCGCACCCGCAGCGCGGCCGGGTCCACGGCCGCGTCGAAGCCGGCGAGCAGGCGCCGCGCGGCGGCCGGCGCGTGCCCGTAGCTGTCGTGGACCGTGGGCAGGACCGCCAGGTGGGCCACCAGGCAGGCGAGGTCGTCCACCCGGTGGCCGGGGCCCACGGCGTCGACGTCGAGCACCCCGGTCACCGGGCCGAACGTCCCGCCTGCGGCCGGGCCGACGAGCAGGTTCGCCTCGTAGAGGTCCCCGTGCACGGGCAGGACCGGGCCGGGGTCCGTGGCCCGGCGGGCCTCGTCGATCGCCGCGGCGAGCCGTTCGATCCGTCCGCGCTCCTCCGGCAGGGCCACCGCGGCCGCGTGCCCGTAGTCCAGGACCCGGTCAGTCCAGGAGGCGCGGGCGGGGAGCTCCAGCGCGGCGGCGGGCAGGGCGTCGAGCAGCGCCAGCACGTGCTCGGGGTGCAGCGCGGCGGCGCCGTCCTGGCGCACGGACGCGGCCAGCGGGGTGCCGGGCAGCTGCCGGAGCACCACCACGTCCCGCACCGGGTCCTCCACGGGCGCCGGCACGGGCAGCCCGGCCGCGAGCAGCATCCGGTGCCGGGCGTGCAGCGCCGCGGCCCGGTCCCGCCGCAGCACCTTGAGGTAGCGCACCCGGGACCCGTGGGCCGCGCGCAGCACCGCCCGCCGGGTGGGCCGGTAGGAGACCTCGGTGAGCTCCGCGGGCTCGGCGGAGCAGAAGACCTCCCGGCCCACCGCCTCGGGCGAGGACGCCCAAGCCAGCCCGGGCAGCCACGGGTCGTGCGGGTGCCGCCACGCCACGAGGTCCACGCCCTCGTGCCGGGTCCGCACCGCCGCCGTGGACGTGCCGGCGGGCGGGGAGGCGGTGCTCACGCACACCACCTCGGCGGTCCGCCGCGCCCCGGCCAGGGCCACGACGTCGAAGACCCCGGTGACCCCGGCGCCCGGCCGGTGGTGGACGCGCCGCCGGGTCCAGCGCTGCACGGACAGCCCGGCCGGGGCGAGCGCGGCCGCCAGGACCGGGCCCATCCCGGTGCCCGAGAGCAGGGCCACGGCCTCCTGCTCCGGGCCCGCCACGGGGCTAGACCAGGTCCTCGGACAGCTCGAGCCAGCGCAGCTCGAGCTCCTCGATCTCGTCCTGGACCGCGGTCAGCCGGGCGGTGATCTCGCCCAGGCCGGTGTAGTCGGACTGGTCGTGCGCCGCCATCTCCGTGTGCAGGGCGTCGACCCTGGCGGACAGCTTCTCCAGCTTCCGCTCGATCGCGCCCACCTCCTTCTGCGCGGTGCGGGCCTGCGCACCGGAGAGCTTGGGCCCGCCCTGCGCCGTCGTCGTCCCGTTCGAGGACGCCGCCCCCGTGGCCGCCAGCGGGTTCGAGGCGTTCGCGGAGCCGGCGGCCGTGCCGGTGCGGGACTGCGAGGCGAGCTCCAGGTACTGCTCCACGCCGCGGGGCAGGTGCCGGAAGCGGCCGTCGATCACGGCGTACTGCTGGTCGGTGACCCGCTCCAGGAGGTAGCGGTCGTGCGAGACCACCAGGAGGGTGCCCGGCCAGGTGTCGAGCAGGTCCTCCATCGCGGTGAGCATGTCGGTGTCGAGGTCGTTGGACGGCTCGTCGAGGATCAGCACGTTCGGCTCGTCGAGCAGGATCATCAGCAGCTGCAGCCGCCGCTTCTGCCCGCCGGAGAGGTCCTTGACCGGGGTGGCGAGCTGCTCGTTGGTGAAGCCGAGCCGCTCCAGCAGCTGGCCCGGGGTCATCTCCTTGCCGTCGGCCAGGTAGGTGGTGCGCTTCGAGGCCACCACGTCCGAGACCCGGTCCTCGGCCACGTCCTCTAGCTCGGACAGCTGCTGGGTGAGGGTCGCGATCTTCACGGTCTTCCCGCGCTTGACCCGCCCGCTCGTGGGCTGCACCTCGCCGGTGACCAGGCCCAGCAGCGTGGACTTGCCCGCGCCGTTGACGCCCAGGATGCCGGTGCGCTCACCCGGGGCGATCAGCCAGGTGACGTCCCGGAGCACCTCCCGGGGCCCGTCGTCCTCGGTGGGGTAGGAGACGGAGACCTTCTCGAGGTCCACCACGTCCTTGCCCAGCCGGGAGACGGCCAGCTGGGACAGGGCCACGGTGTCGCGCGGCGGCGGGACGTCGTTGATCAGCTGGTTCGCGGCCTCGATCCGGAACTTCGGCTTGGCCGTGCGGGCGGGCGCGCCGCGGCGCAGCCACGCCAGCTCCTTCTTCATGAGGTTCTGCCGCTTCGACTCGATGGTGGAGGCCTGCCGGTCCCGCTCCACGCGCTGCAGGACGTACGCCGCGTAGCCGCCCTCGAAGGGCTCCACCATCCGGTCGTGCACCTCCCAGGTGTCGGTGCACACGGCGTCCAGGAACCACCGGTCGTGGGTGACCACGGCCAGGCCGCCCTGGTTCTTCGGCCAGCGGTTGTTCAGGTGGCGGGCCAGCCAGGTGATCCCGTCCACGTCCAGGTGGTTGGTGGGCTCGTCCAGGAAGATGACGTCCCAGTCGCCGGCCAGCAGCGCGGCGAGCGCCACGCGGCGCTTCTGCCCGCCGGAGAGCTCGCCGAGCAACGCGAACCAGTCCAGGTCCTTGACCAGCCCCGAGACCACGTCCCGCACCTTCGCGTCCCCGGCCCACTCGTGCTCCTCGCGGTCCCCGACGACGGCGTGCCCCACGGTCAGCTCCGGGTCCAGCACGTCGGCCTGGTCGAGCATGCCCACGCGCACGCCCGAGCGCACGGTCACGCGGCCCCCGTCCGGCTTCAGCCGTCCGGCGAGCAGCTTCATGAGCGTGGACTTGCCGTCGCCGTTGCGGCCCACGATGCCGATCCGGTCGCCCTCGTCGATGCCGAGACTGACGGCGTCGAAGACCGTCTTGGTGGGGAATTCCAGGTGCAGGTTCTCGCCGCCGAGTAGATGTGCCACCCGTCAAGGGTACTCGCGCCCCGCCCCGCCGAGTCCCCCCTCTCTGGCCCCCTGGGCGCACCGAGTCCCCATGGTGGGGCCCCTTGGCGCGTCGAGTCCCCAATGATTGGGGCTCTGCCGCGTTGAGTCCCCCATCTCGTCGCAATCCCCCCAACAGGATCGGGGGGATTTGCGAGGACATGGGGGGGGCTCGGCGGAATGAGGGTGCGGAGATGGGGGACTCGGCGGAATGGGGGACTCGGCGCAAAAGGGGGCGGGGGAGGCACATGTGCGGACAGGAACTTCTCAGCGGCGGCTCAACCTCGGGTGAGAGCATGGAGAGCATGGAGCAGAATCCGACGGAGCGATCCTCCGCGTCCCCGAGCACCCGTCCGCTGGGCACCAGGCTGGACGGGATCACGGACCTGGAGAACGCCGTCCGTGCCGTGACGGAGCACCCCGGGCCCGTGGAGATCCCGGCGGGACCCGGTCAGCTGGTCGGGCGCCACCTCGGCTCGGTGCCGCAGCGGCAGGTCGGGGAGGCGCTGCGCGGAGCGGGCGCCGACCCGCTGATGCTCCGGGCGGACATCTCGATCGACGAGGACATCCCGGACGAGGGCGTCATCGCGGTCCTGGACGACCACCTCTCGCTGGCCGCCGGCGTGGGCGCCGAGTACCTCGTGGTGCCCCGGGCCGGGATGGGCGGGCGGGGCCGCAGCGAGGAGCGGATCTTCTCGATGCTGGCCGCCCTCGACGAGGCGGCCTCGGCCCACCAGGTGCACCTGCTGCTCGAAACGGAGGGCGCCACCGCGGACGAGGTGGCGCTGGTCGAGTACCTGGAGCGCGCCCGGGAGGCGGGGACCCTGGACGTGGACCCGCACTACGTGGCGTCGGTGGCCTGGAACGTGGCCGCGTCCTCCGCGGCGGGGGAGGGCCCGGCCGCCGCGTTCGAGCGGATGCGGCCCCTGCTGGACCGTGCGCCGCTGATCGTCTGCGGGGTGGACGAGGACACCGTGGAGGACCTGTTCGCCGCCGTCCCGGAGCTGCGGGAGGCCGCCGCCACGGCCCGGATCATCGTGATCCTGGGGCGCCCGGGAGCGGCGGGGGCCTGACCCCCGAGTGGTAGGGTGACTGCCTGTGCACTGCGTGCACCACTGCCGTTCCACGGCGGTGCTCCGCCTTGGTGTAATCGGCAGCACCCCGGCCTTTGGAGCCGTGGAGTCTAGGTTCGAGTCCTAGAGGCGGAACGTCCGCATCCCGCCGGAGAGCCCGGAAGCTCGAGATCCCCAGAGCCGAAGAGCCCACAAGCTAGTGAGACGGAACAGAGCCGGAGCCGGTGAGCCCACCGCCTCCTCTCTCAGATCGACGACCGAGGAGCTGCATCCCGCCGTGAGCACCCCCCAGACCCCTGCACATCGTCCGGGGGCGGCCGTCGGGCCCGCCGCCGTCATCGTCCTGGCCGCCGGCAAGGGCACGCGCATGAAGTCCAAGACCCCCAAGATCCTGCACCGGATCGGGGGTCGTTCCATGGTCGGGCACTGCCTGGTGGCCGCCCGGAGCCTGCACCCGCGCCGGCTGGCGGCCGTGGTGCGCTTCGAGCGGGACCTGGTGGCCCCGCACGTCCTCGAGCAGGACCCCGAGGCCATCGTCGTGGACCAGGACGAGGTGCCCGGCACGGGCCGCGCCGTCCAGGTGGCAGTGGAGGCGCTCGACGCCCAGGAGCGGCTGGCCGGCACCGTGGTGGTCACCTACGGCGACGTCCCGCTGCTGACCCCGGAGGTCCTGCAGCGGCTGGTCGCCCACCACGAGGAGCGCGGCAACGCGGTGACCGTGCTGACCGCGGACCACGAGCAGCCCGGCGGCTACGGCCGGATCCTGCGGGACGCCGACGGCTCGTTCCGCGAGATCAAGGAGGCCAAGGACGCCACCGAGGCCGAGCTCGCGGTCGCTGAGATCAACTCCGGCATCTTCGCCTTCGACGCCGACGTGCTGCGCGACAGCCTCGCGAAGGTGACCTCGGACAACGCACAGGGCGAGATGTACCTGACCGACGTCCCGCTGCTGGCCCGCGAGGCCGGCCACGCGGTGGACGCGCTGAAGATCGAGGACCGCTGGGAGGTCGAGGGCGCCAACGACCGCGTGCAGCTCGCCCAGCTCGGCGCCCACCTCAACCGCCGGGTCCTCGAGGCGCACATGCGCAACGGTGTGACGGTCGTGGACCCCGCCAGCACCTGGATCGACGTGCAGGTGCGGATCGCCGCGGACGCGACGATCCTGCCGGGCACCCAGCTGCACGGGGGCACGCGGGTGGGCGAGGACGCCGTCGTCGGCCCGGACACCACCCTCACGGACGTGGAGGTCGGCCCGGGCGCCCACGTGGTGCGCACGCACGGCTCCGGCTCCGTGATCGGCCCCCGGGCCAGCGTGGGCCCGTTCGCGTACCTGCGCCCCGGCACGGTGCTCGCGGACGAGGGCAAGATCGGCACGTTCGTGGAGACCAAGAACTCCCGGATCGGCACCGGCTCGAAGGTCCCGCACCTGTCCTACGTGGGGGACGCCACGATCGGCGAGCACTCCAACATTGGGGCGGCCTCGGTGTTCGTCAACTACGACGGCGTGCGCAAGCACCGCACCGTGATCGGCGACCACGTCCGGATGGGCTCCGACAACATGTACGTGGCGCCCGTGCAGGTCGGCGACGGCGCCTACTCCGGGGCGGGCACCACGATCCGCAAGGACGTGCCGCCGGGGGCCCTGGCCCTCACCGAGGGGGCGCAGCGGGTCGTCGAGAACTGGGTCGTGGAGCACCGTCCCGGCACCGCCGCGGCCGAGGCCGCGTCCCGTGCCCTGGGCAACGGCGCCGCGACCGCGGCCGGGACCGTTCCGTCCGGGACCACCGAGCACTCCACGGCAGGGACCGGCGCCGGCACCACGGCGCACGGCGCGGCCGGGGACACCACCGAGGAAAGCGAGTAGCAATGACCACTGCCATCACCAACGAGGGCGCCAAGCAGCTGGTCCTGGTCTCGGGGCGGGCCCACCCCGAGCTCGCCGAGCGCATCGCCACGGAGCTGGGCACGGAGCTGATCCCCACGGACGCCTACGACTTCGCCAACGGCGAGACCTACGTGCGGTTCGGGGAGTCGGTGCGGGGCACGGACGCCTTCCTCATCCAGTCCCACCCGGCCCCGATCAACCAGTGGATCATGGAGCAGCTGCTCATGATCGACTCGCTGAAGCGGGCGTCCGCCAGGTCCATCACCGTGGTGTCCCCGTTCTACCCCTACGCCCGGCAGGACAAGAAGCACCGCGGCCGCGAGCCCATCTCGGCCCGCCTCATCTCGGACCTGTACAAGACCGCCGGCGCGGACCGGCTGATGTCGGTGGACCTGCACACCGCGCAGATCCAGGGCTTCTTCGACGGCCCGGTCGACCACCTGATGGCCATCCCGCTGCTGGCGGAGCACGTGCGCTCCGTCGTCGACGTCGAGAACGTCACCGTGGTCTCCCCGGACACCGGACGCGTGCGCGTGGCGGAGCAGTGGACCGAGCTGCTGGGCGGCTGCCCGCTCGCGTTCGTGCACAAGACCCGCGACATCACCCGGCCGAACCAGGCCACCTCGAAGGAGGTCGTGGGGCAGATCGAGGGCCGCACCTGCGTGCTGATCGACGACATGATCGACACGGGCGGGACGATCTCCGGCGCCGTGCAGGTGCTGCGCGAGCGCGGCGCCAAGGACGTCATCATCGCCGCGACCCATGCCGTGTTCTCCGACCCCGCCGTGGAGCGGCTGTCCACGTGCGGGGCCCTCGAGGTGGTCGTCACGGACACCCTGCCCGTGCCCCCGGAGCACCAGTTCGAGAACCTCACGGTCCTCTCGATCGCCCCGCTCATCGCGCGCGCCATCCAGGAGGTCTTCGAGGACGGCTCCGTGACCAGCCTGTTCGACGGCAGGTCCTGACCCGCTCCCGGGAACGGCCGACGACGACGACGCAGCCCCTCGCCACCCGGCGGGGGGCTGCTCCGCCGCCGGGGACCCCACTGCTGAGCCCTGCTGCGGGGCCCGGCACCGCAGGAACCACCGTCCCGGGCGGCACCGTCCGGGGAACCTTCGCGCCGACAAGGACAGCCCGCACCCCATGACCCGACGACGACACCGCCTCCTCGGCCCGCTGCTGCTGTGCGGCGCCGCCGGGCTGGTCCTCACCGGCTGCGGCCCCGACCTGCGCGAGCCCTGGTCCGGCGGCTACGTCAACACCACGTCCTACCCGTACTTCGACTTCGGGGCGGAGGCCGCGGGGCAGTCCCGCACGGTGCTGGGGTTCGTGGTGGCCGATCCCGAGGACCCCTGCACGCCCTCGTGGGGCGGCTACTACGGGCTGGACGAGGCGGAGGACGTGCTGCGGATGGAGGAGCAGATCGCGTCCCTGCGGGAGCAGGGCGGGGAGGTGGCGGTCTCCTTCGGCGGCGCCGCCGGGGCCGAGCTGGCCACCGTGTGCACCGATCCGGACCGGCTGCTCGCGGCGTACCGGACGGTGCTCGAGCGCTACGACGTGGGCATCGCGGACTTCGACATCGAGCTGGACGACCTCGAGGACCGGGAGGCCAACCGCCGGCGGGCCGAGGTGCTGGTGCGTCTGCAGGAGGAGCAGGACGAGCCGCTCGAGCTGTGGGCCACGCTGCCGGTGGCCCCGCACGGTCTGGACCAGGACCCGGTGGAGGTCGTGGCGCAGCTGCTCGCGGCGGAGGTGGACCTCGCCGGCGTCAACCTCATGACCATGAACTACAGCGAGAGCAAGCCCGCGGGGCAGTCGATGGCGGCGGCCTCGGAGGAAGCGGCCCGCTCGGCGCACGGCCAGCTCACCGCGCTGTGGGAGGCGGCGGGCCAGGACCTCTCCGCCGAGGAGGTGTGGAACCGGATCGGGCTCACCCCGATGATCGGGATCAACGACGTCCCCGGGGAGGTCCTGGACCTGGACGCGGCGGCCGAGCTCGCTGGGTTCGCCCGGGAGCAGGGCGCGGGGCGGCTCTCCTACTGGTCGGTCAACCGGGACCGGCCGTGCACCGCGCAGGACGGGGACCCTGCGGAGGCCAACGACTTCTGCAGCGGCCTCGACGAGGAGGCCGGGGAGTTCACCCGGGTCCTCCTCGAGGGCTTCGCGGGCTGAGCGCCGCCGGCTCCCGCACGGAGCGGGGGTAGAGCCAGGATCGGCCGGGGAAGCCGGTGCCGGCGGCTCCCTGTCCCGCGGTTCCCTGTCCCGCGGCGGTGGCAGCAGCGGGGCCAGGAACAGGGGCAGGCACGGGAGCGGTGGCGGGGGTGGCAGCGGGCCGGACCGGCCACAGCCGCGGCCGCCGTCCCGCGGCGAGGTCCTCGGCCCAGCCCACCGCGAGCACGACCACGGCGAGCAGCGGCCAGACCAGCAGGAAGGACAGCCACGGGCTCGCCAGCAGCTCGGGCACGGCCGTGGCCAGGACGTCGCTCTCCCACAGCACGTCGACGAGCAGGACGGTTCCGACCAGCAGGAGGTTGTGCCACAGGTAGACGGTCATTGCCCGCGCGTTGAGCAGGGTCACGGCTCCGTCCAGGAACCGCAGCGGCCGGGGCAGATCCCGCCAGGCCGGGGAGACGCGCAGCAGCACGGCGCAGAAGCCGAACGACCACAGGGCCTGGGCGAACGGGATCTCGTTGAGGTCCCACCCCGCCTCGCCGCGGTGCCCGGCGGCCCACCACAGGCCCAGGCCCATCACCGCGGGCCCCGCCGCGAGGACGGCGGCGCGGGGGATGCGGCGCAGCAGCCCGTTCTGGTGGGCGAAGCCCAGGATCCAGCAGGAGCCGTAGGTCGCGAGGTCCGTCACCGGGGCGTCCGCCCAGGAGGGCAGCGGCACGAGCCCGAGGGCGAGCAGGCCGCTCAAGGCCAGTGGGGCGAGCAGCACCGGCCAGGGCCGGGCTCGGAACGCACGCAGCAGCACGGGGGAGAGGAGCAGGAACCAGAAGTAGGTCCGGACGTACCAGAGGATCTCCCCGGCCTGCACCGGCCAGGTGGGATCCACGGCCCCGGACCCGGCGCTCTCAGGGAGGACCGGATCCCCGACCGGGAGGCACCACAGGAGCACCTGCCCCCAGGACGCGTCGGCCCCGGGGGACCAGCCCTGCCCCACGAGCAGCGCCAGGACCGTGGCGGCGTAGACCCACAGCGGCACCAGCACCCGGCGGGCCCGGGAGACGAGGACCGTGCCCGCGGGCCGGCGCAGGGACCGGGTCATCAGGAACCCGGCCAGGGCGAACATCACGCCCATGGCGGGGAACACCAGGCTGAAGACGGCGCCGGCGAACGTGTGGTAGGCGACGACGCGGACCAGCGCGATCGACCGCAGCAGGTCGAGGTACCGGTCCCGGCCGGGCTCAGACCCGCTCACCGCGCCGGCCCTCCTGCCACGGGGCCACGGAGGCCGCGGGGGCCGCGGAGCCGGCGGGCTCCGCCGCGGGGGCCAGGTCGATGACGCTGTTCGTGCGCTCGGGCTTGTACCAGCCGATCATCCGGCCCCGCAGCGCCTGGAGCAGGGAGGCGTAGAGGAGGTAGGCGCGCAGGGGCTCGTAGATGATCCGGTAGACGGGCACCACCAGCAGGTGGGTCCAGGACTCGCCGACCATGCGGATGGCGAGCACGCAGATCACGGCGTGGATGGCCAGGACGAAGGCGGCGAAGGCGGCGATGGGATGCCAGTTGCCGGCGGCCAGGTTGATCCCGGCCATGAGCACGGTCAGCGGCAGGAAGACCAGCGGGACGAGGGTGGCGAGCAGGGTGTAGGGCAGGGCCACCATCCCGAGGAACCCGTAGCGGGGGCGGAAGAGCATCCCGGCGTGCTTCCACAGGGCCTGGAGGTTGCCGTAGGTCCAGCGCAGCCGCTGCTTGGCCAGGCCGCGCACGGTCATGGGGGCCTCGGTCCACGCCACGGCACGGTTCTCCTGCACCACGGCCCAACCCAGCTTCTGCAGGGTCATGGTGAGGTCGGCGTCCTCGGCGAGGGTGTCGTGGGAGTAGCCCCCGGCGGCCTGCAGGGCCTCCTTGCGCCAGGCGGCGCACGCCCCCGGGACGATGGAGATCGCCCCGGCCACGCCCTCGCCCATGCGGGTGACGCAGATCCCGGAGATGTATTCCAAGGACTGCCACATGGTCAGCAGGCCGCGGCGGTTGCCGACCTTCACGTGCCCGGCCACTGCCCCGACCGGTCGCTTGCCGTCCTGGGCGTAGAAGTGGCGGGCGAACATCCGCACGGTCTGGGGCTCGAAGAGCGTGTCCCCGTCGAGGGTCACCACGATCTCGCCCCGGGCGGCCATGATCCCGTGGTTGGAGGCGATGGACTTGCCGCCGTTGGGCTGGGTGATGACCGTCAGCGCCGGCCAGGACGCGGCGTGCTCGCGCATGATCGCCAGGGTGCGGTCGGTGGAGCCGTCGTCGACGGCGATGACCTCGAGGTTGGGGTAGTCGCTGGCGCGCAGGGCGGCCAAGGTGCGGGCGATGACGGGCTCCTCGTTGAACACCGGCAGGATCACCGAGACCAGCGGCAGCCGGTCCTCGGGGAGCTCGGGCCAGGCCCGGCGGGTCTGGCGGCGGTGGCCGATCAGCGCCAGCACCACGTAGAGGGCGGACATGAGGGTCAGGGATCCGATGCCGAACCAGAACAGCCACGTCATGACCACGTCCGGGGCCACGGTCAGACCGGCCACGGCCAGGGCGGTGGCGTCGTCGGCGAGCACGGGCTCGGTGTCCGCGACCGGCAGGTAGCCCTCGGGGACGATGGGGGCCAGCGTCGAGAAGGTGTAGCCCTGCGCCTTGGCCTCGGTGATCAGCTCCTTGAGGGCGGCCACGGTGGCAGTGCGGTCGCCGCCGCCGTCGTGCATCAGCACGATGTGGCCCCCGCCGTCGAGCGCGGGCAGGTCCACGGTCTCCCCGGGCGCGGCCTCCCAGTCGTGGGTGTCGTAGTCGAAGTCCACGTGCAGGTAGCCCAGCTGCTGGGCCTCGAGGATGGGCAGGGCCTTGTTGTCGGGGTCGCCGGTGGGCAGGCGGAACAGGTGGGTCGCGTAGCTGCCGACCGAGCGCATGGCGCGGTCGGTGCCGATCAGCTCTTCGCGGTTGCGCAGGTCGTCGTCCCAGGCGGTGGTGTGGGTCATGGTGTGGTTGCCCACCATGTGCCCCTCGCGGACGATCCGCTGGAACAGTTCGGGGTGCCCGACGACGTTGGTGCCGACGCTGAAGAACGTGGCGGGCACGCCCTCCGCCGAGAGCACGTCGAGGATCTCACCGGTGTAGGTGGCGTCGGGGCCGTCGTCGAAGGTCAGCATGAGCTGCTTCTCCGGCAGCTCCCCGAAGCGCTCCATGGCGTAGGGGCTGTTCCCGATGAGCTCCTGCTCCTCCTCGGTGAGCACCCGGAACACGTCCTCGGTGAACGGGCTGCGCAGCACCGTCCCGGCCTCCGTCTCCTCGACGAGCCCGATCCGGCTGAACGGGTTGGACGCGTCCCCGAGCAGCGGGATGTTCTCCTGGTCGCCGGTGGCGATCAGCTCGCGCGGATAGCCGGGCTCCTGGTGCAGCGGCCGCTCCCAGGGCTGGGCGAGCGCCTGCGGGACGATCCAGGACACGGCGCCGGCCACGATGGCCAGGAGCACCACGAGAGTGGCGAGGATGCGGTACCAGCGCTTGCCGCTGGGATCGAAGAACACTGGCGGCGCGGCGGTGCTGCCGGTCCGCTCCGCGCGGCGGCGGTGCGGTGGTCGTCGGTCGTTGTCGGATGCTGCCACGGCGTGCTCGTTCCCCCGGTCGGCGGTCCGTCCCCTCGACGGACCGGCCGGCGCATCCCCCCGGACGGGCCGACCGGGCCAGCCTGCCAAGCCTGTCCCCGCTTGTCACAAGTGCAAACAGGTTGCACAGGAAGCACATCCCATCGCTGTGCATGCAGGTGCGAGTGCAAACCCGTGGCATCACGGCGCATGAAGTTACGGAGTGGTACTTAATGAACGGGAACATCCGCCGGTCGGGGGACGAGTGCGACCGGACACGTCCCCCCAAGTGGTGACACGGGAATCCACGCATTCACAGATTCGCGACAGGAAACACAGCGTGGTTCCGTCCTGCTTGTGAAGCGCACCACATCCTGACGTGGTCGGATGCGGTCGCCCGCCCTCCTGCGGGGGACAGCCGGGGCGGACCGGGGCGCGGCCACCGCTCGGGGGACACCGGCACCGGGGCCGGGGACAAGAACGCCGGCCGGGGACGGCAGAACGCCCGGCCGGGGATCCGGCCGGGCGTTCTGCGGGTGGGGAGGGGTCAGCGGGTGACCCAGGTCCGCTTCGTGACCGAGGACCAGTGCACGGTGTAGCCGTGGGAGAACCGCTGGCGCACCTCGGAGCCGTACCGGTACTCGTCGGTGACCGGGTAGCCGTAGCCGCGCTCGAAGCCGGCGGACTTCCAGCGCTGACCGATCGCGCCGGTCTCCTTGACGACCCTCGCCCCGGTCCGAGGACTCCAGAGCACCTTGTGCACCGCGCCGCCCTGGCGGAAGACCTGGTAGGCGCCGCCGTTGACCAGCCCGGTGACCTCGCGGGTCGTGGGGTAGCCGTAGCCGTTCTCCCAGCGGGTGGCGGCGAACTTCCGCCCGATGGCGCCGTTGAGGTTCACCGGCCATGCCCCAGTGGAGGGCGTCCAGTAGAACGTGTGGTTCCTGGAGAAGCCCTGGAGCACGCCGCCGTTGACCAGGCCGCCGCGCTCGTTGCCGGTGGGAGTGCCGAAGACCCTGGCTCCGCCCAGGGCGTGGTACCGGGTGCCGATGGCGCCCTTGACCGTGTGCCCGGCGGAGGTGATCGGCGCGGTGGCCGGCGGAGCGGTGGGCTTCGGCAAAGGTGCCGGTGCCGGTGCCGTGCCCACGGTGGTGCGGGCGTCCCGGGGGGTGTTCGCGGGGACGTAGCCGTAGGACGTGACCGTGCCGACCAGCTTCCAGCCCTGCTTGTTGCCGGTCAGCTGCCCGTCCACGTAGGTGAGGCCGATGCCGATGACCGTCATCTCCGGGTCGGTGAGCACCTTGTTGTGCGCCTTGGAGCCCTTCCACCACGTCATCAGGTCGCTCACCCGGCCCTGCCACGAGACCGCGTGGATCTCGCCGGCGGCGTTCCAGGAGCCGGCCCGGGAGTCCTTGAGGAACGTGTCCGTGTGGTCGATGACCTCCTCACGGACCAGCCGGTCGGACTGGCCCTGGGCGATGCCGGACACGGTGGCCGAGTACTTCACCGGGGCCAGGCCCTTGGCCTTGCGGTGGGCGTTGATCAGGGCCAGGAGCTGCTGGGCGTCGGCCGAGCGGGTGCTCGTGGAGGCCTTGACGATGTCGGAGTTCGCCGCGGCGGCCGGGGCCGCCGTGAGGATCCCGGTGGCGGGGACCGCCAGGGCGAGGGCTGCCGCGGTGAGCGCCAGGCGGCCGGTGGCGCGGGGACGCGCGGGGGCGCGGTGCTTGGCGGAGTTCATCGGGTGGCCCAGATCCTCTTCGTGGTGGTCGAGTAGTGCACGGTGAAGTTCTTGGAGAACTTCTGGCGGACCTCGGTGCCGTAGCGGTACTCGCCGGTGGTCGGGTAGCCGTAGCCGCGCTCGGAGCCGGTGGCCCTCCACTCCCGGCCGATCGCGCCGGTCTCCTTCACGGCGTGGGCTCCGGTCGAGGGGCTCCAGAGGATCTTGTAGGCGGCCGCGCCGTTGCGGAACACCTGGTAGGCGCCGCCGTCGACCAGGCCGCCGGTCTCCGGCTTCATCGGGTAGCCGTAGCCCCGCTCCTGGCCGCCGCGCTTCCACGCCGCGCCGATCCCGCTGGTCTCCCGGACCGGCTGCGCACCGGTGGCCTGGGTCCAGAGGACCTTGGTGACGTCGTTGCCCTGGCGGAACACCTGGTAGGCGCCGCCGTCGACCAGCCCGCCGGCCTCACGGGTGATGGGGTAGCCGTAGCCGTTCTCCCAGCGGGTGGCGGCGAACTTCCGGCCGATGGCGCCGTTGAAGCTCACCGGCCACGCTCCGGTGGAGGGGGTCCAGTAGAACGTGTGGTTCTTGGAGAAGCCCTGGAGCACGCCGCCGTTGATCAGGCCGCCGCGCTCGTTGCCGGTGGGGGTGCCGAAGACCGCGGATCCGCCGAGGGCACGGTACCGGGTGCCGATGGCGCCCTTGACCGTGTACCCGGCGGGGGTCACCTGGGTGGGCGACCCGCTCGGGGCCCGGCCGCCCATCGGCTTGTAGTAGCGGTTGCGCACCAGGTCCTGGAGCTGCGCGGTGCTGCCGCGGAACACGTTGGCGTCGATCTGCTCGGTGAAGCCGGCGTCGGTGTACTGCCAGAAGTCGTAGGTGGACCAGCCGCCGGGGTTCAGGGGCTGGGCCCCGTAGGAGGCGATGTGCAGCGGGTGGTCGTTGAACGCCGTGGAGTTGCCGGTGCAGTCCCGCCACCAGTAGTAGTTCGTGTAGATGGCCGGCACACGCCCGGTGCGGGCCTTGTACCGGTTGGAGAAGTCGCGGATCCAGCCGACCATCTCGGACTGGCTGAAGCCGTAGCACTGGTTGCCGTACAGGGAGGGATACGGGTTGTTCTCGACGTCCAGCAGGCCCGGCAGCGTCCGGCCGTCCGCGGACCAGCCACCGCCGTTGTTGATGAAGTAGTCCGCCTGCTTCGCGCCCGAGGAGTCCCGGGTGGGGATCGCGAAGTGGTACCCGCCGCGGTGCATGCCCACGGCGCCCGCCCCGGCGTACTGCTGCTTGAAGAGGCTGTTGCGGATGCTGTCGCCCTCGGAGGTCTTGACGTAGGCGAAGCGCGAGCCCTGGTTCCACAGGCTCGTCCAGTTCAGGGACGGCTGCCAGTTGGAGACGTCCGTGCCCTTGATGCCGCTGGGGGCCCAGGACGCGGCGGCGCCGAGGGACTCGGCCGACGCGACCCCCGCGACGGCCTCCTCCGCGGTGTCGCCGTCCGACGCGCCGACAGCAGCGCCGGCGTCGTCGTCGGTGTCGTTGTCCGTGTCGCCGGCGAGCTCCTCCGCGGTGCGGGCGGAGGACGCGGCCATCTGCTCGAAGTGGTTCTCGGACTTGGCCCACTGGCCCATCACGGCGCCGCCGTGGGGGTCGCCCACGGCCGGCTGCGTGCCGGCGCGCGCCGGGTCGGGGAGGACGGCCTCGCCGGTGGTCGCGTCCACCAGGGTGGAGACGATCTCGCCGTCGGACTTCACGACCTTGGAGACCAGGTTGCCCTGCCGCTCCTCGGAGAGGGTGGTCGATCGGGTGGTGGCGGCCTCTTCCAGGGCTGCGACCGGGGTCAGTGTGGTGATGGCCAGCACCGCCGCCGTGAGGGCGGCAGGCAGCGTCAGTCGGGGGGTTGCTTTCACGCTGGAACGCCTAACTCGCATGGATCGTTGGGGGGAACGACTCGTGCAAGGCCATCGGGATGGGGGGAAGATCCTCAGAGCCACGACGAGTATAAAGGCGCGTTTGCATAAACAATCAATAACGATGGGCCGTGTTACGCACCCGTACCTCTCTGGGCGTAGTGATTCCGTCCGCGGGTTGGGCGCCGGGGAAGGCGCGCCGGGGAACGACGACGACGGACCCGGCGCGCCCGGATCCCGTCGGCGGCGCGATCCCGGTGGGTGGGCGAAGACCCAGCTCAGGACCCGGTGCCGGATACGATGAACCGGACTCGACCCCCCAGAGGAGAACCATGGCCCCCACGCGCATCCTGACGGTCTGCACGGGCAACGTGTGCCGCTCGCCCATGGCGGCGGTCGAGCTCGACCACGGCCTCAACGAGATCTCGCCCGGCGGCTTCGAGGTGACGAGCGCCGGGATGCACGCGCTGGTGGACGAGGGCTTCGAGCAGCGGGTGGGCAGGCTGGCCCAGGACCGCGGCCTGGAGGCCGCCGCCGCGCACCGGGCCCGGCAGGTCACCCCGGACGTGCTGAAGGACATCGACCTGGTGCTCGTGATGGCCCGGGAGCACACCCAGCCGGTGCTCCAGCAGTCACCGCGGCTGCTGAAGAAGGTCTTCACCCTGCGGGAGTTCGCCCGGATCCTGCAGTACCTCTCCACCGACCCGGAGCTCGACCGCGCGGTGCCGTCCGACCGTGCCGAGCGCTGGGCCTGGCTGGTCCAGCAGGCGCCGCGGCTGCGGCAGCGGGTGCCGGTGCGCCACCCCGAGCGCAACGACGTGATCGACCCCTACCGCCAGGAGGACGCTGTGCTCCAGCAGATGGCGGACGAGTTGTTCGAGGCCACGGACGCGATCCTCGCCTTCGAACGCCGCTACGCGGAGCCCGCGCCGGTGGCAGAGTAGTACTGCGTCAGGTGTGTTTTGCGCGGGTGCCTGTTCCACCCGGGTGGGGCGCCTTGTGGGGCGGGGAGTCCTGCACCGACCGCGCGGACGTTCAGTCCTGACCGAACCTCTGCTGGGCCGCTTGGCGCGTCGTGTCGAGAGCGGAACCGATCAAGGCCCAGGAGTCGCCGGCCGCACGGGCGGCCTTCACCGCCTCCCGCAGTTCGTTCTCCGCCTCGGTGATGTGCTGCCGAGCGGCCAGGATGCGCCGGAAGTGCACGGCGTCACGAGCGGGGTGCGACGACACGTCGAGCTCGTCCAGTCCTGTGCGGTCGTGCGCGGTTGCGATATCCATGGAATTCCACCTCATCTCAAATAGTCGTAGAACTTCGGTCTGAGCAGATCGGCGTGGATGATCCTCGTCGGTTCTCCGGCTGGTACGGCGACCAGCTCGAGGAGCCTGCCGTGTTGGTCGGGCCCGATGACCAGGAGGCGGTCTTCGCCCTGGTACTCGTACTCGACCAGACGGATCGCATTTACCCACGCGTGCTCGATGTCGGCGTCGTCGATGCCGTGCTTCCGCGCGGATCCCCGAACCTCCATTTCTCCAATGTGCCGGACCGCCCCGGGCGTGTCAAGATGAAATTGACGCCAACCGCCATGGTGGGCGCGCTCCGCCGCCGCGGGCTGGTGACGAGAAGGACGAACGGGCACGTCACACGCCTGTTCGCTGCTTGACCGATGAACGGGACCGGTTCCTTAATGGAGCTCAGGTCGGCCACGCCTGCGAGGAGAACCCGTTCCCGGTCCCGTGGACGATGACCGGGTGCTGCACTGATTATTCGCGAGGAGTTCCTGATGGCCGCTGACCGAGCACTCCCGGAGGACTTCCACGCGCTGTACGACGCCGGCGTCCGGAACGCCCGTGGCACCGCGCCGCCGGCTGCTCCGGCTCCTGGGTCGCCGGGCCACCTCCGAATGGACGCGCAGCTCGGCGACCTGGAGGTGGACTACGACCAGGCGACCGCGCTGCCGAACCGCATCGCACGGCGGGCCCCGGCCGCCGGGCTGTCGGGGGAGGCGGGCGCATCGCCGGAGGAGACCGTCCAGCGCTTCGTCACCGAGCACGGCGACCTGTGGCGGCTGTCCGAGGCGGACGCGCAGGGCGTCACCATCGTGTCGGTGAGCGGACGGGGGCTGCGCACGGTGCAGCTCGTGCAGCGGGCCGACGGCCTGGAGGTCTTCAACTCCGAGGCGACGGCGGCCATCGGACCGGACGGCGACGTGATGTCCGTGGCCGGCCAGTTCTTTCCCGGCGCCGCGCAGGCGGCCGGTGCCCGCGCGGCCAGCACCACCACCGGCGTCACCACGGCGGAGGAGGCGATCGCGGTGGCGGCGTTCGACCTGACCGGGGTCGAGTACCCCGCCACGGCCTTCACCGGGACGAGAACGTCGAGCACGGCGAGCGCCGAGGACGCCGGGGGTACTGAGACCGGCGACACCGCCGGTGGCGGCTACAGGTTCTACCGCTTCACCGAACCGGCCGGCGCCGAGCCGACCGACACCGAATCGGCTGGCACCGAACTGGCCGGCGCCGGGCGGCCGGCGTTCGAGCGGGAGGTCCGGGTGAAGGACGTGCTGTTCCCGCTGGGGGAGGAGCAGTTCACCCCCGGCTACTACCTGGAGCTGTGGATCGAGGGCTTCCCGGCGTTCAGCTACGTGATCGACGCGCTCGGGGAGCCGGAGGTGCTGTTCCGGAAGAACCTGCGGGCGGACGCGGCCTTCACCTACCGGGTGTTCAACACGGGGGACGCGCTGTTCCGCCCCGAGGACGGGCCGGCGCCCGGGTCCCCGCACCCGACCGGGCGCCCGGACGGGTTCCAGGCCCCCACCATCCCCGACCGGCTGGTCACGCTCGAGAGCCTGCTCCCGGACGCCCCATGGCTGCCCGAGGGCGCCATGACCACCCGCGGCAACAACTGCATCGCCTACGCGGACGTCCAGGCCCCGGACGGGAGCAGTTCCGGGGACGTGGACGGCCGGGCCACCGGGTCCCGCATCTTCGACCACGCCTACGACCACGCCCGGCCCGCGAGCGACCCCACCAACCTGCAGGCCAGTCTCGTCGGGATGTTCTTCCACGTGAACTGGCTGCATGACCGCTGGTACGAGGCGGGCTTCGACGAGGCGGCCGGCAACGCCCAGCAGGTGAACCTCACGGGGGCAGGCCTCGGCGGGGACCCGATCCTCGCCGAGGGCAACGACTTCAGCGGCACCGACAACGCCAACATGCAGACCCCGGCCGACGGCGCCAGCCCGCGGATGCAGATGTTCGAGTTCCGCGGCGTGGCCCCGCTGCCGTCCCGCACCAGCAACTTCGACGCGCTGATCACCTACCACGAGCTCGGGCACTACATCACCAACCGTCTCGTCGGCAACGCCACCGGGCTGGCCAACCAGCAGGGCCGGGCGATGGGCGAGGGCTGGGGCGACTTCTTCGCGATCACCATGACCTCCCAGGCCACCGACGACTTCGGCACCGGCGCCTTCCCCGCCGGAGGGTGGACCGACCTCACCCCCACCTTCACGGACAACTACTACTTCTCCATCCGCCGCTACCCCTACTCCGCGGACCTGGGCAAGAACCCGCTGACGTTCAAGCACATCAGCAACGGGGTGGTGCTCCCGGCCGGCCCGCCGCGCCATCCGCACGGCGGCGGGCCGAACAGCGAGGTGCACAACGCCGGCGAGGTCTGGTGCGCCGCCCTGTGGGAGGTCTTCGTCAACCTCGTCGCAGCCCACGGCCACGCCGAGGCCGAGCGCCGCGTGCTCGAGTACGTGGTCGGCGGGCTCAAGCTCACGCCCAGCATGCCGACCTTCACGCTGGCGCGCGACGGCATCGTCACCGCGGTCGCCGCCCTGAACCCCGGCGACCTCGGTGCGGTGTGGCGCGGTTTCGCCAAGCGCGGCCTGGGCGCCGGCGCCGTGTCCCCGCCCAGCACCTCCACGTCGCTCGCGGGCGTGGTCGAGAGCTTCAATACGCCGTAGGAGGCGCACCATGACGGCCCTCCGCTTCGAAATGGGGAAGACTCCGGGACAGGCACCAGGGAACGACGACGTGCCCCGCGGCACGACGCCGGACGCGCTGCAGGCACTGACCGCCGCGGCCGCGGACGCCGGTGCCGTCTGGGCGCGGCTCGGCGACACGCTCCTGGTGACCGGGGCGCCGGCCCAGCTGGAGCGGACGGCCGCCGGCCGAGCCCCCGCGGAGCGGATCGAGGTCCCCGCCGCCCGCCTGCACCTGGTGATCCAGAACGGCCGCCAGTTCCAGCAGACCCACCCCGGGGTCCCGGTCCTGGTGGACCGGGGCCGCTACCTCGTCGTCGACCTCGACCCCGCCGAGGCGGGGAGGATCGTCGAGCCCTCCGAGCGGCACCTGCCGTGCTTCGGCGTCCGCCCTCTGCCGGCGAACACCGTGGTCTTCGAGCAGCGGCCACCGGCACCGGCACGGACCCGGGCCGTGGCGGCGCCGCGCGCAGCCGCCGTGTCCCGGGATGGGTTCGCAGCGGATCTGCGCGCGCTCGCCGGACTCGAGACGCGGCACTCGACGAGCCCCGAGTTCCGCACCGCGCTCGACTGGGCCGAGGGCGTGCTGAGCGGCCTGGGCTTCGCGACCCGGACCCAGACGGTGGCGATCCACGGCGGGAGCACGCAGAACCTCGTCGCCGAGCGGCCGGGCGCCGGCGGCGACGGCCGCGCGGTGCTCGTCACGGCGCACCTCGACTCGATCAACGTCCGGGACGGTGCCGCCGCCCCCGCCCCGGGCGCGGACGACAACGGCTCGGGCGCCGCCGGGGTGCTCGCCGTCGCCCGGGCGCTGCGGGCCCATCCCGCCGCCCGCGATCTGCGGCTGATCCTGTTCGGGGGCGAGGAGCAGGGACTGTTCGGCAGCCGACACTACGTCGCGGAGCTGGACCAGGCGGCACGCGACCGCATCCACTCGGTGGTCAACATGGACATGATCGCGTCCCGGAACACGCCCGCGCCCACGGTGCTGCTCGAGGGCGCCACCGTGTCCCAGGCCGTGCTGGAGGAGCTGGCCGCCGCGGCGCAGGCGCACACCGGCCTGACCGTGCAGACCAGTCTGATGCCCTTCAACAGCGACCACGTGCCGTTCCTCGACGCAGGCATCCCCGCCGTGCTCACGATCGAGGGGGCCGACGGCGCCAACGACCGCATCCACACCGCCGGCGACACCCTGGAGCACGTCGACCATGACCTCGCCCTCGAGATCCTGCGGATGAACGTCGCCTACCTCGTCCAGGCCCTCGGGTCGGCCTGAGCCAGGACCGGCACCACCGGAGCGAGCGGGACGGCTGCTCAGGCGCCCACGTAGGCGGCGAGGTGCTCGCCCGTCAGCGTCGAGCGGGCGGCGACGAGCTCGGCGGGGGTGCCCTCGAACACGATCCGGCCGCCGTCGTGACCGGCACCGGGGCCGAGGTCGATGATCCGGTCCGCGTGGGCCATGACCGCCTGGTGGTGCTCGATCACGATCACCGACTTGCCGGAGTCGACCAGCCGGTCGAGCAGGCCCAGCAGCTGCTGCACGTCGGCGAGGTGCAGACCCGTGGTCGGCTCGTCGAGGGCGTAGACGCCGCCCTTCTTGCCCAGGTGGGTGGCCAGCTTGAGCCGCTGGCGCTCGCCGCCGGAGAGCGTGGTGAGCGGCTGGCCGAGGCTCACATAGCCCAGTCCCACGTCGGCGAGCCGGTGCAGGATGGCGTGGGCGGCCGGGGTGCGCGCGTCGCCGGCGCCGAAGAACGCCTCGGCCTCCTCGACCGGCATCGCGAGCACGTCGGCGATGTTGCGTCCGCCGAGGGTGTACTCGAGCACCGCGGCCTGGAACCGCCGGCCCTCGCACTCCTCGCACGTGGTGGCCACCTCGGCCATCATCACCAGATCGGTGTAGATGACGCCCGCGCCGTTGCAGGCCGGGCAGGCGCCCTCCGAGTTGGCGCTGAACAGCGCCGGCTTCACCCCGTTGGCCTTGGCGAAGGCCTTGCGGATCGGGTCCAGCAGTCCGGTGTACGTCGCCGGGTTGCTGCGGCGGGAGCCGCGGATGGCGCCCTGGTCGATCGAGACCACGTCCTCCCGGCCGAGCACCGATCCGGTGATCAGCGAGCTCTTGCCGGAGCCGGCCACCCCGGTCAGCACCGTGAGCACGCCGAGCGGGATGTCGACGTCCACGGACCGCAGGTTGTGGGTGTCGGCGCCGCGCACCTCCAGCATCCCGGTGGGGGTGCGCACGGTGGTCTTGAGGGCGGCGCGGTCGTCCAGGTGCCGCCCGGTGAGGGTGTCGCCGGCTCGCAGTCCTGCCACGGTGCCCTCGTAGCAGACGGTGCCGCCGGCGGTGCCGGCGCCCGGGCCGAGGTCGACCACGTGGTCGGCGATCGCGATGGTCTCCGGCTTGTGCTCCACGACCAGCACGGTGTTGCCCTTGTCCCGCAGCCGCAGCAGGAGCTGGTTCATCCGCTGGATGTCGTGCGGGTGCAGTCCGATGGTCGGCTCGTCGAAGACGTAGGTGACGTCGGTGAGCGAGGAGCCGAGGTGGCGGATCATCTTGGTGCGCTGAGACTCGCCGCCGGAGAGCGTGCCCGAGGACCGGCTGAGCGAGAGGTAGCCGAGCCCGATCTCCACGAACGAGTCGAGGGTCTCGCCGAGCGCGGTGAGCAGCGGCGCCACGGACGGCTCGTCCAGGGCCCGCACCCACGCGGCGAGGTCGCTGATCTGCATCGCGCAGGCGTCGGCGATGCTGATCCCGCGGATCTTGGAGGACCGGGCGGCCGCACTGAGGCGGGTGCCGCCGCACTCGGGGCAGGCGGTGAACGTCACGGCCCGCTCCACGAAGGCGCGGATGTGCGGCTGCAGCGCGGCCACGTCCTTGGACAGGAAGGACTTCTGCATCCGGGGGATCAGGCCCTCGTAGGTGAGGTTGATGTTGTCGACCTTGATCTTGGTCGGCTCCCGGTGGAGCAGGTCGTGCAGCTCGGTCTCGGTGTAGTCGCGGATCGGCTTGTCCGGGTCCAGGAACCCGGAGCCGCCGTAGATCCGGCCGTACCAGCCGTCCGCGCTGTAGCCGGGGATCGTCAGCGCGCCCTCGTTGAGGGACTTGGAGGCGTCGTAGAGCTGGGTCAGGTCGAAGTCGTTGACCTGGCCCATGCCCTCGCAGCGCGGACACATGCCGCCGGTGATGGAGAAGCTGCGCCGCTCCTTGACGGTCTTCCCGCCGCGCTGCATCGTGACCGCACCGGCGCCGCTGATCGAGGCGACGTTGAAGGAGAACGCCTTCGCCGTGCCGATGTGGGGCTTGCCGAGCCGGCTGAAGAGGATCCGCAGCATCGCGTCCGCATCGGTGGCGGTGCCCACGGTGGAGCGGGCGTTGGCGCCCATCCGCTCCTGGTCCACGATGATCGCGGTGGTGAGCCCGTCGAGGACGTCGACGTCGGGCCGGGCCTGGGTGGGCATGAAGCCCTGCACGAAGGTGCTGTAGGTCTCGTTGATCAGCCGCTGGGACTCCGCGGCGATCGTGCCGAACACCAGGGAGCTCTTGCCGGAGCCGGAGATCCCGGTGAACACCGTGAGCCGGCGCTTGGGGAGCTCCACGCTGATGTTCCGGAGGTTGTTCTCGCGGGCGCCCTGGACACGGATCAGGTCGTGGCTGTCGGCCACGTGCGGCGCGGAGGACGACCCGGGGGAGTGCGGGTCCTGGCTCGGGGGTGTGCTCATCGTGTCTCCATCCCTGGGAGCGCCTGCGCCGGGACTCCCGACGACGCGGCCCGGTTCGATCCGACCGGTTCCGAGCATACGTCCGGCCCGGCCTCGGCGATCGTACGACGTGGTCAGGCCGGTTCGGTGCTCTTCGGATGTCGTGGGGCGCGGAGCATCGAGTGCAGGACGCCGGCGAGCCTACCCCCGGGCGGGATGGACGTCCCCGGGCACACCGATGCAACCGTCGCACTGCGACTGCTGGATCAGCCCTCCGTCAACCACTCGCTGAACGCTGTCCGACAATGCTGCGATCGCCGTTCCTGATCACGATCGATGACTCGCTGACGGTGATCCTGGTTCCGGACGTGAGCACTTCGCGGATGATGTCGTCCTGTGCCGCCAATTCAGCGGCGCAACCCCGGAGCGTGCTGCTGACCCGGCGCAGCTTGTATCCGCGTGCCGTGCGGGCGTATCCACCCGTGACGGTATTGCAGCCGGTGTCGGCAGTGAACTGACCGCTCGAGAATGTGATGTGCGGCTGACCCGCGAGGGGAAGTGCGTTCCCCTCGCGGGTCAGTTCAGTGATCTGGAACGACCGTCCGCTCAATTCGTGGCGGAACTGGTCGAACGCTGTCGGAGAACAGGAGACGAGCAGGAGCACCACCGTCAACGCGCAGGCGCTCACCCTTGCACTCACAGTATCCCCCTCGGACGATCCATGGAGTTCGCCGCCATGTTGGACGGGACTGCTACGTCGGTGACGGTCGACCGGGCTCGACCGGTTCGGGAGGCAACAGTCCGCCCCTGGCGGTCACAGGGGCCAGTTCGTTCGGGCCCAGGCGATGAGATTGGTGAAACCCGAGCCTGCGGCCATCACGTTCCCCTTCTCCGAGCCGAACGGAAAGATGTAGTCCTCCTCCTGACCACTGACCACTCCGATGACACGCGCGTCCTGACCCCACCAACCGAAGTAGGGGCCGCCCGAGTTGCCCGGCGTTGCATCAGCCCGGGTCTCGAGCTCCTGACCACCGTTGGAATCGGAGTCGTCGTCGAAGACAGAAGACGCGCTCTGATACGACGGGCGCTGGCCATTGGCGATCGCTCCAGGATATCCCAGCAGCGTCCAATACGGCTTCCCTTGCCAGTCGCCGGAGTATCCGTTGTAGCCGAAGTACCCCAAGGACTTGCCCAGGGGCTGGTACAACCGGAGGACCGCCCAGTCGTAGCCCGTCACGTCTCCTGCAGTGTCGAACCCGCGCGTGTCGGAAACATATGACTCCACGCCGGGTCCATGAAGAGACTGCCCGTCGTAATATGCCGGCGTGAACTTCATCCACCATGATGACTGTCCCCATGGGACCACGTGCCCGGCCGTGATGACGGTGCGATCACCGACCAGGGCCCCGGAGCCGGACCAGCCCCCGCTGGTGGTGATGCGCCCCACCAGGCCCCAGGGCCATGCATTGTCCCGATACTGTTGGCGGTCCTCGGGCGGAAAGACGTACAGCGGCCGTACCGGTCGACCGTTGATGCGCCGCATGGCGGGCGGTTCACCGTTTCCCGGAAGAGGTCGCGGGGTGTAGGACACGTCCTGCCATTCCGGCCTGTACGAGCTGTAGCTGACGGTGGGGTCGGTCGATTCGACAATCTCCTGGGGGCTTTCACGCAGGGCTGCTCTGCCGGGCAGGGCGCCCAGCGGGAATTCGCCTTCCACTGGAACCTCGAGCTGCATGTATCCCTCCGGTCCGTCCGGGCCTGCTGGGGACGGTTGCAGGGCGCGGTTGTCGGACCCGGGCTGGTTCGGCACGTAGAGCGTCCTGTTGCTCCGCATGCGTGCCAGTTCCTCAGGAGGAGGCGCGCTGGCCGGTACCGGCGGACGTCGGTATACCTCGTCCAGCGGCACCGGGGCGTCACGATCGCCCACGAATTGGGTGAGCCTGCGATCCGGGGTATCGGAATCAGGTGTGGTGGACATGGTCATACCTACTTTCTGGCTCGTGACGATCTCGGCCGATCAAGTGTCAGGGCGCGACCCGTATGAGGACGCTCCAGGTTTTCGAGTGGTGGAACGGAAAGCCCGCGACGACGTCGACCACGGCATCTCCCAGCTGCCGGGCACGGAACAAGACGGTCGTCGGCGGCCCCGAGGGCGTGAGCACGGACCCATCGGTCCCGACGACGCTGTCGGTGAACATCCCGAGCAGCTCGACTGATGTGCCCGAGCGGACTCGCCCGCCCGTGGCGATGAATCGAATCACGTCTCCAACCGTCACCCCCAGTTCGGACGGGATGTTCTCCTCCTGGGGGCGGACGTCGATCAGCCGTGCCATGACTCACCGTCCGCAGCGGTACGTGGTGGAAAGCTCATTCCGTGGCGGGGACGTCCTCCGAGGGGTCCCAGTCGATGACTGTGAGTGACCCGGTGCTGAGCGCCCCGCCGGAACTGCCCGTACCCGGGGACCAGAGGACCGAGGGGTAGATGATGTCGGCGAACGCGAAGTCGGACTGGTTGATGTCGGCCCCACCGGTGATCGGCGCTCCGTCCTTGGTGATGTCACCGGGCAGCTGGTAGCACATGATGGAGTCCTGATCCGGCTCGGTGCCGATGATGGAGCGGATGTCCAGGGGCGTCAGGACCTGCTGATCCACCGTTTCCCTGTCCCAGCCGTGCCGTTGCTCGAAGTACGCGTAAGCCTTCTGCGGATCGATGCGCTCGACGAGGGCCCTTCGCATGTGCTCATGCGGGAACCCCAGCGTGTGCCCCGCCTCGTGGCGCACCACTCGCAGATATTCGCTTTCAGGGGTGTTCATGGTGAAGCCCTGCAGATTCATCGTCTGGCGGTTGGTGGGGATCAGCCGGGTGTCGGTGCCCAAGTAGGACCAGTAGCCTCCCGGTTCGCGGGAGATGCGGATGTCACCCCGGCCTGAGGTCCCGGCGAACCTGATGCCGCAGGACCAGGCGTTGAGGTGGCTGATGATGCGCTCCTTCAAGTCGGCGGGAGCGGTCTCCATGAAGCTCACCGTCAAGGTCTTCGGCTTGGGACCCCAGTACTTGGAGGTGGTGAGCGTCAACCGTTGTGGTTGGCCCATACCACCGTCGAGGCTTGCCAGTTCCTCCAGCGGAGCGTTGACCGGATTGATCTTGGAGGCGACCTCAGCGGCTCTCTCGTGGAGCCGGGGCGGCAAGGGCATGATGTGGCACCCTGTGCTGGCCGCCGTGGCGGCTGCGCCGTGGCCCGCCCTGTCCGTCGAGGACGTGGGGGCGTCCTGGAGAAACTCATCGACGAGGCGTCCGATCTGGCGCAGCACACCCCGTACGCGATCGGCTTCTCCGTTCGGTCCCGTGCCGGGGCCGTCGGCCGAAGGGAACGACGTTCCCCGAGCGGTCTCACTCTGAATGCTCATGACAACTCCTCGTATGCGTGGCGTGTGATCAACCGTCAGCTCCAGTGCCGCTGCGTACGAACCGGGCCAGGACCTGACGTCCCGCCGTTGCGGCGGGGACATGAAACAGGTCACCAGGCAGCGCGTTATCCCCGCGTTAGTACTGCCAGGTATGCACTGTCATGAAGGGACATGCAGCCCCGAGGACGCGCTGCTGCGCACAGCAGAGCCGCTCAGGGCAGAGCCGCGCACAGCAGAAACGGGTTCCGCTCGCGCGAGCCCGGGTCCACGCTGAGCCCATGAACGCCACCACCGCACCACCCCGGACCCCGATCGACGACGAGCTCGCCTCCCGGCTGCTGGAGCAGCGCATCATCGTGCTGGGCGCCGAGCTGGACCAGGCCACCGGCAACCGACTCTGCACGCAGCTGCTCCTGCTCTCCGCCCAGGACCCGCGGCGGGACATCAGCCTCTGGATCAACTCCCCGGGCGGCTCCGTGCCGGCCATGCTCGCGATCATGGACGTCATGCGGATCATCCCCAACGACGTCGGCACCCTCGCCATGGGGCTGGCCTGCAGCGCCGGGCAGTTCCTGCTCTCGGCCGGCACCCCGGGCAAGCGCAGCGCCCTGCCGCACGCCCGGATCCTGCTGCACCAGGGCTCGGCCGGGATCGGCGGCACCGCCGTGGACATCGCCATCCAGGCCGAGGACCTGCGCCACACCCGGGACACCGTGCTCGGGCTCATCGCCGAGCACACCGGGCAGCCGCTCGAGCAGATCGTGGCCGACTCCCAGCGGGACCGCTGGTTCACCGCCGAGGAGGCCCTCGCCTACGGGTTCGTGGACCGGGTCATCGCCGGGCTCGACGACGTGCGGCCCCGCTCCGCCACCACGGCCGCCGCGGGGGTGGGGTCATGAGCAGCTACGCCGTGCCCTACGTCGTCGAACGCACGCCGAACGGCGAGCGCAGCATGGACGTCTTCAGCCGGCTGCTGGTGGAGCGGATCGTCTACCTCGGCACCGAGATCGACGACGGGGTCGCCAACGTCCTGATCGCCCAGCTGCTCTACCTGGACTCCTACGGCTCCGATCAGCCGATCGGCTTCTACATCAACTCCCCGGGCGGTTCCACCACGGCGATGCTCGCCGTCTACGACGCCATGCAGCACGTGGGCGCGCCCGTGGAGACCACCTGCGTGGGCCAGGCGGCCTCGGCGGCCGCGGTGCTGCTGGCCGCCGGCGCCCCGGGGCGCCGCTCGGTGCTGCCCCACGCCCGGGTGGTGCTGCACCAGCCGGCCGCGCAGGGCCAGGGCACCATCCCGGACCTCATCCTCGAGGCCGAGGAGATCGCCCGCACCCGTGAGCAGCTGGAGCAGGTGCTCGCCCGGCACACCGGGCGGAGCCCGCAGCAGGTGCGGGAGGACACCGACCGGGACCTCGTGCTCACCGCCGAGGAGGCGGTGGCCTACGGGGTGGCCGACCGGGTCGTGACCCCGCGGGAGGTCCGGGCCCGGTGAGACGGGCTGGACCGGGGGAGAGCGCTCAGACGGCCAGGGCCACGGGCCCGGCCAGGCAGACCGGCCCGCCCGGGACGGCACGGGCGGCCGGGGCGCTGTCCAGCAGCACCCCGGTGGTCCCCTCGGTGAGATCGACCAGGTTCAGTCCCAGGGCGCCGACCACCGCGGCGATGATCTCCGAGGAGGGGTCCTTCACCCCGCGCTCGATCTCGGAGAGGTACTGCGTGGAGACCCCGGAGACGCGGGCCACCTGCGCCAGCGTCAGCCCTTGCGCCAGGCGGTGGCGGCGCAGGAACATCCCCAGCACGGACCGCCACAGCGGGTCCACGGGCGCTCGCGGTGCGGCACGCTCCCTCGGTGTGGGCGACGGGAGGTAGGCCGGCGACGAGGCCGATGTGGGGCGGATCACGTCCTTCATGGACCCATGCTAGGTCCGTCCGGGCGCCGACGGGCGGGTCGTCTGCTGTGAGCGGAGCACGGTGTCCTGTCCACGCCGCGGGCACGGTGGGATACTGGCCGCATGGACTCGCCGCAGGTGGGCGACCAGCTCCACGAGGGCACCGAGGCGCTCGAGCGGGCCGACTGGGCCGGCGCGCGCCTGGCCTTCGAGCACGTCCTGGACGGCGGCGGTTCTGCCGGTGAGGCGGTGGCCGCGGAGGGCCTGGGCCTCGCCCTGTGGTTCGAGGGCCGTATCGCCGACGGGATCGCGTGGCGCGAACGTGCCGTCGCGGGGCTCGTGGCGCAGCGCCGCTTCGACGACGCCGCCCGGGTGGCGGTCTGGGTGTCCGACCAGCACCTCATCGCCGGCCGCCCGTCCGCGGCACGGGGCTGGCTGGCCCGGGCCGAGCGGGCGGTCGAGGGCATTCCCACGGGCACCGGGCACGGCTGGGTGGCGGTCGGACGGGCCCAGCAGGCCGAGTCCGTCGAGGAACAGGCCGCGCAGGCGGAACGGGCGATGCGCATCGGTCGTGAGACCGGCGCGGAGGACCTCGAGGTCTTCGCCCTGAGCCTGCTCGGCCAGGCGGAGCTGGCCGCGGGCCACCGGGAGCCGGGTCTGCGTCTGCTCGAGGAGGCCATGGTCGCCGCTACGGCCGGGCGGGTCCGCAACGTCCACACCCTGGGGGACACCTACTGCGCCCTGGTCACGGCCTGCGCCGAGGCGGAGGAGTGGGAGCGGGCGGTGGAGTGGTGCGAGCGCGTCGAGGACTTCGCCCGGTCCCATCAGGCGGCGCCGCTGCTGGGGGTCTGCCGGACCGTGCACGCCGACGTGCTGATCGCCACGGGCCACTGGTCCGAGGCCGAGGAAGCGCTGGAGTCCGCCGTGGCCACCCACGCCCGGGCCATCCCGGAGCTGAGCGTCCCGGCCCTCGCCTCCCTGGCGGAGCTGCGGATCCACCAGGGCCGGCTGCGCGAGGCGGAGCAGCTGCTGTCGGGGCGGCAGGAGCATCCGTCGTCGTTGCGCGCGCTGGCCCTGCTGCACGTCGCCGAGGGGCGACCGCACGTGGCGGTCTCCTTGCTCGAGCGCGGGCTGTCTGGGACGGAGGGGCACGCGGTGCGCACCACGCAGTTGCTGGCCGCCCTCGTCGACGCCACCCTCGCGGCCGGGGACCTTGCGGCCGCGGAGGCTGCCACGGAGAGCCTGCACCGGATCGCAGGGCAGTCCGAGATGCGCCTCGGCTCGGCCCGCGCCGATCTCGCCGCGGCCCGGCTCGCCCTGGCCACCGGTGACCGGGACGCGGCCGCCGAGCATGCCCGGCGGGCGCTGCGGGCCTTCGGCGCCATGGCGATGCCGCTGGATGCGGCGCTGGCCCGGCTCGATCTGGCCCGGTCGGTCATGGGTGTTTCGGCCGAGTTGGCGCGGGAGGAGGTGCTGGCCGCCCAGGGCGTCTTCCGTGACCTGGGTGCGTCCCGGGAGCTGGATGCCGCGGCCCGGCTCCTGCGCGAGCTCGGGGGCGGCACGGGCCCCCGGCCGCGGAACAGGGGAGAGCTGACCTCGCGCGAGCATGAGGTGCTGGACCTGATCGCCCTGGGGATGTCCAACGCGCGGATCGCGAGAGCCCTGAGCATCAGCGAGAAGACCGCCGGGCACCACGTGAGCCGGATCCTCATGAAGCTCGGGGTGCACAACCGCGCGGAGGCGGCCGCGCACGCGGTGGGCAGAGGAAAGGGGTAGCGGAGGAGTAGGGAGAGGGTAGGGAGCGAATAGGGAGCTCTCCCGATGTTCCGTCCTGTCGATCGGCGGATCCTGGGACGCACGGCACCGCTGGAGCCCACTCCGGCAGCAGACCTCGACCCGAGGCGCCCGTTCCCTCGACCAGGAGACCCCGTCATGAGCCAGACCATCAGCCCCCGGACCGCGGACCACGAGCTCAAGGCCAAGCACCGCGCCATCTGGGCCGCGGGCGACTACCCTGCCATGGTGGAGACGTTCCTGCTCCCCCTGGGCCCGCGCCTGGTCGGGGCGGCCGGCGTCACCGCCGGCCAGCGCGTCCTCGACGTCGGCGCCGGCAACGGCAACGCCTCCCTGCCCGCGGCCGCCACGGGCGCCCGCGTCACCGCCGGCGACCTCACCCCCGAGCTGCTCGACGACGGCAGGCGGCGCGCCGCGATCGCCGGGCTCGATCTCGAGTGGGTCGAGGCCGACGCCGAGCACCTCCCGTTCGAGGACGCCTCCTACGACGTGGTGATGTCCTCGATCGGCGCCATGTTCGCCCCCCACCACCAGCAGACGGCCGACGAACTGGTGCGCGTGACCCGCCCCGGCGGGACCCTCGCCCTGCTGAGCTGGACGCCCGCAGGACTGGTGGGCGAGCTGTTCCGCACGATGAAGCCCTTCGCGCCCACCCCGCCGCCGGGCGTGCAGCCCCCGCCGCTGTGGGGGAGCGAGGAGCACCTGCGGGGGCTCTTCGGCGGACGGGTGGAGTTCCACCGGCTCGTCCGGGACGTCCTCGAGGTCACGGCCTTCGAACGGCCCCGCGACTTCGGCGAGCACTTCAAGGCCAACTACGGCCCCACCATCGCCGTGCGCAAGAACGCCGAGCGCGAGGGCCGGGCCGCGGAGTTCGACGAGGCGCTCGACCAGCTCTGCGACGCGTGGAACCGGGGCACGCCCGATCGGGCACGGTTCGAGATGGAGTACCTGGTGGCGGTCGGCACCCGGCCGTGACCTTGACCGGCAACCAAAAGGTTGCCTAATCTGGGGGCGTGGACATCGTGTTCCAGGCCCTGGCCCATCCCGCGCGGCGGATCCTCCTCGAGGAGCTCGCCGCGCGGGACGACCAGAGCCTCTTCGAGCTCACCGTGCGGCTCATCAACGACCACGGTCTGGCCTTGACCCGCCAGGCCGTGACCAAGCACCTGGCCGTGCTGCGCGAGGCCGGCCTGGTGACCTCCACCGTCCAGGGGCGCACCACGGTGCACCACCTGGACACCTCCCCGCTCACCCACGCGCGGCAGTGGATGGACTCCCTGCCGCCCCCGCCGAAGGACACGCCGTGATCATCACCTACGCCTCCGTCTTCGTGGACGACCAGCAGAAGGCCCTGGAGTTCTACACCGATATGCTCGGCTTCCAGCTCAAGGTCGACGTGCCGACCGGTCCCTACCGGTGGCTGACCGTCGTCTCGCCGCAGGCGCCGGACGGGGTGCAGCTGCTGCTCGAGCCCTCCGAGCACCCGGCGGTTCACCCGTTCAAGGACGCCCTGGTGGCCGACGGCATCCCGTTCAACAGCTTCGGGGTCGAGGACGTGCAGGCCGAGTACGAGCGGCTCACCGGCCTGGGCGTGCGCTTCGTGCAGGAGCCGACCGTGATGGGCCCGGTCACCACCGCGGTGCTCGACGACACCTGCGGCAACCTGATCCAGATCGCCCACCTGAACGACCCGGAAGCGGCGGGGTAACGAGCAGGGCTCGAGACCCGCCGTGTTATCGGCAAGGGGGCCGCTGACGGCCCCAAGGGCGGCTTGGTGGACTGAAGATTGTCTCATATGTAGATATGTGGCCGAGTTGATCCTCGTTCTTGTGACGCATCACTGAGACCTGTCATCCTGGTCTGAGTCGGCTCTTCCGAGGGGAATCGAGCCGATTGGCCTGTCGGGGGGATGGGCCAGTCTCGGTCCTCAGGAGCTGTTTGTGCTGTCTCGATGTGTCATGTCCGCTGAGTTCGACCCCTTCGTTGAGTCGGCGCAACCGCTTCTTCCAGCAGGAGATCGCATCAGACGCAACGGGCAAATGAATTTTTCTTTGAACTGTCGGAGATCCACGCCCCGTTCGGGGAGGCCGAGACCGGTGGGGCACGCAGCCCGACTGCACACTCCCGGGGCATAGCAACGCGATGATCATCATGCTGTTCGATAAGGTGATCGACCCTGTGCTGAGCCTGGCAATTCTGCTGGTCGCACTGAGTGTGCTGTACAGCCTCTTCTTGCTCATCCTGTCCAGAGTGGACCCTGCCCACGCTCGACTGCGGAAGTGCCTGCGGCGCGATTCAGCGGCGACGATGCCCGTGATCTTCGTCGTGCCCTGCCTCAATGAGGAGCGCGTGATTGGGGCGAGTCTGGAACGTCTGGTCAGTCTGAATCATCCACTTGTCCATATCCTCGTCATTGACGACGGCTCCAACGACGAGACCGCCGCTATCGTCAGAGCTCACCCGGATCCTCGGGTCCATCTGCTGCAAAGGGTGCTGCCCGAGGCCCGGCAGGGCAAGGGAGAGGCTTTAAATGCCGCCATCCAGCACCTGAGAGCCGATCCGGACTTGGGCCGATGGGACCCCTCCGAGATCGTCGTCTGCGTCATGGACGCCGACGGAAGACTGGATCCGCATGCCCTAGAGGACGTGATGCCGCTGTTCGTGGACCAACAGTTGGGAGCGGTCCAGATCGGGGTGCGGATCAACAATCGGGACCGGAGTCTTCTGGCTCGATTGCAGGACCTGGAGTTCGTGCTCTACACCCAGATTTTCCAGCGTGGCCGGCGGCATTTGGGAAGCGTGGGTCTTGGGGGCAACGGTCAGTTCGTCAGGCTCTCGGCATTGGACGATTTAGGTGCTTCACCCTGGTCGCGCAGCTTGACCGAAGACCTGGACCTGGGAGTCCGGTTGCTTCTCAGCGGCTGGCAGACAGAGTTCTGCTCCACTTCTTCGGTGCATCAGCAGGGCCTGGTGGACATCCAACGTTGGATCAAGCAGCGCACGCGTTGGTTCCAGGGTCATTTGCAGTCCTGGGCCATGGTGTCACTGGTGTTGCGCAACCTCTCGGGCACACGCAAGGCTGACCTGCTGTACCACCTCACCAGCCCCTTCTTGTTGCTGCTCAGCTCGTTTCTCAGTGCGGCCTTCGCTTTGTGGGTTATTGATGTGGCAATCGGGGTGCTGCTGGGTACGGCCGTGTACTCGGGATGGTGGCTGTCGGCATATTTGGTTGCCTTCGGGCCCGCCCTGTTGTTCAGCGTGGTGTATTGGGGTCAGGAGAGAGGCCATGGCGTGGGCCGCCTGAAGGCCCTGGCCCTCATGCATGTGTACGTGCTTTACGCGACCCTGTGGTACATCGCAGGGTGGAAGGCAACCTACCGTGCGCTGCGAGGTCGCAACGGATGGGCCAAGACGGAGCGGTTGATCGAACGGCGTGAGCGGGGAAGGACCGGACCAGCAGCTTTAGCCTTACGGAGCAATGCATGAGACGATCCGTTGCTACGCCAGTCCGGATCACTCTCGTGCTGAACATCGTGATGAGCCCGCGGTGCAAGCTTTCATGGTTCAAAGACCGAGTGCACGACCGCTGAGTATTCCTCGGCCAGGGGCACGCCAAATGTCACAGGGCGTCCTCCCGAAGGAAGACGCCCTGTGAACGGATAACGCAACAGCAGAACGGGGTCAGTGCCCCGTCGACGTGGACCCGGTGGAGGAGCCCGACCGGCCCCAGGCCTCGAGTCCGAAGGTCTCGTGCTCGGCAGAGCCGGGGACATCCGGCTGATCGGCACGCGCAGGCGCGGGCGCCGCGTCCTCCGCCGACGGCGCCGTGGGCTCCTGCTGCGCCCGCGGCGTGGCCGGCGGCTGGGCCGCGGCGGGCTCCGGTCGCAGCTCAGTGCCCCACGGCTGGTGCTTGCCGACCGGCGCGGGGACGACCGGCTGCGCGCCGGTCTTCGGCGCCGCCTTCTCGTCCGCGTTCGCGTAGTAGGACTTGCCGTAGTAGCCGTAGTACCCGGCGTCCGCGCCGGTGGTGGGCACGCGGTTGAGCACCACGCCGAGGACGTTGCCGCGGACCTGGTGCAGGTTCTCCAGGGCCTTGGACAACTCGTCCGTGGTGGTCTTCTGCGCGGTGGCCACGATCAGCGCGCCGTCGGCGGAGGCCGTGAGCAGCGCGGCGTCCGTGACCGGCAGCAGCGGGGGAGCGTCCACCAGGACCAGGGCGTCCTCGGCGAGGGTCTCCAGCATGGCGTGCATGGCCTTCGAGGACAGCAGCTCCGTGGGGTTCGGCGCGGTCTTCCCGGCACCGAGCACCTGCAGGTTGGGGAACGTGTCGTAGGTCTGGAGGACCTCCTCCACCTGCACCTGCCCGGTCAGCACGTCGGTGACGCCCACGCCGGCCACGAGCCCGAAGAGATCGGTGATCACCGGGCGGCGGAGGTCACCGTCCACGACGACGACGTTGCGCCCCGTCGAGGCGATGGCCACCGCCAGGTTTGCCGTGATCGAGGACTTTCCCTCACCCGGCAAAGACGAGGTGACCACGATCATCTTCGGCGGATTGTCCACGGAGACGAAGCTGAGGTTGGTGCGCAGCTCGCGCAGGGCCTCGGCGAACTCGTGGTGGCCGCGCCCGGCGGAGATGCCGGTCTCGACGATCGCGCGGTGGTCGGACAGCCGGTCGTCGGTGGGGATGACACCGAGGACGGAGACGCCGAAGCCGTCGCGGATCTCCTCGACCGACTTGATGCGGCGGTCCATCTTGTACCGCGCAAAGGCGTAGAGCAGACCCAGCCCGAGACCACCCACGAAGCCGAGGGCCAGGTTGAGCTTGAGGTTCGGCGACGACGGCGCCAGCGGCAGGGAGGCGTTGCTCAGGGGCTGAACGGCCACGCGGTTGATCGCGTCCTCGTCGCCCTGGCTCTCGAGCTCCTGCACCTGACCGGCCAGGGCCACGACCCAGGCGTTGGCCAGGTCGGCCGCCTCCGTCGGGACCTCGGCGTCGGCGGTGATGCGCAGCTCCGGGGTGTCCACGGGGACGTCCGTGGCAATGCGCGGCAGCACCTCCTCCGGCGTGGCGTCGAGATCGAGCTCGTCGATCACCGACTCGGCGACCGGCCGGGACGTGGCGAGCGACTCGTAGGACACGGCCTTGGACTGCGCCAGGTTGTTGCCGGCCAGCGCACTGGCCAGGTCCTGCTCGCCGGTGGCGACGACCAGCCCGGACGCGGTGGCCGAGTAGATCTTCGGCTGGATCAGCGTCCACCCGAGCGCCAGCAGGGTGCACAGCAGAGTGATCAGCGTGATGGCCCGCCAGTGCGTGCGCACGAGCCGGAGGAGATCCCGTGCATCGAGAGCGGGGGCTTCCCGCTCTGCGTCAAGGTGCTCCATGGTTCTCCTCGGGATCGGCTCGGGGGTGGGGGGATGGGTAGAAGTCACTCGCGGATGCCGTCCTGGTGCTCTCGGAACCACTCGACGGTGGACCGGAGGCCCTCCTGCAGGGGGATGCGGGCGGTCCAACCGGCCTCGGCGAGCTTGGTGACGTCCATGAGCTTGCGGGGGGTGCCGTCGGGCTTGGTGGTGTCCCACTCGATCCGACCCTCGTAGCCCACGGCCTTGGCGACGAGTCCGGCGAGCTCCCTGATGGTCACGTCGGTGCCGGTGCCCACGTTGACGTGTTCGGCTCCGTCGTAGTGCTCGAGCAGGTGCAGGCAGGCCTCGGCCATGTCGTCCACGTGCAGGAACTCCCGCAGCGGGGACCCGGTGCCCCAGTTGGTAACCGACTTGGCTCCGACCAGGCGGGCTTCTTCGTAGCGGCGGATCATCGCGGGAAGGACGTGGGAGCCGGTGGGGGAGAAGTTGTCCCCGGGCCCGTAGAGGTTGGTGGGCATCGCGGAGATCCAGGGCCGCCCGTACTGACGCCGGACGGCCTGGATCTGGAGGATGCCGGCGATCTTGGCGATCGCGTAGGCGTCGTTGGTGGGTTCCAGGTGCCCGGTGAGCAGGTACTCCTCCTTCAGCGGCTGCGGAGCCAGCTTTGGGTAGATGCAGGAGGACCCCAGAAACAGAACCCGCTCCACCCCGTGCTCCAGGGCGGCGTCGAGGACGTTGACCTGGATCCGCAGGTTCTCGGAGAGGAAGTCGACCGGGTAGGTGTTGTTGGCGAGGATCCCGCCGACCTTCGCCGCGGCCAGCACCACGTAGCGGGGCTTGGCCTCGGCGAAGAAGGCGAACACCGCCTCGCGGTCCTTGAGATCCAGCTCGGAGGAGGTGCGGCCGATGAGGTCGGTGAAGCCCTCGGACTGGAGTCGGCGCCAGATGGCGGAACCGACCAGGCCGCGGTGACCGGCCACGTAGAACGGGGCCGTGCGATCGAGGGGGCCGGGGGTGAACGAGGCGGTCGCGTCGGCGGTCTTCTCGGTGGTGTCTGCTGTCATGATGCGATCCTCCGTCACTTGGCCCAGGAGGCGAGGTCGACGGTGTCGATCCAGGCGTCGTTCTCGAGCAGGGCGATGTCGGCGTCGACCATGAGGCGGGCGAGTTCGGGGGCCTTAACGGTGGCTTCCCAGCCGAGCTTGTCCTTGGCCTTGGCCGGATCCCCGATAAGGGCGTCGACCTCGGTGGGGCGCAGGTAGCGCTCGTCGAACTCGACGTGCTCGCGCCAGTCGAGACCGGCGTGGTCGAAGGAAATCTCCAGGAACTCCCGCACCGTGCACGGGTGTCCGGTGGCGAGCACGAAGTCTTCGGGCTCGTCGGCCTGGAGCATCCGCCACATGCCCTCGACGTACTCGGCGGCGTAGCCCCAGTCGCGGATGGCCTGGAGGTTACCCATGTAGAGCTTGTCCTGGGTGCCGGCCTTGATCGCTGCTACGGCCCGGGTGATCTTGCGGGTCACGAAGGTCTCACCGCGCCGGGGGGACTCGTGGTTGAAGAGAATCCCGTTGACGGCGTACATGTCGTAGGCCTCGCGGTAGTTCTTGGTGATCCAGTAGGAGTAGATCTTCGCCGCCCCGTAGGGGGAGCGGGGGTAGAACGGGGTGTCCTCGTGCTGCGGGGGCGGGGTGGCCCCATAAAGCTCGGAGGTGGAGGCCTGGTAGTAGCGGGCGTCCACGTTGGCCAGGCGCATCGCCTCGAGCAGGCGCACGGTGCCCAGCCCGGTGGTGTCCCCGGTGTGCTCGGGCTCCTCGAAGGAGACCTTCACGTGGGACTGGGCGGCGAGGTTGTAGACCTCATCGGGGCGGATCTGCGCCATCAGCGTCACCAGGCGGGAGCCGTCCGAGAGGTCGCCGTAGTGCAGGAACAGCTTGGCGTCGGCCTCGTGCGGGTCCGAGTAGAGGTGGTCGATCCGGTGGGTGTTGAAGGTCGAGGCGCGACGGATCAGCCCGTGGACCTCGTAGCCCTTGGCGAGCAGCAGCTCCGCCAGGTAGGAGCCGTCCTGACCGGTGATACCGGTGATGAAAGCCTTCTTGGGGGTGGCGTGCATGATCATCCTTCGAGGGGGAAAGCGTAGGCCATTGAGGGGACAGCTTTATGCTAGTGAATGAACAAGCAAAGCCAGTGATCAGAGCCGGACATGTTGCGTCAAAGATCGAAGCACATCGTCCCACCGTCGCATGGCGGCATCCGCGGCGAGATGCTCCGCGACGTAGCCGGGACCGCGTCCGCCGATCTCCGCGGCCAGGGCCCGGTCGCCGCCGAGCTCCTCGGCGGCCTGCAGCAGTCCTGCCGGATCGCCGGAGGCAATGACCCTACCGGCGCCGGAGGACTCGATCTCACCGGCGGACGAGCTCTCGTCGTCCACCGCAGCCAGGACAGGGCGACCGGTGGCGAAGTAGGACGTGAGCTTGCTCGGTACGCACATCTCCCGCAACTCGGGCTTCTCGTTGACGAGTAGCACGTCGGCTGCCGCCAGGGCGGCGGTGTACTCCTCGTCTGGCAGGGGCTCGACGAACTCCAGGCTCTTGATGCCGGCGGCCAGCTGCCTGAGCCGCTGCAACTGGTTGCCCGCGCCGAGCAGGACGAACCGCACGCGGGAGCCTCGTTCATCGGCGAGCCGGGCGGCGTCCACCACGTTCTCGAGGTATTGCTTCACGCCCATGTTGCCGGCGTGGAGGACAACGACCTCGTCCTCGGACCAGCCCCGACGAGCACGGACCGCCGCGGTGTCGATCTCGTGCTGCGGGGTGATGTGGGACCAGTTCCGGTGGATGAGCGCCCGCCCCGGAACCACGCCGAGTTCGTTGACCGCGTGGCGGCGGAAGCGGTCGTGGATGACGATCACGCGGTCCATGGCACGAAGGACCAGCCCCTCGACCTGGCGCATGACGGGGGCCAGTGCGGCAGCCGAGGTGTGCACCTCCTCGAGGCCTCGGGAGTACAGGTCTTGGATCCAGATTGCCGTGCCGGGACGGCGCCGGCCGAGCTTGGCGCGGAGAGCCGCAATGCCCGAGGAGAACAGGCCGGGATTGACGAACAGGACCACGTCCGGGCGACCCCAGTTCGCCACCGCGGTGCGAATCCCGAAATGGACTTCCATCAACAGCCGGTTGAGCAGCTTCGGCTCTGGGGGCACGTAGTGGCGGAGGCGCAAGACATGGATCCCGCGGCAATCCTCCTCCAGCGTCCGGCCGTCGTAGCCGTCATAAATCCGCCACTGGGGGTAGTGCGGGAAGCCGGTGATGACCCGGACCTCCCACCCGAGCTCGGCCAGTCCTTCGGCGAGGGCTGTGGTGTAGGGAGCGTTGCCACTGGACTCGGGAGCGTAGTTGATGCCAATGATCGTCAATCGAGGGCGCATGGGGGTGCTTTCGTCACACTGGGAGCAACGCCGAAGGGAATCAGCGGCCCACCGGAGGGGATGGGGTATAAATCAGACGATACATGTGAGCGCATTCAGCGCGGGAGCGACGCCCCAGTCATCTCGCGGTTCGGCTCAGACAACTCCCTCGACCCCCACAGCAGAGGTACCCATGGTCCCCGCCGCCGAGCGCAGCCCTGCCCGTCCAGAGATTCCGGTAATCAACTTGTCCAAAGCGCCCGGGGAGGGCGAGGCCTGGGGCAAGCCGAAGTGGTTGGTTTATTTATGGACTGCCACCGAGCTGGTCATTATCACCAACCCATGGCAGATCAGCTCCAGCCTGCGGACAAAGGTACTCAAAGCCTTTGGCGCAAAGATTGGCAACGGCGTTATCATCCGACCCCGTACCCGAATCCGATTTCCCTGGAATTTGGAGGTTGGAGATCGGTCATGGATCGGAGATGGCGTGTGGATACATAATCGCGAAACAGTTGCAATCGGACATGACGTCGTTGTGTCCCAGGAAACGTTTATTACCACAGGCAGCCATGCCTACCGCACCGATATGGGCCTCATCACGCGCCCAGTGATGATCGACGATGGCGCATGGGTCACCTCAAGATGTGTCATCACGGGAGGTGTCAACATAGGGCGCTCTGCGCTGATTCAGCCGTTGACGCGGGTCGCGGAAAATGTGCCAGCCAATGCAATCTACGGACACGTTACCCCGAAAATACAAGGGCATCGGTTCCCCCTGGAAGGCGAAGGATTCGATCAATGAAAATTCTTCAAATTGTCACGTACATAAGCCCCGACGGGGCATATGGTGGACCTGTGCGTGTGGCAATAAACCAGGCCAAAGCTCTAACCGAGCTAGGACATGAAGTGGTTGTCGCGGCCGGTGCAGGGGGCTTTGCCGGACCCCTGCCACACGAGTTTGATGGCTATCCCGTACAACTTTTTCCAGCTAGGCGGGTCACGTCGAAAGCCGGATTCGCTGGCGTTTTTTCACCTGCACTCCTGTGCTGGCTTCTTAATGCACTCCGTTACGCCGACGTGGTTCATGTGCATATGGGAAGGGACTTGGTTACACTTCCTGCCGCCCTGATAGCGCGGCTAACAGGAAAGCCGCTAGTTGTGCAAACACATGGGATGATTCGGCAGTCTAAAAGGCGATTAGCCAAGCCGCTGGATGCGCTTGTCACTTGTCCAATTCTACGTCGAGCGGCAATAGTCCTTCACCTGACAGAACTAGAAAAATCAAAACTTACGGACATAGCGGGCAAAAATTTAAACTTTTATTCACTTCGTAATGGAGTGAATGCAACCGATATGCGGGCAGAGGAGCAGGTGTTTGGTGAATCAAAAAACCCAGAGGTTCTGTTTCTTGCCAGATTGCATCGACGGAAGCGACCAATGCAAATGGTTTCAGCGGCAGCGAAATTGATTGCAAAGTATCCCCATATGAGGTTCAAGCTCGTCGGACCTGACGAGGGCGAAGCAGCTAGTGTCGAGAGGGCTATTAAGGAATACGGGCTTGAGCACGCGGTGGCCTGGGAAGGGCCCATAGACCCGCTCGGGACAGGCCAGCGAATGAGCAAGGCGTCTATTTTTGCCCTACCCTCGACGAATGAACCGTATCCAATGGCGATACTGGAAGCGATGGCTTACGGACTGCCGGTAGTTCTAACTGACTCTTGCGGTCTAGCCCCAATTGTCGAGGAGTTTAATTGCGGGGTAGTATGCGATTCCACTTCCGAGAGTTTTGAAGCCGCTTTGGACACACTAATGAGAGACTCGCAAAAGCGAATAACTATGGGTAGAAACTCAGTGCGTGTTGTGCAAGATTTGAACTCCATGCAAGCCGTAGGAGAAGAGTTGTCGGGAATATATCGGAACGCGCTTGCATTCCATCTGGGAGAATAATGGCAAAACGACTTGTAATTGTTCAATCCTATATTCCCTCGTATAGAGTCGACTTTTTTGAGCGCTTGCACGACAGATTGTTGGAGCGTGGAATCCAATGTGTCATCGCAGCAGGAGCGCCCGAGGGTGAGCAAGCCGAAAGAGGAGATGCCGCAGCGCCGGAGTGGCTTACGCCCATCAAACGCAATATGCTGGTAATTCGAGGTCGGTCAATTAATACGAGCGTTCAACCGAAGCCTTGGATGGACGCAGATGGAGTTATCTTCGGACTGAAGGGTACTTCTCTGCCCGTTTACGAGGCCTTGATGTATCGTCGCAGCAAGGGTACTCGTATTGGTTTATGGGGGCACGTCCGACCATATGTAAACTCTGGAAACTGGCTCGATCTCCGATTTGAGCGGTTCCAGATGCAGCAGGCTGACCACGTTTTTGCGTACACCGGTGGGGGCGCCGAGTTCGCCATGCAGGCAGGAATTAATCCTGACAAAGTTACAGAGGTCGGTAATACTATTAACTCCGAACTGTTGCGGGAGGAGTTGAATGGAATCAGCACCAAGGACGTTATAAAATTCGCGCAAGAACGCAACTTCGACCCTAGCAGAGCCGTGGGTTACATCGGTGGCTTGGATGCCAGCAAAAGAATTGCGTTTCTGGCGAAGTCTTTGAATTACTTATGGGATCTCGATCCCACTATTCATCTTCTCGTGGCCGGCAGCGGCGCGCATGTGGGGTTACTGCAGGAGGCCCAATATAGGGGCCAAGTGAGTTTTCTTGGTTTTTCAGATGTTCGCCAGAAAGCTCTGGTGATAAAGTCGTCCCGCGCGCTATGTTTGCCCGGTCGTATCGGCTTGGTGGCTGTCGATGCCCTTACGGGTCAAATTCCCATACTTACCACTGAGTGGCCGTTTCATGCTCCTGAGTTCGAATACTTAGTCGAGGGACATAGCAAAGTGACCGCCTCGAACACGCCAGAGGCATATGCCAGATTGATTATGTCGTATGTCACCGGAACTGAACCAAGGGGATCCAGCTCTGCAGATTGGCCGGTTCCAAACCTTGAAAATATGGTGAAGAATTTTTCCGCAGGTGTGGTCAAAATGCTGGCCCCATGAAGACTGCTTGAAGGATGGTGATGTCCGGGATGGCGCAAATTTTTAACGAAATGTCATAGCAGACTCGTGTTCACGCGCATATACGAGAACCATGCCGTTAGTTCGGGGATTGGAAAGAATGCATGAAAGCGGCTCAGCTTCGATTTGTGATATTTGTTGCGATGGGCATGTTCGTTTTCCAGTCTGAGTCCGGTTGGGTGTCATCACTCAAATTTGTTTACTTCCCTCTAGTCGTATTGTTCGGGGTAATTTCCCTAGGAAATTTGCGATATCTCGACCCAAGCATGAAGCGTGCATTGAAACCCGCCTTGGTGGGATTGAGTATACTGCTTGTTTTTATAACCGGAGTTGCTTTTATCTCAATTATTAGGGGCGAAGAGCCTCTTCGAGTGTTTAGGGATTTTTTCACTTATTTGTTGATTTGCATCGCTCCTATTGTGGCAGTCGATGCCGGTCGTGTCACGAGTTTGAGATCCGGAAAAGCGCTGGCTGCGTCATTTACGGGAGTGGCAGCTGTTAGCTTTTCCGTATACTGGCTTTCCGCTCGCGGAGTTTCTTTGCTCGGTGTTGATCGCCTTCTAATGTTTTCAATGGTTCTAACTGGACTTGGAATATTGCTGGGTTCAGTTTATGGTCTGGTCCGTCTGCGACCAACATGGGTACTTTTTGGGATCTTATGTTTCATCGCCATTCTCGTCACTGGCACGAGGTCTGGTTTTATACTTTTGCTCGGAGTCTTCGGTGCGGTCGGCGCAGTTCGAAAATTTCGTATTCCAGTTTTTCGATTTGCGGTGGGCATGATCGGTATTGCTGTATGCACCTACCTCGTCTTGCCCGTTATTTCCAGTCGAGTTTCAAAAGAAGGGTTCCTTGAGAACAGAATACGTGCTCTCGGTGAAATATTCGGTGACGGTGTAACCTCGGACGCTTCAGGTGCCATACGATCCCGTGCCGTCGACATTACCCGCGCCGAATGGCGAGATCGGCCGCTTTTGGGGGTTGGATTTGGGCACGCATTTGAAAGCCCGGTTCCTGGTCGTGTGGCGGTTGATTTCCAGCTGGATAGTGGAATGTTGCTTTTTGCGAAATTTGGAGTATTAGGCATGTTGTGCTTAATGGTATCTTTCGCTCTAATTGGTTTCTGCATAGTTCGCTTTCATCGGGCAATTGGCGCCCGTTCAGAGGCTCAGGCTCTCGGTACCGCATTCCTGTTCATGTGTTCCCTCATTGCCTTTTTGGGGGCACCCACGGAGGATAAAGGGTTTGCTTATGGTTTGAGCATCGTGTTATTCCTCCTGGTGGTTCATGGTCGAGCTGCTCACGGGATGCGTGCTTCGAAGTTGGGTACGACGGTGTGTACCCCTAGAGCGTGTCTGGTAAGTGAGTCGGTGACGCGCTGAGATCCTGATTGCATGTCCCGGTTTCAGATGTTCTCGGCTGCCCACTGGTTGTTGAGCGAGTCGATGCTGTCAGCCCCTATGGGTTGCAAGGGATGCCTGATCACTGACGCGCGCACCATGGTGGGGACGTTCATCTACCGATGCCGGTGCGGAATCGCCTGATGTGTCTGCCGCAGGTGTGCAGCCCGTGGTAGACGGTGTGAACATGGCATCAGGGGGGGCCAGGATGGCATGTGGGACAAAGTGCTCGCGACGCTCACTGCGGCGGTGGATGCAGCCGGACGGATCGACTGGTGTCCCGTAACGGGTCTGTTGGAGGCTTTGATTCCACGGAAGGATGAGAGTCATGGGGGCACCGAGGAAGTACCCGGACGAGTTGCGTGAGCGCGCCACCCGGATGGCGGTGGAGGCCCGGCGGGACCCGGCGACGAAGGCCGGGGCGCTGGCGCGGATCGGGCAGCAGCTGGGGATCAACCCGGAGACGCTGCGGAACTGGGTGAGACAGGCCGAGGTCGATGAGGGATACCGGCCGGGGACCACCACTGATGACGCCCAGCGGCTGGCCGAGCTCGAGAGAGAAGTTCGGGAACTCCGCAGGGCTAACGCCATCCTGCGGTCGGCCTCGGCTTTCTTCGCGGCGTGAGCTCGTTCTACCCACACCACAGGTAGTGGCCTACATCGACGCCCACAAGGGCGAGTACGGGGTCGAGCCGATCTGCAAGGTTCTGCAGGTCGCCCCGAGCACCTATTACGCTGCCAAGACCCGGCCTCCCTCGGCGCGGTCGGTCAGCGATGCGGCCACGACCGCGGTCATCGCCAAGGTGCATGCGGAGAACTACGGGGTGTACGGGGTCACCAAGGTCCACGCCGAGCTGCGCCGGGCAGGCCACCGGGTGGCCCGGTGCACGGTGCACCGGCTGATGCGGGCAGCCGAGCTGCGCGGGATCATTCGGGCCAAGGGCCCGCGTACCACGGTGGCCGGCACCGGACCGGAGTCCCGCCCGGACCTGGTGGAGCGGTCGTTCACCGCCGCTGCCCCGGACCGGCTGTGGGTCGCCGACATCACGTATTGCAGAATGTTCGCCGGCTGGGTCTACGCCGCGTTCGTCATCGATGTGTTCTCCCGGCGGGTGGTGGGGTGGCAGCTGTCGACCTCGTTGCGCACGGACCTGGCTCTGGATGCCCTCGAGATGGGGTTGTGGACCCGATCCCACGACGGCCATGACGCCAGCGGTGTGGTCCATCACTCCGATAAGGGCGTGCAGTATGTCGCGGTGCGCTACACCCAGCGCCTGGCGGAGGCCGGGGCGGTGGCTACGGTGCGATCCACCGGCGATTCGTACGACAACGGCCTCGCTGAGGCGTTCAACTCGCTGTTCAAGGCCGAACTGATCCGCAACAAGGGTCCCTGGAAGTCGATCGACGACCTGGAGATCGCGGTGGCCGAGTACATCGACTGGTTCAAGCACCGGCGCCTGCACGGAGAGATCGGGCTCGTGCCCCCGGCCGAGTTCGAGGACGCCTACTATCGTCAGCACACCGCCCCGACGACCGCCGGAGCGGCACTACCAAGCCTCCACTGAACCCGTCAGGGGACAGCCGGCCCTGGTCGGGTGCCCGTCCTGCGGTGTGTTCACCGCAGGTCACGGCCGCCGGCAGGTCCTGCTCCACGACCTGCCCTGCGCTTGGGTGCCGGTGCGGGTCGTCTGGCGCAAGTGGATCCAGCGCTGCCGGGAGGATGCCTGCGAGATCACGAGGTTCAGCGAGGTCCACAAACTGGCCGTGCCGCGGGGCAAGTTCACCACCCGAGCGAGCGCCTGGGCGGTGGGCCAGCTGCGCTCCCATGACATCGCAGTCTCGGCAATGGCCGGCAGGCTAGGGGTGGCCTGGAGAACCGTCCAAGACGCCATCGCCCCGATCCTCGCGGACCAGTTGGCTGCGGAGGACCGGCTGGCCCGGGTGGACACCCTCGGCATCGACGAGCACGTCTGGCGCCACGTCGGTCCGCCTGCGACCAGGCTGGTGACCGGAATCGTGGACCACTCCCGCTGTGACGACGGCGGGCCCCGGACGCGCCTGCTGGACCTGGTCAAGGGCCGCACCGGGGCCGCCTACGGCGACAGGCTCACCGAACAGGGGCCGACCTTCGCGGGCGGGATCCGAACCGCGACGCTGAACCCGTTCGACGGCTACGCCAACGCCATCCGCGACGAACTCCCCGAGGCCATCACGGTGCTCAACGCCTTTCACGTCGTCAAGCTCGGCGGCCAAGTCGTCGACGAGATCTGCCGCCAGGTGCAGCAGGACGCCCTGGGCCACCGCGGGAGGGCCGGATACCCGCTTTACGGCATCCGCCGCACCCTGCAGATCGGCGTCGACCACATCAACCCCAAGCAGATCACCCGCCTGGACGCGAAGCTCGAAGCCCGGGACTCGCACCGTGAAGTCACCCTCGCCTGGCACTGCTACCAGAAGCTGCATGCCGTCTACCACGCCCGCCCTAAAGTCGGACTCCGGCTCATCGCCGAGATCCTGGGCGCCTCCCCGACCCGCCCGATCCCGTAGGTCGCCCGGCTGGGCCGCACCTTGCGGTGATGGCGGTCGGGGATCCTGGACTACGTCGACACCGCCGGATTCTCGACCGGACTGACAGAGGCGATCAACGGCGTGATCGAAACGATGCGCCGGGTCGTCTGGGGCTTCCGCAAGTTCGACAACTACCGGCTACGTATCCTGCTCGCCGCCAGTGGCCACCGGCCGTGGCGAAAAACGCCTACTAATGCTCATCTGTGAAGCGCCAGAAAACAAGGCACAAAACATCTAAACGAATAACTACAAACCGAGGATCGCCAACATGCACCTGACCCACCAGGAAAGTAGCACGTCAGTTCCTGATTGGCGTGCAATTATTCGTCTTGATTATTGAATTACATGCTTTCTGAAGAGATTCACGTATGAATCGGCAGTATGCGCTATTCCAAAGCGCTCGACAACCAAGCGTCTCCGCGGCTCAGCGCGCTCCACATGGGAGGCGTATTTTTCAATCGCAGATGTAACGGCCCTAATCGCTGACGTCGGATTTCCGACATCGAAAGTCTCACTAACTAAATCAATGCCGACCGAATTGGCGACCGTATCACTGCAGACTACTGGAAGCCCCGTCATTACAGCTTCCAGAATGGAAAGGCTATGTGCTTCCCTATCCGAAGGGTGAAAATATATGTTGTATTTTCTCAGTAATGACGCGCCATCAGGCGCACCACCTAGCAAACGTCCTCTATGGTCGCTGGTATTTATGCTGTCCGCAATGGCCTGAATCTCTGGGTCATGGTCCATAGGACCAATCCAATCAAAGGTCGCCTGTGAGTCGATCGAGGCAAAATGATTTGCAACTTCATGCCAAAGCCATGGATTCTTTGCGGACGTAACCCTGGCTAACGTAACCAAATTGGGCGCACCCAGATTAGGGGAGGGGAAGTAGCCTGGATCCGCAATACCATTCTGAATAAGGTGAACGGGTGTTCTGTCACCGAACAAGTTGACGTATTGGGCCTTTAATTGCGAACTAACCGCGACAACATGGTCATTGCGCCAGTATTGCAGGAAGTATTCGGCAGTTCTTAGGGATCGAAAGTCGAAGTCACCTGCAGCACTATGCATTACAGGAACGATGGGAACTGACCTCGGCAATGCCAAACGACAATAAGCGTTAGGAATAGCCGAATGTGTTACAACTACATTGGGAGAGCATCGATTATATGCAGAACGTATGTGCCTGGGGCGGGAATAATACTTAAACCCCGTACCATTTGATGGATCGACATATGCAATTTCCGACTCAATGCCAGTCTTTGCCCATTCAGACTGGAGGGATTTTGCCAGCGTTTCAGCGCCGCCAATCCGAGGACTCAAGAGAAACTGGAGAATTTTCATGCAAGCCTCAATTAAAATTGGGAAGAGGGAGGAGGGTATGTTTTCGAACGCCAGACTAAGATTATAATGAAGCCAGTGAGAAAACAAAACTGAGCGATCATGAACGCGGCAGCAATGCCAGTTTCCTGGTAAAGCAGACCTAAAATGAAACACAATGTAAGTTGTATGGCGACCGATGTGCAAGCTACAGTCGCAACATGTTTATTAGCATGTAGGGCCTGCAAAAAGGCATAAAGTGGCTGGTTCAGTAAGGAAGGGATGGTTCCCAGGGCCAAAAGGAATAACACACTGGCTGATCCCTCATACTGCGGCCCAAGGAGAATATCAACGAGTTGGGATGCAAAAATCGCAACAAGCAAGCAAGTCGCCATACCCATCGCCAAAATCCACCACGCTCTCCGCATCTCCCCATATGAACGACGCAAGGACTGGGTTCTTGCAACAACTGGCAGACCTGTGGTTGCAAATGCGTTTGCGAAGACGCCCATAGGCTGGGTCCAACGATTAACGGCTCCAAAGATTCCCGTAGCTGAGGGGCCAGCGACGGTGTGGAGGATTGCAGCATCTAAGGATTGAGCGGCAATAGCCATTCCGCCAAGCCCGTATGAGGTCGCGCCCTTCCACGGCCAAGCCAGACGAACAAGGCTAGACACCTTTATGAACTTAATGGGTGAAGTGCAGTACGCCGCAATTCCCGCTGAAAACGAACCTATACTAAGAGCCAGCACCAGGGCGATATGCGCATCAAGCCCAACCCACAATAGTATAAAAAACCAAAAAATTGCGAGCAGCCGCTCGAGAAGAATCGCTACGGATAAGCGCGTTCCCGCGCCCGCGGCTTTGATGGACACAATTGCGCATTGAAAGAAAGCGACGGATACGGTTAGTAAACCGGACAGGTAGTAAAAAGTTTCTGACAATAGTATGGCGGAGAGTGCGGCGACTACGCCACCTACTCCAGCAGCGATTATGAGTTTCGATGACATTCTTGCCGTAAGTTTGTCGTGCGAAAGCGCGTTGGTTACAAGCCCGCGAACCCAAAGACTATTCGTGCCAAAGTCAACAATGCCTGCAAGAAAATTGGCCAGCGCAATAGCTGCCACGACCCCACCGAAACTTGCCGCTCCGGATTCTCGCGCTACGACGATATATAGTATTGCAATCGCACCCTGAGATAGGATTTGCGATACAGCCAAAATTATTGATCGTTTGAGCACTTAGTTATTCTTTGTATATGAAAGAAAAAGACCCTCGGCGAATTTGCACTCCGTATTGAGTGAACGCGGCGTAACTTGACGATGTTCTAGCCCTATCCTAATTGATTCGGAAATGTCGGGGGCGCTTAGGGGGGACCAGGCACTACTTTTGCTTAGGATTTTGCAGTCATCCCTCAACGAGTGGGCACCGGCAGCGACCACGAATGTACCCGCCTCAACTGCTTTTCCCAATATGCCGCTTGGACCCTCATTCGAATGGGCGAGCACGACAATTTTTAGTCGACTGAGAATTGCATCTAATTGCCCATCAGTCAGAGGCTGGTCAAGCAGAACTGTCTGAATTCTCCGGCGCTCCATCTTTTGCAATAAAGTTTGCACTTCGGCCTTAAGAGACTCGTCGAGTTTTCCCGCCAGAACGATACCAATGCGGTGCCTATTCACGTTTAACGCAGATTCTAAAACCAACGGTATATTTTTTCGGCAAGTAAGGGCTCCAACGACTCCTATCCATTCGATTTCACGTGTCCGGGAAGTTGATGGCCAAATTGATTCGAGTTCGAACTCGCTCGGTTTGAAGCTAATTGGATCAGGCACACTGTTAATGTTGTTGTTATTGGAAATGGAGCTTTCAAGTTTAAGAACGCTTACATTCTTGTAGGCATTGGAAATTTGGATCATTATGGACTTGAGCATTGTTGCGAATGTTCGACGTAGTTTTATGGAGCTTTGGCCCGCTGGTCTCATAACTAATGCTGAGAGGGTTCCATTGCCGCGCCATCCGCGATACCAGATGTGCCGCCAGATGAGAGAATCACCGTCAGGAACGATCATTATGTCCGTATTAAATAGATTCGACGATCGAACTACCTCGTCATTTCCCTCACCTCTTACCAGACTTAGGGTGAAAAACTCAGACAATGGCTCAATGTGTAGTTTGTAATTGTCGCTCTTGGTTGCCGCAATTGTTGTGAATAGTATGATTGTTGCCCGTTGGTGAATTCCATGGGATATTAGATATTGCACATACTTGAACCTGTGTCCGGCGTCGCACGGCTCATAAATGCCGACCATAATGTTATCGTTCTTCAACTTTGATTCCCCATCTGAGTCGCTGTACGTCGCACAATGGTTTGGGTCGAACTAATTAGTATGCGCCCTCTTTTGCCATGACTGCTTTAAATGTTCGCCCCATAATTAAAATATCTAGCACCGGTGACCAGTTCTCCACGTAGTAAAGGTCCAGGCGCACCGACTGCTCCCAATCGAGGTTCGATCTTCCGGATACCTGCCAGAGACCGGTGATGCCGGGCTTCACACGCAGCCGGCGGTGGACGTAGTCCTCGTACTGCTCGACCTCCGCGGGGAGTGGGGGGCGGGGTCCCACAAGCGACATCTCGCCTTTGAGCACGTTGAGGAACTGGGGGAGCTCGTCCAGGCTGTAGCGGCGCATCCACTTGCCGGGGGCGGTGACGCGGGGGTCGTCCTTCATCTTGAACAGCAGGCCGGCGCCCTCGTTCTGCTCCTTGAGGCGCTGGAGCACCTGCTCGGCGTCCGTGCGCATGCTGCGGAACTTCAGCATCCTGAAGCGGGAGCCGTCCTGGCCGATGCGCTCCTGGGCGAAGAAGGCGGGGCCCTTGTCGTGGGCCTTGACGATCAGCGTCAGGGCGAGCAGGACGGGGGAGAGGACGAGCAGGGCGGCCCCGGAGCCGAGGATGTCCATGAGGCGTTTGGTCATGGCGCGGCTGCGGCTCAGCTTCGGGGTGGCCACGTGGATGAGGGGGAGCCCGGCCACCTGCTGCATGTGAATGCGAGGGCCGGCGATGTCGGTGAGGCCGGTGTCCATGACCAGGCGGATGTGGGCGTCGGCGAGCTGCCAGCTGAGGTGCCGGATCTCCGTGGTGCCCAGGGGGACGTTGGAGGACAGGACGACGGTCTCGATGCCGCGCTCGTGGCAGGCGTCGACGATGCCCTCCACGGTGGGGCGCGCCCCCGGGGCGAGCGCATTTGGGGGGAGACTCATGCGCTGCAGCTCCGCGGGGATCGGCTTGCGGGTCTCGGGGACGTAGATGGCGGCCGCGTCGAGTCCCGAGGTCGGGTGTTGGCGCAGGGACTTGATGAGGTCGCACGTGCCGGCCAGCCGGCCCACCACCATGGTTCTGGACAGCGCCTCGCCCTTGTAGCGGGCCTTGACCAGCCGGTCCCGCACGATGAAACGGCCGAGGATCAGGAAGCCCAGGCCCAGGGGGAGGGCGAGCAGGACGTAGCTGCGGGCTGTGGGGAGATTGAAGCCGAAGGAGATGATCGCGATGGCGCCGAAGAGGATGAGGCTCGAGTGCACCACCTGCCGGGTCTCCTCGAGGCCGTGGCCGATGAGTCGGACGTCCCGGGCGCCGCGGGCGCCCAGGTGCATCCACCAGACCAGGGCCAGGGTGATGCCGACGATCCAGTAGGGGACCGAGAGGGGTCCGAGGTCCAGACCGGCGTTCTCGAGCTGGAACCGGACGAGCTGGGTGCCGATGAGGGTGACGATGAGGGCCAGGCCGTCGGCCCAGCGCATGCGGGTCAGGTAGGTGGACCGCCAGCCGGTACGGGACGCGGCGTCTCGGGCGGTGGTGCGTGCGGCGTTGAGCCGCGGACGCCGGTGGTCGTCCGCTCTGCTGATCTCGTTGACCTTGAGCATGGTGGTGCTCCCTCCCCGAAAAAGCACGCGGCCACCTGGGGTGCCTCCTCCCAGCCCGTGGGGGAGACGGTGGACCGCGCGCTGCATTGCACTTGTCATCAGTTTAGGGGCGCAAATCGATGAGGATGGTTCTATGACGAAGGATGTTTGCGTCTGCACTTGTTCGTGCCGAGAACTCGCGGGACAGCGTCGTGCCTAGTGGTGACGGGGGTCACGTCGTCGGGCGGGGAAGTCGGCCCGACGGTGACCGTGCCTTTTTCTGTCCCCCACTCGGGGGACGGCGGCGATCGGTACCGACCGTTCAGGCGGCGCGAGCCTCCGGCGCGGCGTGGCCGGCGGTGCGGAGGTGCTCGGCCTTGAGGCGGCGGAGGTTCAGGGCCAGGCAGCCGGGGGCGTAGGCCGGGCGGATCACCACGGGCGTGCCCTCGTGGCCGTGGGCGGCGAGGATCTCGCCCAGGGCGGCCTCGTGGCGCTCGAGGACCACGTGGCCGAAGTAGTGGTCGTTGAAGAGATCGGCCAGTTCCAGGGCGTAGGCCCAGGTGGGGGTGCCGACCTCCATGGACGCCTTCGGGCAGTCCCAGTCGCTGGGGGTGCCGGCGGTGCGCAGCTGGGTGCGCAGCACGCGGTCGAGGGCCTCGGGGGTGAAGGCCAGGGTGAGCGCGGCGACGTCCTCGACGATGTCGAGCTCCAGGAGCGTGAGGCCTGCGGGGGAGCAGGACTCCAGGTAGTGCTGGACGTCAGTGGCAAGGGGGGAGGTGCGCATCGGCTTCTCTCTTGTCCGTCGAGGGGTACGGATCTTCGGGTCCTCCGAGCGTATCGGGGCGACGGCCCTAGTGGGGGGCTATTCCTGTCCCCACATGGTCCCCATCGGACCGGACAAAAGTCTATTGTCAGCCCCTTGTTCCTATGCGGGAAGTGGTTCGGTGTAGACCATTGTCCAGGCGGTGTTTCCGGAGTGTGTCGGGGGCCACACAGACGGTCCTGGCTGTCGAGACGGGACTGCGTGAATTCATACGTGTACTGACTTCTTTCCGGGCGCGGATACGCTGGAACGGTGCATTCTCCTGAGCGGGCGCGGGGCGGGCGGTCGTCGTCCGCAGCGGTGCCCCTGGCTGATCTGGTGCACGACATCGGGGGGACGCTCGCCGCGGGTGACGTGCTCGAAGACCCGGTGGTGCGCCGGGTGGTGGAGGACCACCGCGAGGCCGGCCCGGGCGACCTCTTCGTCGCCCTGCAGTGCGGTCGCGGGCACGGCGTCCAGCACGCCGCGGCGGCGGTCGGAGCCGGCGCGGTCGCGGTGCTCACCGACCCGCGCGGCGCGCAGTTGCTGGGCCAGGAGATTGGGGTGCCGGTGGTCGTCGTCGACGATCCGCGCGCCGTGCTGGGACCGGTGGCGGCCCGGCTGCAGGGCCACCCCGCCGCGGATCTGACGATGCTGGGGATCACGGGCACCAACGGGAAGACCACCACCGCCTATCTCCTCGAGGCGGGCCTGGTCCGCCTGGGCCGCCGCCCCGGGCTGCTGAGCTCCCCGGAGACCGTGGTGGGCGACCGGCGCCGGGGCAGCGCCGTCACCACCCCCGCGGCCCCGCGGCTGCAGGAGCTGCTGGCGCAGATGCGGGACGCGGGCAACGACGCCTGCGTCATGGAGGTCGGCAGCCACGCCCTGGACCAGCACCGGGTGGACGGCATCCACTACAGCGTGGTCGCCTTCACCAACCTCTCCCACGAGCACCTGGACTACCACGGGGACATGGCGTCCTACTTCGCGGCCAAGGCCCGTCTCTTCACCCCCGAGTTCGCGTCCCGGGCGGTGGTGGTGGTCGACGACGACGCCGGCCGCCGTCTCCTCGACCTGGCCGGCCGCCGCGGGCTGCCCGTGGAGGGCCTGGCCAACGATCCCGGGGCGGACGCGCAGTGGCACATCGTGGGGGAGCGGGGCGAGGACGCGTTCCTCCTCCGGGGCCCGGCCGGCAGCCTGGCGCTGCGGACGCCGCTGCCCGGAGAGCACAACCGGACCAACACCGCGGTGGCCGCGCTGATGCTGCTCGAGCTCGGGGTGTCGCCGTCCGAGGTGACTGCCGCTCTCGACGGCCCGGTGAGTGTCCCGGGGCGGATGGAGCACGTGGACCTCGGGCCGGGGTGGCCGACCGTCGTCGTCGACTTCGCCCACACCCCGGACGCGCTCGCGTCCTCCGCGGCCGCGCTGCGGGCGCGCACGCGGGGCCGGCTCGTGGTCACGGCGAGCTCCGGCGGGGACCGCGACCCCACGAAGCGGGAGCCCGCCGGAGTCGCGGCCGTGGAGTCCGGCGCCGACGTGGTCCTGGTGACGGACGACAACCCCCGTACGGAGGACCCGGCCGCCATCCGCGCCGCGGTGCTGCGGGGCGTCCGCCGTGCGGTGGCGGCGCGGCGGTCCGCCGGTCTGTCCGTGCCCGAGGTCGTCGAGCTGCCGACCCGGCGGGAGGCCATCCGGTTCGCCCTCGAGACGGCCGGACCGGACGGCACGGTGGTGCTCAACGGCAGGGGGCACGAGGAGTGGATGGAGATCGGCCCGCGGGGGAGCCGGGTGCCGTTCGTGGACCGCGACGAGGTCCTCGCGGCAGCGGGCGACATCTCCCTCGCCCGGGACGAGGCCGCCGCCCGATCCTGACGCCTGCCGGTACGGCCCTGCCCTGGACGCGCCGCCGCCCGCGCTCGCTGCGCTGGTTAGAGTGCGGGAATGGGAATGGCAATCGTGGGCGTCCTGGTGATCGTCCTGATGGTGGCGGTTACCGGCCTGTCGAAAAAGCTCGGTGTCGCCGCGCCGCTGCTCCTGGTGGTGGTGGGACTGACGCTGTCCTACGCCCCTGGGGTGCCGGACATCGAGGTGCCCCACGAGTGGATCCTCACCGGAGTGCTTCCCCCGCTGCTGTACGCGGCCGCGATCAAGGTCCCGGTCATCGACTTCCGCCGCAACCTCGGAGCCATCACCAGCCTGTCCGTGGTCCTGGTGCTGGTGTCCGCCCTGATCACCGGGCTGGTGCTCTACGCCCTGCTCCCGGACCTGAACCTGGCCGCGGCCATCGCCCTGGGGGCCGTGGTCAGCCCGCCGGACGCCGTGGCGGCCACCTCGATCGGCAAGCGGCTGGGCCTGCCGCCGCGGCTGGTGACCGTGCTCGAGGGCGAGGGGCTGGTCAACGACGCCACCGCCCTCGTGCTGCTGCGCAGTGCCCTGGCCGTGGCGGCAGGGACGATGTCTGGAGTGTGGAGCGGGGTTGCCGACTTCGGCTTCGCCGTGGTCGTCGCCGTGGCCGTGGGCCTGCTCGTCGGCGTGGTCACCGTCGCCGTGCGCGCCAGGATCGACGACCCCGTGCTGGACACGGCCCTGTCCTTCGTCGTGCCGTTCCTGGCCTTCATCCCCGCGGAGGAGCTCGGGGCCTCCGGGGTGCTGTCCGTGGTGGTGGCCGGACTGTGCACCGGTCACCGCGGCGCGGCCGTGCTGGGTGCCCAGGCCAGGATCGGCGACGACGTGAACTGGCGCACCGTGCAGTTCCTGCTCGAGAGCGCGGTGTTCCTGCTCATGGGCCTGGAGCTGCACGACCTGGTGGATGACATCGACCAGGACCTGCTGAGCATTCCTCACACGGCGCTGATCGGCCTGCTGGTCACGGCGGTGCTCATCGTGATCCGCGTCGCCTGGGTCTTTCCGCTGGTGTTCCTCCTGCGCCGGCGCGCCGGCCGCGCCGAGCGCCGGATCATGCGCCTGTGGCTGCGCCTGGAGCAGGTGCGCGAGCGCCCCGCCGACCCCCGGCAGCAGCGCCGGAGTCGCCTGCTCCGCCGCCTCTACGCCCAGCGGCGGGCCGACCTGGAGCAGGAACGCCGCGAAGGACTGGGCTGGCGGGGTGCCGTGGTCCTGGGCTGGTCCGGCATGCGCGGGGTGGTGACCCTGGCGGCGGCCCAGTCCCTGCCCGCCGCCGTGCCCTACCGGGAGCAGCTCGTGCTCATCGCCTTCACCGTGGCGGTCACCACCCTGCTGCTGCAGGGCGGCACGCTGCCCGCCCTCATCCGGGTGCTGGGCATCCGCGGTGTGGACACCACCGCGGATCTGCGGGAGTCCGCGGCCCTCTTCGACGAGATCGCCGACGCCGGGCTGCGGGTCCTCGACGCGCCGGGTGCGGTCCTGGGCGACGGCGCGGCCGCGGACCCCGACGTCGTCGAGCGCGTCCGCCAGGACACCTTCCTGCGCAGCGAGTCCGCCTGGGAGCGGGCCCACGTCCGCGAGGAGAAGGACGCCCCCACCCCGCACCACCAGTACCGGCAGCTGCGCCTGGCCGTGGTCCGCGCGGAGCGCGAGGCCCTGCTCGCCGCCCGCCGGGAGGGGAAGTACCCCTCGAGGATCCTGGCCGACGCCCAGCGCGTCCTGGACGTCGAGGAGGCGAGGCTGCGTCCGCACACCTCGGAGCACTAGCTGGGATGTCCGGGGAGGTGTCCCGCCTCGGCGCGCCCAGCATCTCGCCGCGACCGCGGAGCTCCGTCGTCGTCGCCCCTTCTGGCCGCGCGTGACGCGGTGTCCTGCTGTGCGGGTCTACGCGACGAGGATGCAGAACGGGTGCCCTGCGGGATCGGCGAACACGTAGAACGATTCCTCCGGATCGTCCGAGCGGTCGCGCAGCAGTTCGGCACCCAGTTCGAGGGCCCGTTCCCGCTGAAGCTCAAGCGCTTGCCGATCCGGGACGGACAGGTCCAGGTGCAGCTGCTGCGCCACGCCGGACGCGTCGGGCCACGTCACCCGGGGTAGGGCGGGGACCGCCTGGAACGTCAGCTTCCGTGCCCCGTGGGCGTCCGTGAGGACCAGCCACCCGTCGTCGTCGGGGGATCCGTCCGTCGGCGGCTCATCCCGGGGCAGGTACCGCAGGCCCAGCAGCTTCCGGTAGAACTCCGCCAGCCCCCGGACGTCCGTCGCGTCCAGCACGATGGTCTGCAACTGCGGGTATTCGGTCATCGGTCATCCCTTTCGCTCGTTCCCCCGTCCCACGGTAGGCAGGCTTCGACCGTGACGGGGGCGACCACGAGGATGAGCCTCCTTTCGCGCAGCACCCGGCACCAGGGCCGCGGCCGGCCGGCCGGTGACGCAGGAGCGCCCCACCCGCGCAAGGGGTGGGGCGCTCCTGCGTCTCATGCGGGGAGCGCCCTGGCTGCCCCTGTCATCCGGGTCTCAGTGCTTCCCGTGGTGAGCGTGGTGGTAGTCCTTCTCGTCCTCGTCCTCGTCAGCCTCCTCGTCGTTCTTCTCGTCCTCCTCTTCGTCCTCGTCGTCGTCGGCCTTGTCGTCGTACTCCCACGTGTACTCGTGGTGGTACTCCTCGTCGTCGTCCTTCTCGCCGTTCTCGTTCTCGTCGTGGAACCAGTGCTTGCCGTCGTACTGCCAGACGTGCTCGTGGTGGTACTTCTCCTCGTCGTCCTTCTCGCCGTTCTCGTTCTCGTCGTGGTACCAGTTCTTGACGTCGTACTCGTCGTCGTCCTTCTCGTCGTCCTTTTCGTCCTTGTCGTAGTCATCACTGGATTTGTCTTCGTAATCACCATTGGACTCGTGGTCATGGTTCCCGCCCGCGAACGCGGGAGTGCCCAGTGAGCCTCCGAGGAGGGCGGCCGCGATGGCCGCACCGGCGAGAGTCTTCTGCAGATCGTTCATGATGTCCCCTCAAAAGGGCATGACGAAGAAGTCGCCATGCGCGCGAAAGAGAATGTGTCCAGGCCTGTGAGACAGGCCTTCCCTGAGAACCGGGTGACACCACCGTAGAAGGGCATTTGCGCGGGGTTCAAGAGTCCGACTAGGACAAACGGCAACATGGCATTCTTTTCTCGCGCCCGGTTCTTGCCGCTGCGGACGAAATGGGCTGGCGGATACGACGGCCTGCGTCCTGGGGTGTTTCCTCCCTAATGACCAGTAAGTCAGCTGTCTTTCTGCAGGTCATAGCGGATTACCGACCGGTTGGCAGTACCGGCGACCACCTCGGACGATCCGCCCTGACGGCGCGGCAGGCAGGCGCCCCGAACGCCGCTGAGGACCCCGGCGACCATCAGCTTCATGACGGTTCGGCGCTCTTTGTGACGGCGCCACTGGCTTCACCCGCCTTCCCACAAGCACTGATCCTTGGGTCTCCAACCCGCACGCCCGCGCAGGGCGGCGAAGGCACGGGAAGCTGGCAGGTGTGGGACACGCCCCTGTTACTCAGCTCACGGAGGCTGGGGGAGGGCAGGTGCCTCCGCCGGTCCACGCAGCGTCCCGGAAGGAACCCCACGATGACCGTGACCCTCAGCATCCTTACCGCCACCACTCCCGCCGGGGCGGTGGAGTGGGCCCGCCTCTTCTCCTACCAGCTGCCCTCCGGCCACGACCCGGGTCTCGAGGCCGTGCTCGAGTCCATGACCGAGGGCCGGCGCGTCCCCGGGCACACCTACGTGTGGGCGGACTACCGGGTCCCGGTCGAGCTGGTCCCCGCCTGCCTGCTGGACACCGAGCACGAGGCGGAGATCAGCCACGGACGGATCACCGGGTTCCACGGCGTGGATCTCATGTCCGTGGTGGGCGACCACGAGATAGCCCGAGCCGTCCTGCGCGAACCCGAGACTCCCGGTGCGGCCGACGGCGCACTGATCCCGGCCGCCTGAGCGGTCCCACGGCAGGCCCGACGCGCTAGCACCGGCAGTTCCTCGGGGTGCCGTTCCTGGCGGCCCTGCCCGTGCTCTGGCTGGTCGCCTCGGCCCAGCTGCCCCGGGCGGCCGCCCCGCTGGGGGCGCTGCTGACCGTGGCGATGCCGTGGGTGCCGCTGCTCACCAACAACGGTCACCTGCACGCCCACGCCCAGCAGCGCCTGGCACGCACGTCGTCGTCCTCGGCGCTCCCGGTGCTGTACGACGGGGCGGGCGCCCCCTTGTCCTCCTCGGCCCGGCCGATCGCCCGCGCGGTGGCGGGGGAGTCCTTCTCCGCGGACCTGGTGCGGGTGGGGGGGGAACCGCCCGCCCAGCAGGTGCTGTCCGTGACCGCCCGCGTCATGCGCGACGAGCACGGGCGGGCGGGAGGGGTCCGTGCTGTCCTTCAGCGACGTCACCGAGCTCGTGGACGCCCTGCAGGCCAAGGACGAGTTCGTGGCCGGTATCTCCCACGAGCTGCGCACCCCGCTCACCTCCCTTCGCGGTTACACCGAGCTGCTGGCCATGGACGACCGGCTGCCCGGCTCCGCGCATGCCGGGCTGGAAGTGATCGAGCGCAACGCCGACCAGCTGCTGAGCCTGGTCGACGACCGCTTGAACTCCCGCCGGGACACCGCCGACCTGCACGTTGTCCCGGCGGACCTCGTGGCGCTGCTCGAGCAGTCCGCCGAGGCCGCCCAGCCCCATGCCGATCGGGCCGGGATCTCCGTGAAGGCCTGGACGCCGGACACCCTGGTGGTCGACTGCGACCCGGTGTGCATGCGCCAGGTGCTGGACAACTTCATCTCCAACGCCATCAAGTACTCGTCCGCGAACAGCACGGTGTTCGTGCTGGACTCCCAGTCGGGCGACTCCGCCCAGGTGCAGGTGATCGACCACGGCCACGGCATGTCTCCGGAGGACGTCCGCCGGGGGGGGGGGGGGGGGGGGGGGGGGGGGGCAACCCCGCCCCCCCCCCCCCCCCCCGGGGGGGGCGGGGGGGCCACCCCGCCCCCCGGCCCCCCCCCCCCCCGCGAGGG
>NZ_JAVKPS010000049.1:0-589 GCF_040981005.1 Kocuria sp. CPCC 205258 | reverse complement strand
ACAATAACCGGAAGTTGATGGGCTATCTTCTTGTTAATAGATTGTTGTTCATCCAGTAACCGGACTATCTGGAACATCTGTCGTTCCTTATCCTCTAAAAGACTGCGCACACTATCGATGCGCTCTGCTGGATAGGTGGCCTTGAAACGGCAGAGCATACTGTCCATTGCCATACGCCGTGCATGGTAATGCTCGATATCTTTATCGTTCCATTCCAGTATTGTTTCACCCAATAGAGAAAATTTTATCATTTGAATATTGATATTGTTTATTTCTTTTCGGAGCTCGTCTATTTTTTTATTGCCAAGTTCTAATGCTTCTATCTCCTGCCATTCATAGAGGCTATTATATGCCATACATCCGATAAGAATGGAGATAAGTATATATCCCAACCGTATTGCCTTATAGAAATTTCCTGACCGCTCCATTATTTTAATGACATTGATTTTTGGAACATGAATAAAAGTTTATCTTTTTCGTTCATGCGGATATTATCAGAATAACCGTCTTTTGTTATTTGATACCCACATGGCTTAACCATAAAAATGCCTAAGCCCTTAGTGTACGAACTTACTTCTGAGGCATAGTC
>NZ_JAVKPS010000048.1:0-591 GCF_040981005.1 Kocuria sp. CPCC 205258 | reverse complement strand
GTGGAGATCGCACGCAAGGTGGGACGCACCCCGGCCCAGGTGGCGCTGCGCTGGCACGTGCAGTCGAGCATCGTGGCAATCCCCAAGTCCTCGAACACCGAGCGCATGGCGGAGAACATCGACGTGTTCGAGTGGGAACTCACGGACGAGCAGATGGAACGGGTGCGCATGCTGCACACCGGCATCAGCGGTTCGGGGTTCGACCCCTCCGTGCACGAGGAGATGTGATCAGCCCCACCGGGTGAGCTCAGTCGGTCCCGCGCGCCTGTTCCCGCAGGATGTCGCGGGACCGATTCACGTCGTCGCGCATCTGGGACACGAGCGCGTCGATCCCCCGGTAGGCCACCATCCCGCGCAGGCGTTCCACGAATTCGACCACCACGGTCTGCCCGTAGAGGTCGAAGTCCTCCACGGCCTCGTCCGGGCGGTCGATCACGTGGGCCTCGACCTGGCGGTTCACACCGTCGAACGTGGGATTCGACCCCACGGAGATCGCCGTGGGCCAGCGGGTGCCGTCCTGGTCCACGAGCCAGCCCGCGTAGACCCCGTCCGCCGGGATGAACCCCGTGGCCTCGGGTGCCAGGTTGGCCG
>NZ_JAVKPS010000047.1:0-598 GCF_040981005.1 Kocuria sp. CPCC 205258 | reverse complement strand
CGAGGACTTGACGGCCTTGTTGCGCAGGCGCGCCTTCTCGTTCGTCTTGTTCCGCTTGATCTGGGACTTGATGTTCGCCACGAAAGAGCCTTTTCAGGTTCGATGATCTCTGAGGTTGCGTCCCTCCCCCGTAACCCTGCGGGTACGGAAGGCGCCTCCGGAGAGGAAACGAGACACAGCTGCTCAGGCTACCAGCCGCCCCACGGGCGGCCCAAACCCGGCACAGTCGCCGACCCGTGGGACCATGGAGCCTACGTATCGATCCGACAAAGAGCCGAGCCGAGCCCGAGCCGAGCTCACCGACCCGGCGTCTGCCAAAGAATCAGGACCCTGCGTGCCCGCGACTCCTATCCACGTGCCCGAGCCGAGCCGTACCGACCCGGCTCTGATCCGCAACTTCTGCATCATCGCGCACATCGACCACGGCAAGTCGACCCTTGCCGACCGGATGCTCCAGCTGACGGGTGTGGTCGAGCAGCGGCAGATGCGCGCCCAGTACCTCGACCGGATGGACATCGAGCGCGAGCGCGGCATCACGATCAAGTCCCAGGCGGTCCGTCTGCCCTGGGCCCCCACCGAGGGAGAGGGGCAGGGGAAG
>NZ_JAVKPS010000046.1:0-629 GCF_040981005.1 Kocuria sp. CPCC 205258 | reverse complement strand
ACATCACGGATTTTTATGAAATCAGACATGCTGAGAGCCTTGGGTGTCGTAACCCTTGGAGTGCCAACCCGATAATGGGCGAACAGCAGGTTCTTGCACAAGCCTCGCTCAAAGGCGATGCGGCACATCTTCTTGAAGAGCGACACATAGATGGTGATGGTTCCTGATGAAAAGCCTTTCTCGTCAAGCAGGTAATGGTGAAAGTCACTGATGAAAGGCTCGGTCAGCTGTCCGAAAGCCAAATCAGTCAACCTATACTTCTCCCCGATGAACTCAGCGAGATTCTTGCGAATCTTTCTGTAAGTCCAGACACTGCTCTTCGACATATCGATGCCCTCATGGGTGCTGAGTTCACTGATATGCTCGTCCACGAAGGAGAGAAGGGTGGTCTGTGTCTTGACGCTGCCCTGCAAAGCCTCCTTGACATCCTTAGCCTCGAAGTCCGTTCTCTTTTCCACAAGCACATCGAAAGCCTTTTGGATGGAAAGCAACAACTGCTCGATGTCCTTGTTGGTCTCCACGGCTTCCTTGCTCTTGCCCTCCAATCGGCTGGCACGAGGATTCCAAAGCGATGGAGTGCAAGACAACTTGCAGGAGAACTGCGCCATAGTCCTGTTCACCGTGATGCG
>NZ_JAVKPS010000045.1:0-630 GCF_040981005.1 Kocuria sp. CPCC 205258 | reverse complement strand
ATATGAAGATGATAGGGCATGACCATTTCATATGCCATTCTTATAGTCATTTTTCCGTGCTTTCTCACATACTTCTATCCGACAGGACATGACGTTCCGGAAGAAGTCTGATGACCTCTTCTGATTCTGTGAGTAAAATCATATCATGCTGCTTTAGCTGTTTTGTTTCTGATTTTTTCTATCATCAGTATGGCATTTGCCGTATGTATTCCAAAGAAAATCCACAGTATTTCCGTCTTCCTGTTTCTGGCCTTTATCCTTGAGAGCGAGTAATGTTGCTTTTGAGTGCCGAAGCTTCCTTCAAGCCGTGTTGCCCTTTCTTTTGAGAGTTCGCTTCTAAGCACCTTCCTCAAAGGCTCATCTTTGGCCGCCCTTCCCTTGCGCACAAAGGATGTGGATATCCCATATTTTGTACAGAACTTTCTGTTGGCATTATTGGCATATATGGAATCGGCAGCCACACATCTTACCCTTACATTCATAAGCTTCTGCTGCATACGGATACAGTCCTTCAAGCGTATACCCTCATTGAATGCCTTGAACGAGAGGTGTTCGATGAACGATATGCCGTCTATCTGTATATTATTGACCTTTGCACCGAACTCGACGGACTTGTTTTCCTTGCCTCTG
>NZ_JAVKPS010000044.1:0-647 GCF_040981005.1 Kocuria sp. CPCC 205258 | reverse complement strand
AGAAGACTCCATACTGTCAAGTTCAGCTCGGATGGTGGATTTGCCTGCCATCCTCAACGCCTACACTCTTCAACGGGGACTTCCGTCGCCCCGCGGTGGTTTCACTGCTCCGTCTCCACGTCGCCCCATGCGGCAGTGACGGAATATTAACCGTCTCTGCCATCGCCATCGCCGTTCGGCTTAGACTTAGGACCCGACTGACCCCGGGCTGATTGGCATTGCCCGGGAAACCTTGGTCTTACAGCGGGAGGGAATCTAACCCTCCTTATCGTTACTTATTCCTACATTTGCTTTACTCACCGCTCCAGGATAACTTACGTACACCATTCGACGCTGTGAGTATGCTCCCCTACCGATACTTTCTTAAATGCTATCCCGCGCCTTCGGTGTCTGCCTTATACCCGATTATTATCCATGCCCGGACCCTCGACTAGTGAGCTGTTACGCACTCTTTGAATGAATGGCTGCTTCCAAGCCAACATCCTAGCTGTCATAGGGACCAGACTTCGTTAGACTAACTCAGGCAGAACTCCGGGACCTTAGACGGCGGTCTGGATTCTTCTCCTCTCGGGGACGGACCTTAGCACCCGCCCCCTTACTGCCGGACTGCTGACCGTGAGCATTCGGAGTTCGTCAGGACTCGATAG
>NZ_JAVKPS010000043.1:0-658 GCF_040981005.1 Kocuria sp. CPCC 205258 | reverse complement strand
CGCAGGGCGAAGCCGCGCGCCAGCGCCCACGCGAGCAGCTCCGGGGCCTCGTGGTCGTTGACCCCGCGCATGAGCACCGCGTTGATCTTCACCGGGTCCAGCCCGGCGGCGGCCGCGGCCTCGGCCCCGGCCAGCACGTCGGTCAGCCGGTCCCGCCGGGCCAGGGTGCGGAAGGTGTCGGCGTCCAGGCTGTCCAGGGAGATGTTGATCCGGGTCAGCCCCGCCGCCGCCAGGGTGGCCGCGCGGGTGGTGAGGCCGATGCCGTTGGTGGTGAGCGAGACCGGCAGGTCCGGGTGGGCGGCACGGATCCCGGCGATGATGTCCTCGAGGTCGGCCCGCACCAGGGGCTCCCCGCCGGTCAGGCGCAGCTCGGTGACCCCGAGCTCGGCCACCCCGACGTGGACGAGGCGGGTGATCTCGGCGGGGGTCATCAGCTGGGCGGCGGGCAGCCAGGGCAGGCCTCCGGCGGGCATGCAGTAGGTGCAGCGCAGGTTGCACTTGTCGATCACCGACAGGCGCAGGTCGGTGGCGCGGCGGCCGTGGCGGTCCACGAGCCCCGCCTCCCGCGGTGCACCGCTCGGGCCCGGACCCGCATCGCGCAGCCGCGGCAGTCCCAGGGAAACGCTCATGTCACCGCCTCGGTGGTCGTCTCCGGCCC
>NZ_JAVKPS010000042.1:0-682 GCF_040981005.1 Kocuria sp. CPCC 205258 | reverse complement strand
AGCGGCTGCTCGCCGAGGCAGAGCTCGAGAAGGCCGCGCTCAAGGAGCTGGCTGAGGGAAACTTCTAGGCCCGGGCAGGCGCCGCGCCGCCGTCGACCACCTCAAGCGCAAGCTGCGGGTGAGCGAACGAATGGCGTGCCGTCTGGCCGGGCTGAGCAGGTCCGCATACCGTCGCCCGCTCCAGGGTGAGACGACAGCCGACCCGGACCTGGCGTTGCGGGACTGGCTGCGGGCGTATGCGAAGAAGCACCCGCGGTGGGGATACCGCAGGGCCTACCACGATGCCCGCGGCGAGGGGTGGGTCGTGAACCACAAGAAGATCCAACGGCTCTGGCGCGAGGAAGGGCTGCGCGTCCCGCAGCGGCGTCACCGCAAACGCGTTGGGTCTTCGACCGTCGACGCCCCGGCAGCGGTCGCACCGAACCTCGTGTGGGCGGTGGACTTCCAGTTCGACGCGGACGAGCAGGGCCGTCCGATCAAGATCTGCTCCATCGTCGACGAGCACACCCGCGAGTGCATCGGCGGGCTCGTCGAACGGTCGATCACCGCGGACCGGCTCACCGCCCACCTCGAGGACCTCGTCGCCGTCCGGGGCGCCCCCGCGGTGCTCCGATCCGACAACGGCCCCGAGTTCATCAGCGACGCGATGGCCGACTGGGCCGGCACCCGCACCGGCCTGTTC
>NZ_JAVKPS010000041.1:0-718 GCF_040981005.1 Kocuria sp. CPCC 205258 | reverse complement strand
TCGCAAAGACAGCTGAAGAAAAGGTACGTGCTGAAATGAAGTCTGAAGAACAGGCTAAAGAGCTCCAGGTTCTTCAGGAAGAAAACGACCGACTGCGTAACGAAATCAAAGTTCTTCAGGAGTATAAAGAAAAAGCACACCGGGAACTTTGCCGGGTACGTGACGAACAGAAAACTTTCGGAAAAATAAAAGAGGAGTTCTATAAATTAAAATATTGTAGTACAGTTGTTTATATGGTTCCAAGAGCGTAAATTTGCAGAAAATAAGAATTTTATAATGAACAAGTTATCCCGATACCGTAAGCTTCGTTATAATCAACTATTTGAGTCAGAGAATCGTGAATTGCGTTTGAATGAAATGGGCAATCCTCTTGAAGTGTTGTCTCAGTATGTTGATTTTGAGATCTTTCGTCCTACTCTTGAATCAGCCCTTTTTACCGGAGAGCGCAAAAGTAATGCCGGTCGTCCGCCGATAGACTGTGTGCTGATGTTCAAGGTCTTGTTTCTTCAGCGTTATTATGGTTTGAGTGACCATCAGATAGAGTATCAGATAGTTGACCGTACGAGTTTCCGCAAGTTTCTTGGTATTGAATGTGTTGACGATGTTCCTGACGAGAAGACGGTGTGGAAGTATCGCGAACTCCTGACAAATACAGGCGTTTATGACAAGCTTTTTTCGGAATTTCATAGTTTCATGGAAAGTAAGGGTCTGCAATTCA
>NZ_JAVKPS010000040.1:0-736 GCF_040981005.1 Kocuria sp. CPCC 205258 | reverse complement strand
TGGTCAACTATCAGCATGAAAAATGTTCATTATTCCGTACCTGATTCTCTTGTGGGAGAAAAAGTACATGTCAAGGTTTATAGTGAAAAAATCGTCATCCTGCACGGGAAGGAGAAAGTGGCCTCTCATCAACGCAGTTATTGCGGTGGAGACTGGTGCATCAAGCTGGAGCACTATTTGCGTACACTTTCCCGTAAACCGGGGGCATTGCCCCACTCTGTGGTTTGGCAAAGAGCACCGGAAGAACTGAGAAGGCTGTATGACATCCATTTCAAGGAGGACAACAGGACGTTTGTTCTGTTGCTGGACTATGCCCGAAAAAATGGATTTTCCGGAACGGACATTGTCACGGCATGCAAGGAGCTGACCGGACGTGGTGTCAGAAAGATATCTCCGGACCAGGTAAAGGCCATGCTGCATGGTAGCGTACAGGGAGAGACAGAAGAAACCATGGAACCGCCTGTTCTCCCGGCACAACAGGAGAATATAGAAAGAGAAGCTGTGGATATGCTTGAAGGCATCACGGCGCTCATGACAGGATACAATGAAGTGCATGATATAATACCAACCATTTAAGTTTATAATATATGAAATCAGAAAAAGAAACCATTTATGACTATGCTGCAGAACTGAAGCTTCTGGCCTTTAAAGAGGAACTGGAATGCACCCTTTCATTGGCAGCTGAAGAAAACTGGAACCATCTGCAGTTCTTGACGGAATTGCTTGGAAAGGAAAG